>DATJOO010000081.1:0-100207 GCA_035506955.1 Verrucomicrobiia bacterium
CGTTCCCGAGGGCCATATGTTTCAACTGGACAAAACCCTTCGATGGCACGGCTGGCACGCATTCCGGCGCGGCTTGGCGACGAACCTGCACACCTTGGGTGTGGACGATAAGACTATTCAAGCGATTCTCCGTCATAGCAACGTAGGCCTCACGATGAACGTGTACGTTAAGAGCGTGGGCGAATCGCAGGTGAGTGCAATGGATGCGTTGAGCGAAAAATTGGGAGTGTGCAACGAAAGTGCAACAATTCCGGAGGGGCCAGTTAATTGACTCGCGCAATGCGAATCAATTCAAGGGGATACTGGAGCCGAGAGTGGGAGTTGAACCCACGACCTGCCGATTACGAATCGGCTGCTCTACCACTGAGCTACCTCGGCTCTTTTATTCACGATAGCATCCGCAGAAAATCACTGTCAATTCTCCGCCGCGCATTTCTGTCCACAGAATCAACGCGAAAACGGATACATGGCCCAGCCGATTCCGATGCCGATCAGTAGGAACAACACGAACGTCCACAGAATATAGCGCACGCGATCCTTGGGCTGGCGCCGCCCCAGAAAACCAAATGCAATCGAGATCACCCCGGCGAACAGCAAAAACGCCTGCATGTGCGTCAACGTAATCGGCCCCTGTGGAATCATGCTTTGCGGCCTCGTGCCGCCTCGTACGCGTGCAGCGCGGCCAGCAGATTCAGCACGCCGGCGGTCGCCAAAAACCGCGTTCCATAGTCCCCGCCCGCATGCGAAACGTCGGCGCCGTTCCGTTCCACCGCGCGCCCCAGAAAATAAAAGCTGCCAGAGCCCAGGTCCGCCACGTAGCCCAGCGTATCAAACGCATCGTTCCCATTCGATGTAAACAGGTTGCCGCGCATGGAAGCGCCAACCACCACTAGCACTCCCACGCACAAAAAGACTGCCAGCGCGCGTCCCCACATGCGTTGCAGGGCATGGCCCAGGCCAGGAATCAGCCAACCCGCGATCGCCACGCCCCAGGCTTTCGCCTCGGAACCACCCTCATTCGCAGAAGCTGTCGCCGGCGGGCCCTCCGCAATCGCGGCAGGTGGCTCGCTCTCTTGGGCTTGCATTATTTCGTTGTTTTCGTCAGGCATGCCTTTGCTAAAAGTTCCTATCTACGCGAGCAGCGGCAGAATCTCGGTCTGCACTGCCCCGGTCACTCGCGCTTCCCCATTATCCACATATACATCGACTTCGCTGCGCATGCCAAATTCCGGCAAGTAAATTCCCGGCTCCACCGAATTGCAGGTTTGCGGAATCAAATGGCGTTCATCCTGCGTTTCCAACCCATCCATGTTGACACCGTTCCCGTGCACCGACATGCCAATGTTGTGCCCGGTGCGGTGAAAGAAGTATTTCCCGTAACCGGCCTTCTCCACCACCGCTCGCGCGGCTTTGTCCACCTGCCAACCCTGCAGCGGTTTGCCGGCCTTTACGCTGGAAAGAATCAACTCCACAGCCCGGTCGCGCGCATCCCGCAACACGCGAAACACCTTCGCATATTTTTCCGGAACCGCAGCGCCCAGATAGCCCATCCACGTAATGTCGTAATAAACGCTATTCGGAGCGTTTTTCTGTTTGCCCCAAACATCCAGCAGCAGCAAGTCCCCTTCGCGCACAGGCGACGACTTCTCGCGTGTTGGCCCGTAGTGCGGATCGCTGGCGTTCTGGTTCACTGCCACATCCGGCCCTTCCTCGGTCACAATCCCCGCTTCCCCAAATTTCTTCAGGATGAACTGCTGCACATCGTATTCGTTGATGGCCTTCTTTTCCTTCACGCATTTCGCGGTATATGCAAACGCTTCGCGCACAATGCGGTCAATTTCGCGTCCGGCCGCAAGATGCGATTCCAGCTGCTCCTTGCTCCAGGAAGCTTCGTACTTCTGCACCAAGTCGGCCGAAGTAACCACTTTCGCGCCGAGGCTCCGCACCAATTCGACCGTCCCGGCGTCCACCATCGCCACGTAGGGAATCGCGTTTTTTGGTGAATATTGCATCGCCACTTTCTTCGCTCTGCCCAGAGCTTTCTTCAAGTTGTCGCGCAACTCTTTTTGTCCGGCATAGGACAGCGTATCTCCGGGCACCGCCGCCAGCGCCCCTGCCTCAATTTTGTGCACCAGTTTCTTCGGTGTGCCTTTCGCCGGCACAAAATAGAACCACCGGCGTGTGCGCATGCCCGGCGGCAAATCCAGAATGCGCAGCGCAATGGGATCGCGCCCGCGAAAATCATAGAACAGCCAGCCGTCCAGCTTGGCTCCGCGCAAATCCTTCTGCATCTCGCCGATATCGACTTTCATGGGAACAGTTCCCTTCCGTTAGCAGCCGGACCACCTACGCTTCGGTCTGCAGCAAGCTTTCAATCTGTTGCGGGGTTACGCCGAAGATTTCCACACGCTTGTTCCGGCTTTGCTCACCGCTCCGGATTCTAACAGCGGATTTGGAGGTTTTCAAAACGTCGGCGAGAAACTCGACTAGCGCTTCATTCGCGCGATTTTCCACCGCCGGCGCGCACAATCGAATCTTCATCGCGCCCTCCACCACACCGGCAATTTCATCACGACTGGCGCGCGGTTGTACACGGACCGAAAACGCCACTGTGCCTCGCGCTTGATCCACGCTAAACGACAATAGACTCACCGCTCACCAGGCTCTTTCGTATTGCACCGGAGGTTTAAGTTTTGCGCCGAGTGCCTGCGCCGCACGTCTCGGCCAGTATGGATCGCGCAACATTTCCCGCGCCAGCAGCACCACGTCTGCCTGGCCAGTAGAAATGATCGTGTCGGCCTGCGCTGGTTCCAGGATCATCCCGACTGTCCCTGTGGCAATCCCCGCCTCGCGCCGAATGGCCTCGGCAAAAGGAACCTGGTAGCCCGGTCCGAACGGAATGCGCGCGTCTGGAATCGCGCCGCCACTCGAAACGTCCACCAAATCCACGCCCACGGCCTTCAGTTGGCGCGCCAGTTCTATGCTTTGCGGCAAATCCCAGCCGCCGTCTTTCCAATCCGTCGCGGAAATGCGCACGAACACCGGTCTCCCTTCCGGCCAGACTTCGCGAACGCTCTTGGCCACGCGACATACCAGTCGAATCCGATTCTCGAAGCTGCCCCCGTATTCATCATTCCGCTGGTTGGCGAACGGCGACAGAAATTCATGCAACAAATAGCCGTGAGCCGAGTGAATTTCCACCACCTCAAAGCCCGCCTGCAGCGCGCGTTGCGCCGCCGTCACAAAGTCAGCCACCACTTGCTCGATTTGCTCAAGCGAAAGCGCTTTCGGAACGGTATACCCATTATCAAAAGGGAGAGCACTCGGGCCCACCGGCGTCCAACCGCCATCGTGCAATGGAATCGGCTTGCCGCCCTGCCAAGGGAGGTCCGTACTCGCCTTGCGGCCCGCATGTGCCAATTGAATGCCGGAAAGACTGCCCTGCTCATGCAAGAACTTCACGATTGGCGCCCACGCTTCGACATGCGAATCCAAATAGATCCCCGTGTCCTGCGGCGAAATTCGGCCAATGGCGCTCACCGCGGTCGCTTCCGTAAAAACTAGGGCGGCACCTCCTACGGCACGGCTTCCCAGGTGCACAAGATGCCATGGCGTAGCATGGCCATCCTTGGCCGAATACTCGCACATAGGCGAAACAACGATGCGATTTTTAAGTTCCGTGCCACGTAGACGAAACGGTGTGAACAGTTGCATAGAGAATTTGTAGTCTTCGCTCCTCGTGATTCGATTCACCCTTTGACAGGTCGGGTACCAAAAAGTGCTGTGCCTACCCGCACCTCGGTTGCGCCTTCCTGAATCGCTGCCTGAAAATCGTGCGACATTCCCATCGACAACACCGGCAATTTTCTTCCTAACCGTACTTCGAGTTGATCCCGCAGATTGCGAAGCCGCGCAAAATAGGGCCGCACTTCGTCCATATTTTCTAGAAACGGCGGGATACACATGAGCCCGGCCAGATCCAGTTTCGGCAAATTCAGGACCTGTTCAGCGAGCGCAGGCACATCATCCTCGGATGCTCCACTTTTCGTCTCCTCCCCGCCCATGTGCACTTCCAGCAAAACGCGCAATCGCCGTTCACGCCCAACACTGCCGCATGCCCGGTCCAACTTTTGCGCCAAGGCCAAGTCATCGACCGAATCAATGCTATGGAATAGATTCACAGCCTTGTTTGCCTTGTTGCTCTGCAAATGGCCGATCAAGTGCCACGTCGCGGATAACTGCGAAACCTCGCCGCGTTTTCCTTCCCATTCCTGGACGCGATTCTCGCCAAAATGCCGCAACCCCGCTTCGTAAGCCTTCTGAATATGCTCGGCCGGATGCGTCTTGGAAACGGCAACCAGCGTAATCTCATCTTCGCGCCGTCCGGCGCGATGGGCTGCAATAGCGATCTGTTCCTTCACTCGAAGCAGGTTTTCCTGTATGTTCGCGAGCATGTCGGCACGTGCGCTTCTGAAATCGTAACATGGCCAAGCATTACGCCCTTGCTCTCCGGAAAACGAACTTCACTCCTTTCATTGCGAGCTACCCGTTCTCCGGTTACACTTGCTACACGAGTGGCCTCCCCCACCATTCGTCGCACATCCAAATGACGACTCGCGGAATACTCATCGCCATCGAAGGGATTGATGGCAGCGGTAAGCACACCCAAGCCAAGCTTTTGGAACATGCCCTCGCCGCACAAGGCTTGTCGGTATATGCCACGGGTTTCCCCCAATACGACTCGTGGTTCGGAAGTATGGTTGGGAAATTCCTGAATGGCGACTATGGCCCGCTCCAGGCCGTAGACCCTCACTTCTCGGCTCTGCTCTATGCCGGCGATCGCTTCGAAGCTAAACCTCGCATCGAATCCGTGCTGAATGAGGGAAAAGTCGTACTCGTGGATCGCTATGTGTCCTCGAACCTGGCTCACCAGGTTGCGCGCGCCACGCCTGAGAAGCGTTCCGAATTCCTGCGTTGGATTGAACACCTCGAATACTCGATCTACGGTTTGCCGCGCGAAGACATGATCCTTTACCTGCGCGTTCCTCCCAGTCAGGCGCAAATGTTGGTTGCCCAAAAGGCGGAACGCCAGTACACCCGCGCCACCCACGACATCCAGGAGAATAGCCTGCGCCACTTGGAAGACGCTGCCGAGATGTATGACATGCTTTCACGCAGCCGTCCCTGGGCGACAATCCAGTGCTACGACGCGCAGAACAATGCGCTGCGCTTGCCCGAGGATATCGCGCATGAAGTTCTGTCGGCGGTATTGCCGCTTGTCGGCGCGGTGAAAAAAGGCTGAAGATGGGATTTGCGGAATTCCTTGGGAACCAGAAAATTGTGGCCGCTCTGCGTGGCACCCTGCGTTCCTCGCGTGTCCCTAATGCCCTTCTCTTCACCGGGCCCCGTGGCGTGGGTAAATTCACTTTGGCGCGCATGTTTGCCCAAGCCGCCAACTGCGAGCGCCTGACCGACGACTTTTGCGGCCAATGCGCCACTTGCCTGCAGATTCTCCAACTTGCCGACCCACAAAAATTGATTGAGCAGGGCTTGACCGAGCGCGGCGACAGCGCCGATGCCGCCACGGTCGAGCGCATACCATTAATTCTGCAGAGCCATCCCGATGTCTGGGCGCTTGTTCCCGATCCCGTCCGCCTGAAGAGCCCGGTAGCCCGGCCGATGTTACGTATCGGGCAGGTCCGGGCGGTGCAGCGGGCCGCCTACTTCCGACCGGGCGGTCGCCGCCGCGTGTTTATTCTCGACAGCGCGGAGACTATGAACTCGAACGTTCAGAACGTATTCCTCAAAATCCTAGAGGAGCCCCCCGCTTCGGCAACCTTAATCCTCACTGCACCCTCGTCGTCCGGCTTGCTGCCCACGATCCTTTCCCGATGCATGCAGTTCCACTTCACCCCGCTGCCGGTCGACGAAGTGGAAACAATTCTGAAGACCCATTCGAAGCTCAAGCCTTCAGAACTGAAGCTGGCGGCGCAACTTTCCGAAGGAAGCCCAGGTTTGGCCTTAGAACTGGACTTGGAGGAAGCCGTCGAGAAGCGCAAAGCGGCTTTGCGAGTGCTGCAACGCGCGGCGCATGGGCAAGGTTTCTCACAGCTTTTTGCAGACACCGCAGCGCTCGCCAAAGACCGGGAGTCCTCATTCGAAGAGCTTTTATCGATTTTCTACGGCCTGCTCTCCGATTTATTGGAATTGAATGCCGCCGTTCGCATGCCCATGTTGCGAAATCCCCATTTGGCCAAGGAATTGGAACCTTTGGCGCGCTCCGTGGACGCCGATTGGATCCAGCGAGCGCTTGCCGCTTTGGACGAATTAGCCCGTGGTTTGCGCCGTAACCTCAGCCGCCAACTCGGACTCGACGCGCTTGCAGCTTCTCTGGCTCTTCAGGCCGCGTCACCGTCCACGCTAAAATAATTTGTCTCTACAACGTTACAGTAGGCGATAATAGGCGAAACCCAAAACCCGCCCGACGCATCTTAGGGACAGGAACCACTTTCCATTACAGAAGGAGCAGTCATGGTGAATCGCCGTATGTTCCGTCCTAGTTTCGCGGAAGCCAAGGAGCCACCTGCTCCTCGGCCTCAACACAATGGCGGCCCCTTGCCCAGTAAGAAGCCCGCTCCCCCGGAAATTACCCACGCAGAAAATTTTTACTGGGTGAAGCAGATGCAGAGTCGCACCCCCATGTCCGTGGTGCTTGACTCGGGCGAAGTCCTTCACGGCGTGATCGAATGGTACGACCGCGACTGCATCAAGCTGACGCGCGAGGGCGCCCCCAACCTCATGGTCTTCAAGCGCCACATTCGCTACGTACACAAAGACGGCGAAGGCGACGAATAGTTCACTTGCGGATGCTGTGGCCTGCGGCGGCGGAAAAGGTCAAGAGTGCCTTCGCCGCCATCGACCCCGATTCGTTGTAAATCTCACATTCCGTTACTATAAAATTGCGTCCGCTGCGCAACACACGGGCGTCGGCCTTCACCCGGCCACCCGGCACCGGCTCCATGTAGTTGATCTTCAGTTCCAACGTGGCCAGTTCCACCCCTCGTGGTACCGCCGTGTATGCCGCAATCGCAGCCGTTGTGTCTGCTAATGCTGCCAGAATCCCCCCGTGTACCACCCCGTGGATCTGCTTATGCCTCGGACGAACATCGAGCCGAAAAATCGCCCTGCCGTCCTGGACACTTTCTACCTCAAATCCCAACAATTCCGAAGATTTGCTTTCCCGCATGCGCTGGCGCACCAGCTCTGTGACCCTCTTTTCTTCCTTTGTCAGTTTTCGCGTCATCCAACTCGCTCTCCTAATAAGCGGATAAGCCTCCATCGATGGGGATTGCCGTCCCGGTCATCCAGGAAGATTCGTCAGAAGCGAGGAAAACAGCCAACTCGGCCACATCCTCCGGTGTGCCGAATCTTCCCAGAGGAAGTGTACCAATTCTGGCGGCTCGCGCCTTTCTACCCTGTTCCGTCTCGTCGAATAACCCCCCCACCAACTCGGTTTCTACAATAGCGGGGCAGATACAGTTCACGCGGATGTTTTCGTGGGCATGGTCGAGAGCCATAGCCTTGGTCAGCAGCGTCAGTCCTCCCTTGGAGGCACAGTAGGCCGCTCTATCCTTCATGGCAACCAAGCCTAAAACTGAGCCGATATTCACGATGGAGCCCCTCCGGGCGCGCCGAAACGCTGGAAGCGTCGCCCGAGACATCAAGAAGGGTCCTTTCAGGTTCGTCGCGATAACGCGATCCCACTCTTCCTCCGAGATGCTCTCGGCCGTTGAAACACTCAGAACGCCAGCATTGTTCACCAGAACATCGACTCCTCCGAAAGCCTTTTCCACGGCCGCCACCGCGTTCACAGTGTCGCTCCTACCGCTGACGTCGCACCTGACCGCCAGCCCTTGAACACCTAATCCAGCTAGCTCTTTTACCACCGTGTCCAAGGCGCTCTGCGTGCGCCCCAGAACCGCCACTTTGGCACCTTCGCGGCCAAAAGCGAGCGCAATTGCTCGCCCGATGCCGCTTCCGCCTCCAGTTATTACAGCGATTTTACCTGCCAGGCGTGTCACGTAGGCCCCCAACTCTACGTCTAAACGGTGTACTATTTCCGCTGGCAGGAGTTCAGGCCTGCGGTTCGCGCGACTCTAGCATTCAGGCTGGCCATCCGCAAGCGAGCCCGATGTACAGGTACGGAGGCGCGCCATCAAAGTCGAGGGCCATAATGCGCATAGGCATAACAGGATACCCAACGTATGGCGGGTCGGGTGTAGTGGCGACAGAGTTGGGGCAGGAACTGGCGGCGCGCGGACACGACGTCCACTTCATTACCTATGCGCCGCCCATTCGAATGAAAATCGACGATCCCCACATTCACTTTCACCAAGCGGCTGTGGTGCAATACCCCCTGTTTGACCATTCGCCATACACGCTTTCGCTGGCGGTCAAGATGCTTGAGGTGTTCGAGACCGAATCGCTCGACATTCTCCATGTGCACTATGCCATTCCCCATTCGGTCAGCGCTCTTCTGGCGCGGCAAATGGCGGCTCCGCGCCGCTTGCCCTTTATTACCACTTTGCACGGCACCGACATCACCCTCGTTGGAAACAACCCGAATTTCTTGCCCATTACTCGCTACTCGATCGAACAGAGCGATGGGGTCACCTCCATCTCCCATTATCTTTACCGCCACACGCTGGATGAATTTGGAATCAAGCGCCCCATCGAGGTCATTCCGAATTTCGTGAACTGCGACCTCTACAGCCGCCATGCGAATCCCGCATTGCGCGCGGAGTGGGCGCCAGACGGCGAACCAATCCTGATGCACCTCTCCAATTTCCGGCCGGTGAAGCGCATTTTGGATGCGGTCGAAATCTTTGCACTTGTGCGCGAAAAGATGAAAGCCAAGCTGGTGATGATCGGCGACGGACCAGACCGCGAACCTGCCGAGGAGTTGGCTCGCCAGCGGGGCGTAGCGAAGGATGTGATCTTCCTCGGAAAACAGAACGGGATTCGCGAAAAGCTCGGCCAGGCCGATCTATTCTTGTTGCCCTCCCAATTGGAGTCGTTTGGGCTGGCAGCATTGGAAGCCATGGCCTGCGAGGTGCCTGTAATCGCTACCAATACCGGGGGCGTTCCCGAAGTCGTCGAGCACGGCGTGGATGGCTATCTGGTGGAACCCGGTGACGTGAAAACCGCGGGCAAGTATGCCATGGAGCTGTTGTCGCGAGCCGACCGCGGTCGCTCTATGGGGCAGCAAGCCCGCGTAGATGCACGAAAGAAGTTCTGCGCCAACGACGTGATTCCCATGTACGAGCGCTACTACGAACGCGTCTTGAGCGATCAAAATGTTCCCGTAGGCCTATCCGCAATTGGCTGAGCTAAATCCTTCACATGCGAGTGTAGCGGCCGCCTGCCGAGGCGGGCGCTTCATCCAGACTAATCGGAAGCCAACTCTCGAGACTTTTCGAGCGCCTCTCGATCCCATTTGCCCGTGTTTGCTCCCGCATCATAAGTGCTCTGCAGAAACTCAAGCAGCGCTGCCGTAGGGGAACTCGCTTTCCGTAGGTCCTCATACATCAGAACGTATTCGCCGATCGCTGAGTTATAAAACCCTTGCTTCGGACGCAGTGCCTGCTTTTCGAATCCCACCGGTTGTGGCGCTGCGTAGCAATAGAACGCCGCATCGTCCGTGCCCCCGCCGCCGGGCCAGAAACCAGCGCTGATCACTTCGTGAGAGTAGGCCTCAGCCATGATTTTTTTCAGGATGGGATCGGCGTCGTTTCGCGGCGGAGCCCTCCGGCCCGAGAATCGCGTCACCGCCAGGTCCAAGCTTCCCCAGAAAAAATGCACCGGGCTGGTTTTACCGATAAACCGGGTCGAGAACACCTTAAACACGTAGTCCGTGGAAACCAGGATGCGCCAAAACTTGAGTACGCTGGCCGCATCATACGATGCGTGCGTGTGATCCTTGTCGAACGGAATCGGATCAGCAACTTCTACCGGCATCTTCCAGATGGCGACCTCTATCCCAAGTTGTTTCAGCATGGCCATGAACTCCGCGTAGAAATCAGCAACCGAGCGTGGGGCAAGCTTCAACTGCTCGCCCTGGCCATTGCTGGCATCTACTCGCAGCTGGTGTTCGACGAAATCAAACTCAACCTCAAACGACTTCGTCCCGTAGGGAATGAGCGACGTAGTCAGCCCGCGCGCGCTGACATACAGCGGCACGTTCCACCAGTGGTTCGTCGCCGGCGCAAGGGCCAGTCGCACTTTCCCGACGATCTGCATCCACATGTGCAGCGTGGCGCAGGTCTCCTTCCACGAATCAAATGCCAGTTCCGGCCAGCATTCTGACGAATCGGAATCGGCGCTTCCGTGCAAATGCTTCATGGCTTGACTCCCAGACACGCAAAGGACGTGCACCAGCAAATACAGACTGATTTAGTTGGAACCCTCCTTGGGCTTACTAATCTTCTGCCCGGTGTCGATCGTAAACAGCTGGTAGTCAGAATAATGATGGCGAGCGCTGAATTGTTTATTGCCGAGATGCACCGAGATGTCCACCGACTGAGGAAGCCACAAACTGATATTGCGTTTCGCAAAAGCCACGGGACCATAGTTTAGAGACTGGTGTTCGGAATCAAGCATTAAATCCGGAATCGGATTCACCAGATCGGTTTCCAGGTGAATCACCTGAAACGTAGTGGCATCGACCCATGCGTGGCCCTTCAAATTCACGTTGTAATCGCCCTTGCTGGTCGCAAACGCGCTCATGGTATTCGGCCGGTCGGCACGTTGCTGGAATTCCAACAAATAGGCCGCGGTGCCATTCCAGCTACCCAGCCCTCTGCAGCTTATCGCGAACTCGTCCACATGCAGCGGATGGAAGATCAGCACCAGCGATGGAGATCCCACCGCCTTGATGAATCCGCTGGGAATCTCCTGGCCCTCGCGATATTCATCCACAGTCAAATACCGGGAATCCTGAAGCTCAATGTCCGCCACGTAAACAACTTTATGGTGCGAGCTTCCTTCCAGCTTCCCGTTACGGTGCCAGCGTTCCAGTTCCAGAATCTCCGTCGCGGTGATGCGGTTGACGTTGTCCACAAATTCGCGGGCGTGGACAGACACGCGAGGCAGCACTTGGTCCAATGAGCAGGCCGTCAGGGAAGAGGAAGGGTCGGCAACCGGCTTATGCAAGTCGGGCAGAAATGACTCGACTGTGGCCTCGTAGCCGGGAACAGGCAGTTCGTCATTCAGCGCGGCGGCAGAAAGGTCCCCGTGGCGCGCCTCGAGCATCAGTGGGAAAACATGGTCCAGGATGAGCGACAGTTCGATCGATTGCCCCGGGGAAAGTGTAAAGTCCAGTTGCGCGGGCGATAGTTGTGCACTTGAAACCCGCACGTTATATGGCCCCGGTGGAAGATTCGGGAAAACCGTGTTCGAAGGTCCATCGACCACCGTCGACAGATCGGAGCCCAGATCTTCGGAATGGACCACGATCGTCGCGGGTACGTCCGCGCGAGGTCGCCCGAACGTCTGCACTTGCACCGTGATAGTAGCGAGCGGCGCCTTGGACTGGGCTAAGCCACGTGTGCCAACCAGAGCTGCGCCCAACAGCAGAACGACAACCTGGGTCATAGTCGAGCGAAACATCCCTAAGACCTTTTGCAACGTCGCGGCCGGGCGCATCCGCGGCGGAAACGAATCAGACTCCGAAAGGGTACACCCCAGCAGCAAAAAAAGGTACCGAGGAATTGTCTCTTCTGGCGGGCCTGTTGGGCGATTTCATTTCCAACCACGCCGGCCGTAAACAGCGTGAACCTCCGTGCGTTACAACCGTCAATCATCGAGCGAGTCAAACGCCGCACGCATCGTTCTTCCTATCCTGCCGACATTTTTGCCTGCACCAATCCAGTGCAACTCTAAGCCGCCTGTTTACTCATACGTTGAGAGCCTCCCCCCGCTCGCAACGCCCTTGATTACGTGGTCTATCCTGTTCTCATAGCAGTTCAGCACCTCCAGCTCATGTCGACACAACCGGTTGAACTACAAAGCCCGGCCGCGCGAGGCTTTCTCCGCAGCCTCAATATCCTTTTGAAATCCGCGCGCATGTACGGTATGGCGCACTCGCAAACCGTTGCGCAAGCGTCCGATGCCTGGGTCCATCTGCAAGCGGTGTTTGCCGAGGCAAAAAGAAAGGGCTTGCAGCTTGCTGTGTCCGATCACCGCTTGCTCGTCGACGGTCTGGCCATCAAAGCCGGACCAGCCGAACTGAGCTTCGCCCAATTCCTCGACAGCGCCGACCTCGCCAGTGTGAGCTTTACTGCCCAAGTAACCAACGAAGCCTTTCTCGAGATGATCCGCGTCATCGCCGAAAGCGGGTCGAAACCGGAAGGCTTGGCCGACAAATTGAAGCAAGTCCTTGGGCCGGAAGCCCAGTGTGGCATTGCCATCGATGAGATCCGCTTCGTCCCGGCCGGTTCAGAGCACCCCGAAAAGACGGTCGCGGCGCAACTCCTGGCAAACACGTTTGGGCGTGAATCTTCCGACATGGCGGGGGTGCTGGACGACCCGTACAAGCTACTCGAACTGATCTCTTTGGCGCGGGGAACGAACACGCCAGCCGGTCAAGTTACAGCCGGTACCGAAAACACCGAAAGCACGAGCACTAGCCCGGGGCACTTTGCCGCAGGCATCGAGAATCCGGCCGAACCAGGCACGGGGCACGCCGCAGGCACCATGGCACATGCAGATGCCTCTACGTCGCACCCAGGCGAGTCCCCATCGGAACCAAGCGAAGAGGACACCTGCGCCGTGATTCACCTGTTGAGCCAACTGGCGCATGAGGAGCGTTCAGGAGCCGCGATCAATTCCGCAAAACTGCAGGAACAAGTCTCGCGCTTGCCCACAGCCAGCCAGAAATCGTTTCACCAGGCCGTGAACGAGTTCGTGCAAGGCGGCAAGAAGCGGCCAGACACTCCATTTTTGTTACAAGTAGCGGAGCACCTCGCCGTGCAACTCGCTCTGGATCGCTACGCCAAAGGCGATTCCCGCGTAGATGCCGTGACCGACATGCTCAACCGCCTGAATCGCGAAGTGGAAACTTTGCGGCAAGCCCTCGACACCACCGAAACAAAAATCAAGCAGACGGGCTTTGAGATCGCGCGGCCACCGGACTCCCTCGAACAACAGTTTTGGACCACTGCCCCGGATTCTGCCAAGTTAGAGGTCTTGCTCTCCGATCAAGCCTGGCGGGTTCCCACCAATTACATTAAGCAATACCTCGATCAACTCGCCGAACAAGCCAACGCCGAAAAACTTCAGCAAGTTCTCGAAAACTATGTGAATTGCATCCACAGCAGTTCCTCGGAAGCTCGCCAGAAGACCTCCCACGGGCTAAAGGAACTCGCCGGATTTTTTCCCTTTCCGGGCTGCAATGCGCTGCGCTATGCCATCGAGCATGTTGGCGACGCGCTTGCCCAGGAAAGCGATGCGCGCCTCCAGAAACTGCTCACCGGAACTTTCGTTCTTTTGGGACAGGAAGCCGCTACTCGCCGCCGTTATCCCGCCATCCTGAGTTTGATATCCAAATTTGATTCTCTCGAAACCTCTCACCCGGAGCTTGGCCGCGACCTCCGCGCCCGCGTTGGCCTCGAAAATCGCGTTCCCAATTTCCTCGATGAAGCCATTCATCTCCCCGAGCCCTCCCCGGAACTCATCGGAGTGCTCCAACGCATGCCCCTCGAAGCGGCCGAGCATCTGGCAACCGCCATAACGCGGCGTGTCCGGCGACGCGACCGTGATCGCCTGTTGCGCCTCGCCGAGGGTCTCGGCCCGGAAGCCGCCCATGCCCTCGTTGAAGCTTTCTGCAAGCGCCCTCCCGCTGCCGCGGCCCTCTTTGTTGGGCTGCTGAGCCGCCTGGATCCTGTGGCACTCGAAAAATCTCTCCTTGCACGATTGAACGAATGGAACCGCGTGTATCAAGACATGGTGGTCAGAAACCTCGCCGCGGCCGGAGCTCCCGGCCGCGCCATGCTGCTCGCAAAATTGCTGCAGGCTCTCGATCCTCTGGTTGTCCCTCTGGCGATTGATGAAATGGGCATGAGCGGAGATGCCGCGACAGCACCGCTCCTCGTGGCCATCGCCAACGGCAGCTTCCCTACCCTTTCTGCCCCGTATGTGCAGCTCAAGGCCATTGAGTCGCTCGGACGCTTGCGTGTAAAGGAAGCCGTGCCGCTCTTGCAGCAACTGGTCAATTCCAAGGAATATCGAAACACGCTGTCTCCGAAAGAGCTGCGCGTCGTGGCGGCGCAGTCTCTGCAAAAAATTGACCCGCAGACAGCCAAAGCCGTGCTCTCCACCGTTAAATTCACGCAGGCCGATCTTGAACCAATCCCCTTCGATCCAGACAATGAAGCCCCCGGCGTCCGCCAGCGCTACTACCCCAGAGTGAAACTCCGCAGGGCCCTGCCCGCAAAGATAACCACGGCCGACGGCACCTATTCCGTCGCGATCCGGCAACTCAGCCTTGGGGGTGGTCTTTGTTCCTGTGAGCACCATCTCCTCCACGGCACGCCCGCCACGATTCGCATCAAGACGGGGCTGCGCAGCTTAAACGCGAAATTGTTCTTGCGCGATTCGCGATCGGAAATGGTGGCATTTGAAATTGTGGATATTGAGTTGGAGGAACGTTCCCGCCTCCGCGCTTTACTCCAGGCAAACCGCCGCTAAGCGCCCCTGTATCACACCTTGCTCTCGCCTTCCGGTACATAGCGTCCCGACGGCGCCACATGTCCGCCCGCCTCGTAGCGGTCATGATGATGCACCCAATCGCCCAGCGTAAACGTCGGACCGTTCTCATCGCGGCCCTTGGGCGTCAGGTCCAGATAAAAATATGTCGTCAAGCCGCCTTCGTCGCCGCGCGCATGACACGAATACGTATGAAAAATGTCCCCGGCAGCATCTTTGTAGAAAACGCTTAACCCAGCCGTTTCCTCGACCTTGTACTGCAATTCGCGTACCTCGAAATTGTGGAACGCTTTCCCCTGCGCCACTTCCTCTTCCCTAAAAGACACGTGATAGTCGTAGTTGAAATCACTCTCAAACGACGACACCCAATGGAACTGCCAACCCATTCGCTTGCGAAACGCTTCGAGCTCCGCAAACGGCGCGCGCGACACTGCCACAAACGTTACGTCGTGATGCTCCAGGTGAACTAACGTACCCCCAACATGGTCCGACCCGAACGAGCACCCCACGCACCCTTCTTGCCATCCTGGCCCGAACATGAAGTGCTTCACGATCAGCTGGCTGCGCCCTTGAAACAAGTCCGCGAGCCGCTCCTTGCCCTTGGGTCCATCGAACACATAATCCGTCTCCACTTTCACCCACGGCAGTTCCCGCCGCTGGCTGCACACTGCATCGTACTCGCGCGTCAACCGCTTCTCCCTCGCCAGCAACTCCCGGCGCGCCGCCAGCCATTCCTCCCTCGACACCACCTTAGGAATCGCGATCTTGCTCGTTGCCATGGTCCTTGCTCCTTTCGCCCGATTTCGGCGTATCTTCGTCATTTTTCCTTCGTGTCGCCGACACCTTCACCGCCAACGCCGCTAAGCCGCCCGTCGAGACAATGTACGCCACCGCTAATCCCACGCCCTCCCAACAAAATGGGCACATCGTTCGCCTCCGGACGGCTCGCAGGGTGTCCGCCTCTATTGGGGTGACGAGCCAGGAGGGTGCATTTCGACAGCAATCACAAAGAAAATTGGGAGAAATTAGCCTCGTCGCTCGAGCAAGAACCGCCGCACTGCAGGGTCTTCAGCCAGACCTATCGCCCGTTGGAACGCGTCCCGAGCTTCCTGCACTCTTCCAAGCTGCTGCAACAGGTGGGCACGCACAGCCCAATAGGGCTGATAGGCGCCCACTGCGGCCGGGTCGATTCTCTCCAGCGCCGCCAACCCAATTTCCGCCCCTCTCGCTTCGGCCAGCGCTGCCGCATACCCGGTCCGCGTACCAATCGTGGCAGAGATACGCACCAGTTGCTCATAAAACAGCGCGATCGCAGCCCATTCCGTGCGGCCGCTTCGTGCGCGTTCCGCGTGCACCGACTGAATCGCTGCCTCCAGTTGAAACCGGCCTGGGCGACGCTCCTGCGACGCTTCGGCCAAATGTCGTTCCGCTTCTTCGATAAGCGCCATCGACCACCGTCCGGGATCTTGCTCCGTCAGCGGAACATATTCCCCCCGAGGCCCTCGTCGCGCGCTGCGCCGTGCTTCGCAATGCAGCATCAGCGCCAATAATCCGCGCACCTCTGGCTCTTTCGGCATCAGTTGCGTCAACACCCGCGCCAGCCAGATCGCTTCCTCCGCCAACTCACGTCCTGTTTGATCCACGCCATCCGTATCGTCCCAACCAATCCCGAACGCGGCATAGATCGCTTCCAGCACTGCTTCCAGGCGCTGCGGCAATTCCCTTTCGGGCGGCACTTCGAACGGAATGCCTGCGTCGCGGATCTTGGTTTTCGCGCGCACCAACCGTTGTCCCATCGTCGTTGGGGACACCAGGAAGGCTGGCGCGATGCGCGCGGCATCCAGGCCCAACACCGTTTGCATCATCAGCGGCGTGTGTATCGCCGGGTCGATCGCCGGGTGCGCGCACACAAACAACAGCTTCAACCGTTCGTCCGGAAATTCCGGCGACAACTCTTCCCTCCGATTTTCACGGAGCAGCACCAGAGTGGGTTCGTTTGCCACGGCCACCTTCTGATGACGCACCCGATCGATGTACGCGTGTCGCGCCGCCGTCAGCAGCCAAGCTTCCGGTTTTTCCGGCACACCGCCGCGCGGCCACGCGTTCAGCGCCGCCATTAGTGCCTCACTGAGCGCGTCCTCGGCACTGCCCAGATCGTGCGTGTGTGCGCAAAGATAAGCCACCAGCCGCCCGTAGGACTCGCGCGCCACTCGTTCTATCGCGCGATGTGCATCCTCCCGGCTGCTTTCATTCATTCCGTAATCCGACGCTTCGCATTTGGCGCAAGTGGCCGCACTTCCACCGCTCCCAGCGCGGACGCCGGACAGCGTGCCGCCCATTCGAGTGCCGCGTCGAGCGTGGGCAGCTCGAGAATGGCAATTCCCGCCAACTGTTCCTTGGTGTCGGCAAACGGGCCATCCTGCACTCCCCGTTTCCCTTCCTTCACCCGCACGGTCGTGCCCGTTTCCGGCAACTCCAGCGGATCGCCTCCCACATACACTCCGGCCTCGACCATCGCTCGATAGTACGCGCGCCAAGCCCCCAAATACGGGTCGTTGTCGTCGTTCTTCCGCATCGCGAACGCTTCTGGTGATTCGTAGATCAGCAGGGCATATTGCATGTTTTTTCCTTTAGTTTGTTTGTGCGCGCACTGTGCTCGCCTATAACTCTGACGCTTTGGCGAACTCTATTTCGACACTTACCCCGAAAAAGCCACCGAAATTCTAACCAATCTCGCCCGCCGAAGCCCATTCTCTTTCACTCTGTCTAGCCGCCAAGCACCGCCGCTAACACAAAAATCTTCGCGAACCACATCGCGACATGCAGCACAGTGAACGCGACCACTCTTCCATCCCAAATGGCGGTGCGCGCAAGTGCCAGCACGGTAGACACCGGCCACGTGTACCTGGAAACGCCCGCCGTGCAGTTCGACGCGAAAAGACCAACCAGACAAACAAGTTGGAAAATTTTTGCCACAACCTTGCACGCACATTCAGTCGACACGCCCAATGCAAATACTACGCAAGCAGTGAGCAACGTGTTGGTTTTCATGGCGTCTACTCCTTAATGAAGCCTGGCGTTCCATTCTCGCTTATCCGCCCAATCCCTTGGCATTTGCCTTGCTTCACTAGCTAGACGAAACAGAAGCCGCCAAATCGACACGCGGACATGGGGTCCCTATTAGGCCAGAAGTCGCCAGGCTTAAGTTCTAGTACCACCCGTTTTTATAATGTGTCCGGACTTAACATGTCGGCATCGAAGTGGTTAGATAGAACGCCAAGAAAGAGCTAGGAACCTGTATGACCCGCGGCAAAATTAAGCGCGGCGCGAAGTGTTTCGGTTGGAGGGCGCTCCCTTGGAGCCTCGGAATTGTGCTTTTCGCTCTCCCTCTCTTGACTCGTGCCCAACAGTCGAGCACCCCGCCTGGCGATGCGTCCCAGACTGCGACGCAGCAGACAAATCCGCAAACCTTTGGGATGATTCACGGCAAAGTTGTCGACCAATCGGGCACCGCGATCACCGGTGCCTCGGCCAAGCTCACGTCCGCTGACACGTCCCAGAGCCAACAGGTTCAGACCGACGAAGACGGGCAGTTCTACTTTTTCAACGTGCCACCCGGCCCCTTCCAAATTACCATCACTTCCGAGGGCCTGACCACCCAAACTGTCTCCGGCAGTTTGAAAGCCCAGGAAACCTTCGTGGTGCCGCAAATTGCTTTGGCCATTCCCACGCAGGTTACTGAAGTCCGCGTCGGGCTCCCGCCGGATCAACTCGCGGAAGCACAAATGGCTGTGGAGCAAAAGCAGCGGGTGTTGGGCGTCATTCCTAATTTCTACGTTAGCTACGTGCCAAATGCCGCTCCGCTCACACCGAGGCTCAAATTTAAACTCGCTCTCAAATCTTCGATGGATCCCATGACTTTCGTTGCGGTAGGCATGCTCGCTGGCGTGAACCAGGCCACCAATCGCTGGGAAGGATACGGGCAGGGCGCACAAGGCTACGCAAAACGCTATGGCGCGTCCTACGCGGACGTGTTCACCGGTACGTACCTCGGCGGTGCCGTGTTTCCGACCCTGCTGAAACAAGATCCTCGCTATTTTTACAAGGGCACCGGCTCCAAGACATCACGCTTGCTCTATGCCCTGGGTAGCTCGGTTTTCTGCAAAGGCGACAACGGCCAGTGGCAACCGAATTACTCCAACATCCTCGGAAATTTGGCTGCTGGCGGGATTGCTTATACCTATTATCCAGCGCAGGACCGTCATGGTGCCGGCTTGGCTTTGTCCATCGGACTGGTTCGCCTCGGCGAGACCGCGGCAGTCAACGTTCTCCAGGAATTTATTCTTCCCAAGTTGACCTCAAATTCTGGCCGCCGCGCTTCCATCCAGCCGCAAGATAAAATCGCCCCGACATTTTAGGCCACCCCGTTTCCAGTCCTTATCGGGACGCGATGCGCGTTGCAAGTCCGGATAGTCCATAGAGCCAGACCACCAGGGAGATAATGGAAGCCAGAGTTGTCACCGAGACAGTCGATGCCACCATCATTTCCTCGCAGTGATATTCTCCCCCAAGGATGTAGGCCGTCTTGGCCGTGGGCACTGCAGCGCAGATTACCGCCGCAATGGTGTAGACGGGGTCGAGCCCCAAGGACCTGCTGAATCCGTACAATTGATCAGCGAGCGACCCGGTTCTTGCGCAATCGTCACAGATCTGCACCGAGTATGTCTCCGATTGAGTTTCCAACAGTCGCGCGGGCCGCAACGCCCAGTCAAGAACAGGACGATTATGCTACAACCTACTCACATCGTTCCCCCTGGGCGAACCTGAACCGCCTGGGAAAAAGCGGCGACTCGACCGTTCAAGGAAACGCCCGTCTGTCCCCAACCAACTGGTGGCTCATTGTTGAGGTATTTGGTCCTCGGGATATTGCATTTGCGCAGGAGGCATGGTGAGGGCTCTTCCCCGGAAACGAAAATAGACGGCGATGCGGACCGGGACAGCCGTGCCTTCGGAGTCCTTGGCAGGTTCAAAGTGCCATTTCTTCAGCGATTTCAGGCAATCGCCATCATCGCCGGCATCGAGCTTCTGGACGACGCGTGCTTGGTCAACCTTGCCGTCGGTGGTGACCAGTATGGAAACGACGACCACACCGAGTTTGTCCGGAGGATTCAGCGGATGTTGCAATTTTGTGGGCTTGGGATAGGTCACCCCGTCCAATGCGGGGAAATAGAAGGGCCATCCAGTCGCAGACACCGAGGCAGGAAACGCACCGAGTGTGTAAGGAGTATAGGGCTCCTGATAAACCCAGTGAATCCGGGCTTTGCCAGATGCGTCGCGCAGGATCAGATCGACGAAGAAATAGTTCTTCTCTGGCGTGACACCACCGGTGAGAATGGCATCCGCACCCAGGGCTGCAGCAAATTTTCCTAAAACCTCTGTCTTACCGAGGTCGCAATCAGTCCACTGGTTTTTAAGCAGAAAACTATGGGCTGCAACACGGCTTAAGACGTTGAGGCCGTTGGCATGCTTCTGAAGCAGAACCGAAAAAATGGCCGCGAAATACCCACCCGGACCGATAGGCTGGGAATTGCTGTCGCAAAAATCGGGAACGTACAGGTTGTGCACTCCGGATTGAACCATGGCATCTGCCATTTTTTGGGACATGGATACGCGTTCATCCGTGATGCCAGCCGACTTTGCGATACAAGGCAAAATAAGAATAAGTAAAGCAACGGCGGGGAGTCGCACTGTTAGTCCTCAAAAGTGAGGGTTCTTGATGAGGATTGTCATTCGATCAGGCCAGCACTGTCAATCGTTCCTCGGAGAAACTGCCTCCATCAGGGCTATCCAGACGACGACCTGTAGAACTGTCCGTGCCCTTTATGCACCGAGTGTTAGTATTGGTAACATCGAAGATTACCTTCCTAGAATGCACGCGGTCGGCTGTTCAACTAAACATTGCTCTTATTTTCCGTTGCCCAGCAGCTTTTCGATGAAGTGTGTATCCAGTTTTCCCGCCGCGAAATCCGGATGCGCCACAATCCGCCGGTGCAGCGGAATTGACGTCTTGATCCCCTCGATCACAAACATTTCCAGCGCCCGCTTCATCCGGCTTATGGCTTCGCTACGATCGCGGCCCTTCACCACCAGTTTCGCCACCATGGAATCGTAGTACGGCGGAATCACCGCATCGGAATAAGCCGCGGAGTCCACACGCACGCCCGTTCCTCCCGGCGCCTGGAACGTGGTGATGCGCCCCGCCGACGGCACAAACGTCTCCGGGTCCTCGGCGTTGATACGGCACTCGATGGCATGGCCGGTAAAGCTCATTTCTCCCGCAGCAGTTTCCAGCCGTTCCCCCGCGGCGATGCGAATCTGCGCCTTCACCAGGTCCACCCCGGTCACAAACTCCGTCACCGGATGTTCCACCTGAATGCGCGTATTCATCTCAATGAAGTAAATCGATCCATCCTGATCCATCAGG
Source organism: Verrucomicrobiia bacterium (assembly GCA_035506955.1). Taxonomy (GTDB): domain Bacteria; phylum Acidobacteriota; class Terriglobia; order Acidiferrales; family UBA7541; genus Acidiferrum. The sequence continues at coordinate 21,248 of DATJOO010000081.1, forward strand.
AACTCAATCGTTCCCGCGTTGGTGTAGCCAATCTCCTCCATGGCCTTCACCACTTTAGCCCCCAACTCTTTTCGACGCTTCGCATCAAAAGCCGGAGAAGGCGACTCTTCTAGCAATTTCTGGTGCCGCCGCTGGATCGTGCATTCGCGTTCGCCCAGGTGAATCACTTTCCCGTGCTGATCGCCCAGCACCTGAAACTCGATGTGCCGCGGATGCTCCAGAAACTTCTCCATGTACACATCAGGAGTGCCAAACGCCTGCTGCGCCTCGCTTCGTGCAGTCTGGTACGCGTTTAACAACTCTTCCGCGTTCCGCACCACACGCATGCCGCGCCCGCCGCCGCCTGCAGCCGCCTTCAAAATCAACGGGTACCCGATGCGTTTCGCCTCTTTGCCGAGGTTTTCTTCTCCCTCTACCACTCCCTCGCTGCCCGGAATCGTGGCCAACCCCGCGGTTTTCATTTCCCGTCGCGCGCGGTCTTTTTCGCCCATCATTTCGATCACTTCAGGCTTGGGCCCGATGAACGTGATCTCCGACGCTTCGCACACCTTCGCAAAGTTGGCATTCTCAGACAGGAAACCGTATCCCGGATGGATGGCATCCACATTAGTGATTTCGGCTGCGCTGATCACGTGCGGGATGTTTAGATAGCTTTCACTGCTGCGCGGCGGCCCGATGCACACCGCCTCATCGGCAAAGCGCACGTGCAAGGCGTTGCGGTCCGCCTCCGAATACACCGCCACGGTCGCGATGCCCAACTCTTTACACGCACAGATGACCCGCAGGGCAATCTCCCCGCGATTGGCTACAAGTATCTTTTGGAACATATCTGGATGGGCCGCTTACCGTTTCCGGCTTGGGCGGATGCCAAACAGCGGCTGTCCGTACTCCACGGGTTGCCCGTTTTCCGCGAAGATGCGCAGTACTTCTCCGCTGGTTTCCGATTCAATTTCGTTCATCAGCTTCATGGCCTCGACGATGCATAGCGTCTGTCCCGCTTCCACATAGCTGCCTACTTTCACGAACGCTTCCGACCCCGGGCTCGGCGAGCCATAGAAGGTCCCCACGATCGGCGATTTCACCAGGAACAGGTCCTCGCCCCCGCGCAAATCCGCCTCCGCGGCGGTGCCGCTCGGACTGCTCCCACCTGTCGCACCCGCTGGCGACGCCGCTGCTGTCGGCACTGCCCCCGGCACGATGATCTCCGCCGCAGGCCGCGCTGCCAGAACCATGTTGCTTCCCGGCTTCTTCAGCCGGATGCGCAAATCTCCACGGGAGTATTCGAATTCTTCGAGGTTGTGCTCGCTCATGAACCGCAGCAATTGCTCGATCTGCCCGATTTCCGGGTTTGCAAAAGCTTCACTTCCAGTTCCAGTCGTTTTCGACGGCTTTTTCCGTTTCATGCCTGTTTTTTAGATTTCAATGAGATCCCGCCTGACGCGGGTCAATACTTCCCTGCCCTTTACCCCAACCGCTACATCATCTTCTATGCGAATGCCACCGACACCTTCGACATACACACCAGGTTCTATGGTAATCACATTTCCCGGCACAAGTCGAATCGCCTGGCCCCTCGCTATTCGCGGCGTCTCGTGCACTTCCAGCCCTAACCCGTGTCCCGTGCTGTGCACGAAGTGCTGGTCCATTCCGTGCTTCTTCAGCACGTCCCGCGCTGCGGCATCCACTTCCCCGCACGTGATTCCTGCCCGAACCGCGGCGGTGGCCGCTTGATTGGCTTCTTCTACCGCGCGATACCACTCCCGGATCCGCTGCGGGACCCGCCCCACATACACTGTGCGCGTAATATCGCTGCAATAGTGGCCGAGTATAACACCCAGGTCTAGCACCACCAACTCATTTTTCCTCAAGCGTTTGCCGCTAGGTCGCGCGTGCGGCAGCGCGCTGCGCTCCCCGAATGCCACAATCGTCTCAAACGACGGTCCGCTCGCGCCACGCCTCTTCATCTGGTACTCAATTTCGGCCGCCACTTCGCTCTCACGCACCCCCGGCTTCAATAGCTTCAGTGCGCCTTGCAACACTTCCCCTGCCAGGGTAGCCGCTTTGCGCATTACCGCCAGTTCCTGCGCGTCTTTCCGGCTCCGTAGCGACTCTACGATCCCCCCGGCTTCTCTAGTCCTGCATTTGGCGCCGCTGGCCTTCTTTAGCGCGCCCAATTGCGCCACGGTCCATTGCTCCGGGTCGAAGCCCACGCGCCGGATGCCCGACTGTTTCAGCCATTCCCCGACGCAGGAGTACAGCGCCCCATTCTGCAAACGCAATTGGATCCCGGGTGATTCTTCTTTCGCCTGGGTCGTAAAGCGTCCGTCAGTAATCAACGTGGTGCGTCCGCGGCTAACCGCCAGCACTCCAGACTCCCCGGTAAAATCGGTCAGGTAATACCAGTTCGCCGGGTGCGTCACCAGCAGGCAATCCAACTCCCGCCGCTTAAGCTGCCGGACAACTTTCTTTCGCCTCTGTGCGTAGCTGTCGTTCATAAAAAAAATCGAGGAGACCCGCGTCTCCTCGATTCCAGTTTACCTGAAGCTTGTTGACTTACGAAGGGCCTTGGCCTTAGCCAGGGATGATTCGCGGCGTCAGGAAGAACAGCAACTCCGAGGAGGTGATGTTCACCGAACGTTCCTTGAACAGGTAGCCGATCACCGGGATGCTGCCAATGTATGGCACCTGCGTGACGCTGTTCTGCTGCTGCGTCACGATGATGCCGCCAATCACTACCGTCCCGCCATCCGCCACCAGTACCTTGGTTTGCGCCGACTGCGTATCCAACGCCGGAATACCCTGCACGCGCGGGATACCGTTATCGATCTGGGTGTTCTCTACCAGCACATCCATGAACACCGTGCCTTCCGCGGTAATCTGCGGGGTCACTTCCAACTGCAACACCGCGTCAATGTACTGCACGGAAATCGTGTTGTTGATGGTCGTCTGGATTGGAATCTTCGTACCTTGCTTGACGATGGCCTTTTCGTTGTTTTGCGTGATAATTTTTGGCTTCGACAGCAGTTTGCCCACGCCCTTCGCTTCCGCCGCGCTGATGTACAGGTCTACCGCAAAGTTCGGCGAACGGTGACCGAAGAATGCACCGCTGGTCGGCGCTCCCGCAGGCAGGTTCACGTTGAAAGGCAGTCCGCCCGTTGCGCCCGTGCTCCCTGAGGGCGCCACCGGTGTTCCGATGAGTGGAGGTTGCGGCAGTCCCGATCCCGTGGTCGTCGGGCTGATGCCCACGTTGGGGTTACCACCGAAGATCGTTCTCCCGCTGTCCGTCGAGCCCGCAAAGCCCCACTGCACACCGATGTCCTGGCTAAACGAACGCGTGGCCTGCACGACGCGTGCTTCGATTTCCACTTGCTGCGATTTGCGGTCCAACTGGCGGATCAGGTTATCCAGTACCGGCAGGTTCGACGGAATATCGCGAATGATCAACTGGTTCGAGCGGTCATCCGAGAAAATATCGCCGCGTGCCGAGAGGAACTTCTTTAACGTGTCTCTCACCGTGGAGGCCTTGGCATAGCTGAGCACGCGCGTCACCGTCACCGGTGCCACTGCTTCCGCTTGCGCCTTCTGCAGGTCGCGCGCCGTCTCTGCTTCCTTCTTCAGCGTGTCCTTGGTGGCGATGCGCAGCACGTTGCCATTCAATTGCTTATCCAGTCCGTTGTTTACCAGCACGATGTCCAGAGCCTGGTCCCATGGCACTTCGTCCAGCACGATCGTCAAAGTACCCTTGACGTTCGGGTCGAGTACCACGTTCAGTCCGCTGATTTCGTGGATCAACCGGAAGAAATCTTTCAGGTCCACGTCCTTCAAGTTCACTGAAATCGGCTCACCGGTGTATTTGCCTCCGGACACGGAAGGCGATGCACTGGCGCCCTGTTGCGCGGCAACGGTGGAAGCAGCCGTTGCGGCCTGTTGCATAGCCTGTTGCGCGGCTTCCTGGGCGCTCTCATTCGTAGCCGGTTGCGCCGCCGCGGCGGACGTCGTCGCCAGCTTGGCTGCCGGCTGCGTCAGTTCGTTGGGCAATGCAAAATGAGAGGCGGCAGCATTCGATGTGCTCACCGGAAGCACCGAAGCCTTCTGGCTCTTGGAATTGCTATCTTTTGTGGATGCGTCGATCGCGGTCGGCGTATTCGGGTCGGCCGGCTGTACTTGCAGGTACACCACCACCGCATCGCCTTCATGCGCAATCTGGTACGGTCGCGAAGCCGTCAAGTCAATCACCACACGCGCCACGTCCGGCCGGTATTGCCCCAGGCGTATGCTGCGCACCGGCGCCGACACTCCGGGTATCGACGTCTTCTGCACGTTCAGCCGCGCTCCAGAAAAGTCCAGCACCAGCCGCTCCGGATTCTGCAGCCGTGCGGCGCGTACCTCGAGGCGTCCCGCCCCCTCTACGCGTATCGCCGCCCGCTGCGTATCCTGCGTGATGGCCACGCTGGAGATCACCGCTGCGGTCGTGTTGGCGCCAGCGGACTCCTGCCCTCGAACGTACGCCGGGGTCCCGCCCAGCATCACGCTCGTCAATATCAGGCAGCCACACCTTACGGCCCGCCAGTTCGTCGTCATTGCTGTTCTCCTGCACTGGAGTAGATTCTCTTATTCACTTGCCGTTCGACGGGCTTCCCGAATGCGTCCTTGCCCACCTCGTCGAACGACACCCCATCCAAAGCTATCTTGTCCACTTTTCCGTCGTACAACTGGTCGCCCTCGCGAAGAAAATACGTTCTCTGTTGTGGATTCGTCACCACCGCAATCATCCCGTTCGGCGATTTCACAATTCCGTCCAGCCGCAGCGACGCCACTTGCAATCCCGCTTTTCCTGGCGGTAGGTTCGCCGCAATCTTAGAGGCTTGGTCCTGCCGCGCGGTTAACGACTCAAACGGATCGCGCCGCGCTACTTTCGCCTCCGACTCAGCCGGTTCGCTCGCCGACGCCGGCGCCGGTGTCGTCTTCTTGGCTTTCGTCGCCGCAGGCTTCGCCGCGTGTTTTGCCGGGGTGCTCGCGGTTTGCGCTTGCGCGGTCAGCCCGCCTGCCCCCAGCAGTACCCCGATTAGCAATGTGTTTAATCGAGTCATAGTTCGCCTATTCCCATTCACGGTTTTTTCCCAGCCGGTTTCGCCGCCGTCTTGGCCCCGTTGGAAGACGGCGCAGGCGTCATATCCGCCGGCTTCGTGAAGAACGTCGTAATCGTGAACACGCCGGTGACGGTCTCTCCCGGACGCATCGGGTATCTCGCACCCTTCGCCGCGCTCGGATCGTCAAACTGCAGGTCCCCGACGTTGATGATGCGCGACAGCCGGCTCAACCGGCTGAAAAAGTCCAGTACGTTGAAATACGCCCCATCCGCCTGCGCCTCGAACGGCATCTCGTAGTGAAATTCCTTGGCCACTATATTCCCCGAGGTCAACCGCCGCAGTTGCACGTTGGATGCGCTCGCCGCTCCCTGTACCTGCCGGATGAATTCGTCGACATCTTTGTCTTCCGGAACGATGGTTTTCAACGTGTCCAGCTGCTTGCTCAGCGCGTCCATTTGCTGTTTCAATTCCCCGTAGCGCTGTTTGTAGACCTGCAACTGAATCACTTCCTGGTTCAACTTGGTCCGCTGCTGCACCGCCGCGTCGTACTCCGTCCGTTCTTGCGCGACCGGTGACATGGGAACGTACAATCCCAAAAGGCAGATCACGAACGCGACCGCTATCGCCACCAGCCCTTGCATGACCACCGACATATCTCGGAAAGGATTCGCCATGGCTTCCTCTTATCCTTTCTTCGCCGGTGCCGCGTTCTTCGGGGCACTCTGTACCGGCGCGCTGGCCGGAGTTGCCTGCGGTGTGGCCGGTGTATTCGGCGCAATTTCCGCATTGATCGTGAACACGAACGTTTGTACCGCCACGTTCTTCTCGTCTTGCTTGGTGTCTTTAATCTCGATCTTTTGGAAGTAGCCGGAGCGCTTCAGTGCGGTTATGAAGTTTGCCACCGAATTGATCGACGCCGCCGCGCCTTCCATGGTCACGTTGTTGCCCTTCTTGGTCATCGACGTCAGCCACAGATTCTCTGCCCGCGAAACCGTGTTGGCCACTTCGTCCAGCAACTCTTGCCCGCCGGTGCGGTCCTTCTGCAGTTGCTCGATGGTGCTTACGCGCTGCTGCAGCACCTGCTTCTGCTTTTCGAACGCTTCCACCTGCAGTTTGATTTGCTCCAGCTCCGTCTTCTGGCTGGTCAGCTGTTTGATCCGGTTGTTCTCATCGTTCAACCGCGTCTGCCAGGAGTGATAAAAGTACAGCAGGAATAAGCAGCCCAGCACTGCGCCGGCTCCCAGGAATACCGCGGGCATTGCCGCCCCGGTATCCACCGGCCTGCGTGCGGCTTTGGGCCGCATTTGACCTAGTAAGTTTATGCGGATCATGGCTAGTCGAAGCTCCTCAGGGCCAATCCCACCGCGACCACCAACCTTGGCGCCAATTCCCGGATCTGATCTTCACTGTGCTTCCCCGGGTTGATTAACACCTTGCGGAACGGATTCAGTTCTTCCACCGGCATTGCAAATTCTTCCCGCAGCAGGTCCACCAACCCCGGCACGCGCGCCGTCCCTCCGGCCACCATGATGCGTTGAATGTTCTCGCCGCTCGCCGTGGCTCGGAAGAAGTCGAACGTCTTCTGAATTTCCAGTGTCAGGATGTCCGACACGCTGCGCAGGATCTGCCCTTTCTGCTCGTCGGTCACGCTGGGCAGCGTCTCGCCCTTCTTCAGGCGTTCCGCATCGTCGAAGCTCAAGTCCAGTTCCTTCTGCAGTGCGTCTGTATACTGATTCCCGCCGACGCTGACGTCACGCGTAAACAGCGGGATGCCGCCGCGCACGATGTTGATGTTCATCACGCTCGCGCCGATATTCAGCAGCGCCACCGTCTGTCCGGCATCGGGCTCGTAATTCACTTCGAAGCAGTTCTGCAAACCAAATGCGTCGATATCCACAATCACTGGCGTCTTTCCAGCCTGCGCCAGCACGTTCGTGTGGTTCAAAATCTTGTCTTTCTTTACCGCCACCAACAGAACGTCCATCTGCGAATCCATCGCTTCCAGCAACTGGTAGCTCAGGTTCACGTCGGCGATGTCAAAGGGAATGTGTTGGCTGGCTTCAGAGGGGATGCGGTCGTACAGCTCTTCTTCGGTCATCAACGGCAGCGGCACTCGCTTCACGATCACAGAGTGGCCCGATACCGATGTCGCCACGCTCTTGGTCTTAATCTTTTCCAGATCGAAAATCTTCGTGATCGCGTTGGCCACTTGCGGCGCGTCCATGATCGCTCCGTCGACCACCGTGTCTTGTGCCAACGACTCCAAGCCATAGCTCACCAGTTCGTATCCGGCTTTCGTCGTTTTCAACTCCACGGCTTTAATGGAGCTGGATCCGATGTCCAGACCGACCAGTTGCCTGTTTTTCTTGCCCCCGAGTAACCACATATCGCGGCCTCTTTCCCTCACGCTTCGGTAAACCTAGCGGCGCCGTGCCACCGCTTGGTTCATCTTGCGTTCCATCCATCTATCCAGGATCGTTTTCCTTAGTTTCCAACGATTTCCCAGTTTAAACGCAGGTATTTCGCCCTCTGTGATGTACCGGTACAGGGTATCCGGACTAATCCCAAGGTATTGGGACGCCTGTCGTACGTTCATCACTTCGCGCGATTCGCTCACGAGGAACGCCCATCCTGACTCTGTCATGCCCCACTTCTGGGCATGCTCTGGCCCGTGCGGCTCCCTCGAAAGCTGGGTTCCTGGCGGGCTAACCTTGGTCCCGTTATGTCACCGCGGAGTACAAACCGTCAAGCCCTTCTCTCCGGAAGTTGTCCTAAAAACATCCGCAATCTTAGGCAATTGACCTGGTATTGTAGGCAGGTATCTCTATATCTTGTATCACCACATCTCAAAAACCACTATTCCTTGTATTTCTCCCGTTTTTTCACCCTGTCCCGGAGGACGGTAATTCTTTATCCGCACGCTTTTCTCGTTCTCCGCTCGTCTCCTCTTTTTTTTCCGCGCGTCTCCCGCTCTTCCGATTTTTCCTTTCAACGCTATACTGTTGCCGCTCCACTGCAATCGCTAAGTATTCTCGGAGTCAGCCGATGAAGAAATCGCTGTTGTTCTTGTTGCTGTTTTTTCTTCCCTCGCTTCTGTGTGCGCAAAAACTTTTGGTCGCCAATCAAGGCGATCACACTTTGCTGATCATTGACAGTTCTTCGCGCAAGACACTGGCTGTCGTTGGTGTCGACATCAACGGACACGAAGTGATTGCTTCTCCCGACGGCAAACTCGCTTACGTCCCCATCTACGGAAATTCCGGCGTGGGCAAGCCCGGCACGGATGGCAGCACCGTCGCTGTCATCGACATCGCCTCCGGTCGCGCCATTCACATTATCGATCTCGGCAAACCGGTTCGCCCGCACTGCGCGAAATTCGGACCCGATGGCATGCTTTACGTTTCCGCGGAGCTCGCCAAAGCTGTCGATGTCCTTGATCCTCAAACACGCAGCGTCATCGCCGAACTTCCCACCGGCCAGATCGATTCGCACATGTTCGTCCTGACTCCGGACGGCTCGCGGGTGTATACCGCCAACGTATTCGCCGGCAGCGTCAGCGTTGTCGACACCCACAATCGCAAGCTCATTACTACCATTCCGGTGGCAAAGGAAGTTCAACGCATTTCGATTTCGCCGGACGGCCGCCATGTGTTCACACACGATCAAGACAAACCGCGCATCGCGGTGATCGACACCTCCAACAATTCCATTTCGAATTGGTGGGATTTGCCCGCCGTCGTCTATTCCTCAGCGCCTACACCCGACGGTCGCTGGCTCATTGCCAACGCCCTCTCCGGCAAAATTTTCGCGATCGACACCACTTCAGGAAAAGTCGCCCACTCCCACGATATTCCCGCCGCATCCGGCGAAGTCCTGGTCGCGCCCGACGGCACTCTCGCCTACGTCAGCTGTCCTCAAGCCGGCACCATCGAAATCCTCAATCTCAAAACCTGGCAACTCGAACCACCCATCCGCCTCACCAAAGGCGTAGACGGCCTGGCCTTCGCGGCAACCAGGTAGCGGCTGTCTTCTGTGGCGGGAGTCCCTGGCGAAGTGCAAAATCAAAAATGTCATTCCGAACGCTGTGAGGAATCTCTCTGAACTTTCAACCCAACAAAACCACTTGTCATCCCAAACGCAGCGAAAGATCTCAAACACTGCGTCTTGCTTAACATTTCTCCGTCAACAACTCAGCGCCAGCGGCGCGGCATACGTTAGCCCAGCACGAAAGCGCTGGGTATCAATCACAACCCAGCCAGCGCCGTAGGTGCGTCACTTTTAGCGCGCCCAACATCCACTCTCACCCCATCCCCAAACCCTTCCACAATGCATCCACGCGCGCCTTCGTTGTTTCATCCATCAAAATCTCATCCGGCCACGGCCTCGCAAAACCTTCCGACGCCCACTTCCGCGTGGCATCAATTCCCATCTTCGACCCGAAATCCTGCATCCGCGCCGCATGATCCAACGTGTCCACCGGTCCTAGCATGAACTGCACATCGCGTTCCGGATCAATTGCGCACAGCGCCTTCCACACCACTTCGCGATAATTCTGCACATTCACGTCGTGATCCACCACCACAATGACCTTCGTGAACATCGCCTGCCCCAGCGACCAGATCGCGTTCATCACTTTCCGCGCGTGTCCTGGAAACGACTTGCGGATCGACACGATCATCAAATTGTGCACAATCCCTTCCGCGGGCATCGACACATCCACAATCTCCGGATGCGTCATCTTCATCAGCGGCAGAAACACGCGTTCGATCGCGTGTCCCATATAAAAATCTTCCTGCGGCGGCGGGCCCACCACCGTCGTCAGGTAAATCGGCTCTTTGCGGTGCGTCACGCACTCCACGTGAAACACCGGATACTCCCCTTCCAACGAATAAAAACCGGTGTGATCGCCGAACGGTCCTTCCGTGCGCATCTCGTTCAGGTTGACGTAGCCTTCCAGCACGATTTCCGCGTTGGCCGGCACTTCCAACTCATTTGTCTCGCACTTTACCAACTCCACTGGCTCTTTCTTCAGGAAGCCGCTGAACATCATCTCGTCCAGATCCGGCGGAATCGGCAAGATGCCGCCCAGCGTGGTCGCCGGATCGGAACCAATCGCCACGCTTACCGCGATTCTTCCTTCCGGATTCGCCGCACGCGCGCGCCGAAAATGTTCCGCGCCATGCTTTTGGGTCTGCCAATGCATGCCGGTGGTGCGCTCGTCGTACACTTGCAGGCGATACATCCCCACGTTGCGCTTTCCGGTTGTCGGATTCTTCGTGAACACCAGCGGAAATGTAATGAACCGCCCGCCATCCTGCGGCCAGCACTTCAGAATCGGAAAATCGAACAGATTGACGTCGCTTCCCTTCCGCACCACTTCCTTGCACGCACCATCCTTCACCACGCGCGGGAAAACCGACCCCAACTCCATCAGCTTCGGCAGCATTTTCACTTTGTCGAACAGCCCCTGGGGCGTTTGCACCTCCAGAAACCCACGAATGCGCGCCGCCACATCGTCCAGTTTGTCGACTTCGAACGCCAGTTCCATCCGCCGTTCGCTTCCAAACGCATTGATCAACAAGGGATAACTTGAACCCTTCGGCCTTTCGAACAGCAGCGCCATGCCGCCCGGATTTCCTCTTGGACCCGGCAATTTCTGCGCGCGCTGCCCCACTTCCGCGATCTCCAGAACAGGATCTACTTCGGCGGACACCCGCCGCAACTCCCCTTCCTTCTCGAGCCGCTTTACAAACTCCCGCAAATCCGCGTATCCCACCGCTAGCCTCCATCACAACCTGGCCATGTCGCAACGACCTGCCCTAGACGGGCTCTACGCCGCTGTTCTGCCCGCCAAGCCTGGCGCAACCGCACACACTAACATGCCCCCACTCGCACGCGCAAAACCAAGTCGGCGCGCCTCGCTGTCCGTTGCAAACTCACACCACGTCATTCCGAACGGACTCTGCGGAGTGAGGGATCTCTCTTCCATCGGCGCAATCCACAACAACAAGCCGATATCATCCGGAGCACGCTTCTTGCGACGAAGGATCTCAATTTTTCGCGTCTTGATGACCGGCCGACACCGTGGGCAGCTTCAGATTCAAAAGTCGCGGTCGTCGCCCTCTGGCGCCGAACTGTGCGGTATTTGACTGAGCATCTCCTCCGCCTCTTCCGCATCGCTCTCCCGCACAAACAACTTGATCCAGTCGATCGCATTCCCCAGCCAATCCATGCGCATCAGCTTATCGTCTTGCAGGAAGCATTCAATCCCCGCGGCGTCCAGAACACTTTTCTCCACAAGCGCCGCAGGCATATTTCGATACCGCCGCAGCACGATCACTCGATCGCCCCGATCTTGTCCTGCTTCAGTCACAATTAAGAAGAACCTTCCCTTGCCCTTAGCGAATTTTCATCCTGCGGAGCGTCGCCTTGCCGCGAAGTATCTCAACCCAGTATCTTGTCTCGCAAATTCTGTGCCGGGTGGCGTTGCGGACGGCGACAGAGCACTGACCCCTATTCCGAGCGCCTTTGCAGTTTGCTACCTCTAAATATTCTATTTCCCCAAGTAGCTCGACAGGTTCTTCTGCTGCAAATCCCGGATCTGGATGCACGCGTTCACATTATCCTCGGCATTTCGCAAAATGCGCTCCGTGCCCGGAAGCTTCTGCTCCGCAAAAAATCTCTGCGCGTCATCCCGTAACCGCACATCGCAGAATGCTCCTGCCACCTGCGCCAATCCCACCGCGTCCGGACCGTCCACCTTCTTCAGAATCGCAGGAAAATCCGTCTTGAACAGTTCCCACGCCTCTGGCTGCACCCGGTAATTCACCAGCGGGAAGTACAGCGCATACAAGTCCTGATTCTTCACTTCCGGCCCCAACACAAGCTCATACGTTCGCTTTGCCAGTTCCGGTTGCGGAAACATTCCCAGCGCCTGCAAATAGGACCCATATTCCTCGGGACTCTTAGCCGTCTTCAAGTGCGCCACGTATTGCTCATACAGCGCCGCATCTCCGTTCATCGCCGCAATCACCAGCGCTTTGCCCGCGAGTTCCGGACTCACCGATTGCGGGTCCTTCATGTACTGTTCCGCGGTCTCTCGCGCCTTCGCTACCAGCGCAGGGTCGCGTCCGTATTCCGCCAGCATCGCGAAAATATCTCCGCGCAGCGCTTCCTTTTCCGGCGCTTCGCCCGGCACTGCTGTTTCTCCCAAGTCCTTCGCAATCGGCGTCAGGAAGTCTCGTACCCATTTTTCAAATGCCGGGCGGTCTGCCGGAGCCACAAACTGGTCGTGGATCGCGGGAATGTGCTGGATCATCGTCTGCAGCACTTCGCGCGACCTTTCGTTCTGCATCTTCTCCAGCAGGTTCAAATAATCCGCAATATTCAACCGTCCAATGCGTACCAGCGCCCAGGCGTCTCCCGGCACGCGCACCCGCTCTTCCGCCGAGAACACACTCTCCACGTCCGCGCTCATCTTCGCAAAAACAGCTGGATCATAGCTGCTTCGGTAATACCCGCGCGCCCCGGCGTTTCCGTAAACCCACGCGGAACATCCCGGCAATTCAACGCTCTCCGACTTTTTCGTCAGCAAATGATAAACCGGCTGCTTCGTCGCCGAGGGCAACAGGTTCACCGGTATAGTCCACGCCTCGTTCGAACCCGTCTCCATTCTCTTGGCATCGGAGAAATATCGCTCTTGCGTGAGCGTCACTTCCGTCTTGTCGCCCTTGCATTCGTTCTTCACGTCCACCAACGGAGCTCCCGGCTGCTCCGTGAACGCTTCCATAATTTTGTCCACCGGCTTACCCGAAGTTTCCGTGATCTGATTCCAGAAATCCTCCGCCGTCGCATTGGCGTACTTGTGCTTCTCCAGGTACGCATTCACTCCTTTTTGAAACACCTGCGGTCCTACATACGCTTCCACCATTCGCAGCACGGACGCGGCCTTCTGGTACGCGATGCCGTCAAACAGCGCTTGAATATCTGCCGGGGTTTCCGCGTTCTGCCGGATCGGTCTCACGGAATCCAGTGAGTCGGCGTTCAACGCCCCCAGCGTTTCCCCAATCTCCTGCTGCTTGATATTCCATTCCGGCTTCCACTGTTCCAGCGGCTTCCACGCCATCCATGTTGCAAACCCTTCGTTCAGCCAGATGTCATTCCACCACTGCATTGTCACCAGATCCCCAAACCACTGGTGCGCCATTTCGTGCGCCACGGTGTTCGCTACGTTCTGCTTCGAATCGTACGACGCCGTTTTCTCGTCGATCAGCAGAAAGCTGTCGCGATACGTGATCGCTCCCACATTTTCCATCGCTCCCGCCGCGAAGTCCGGAAACACGATGTGGTCCAGCTTCCCGTACGGATATTTGATCGCGTAATACTGGTCGTAATACTTCAGCACGTTCTCCGAAGCTTGCAACCCGAACCCGGTCATGTCTTTCTGTTCCGGCAACGAACACACGCGAATCGGAACGCCATCCGCGCCGCCTTCCCGGCACGCAAAGTCGCCCACCAGCATCGCCATCAGGTAGCTCGACATCTTCGGCGACGGCTCGAACTTCACGGTGTGTTTCCCATCTCCCGGTCCCGGCGTATCCGCAGTAATCTTGCTGTTCGAAATGGCCACGTCGCCCTTGTCGATCACCAACGTAATGTTGAACACCGCCTTGAACGCTGGCTCGTCAAAGCACGGGAACGCGCGTCGTGCGTCGGTGTTCTCAAACTGGGTCACCGCGTAATTGCGTCGCTCTGATTTGCTCAAATAAAACCCGCGCAGCTTATCATTCAGGATTCCTGTGAATTGGATGTGAATCTCCGCGGGTCCCGCCGGAACTTCCTTGCTCACCGTCAACGTAGCCTGCTCTTTATCCGCACGGAAACTTGCCGTGGCTTTCTGCGTCGCGCCACCCGCCGTGACGCTTGCTTCCTGGAACTGCAGTTCCGCCGCATTCAGCGTGATGCTCTTCGTTGGCTGCATCACTTTCACGTGCATCACTTCTTCGCCGCTGAACGTCGCCTTCGTCAAATCTGGCGTGAACGTCAGGTCATAGCTCTCCGGCATCACCGTCTGCGGCAATCGCTGCGCCTGCGCGCACAAGCCGAGCCCCAGGCTCATCAGAGCCATCGCTAAAATCCGTTTCATCGCTTACCTTCCCCTCGCAAGCCGTGAATTGACACTTTGGGCGGGATAACATCGCTACCCGTTCTACTTATACGCTGCAAACCCCCACTTGGTTCCACCTCCAAAGCCCTAAATTTGCGCGAAAACCCCAAATTAGCCGACGCCAGGCGCCCAGAATTCTACCGCCTTCCAAGCCAAGCCCCATACCCACAGCGCTTACCACTCAAGGCCGACCCGGGTCCCACAACCGTTAACTTGAGAGGCCTGCGCCGTGTCTCTCAACCCAAACTTGCCCAATCACTCAGCGCCAGCGCCGCAGCAGACATTAGCTCAGCGCGTAAGCGCTGGGAACGCTCCGGGAATTTAACGAGCGCCGTAGGCGCGACACTCTTAAACTCTCCCTCTAGACACCCTCCACCGCCCCTTCTATCCTGATTTCAGGCCCATTCGGCCACCCGATGCCGCGCATCTACCTCGACCACAACGCCACCACCCCCGTGGATCCCGCGGTCCTCGAGACCATGCTTCCCTACCTATCCAGCGATTACGGCAACGCCTCCTCCATCCATACCTTCGGTCAGCGGGCCCGCGCCGCCGTGGAAACCGCACGCGAGCAGGTCGCCGCCCTCCTCCACGCGCGGCCCCAAGAAATCGTCTTCACCAGCGGCGGCACCGAATCCGACAATCACGCCATCTTCGGTATCGTGCAGTCACGTCTTCACACGCAACCCGCACCCCTCATCATCACCACCGCCATCGAACACGAAGCGGTACTTAACACCTGCCAAGCTCTCGAAAAGCACGGCGCGCACGTCACGTATCTCCCCGTTTCCCGCGAGGGCCTCCTCGATCTCGACGAACTCGCGCAATCCATTCGCCCCGAGACCGTGCTCATCACTGTGATGCATGCCAACAACGAACTCGGCACCGTCCAACCCCTCGAGCAAATCGGCCGCATCGCTGCCGACCGTGACGTTTACTTCCACACCGATGCCGTGCAATCCGTAGGCAAAATTCCCATCGACGTCCAAAACTGCCAACTCGATCTGCTCTCCCTCTCCGGCCACAAAATTTATGCTCCCAAAGGCGTTGGCGCTCTTTACATCAAGACCGGCACACGCCTCCAGCAGTTCCTTTACGGCGGACATCACCAGCGCGGATTCCGCCCCGGCACGGAAAATGTCGCGGGCATCGTCGGCTTAGGCAAAGCCGCGGAATTGGCCCGCCTGTCGCTTGCCGAAGACGTCGCGCACATCTCTGCTTCGCGCGACCGTCTCGAACAGGGCTTGCTCTCGCGCATTCCCGACGCGCATGCCAATGCTGTCAACGCCCCGCGCACGCCCAACACTTCCAACATCACGTTTTCCGGCATTGAAGGCGAAGCCCTCGTCATCGCCCTCGACCTCAAAGGCCTGGCCTGCTCCACCGGCGCTGCCTGCTCTTCCGGCGCAGTCGAGCCTTCCCACGTCCTCACCGCCATGGGCCTGCCCGCCTCCGAAGCTCGCGCCACGATCCGTTTCAGCCTCGGCCGTCACACCACCACCTCCGAAATCGACGCCGCCTTCGAAATCGTTCCCGCCGCCGTCGCTCAACTCCGCCAACTCTCACCCACCTACAAGCCTGTGGCGTAGACCCTTCCGAAAACTACAAAGTAACCGCGTTAACCGCTAAACTAGATGGATGTCGTCGCAAGTCCAACTCGAGTCATTGCCCACTGCTTCGGAACTGCGCCCTGGCTTGGTCGCCGTAGCCATGTCCGGCGGTGTCGATTCCTCTACTGTAGCGGCGGTGCTGCAGCAGCACGGGCGGCCCATCGTCGGCCTCACGATGCAACTGTGGAATCAGCGCCGTCTCCCGGAGTTGCAAGGCGATGGCCCTGCCCAGCATCGCTGCTGTTCCCTCGATGATGTCTATGACGCCAAGCGCGTTGCGCAGCATCTGAATTTTCCCCACTACGTCGTCAATTTCGAGCAGCAGTTCGAACAGCGCGTGGTTCGCCCTTTCGTCCAGCAATATCTCGCCGGACGCACTCCCATCGCCTGCACGAACTGCAATACCGACGTGAAGTTCGAGCCGCTCTTGCGCATGGCCCGCCAGATTGGCGCAGAGCGTCTCGCCACCGGCCATTACGCCCGCATCCGCAAGGGCGAACGCACGGGACGCTACCAACTGCTCCGCGCCCGCGACGATTCCAAGGATCAGTCTTACTTCCTTTGGGGTCTCACTCAGGAGCAACTTTCCCGCAGCGAGTTCCCTCTCGGCGAGCTCTCCAAAGACCAAGTCCGCGAACTAGCTCGCCGCGTGAATCTCCCCGTCGCCGAAAAACCGGAGAGCATGGAACTCTGCTTCGTTCCCAACGGCAACTACGTCCAATTCATCCACGCTTACGCCCGCGAAGACGGCCACCCGCTCAATGACAAGGAAGGCGACATCGTCACCGAAGATGGCACGGTCCTCGGCCGCCATTCGGGTGTGCACAATTACACTATCGGACAGCGCAAGGGTCTCGGCTTCGCCACCGGCAAGCCTATCTATGTCCTGGCTATCGATCCCGCCAACCATCGCGTCATTGTCGGCGAAGACTATGCTGTCCGCGCCACGACGCTCGAAATTGAAAATGTAAATTGGGTTTCCATCGACGAACCGTCCGCACCCTTGCGCGCCCAGGTCAAGATTCGCCACAAGCACGAACCCGCGCACGCCACGGTCGAAGCTCTGCCCAACCTCCGCGCCCGCATCACGTTCGACTCGCCGCAGCGCGCCATCACCCCCGGCCAAGCCGCCGTAATCTACGACAACGACATAGTCCTGGCCGGCGGATGGATCCACAACTAGTCGCCAGCCTATACAGTTTGCGGAAAAATGTGTTCGGCACGGGGGGTCGGAGCTTTAGCTCCGACATAACTGCTTGGCAATCAATTGGGCTTCAGCCCCTGAGGAATTGCTTTTCGACTTTTTCCGCAACTGTATAGCCAACAGCCGCCAGCCGACTTCGTGGCACAGGCGCTCTTGCCTAAGCAGTGAGGCATGGTTTTCCATCGTATTTTTTGCGATGAATCCCCCTTCGATCTGCGCCCTTAGTCGCCCGTCGCCATAGCGGCACCCTGTAGCTCGCCCCTGCAGGGGCGAGGCCTTTCTCCTCGCAAAAAAACGGCGCCGACAAAACGTCAGCGCCGCAAAAACTCCCGCCTCTCAGACCACCGACTCCCAACTCTTAGCTGTCGGCTGCCGGCTGTAGGCTATTGACTGTTGACTGATAACTGTCGACTCTTCGCCGCCCTAAATAAACAACTCGTCTTCCTGCTCCACCGTTTCACGCATCGGATCCCTTTCCCCACGACGCGCGCGCAGAAAATCCAGCCCCACTTTGATTCCCTGCACCACCGCATACGCTTTGTGCACCGGTCCCAGGAAGTTCCGCCGAATTTGCGTTCCCGCGTCTTCCACCGTTTCCAGCGCACCGGTCACAATCCGGTCCGCCCGCACCAGTTGTCCACGCAATCGCTCCGACGCTTCGGTGAAGATGCGATCCATCTTCTGCGCCTGCTCTCGCGCCAGATACACTACTTGCGACGCATCTTCCACTAGCGCCGAAATTTTTGGCTGCGTGTCGTCCAACATGATCTGCGTCCGTGTCAGGATCGGACCCATCCGCGAATGCAGGTCCGTGATCATCCGGTTGATCGTTTCGGTGGTGCGCTTCAACTGCACAAACAATCCGATCAGGATGGCCACCTGCACGACCAAGGCGATGGCGGCTACAATGCTAAAGAATTCCATCCAGAATTGCATTCACACCCCACCCTTTCCGCTGCTTCACGGAACCGCCCGGCACCGCGCCCTTCACTACGACTTCGATTCGCGAAGGAAAGCTTCCCGGCCCGCTTCCACCGCGGCGCTCAACGAATCCCGCTTCCGCGAAGCTACGTCCTTGCCCCGCTCGATCAGTTCGTCAGCGCGATCCCGCAATTCCCGCGCCTTCTTCTGTGCAAATTCCCGACCATCATCCGCACGCTTGCCGAGATACTCCCGCGTCTCTTCGCCCGATTTCGGAGCAAACAGCACGCCCAGCAAAGCCCCAATCCCAACTCCTACCAGGAAAAAACTTACCTTCGAACCCACGTTGTCGGCCATAGTAACCTCCGCAAAAAACGTAACATAACCCCCCGAACGGCCGCAATAGACCATAACCTTTATCTATCAACATACCAGTTAGCTGACTGCACTCTCCTTCGCATAGTGCTCCACGATCTTTTCTGCGCTTTTCCTTGTCACGATTCGACTTAGCTCGTCCACGCTCGCCTTTCGCAGGTTCGCAATGCTCCCATACCTTTGCAGCAGCTTCTGCGAAGTACGCGCCCCAATCCCCGGAATATCCAAGAGAGCCGTATGCGTCTGCCGCGCCGCCCGCCTCTGCCGGTGGAACGTGACCGCAAACCGGTGCGTTTCGTCGCGGATCTGCTGGATCAGGTGCAGCACCGGCGAGTGCCGCTCCAGGACGCACGGCTCATTCTCCTGCCCCAGCACATAGAGAATTTCTTCCTTCTTGGCGATGCTGGCCATCGGCTGATTGATGATCTGCAAGTCGTCCAGAGCCTCGGCCGCCGCGTGCAATTGTCCCAACCCACCGTCGATCAAGATCAGGCTCGGCATCGGCTTCTGCTCTTCCTGCAACCGCTTGTAACGCCGCGTCACCGTCTCGTACATGCTGGCGAAATCGTCATTCTCGCTCCGCGCTCTCCCACCCGGCGCCACATCACCGCGAATGATGAATTTCCGGTAATCGGCCTTCTTCATCTTTCCGTTTTCCCACACCACCATCGATGCCACCGTATCCGTCCCCTGCATGTGCGAGATATCGAAGCTTTCAATCCGCTTCGGTTCTTCCGGCAAATTCAACGCGTTCTGCAACGCTTCGCCAATCGCTTTTGAAGTCGGCTTCATTACCCGGAAGCGCTGCTCAAACGAGTGCTTCGCGTTGTTCTCCACCAACTCCAGGATCGCCGCCTTGCTTCCCCGCTGCGGAGTGAAAATTTCCACTTTGTGCCCGGCGCGTTCGCTGAAGGTCTCTTCTAGCAGCCCGCATTCTTCGAAATCGATGGGCACGTGAATTTTCTTTGGCAAGTATTCTGCGTCCAGATAAAGCTGCTTTAGCAGCGACGCCACAAAATCGTGCGGCTCAAATGCTTCCAGCTCCTCCCAGTAAAATTCCCGCCGGTCCACAATGCGCCCGCCGCGCAAGTGAAACACATTCGCCGCCACCAGTGGTGGTTCCGCGTAATACCCAATTACATCGGTGTCGTCGCCTTGCGCCGTCGCAATTCTCTGCCGCTCTTCGATATCTTCCATCGTGCGCAGCAGGTCCCGGTACGACGCGGCTTCCTCAAATCGCTCCTGTTCCGCCGCCGCGATCATGCGCGCCTCGATGCTCTTCATCAGGTCGTGCCGCCGCCCTTCCAGAAACATGCGCACATCGCGCACCGCTTCGCCATAGCGCTCGTCGCTCGTCAGCCCTTCCACGCACGGTCCCAGGCACCGCTTGATATAAAACTGCAGACACGGCCGCGGGTGCGTCTTCGTCAAATCCACAAAACACGACGGTACCAGAAACCGCTTGTGAATGAAGTGAATGATCCGCCGCGCCAGCCCTGCCGGAAAATACGGCCCAAAATATAACGCGCCATCCTTCTTCACTTTCCGCGTGAAGTACACCCGCGGATACTTTTCTCCCATCGTCAACCTGATGTACGGGTATGTCTTGTCGTCCCGCAGCATCACGTTGAACTTCGGCTTGTACTGCTTGATCAGGTTGTTTTCGAGCGCCAGCGCTTCCCGCTCGTTGTCCACTACGATCGTTTCGATATCCGCGATCTCGCGCGCCAACGAACCCGTCTTCGCATCCACCCAGCGTGATTCCAGAAAGTACGAGCGCACGCGATTCCGCAGCAATCGTGCCTTGCCCACATACACCACGGCCCCGCCGGCGTCCTTGAACAGATAAACGCCCGGTTTCTCTGGCAACAATGCGGCTTTTTCCCTGGGTTCCATGCCCTCTGCAGTCCGAGCCGTGCTTCTATCTTACGGCCATTCTCCATTCGATGCGAACCACGCCATTTCCATCACTTCGCGGATCTCCTTCGCTTCCTTCCCTGCCTTTACCTCCTCCACACCTCCTTCTCCTCGTATATACTCTCAGAAGCCGTGCTCCACGGCGTCACTCCTGCAGAAAAGAGGACTCCTTTCGTGAAACCGATTCACTTCGTCCGTCAGGCCTCCGCCGTTTTGCTGGCTTCGGCGCTTCTCTGCCCGTTCATCCCCGCCGATGAGGGCATGTGGACTTTTGATAATCCTCCCCTCAAGCAACTCAAGGAAAAGTACAATTTCACTCCCACGCAACAGTGGCTCGACCATCTCCGGCTGTCTTCCGTCCGTCTCAACGACGGCGGTTCCGGCTCGTTCGTCAGCGCTCATGGCCTGTTGCTCACCAATCACCACGTCGCCCTCGGCCAGCTCCAGAAGAATTCCAGCGCCGATCATGACTATGTTCGCGACGGCTTCTACGCCGCCACTCCCGAAGAGGAAATGAAGTCGCCCGACCTCGAAGTCAACGTTCTGGTCTCCATGGAAAATGTGACCGACCGCGTGAACGCCGCCACCAAAGACACTAAAACCGCCGAGGAAGCATTCACCAAGCGCAAAACCGTCATCGCGGCCATCGAAAAGGAAAGCACCGACAAGACTGGCCTTCGCTCTGATGTGGTCACCCTTTATTCCGGCGGCGAATACTGGCTCTATCGCTACAAGAAGTACACTGACGTCCGCCTCGTCTTTGCCGTCGAACAGCAAACCGCCTTCTACGGTGGCGACCCCGACAATTTCACCTATCCTCGCTACGACCTCGACATGGCCATCTTCCGGGTCTACGAAAATGGCAAGCCCATCGACAGCAAGGACTACCTCAAATGGAATCCTCAAGGCGCCGGCGATGGCGACCTCGTCTTCGTCTCCGGTAATCCCGGCGGCACCGAGCGCCTCGTGACCTACGCCTATCTCGTCGATCTTCGCGACAATGTCCTCGCCAACATCATCACCATGCTCAAGAACCGCATCGCCACTCTCAAAGACTATTCCGCTCGTGGCCCGGAGCAAACCCGCCAAGCCGCCACTCTGATCTTCGGCCTGGAAAACAGCCGCAAGGTCTTCGAAGGCCGACGCGATGGTCTGGCCGACAAAAACCTCATGGACAAGAAGCGCAAAGAGGACGAGGACTTCCGCGCCAAGGTCGACGCCAATCCCCAGTGGAAAAAAGAATATGGCGATGCCTGGCCCATGGAAGAAGAAGCCCTCAAAAAAGTCCAGCCGCGCATCAAGCAGCAATTCTTCCGCAACACAGACTCTCAGCTCTCCGCCCTGGCCGTTCAAATCGTCACCTACGTCGCCGAAATCAAAAAGCCTGATGGCGAGCGTCTCCCCGGCTTCCACGATTCTCAACTCGATTCCTTGAAGCTTCGGCTGTTTTCTCCCGCTCCCATCTACAAGGAAATGGACATCGCCCGCATGACCGCCGCGCTCGCCCTGGATGTCCAAGAACTCGGCCCCGACGATGCTTTTCTGAAAGCCGTTCTTGATGGCCGCAGCCCCAAGGACGCCGCTAATGCCCTCATCAGCAATACAAAAGTCGGCGATCCTGCCTTCCGCAAATCCCTCGTCGAAGGTGGCCAGGCCGCCGTCGACTCCTGCGACGATCCTATGATCGTGATGGCCCGCCGCATCGATCCGATTCGCCGCGAGCAGCTAAAGTGGTTCGAAGATAATGTCCAAAGCGTTGAGCAGCGTTCCGGTGAACTCCTCGGCAAAGCCCGTTTCGCCGTTTACGGCAAAAATACTTACCCCGACGCCACCTTTACCCTCCGCCTTTCCTACGGCCAGGTCCTTGGCTATCCCATGAATGGCACTGTGGCCCCTTACAAAACCACCATGTACGGCATCTACGATCGCGCCGCCAGCTTCGACAACAAAGTTCCCTTCGATCTCCCCAAGCGCTGGATCGATGGCCGCGACAAACTCGACCTCACCACGCCTTTCAACTTCGTCACCACCAACGACATCATCGGCGGCAATTCCGGCTCGCCCGTCGTTGACCGGAACGGTGACATCGTCGGCCTCATTTTCGATGGCAACATCGAATCCCTCGTCGGCGATTTCGTCTACGACTCCTATCAGAACCGTGCCGTTGCTGTGCACACCGCCGCCATGACCGAAGCCATGAACAAGCTCTACGGCGCACAAAAACTGGTGGATGAACTGCTCGGCAAGTAAACTCGGGGCAACTCGTCGCCTGTAGTTTTGAATCGGAACGAAAGGAGGATTTTTCGTTGATCCGACGCAGCATCGCTGTCTCTGCATTCTTACTCGCGATGGTTATCTGCTATCCGTCCGCGCCAGGACTCGCGCAGAATCCTCCTTCGCCCCCTGTCACTCCTCCGCCGCAACCTCCGCCTCCCAAGCCCAACACCGATTCCCCCGTTCAATCCGCGCCAGATCAGCCCAAATGGGATCCGCTCCGCGCCGATAAAGATGTTGAAGTTGGGAAGTACTACATGAACAAAGGCGACATCGATGCTGCCATCGATCGTTTCAATGACGCCCTCGATGCCAAGCCCGGCTTCGCTATTCCCTATCGTTATTTAGGCGAATGTTACGAGAAAAAGGGCCAGAAGAAACCCGCTGTCAAAGCCTATCAGCGCTATCTCGATCTCTATCCCAAAGCCGAAGATGGCGATAAGATCCGCAAGAAAGTCGAAAAACTCCACAAAGAAATCGACAAAGAGAAATCCTCGCCCCTGTAGCACAGGTTTCAGTCTGTGTACGCTTTAACCCACTGAAGAGGCTTGGTCATTCTCAGGCCCGCTTTTGGCCGAACGGTCCAACCTCTGCGTCTTGCCTATTCCGTCGTCCTACCGTGCCAAACCATCCAAAAACTTCCGCGCCACTCCAAACTGCGCAAATCTCTTCTCTTCCGCGCGAAACTCCGGCGAGTGCGACAATAACGAACATCCCGATCTTCTCGTCGGGTGCTTCACGTGCAGCATCTCGTGGTACAACACATACTCCACCACAAATTCCGGTATCCCCGGCCGGTCCATCCGCCGGTTCAGTACAATTTGATTCGGTCCAGGATCATAACAACCAAACTGCCGCCGCCAATTCCGCGTACTCCACCCAATGTGCGGCCGCTCCAGCTTGCCTTCGAAGTATTGCCGGTTCAATCGATCGAACAGATACGCCAGATCGTGGTGTTGTCCCTGTGCCACCGTCGGCACACGCCGCACTCGCCGGCTGCGCATGTGGTTAATCCGGCCTCGCACGCGCTCAGACCGTGCATACTCCAGATAAGCCTGCACCAGCGCACGTGGCGCCCTGCGCCGGTACAACCGCGACAGGATCAGCGCGCCTGCTCCTTCCAGCACTTCCGTCGGCGCGCGCTTCAGCAAATCCGAAAAGCGCACCATCACCCGCTCTTCCCGCCGCCGGATCGTCAGCACCAGGCTGCTGTACGGATAAAACTCTACTTCAAAATGCGGTGGCCGTCCCTGGCACCCGACTCGCGTAAACAATCTTTGCATCAGCGCTTCGCCGCCGGGCACTTGTGTGGGATTGCGCCGCCGTGACCTCAATTCTTCCGCCTCACCGGTGGCGGCGCGGCCTTGGACTTCGCTTGTTCCGCCTCGTTTATCGCGTCTTGGGTCCCTTCGATCGCGTCGTCCAGATTATCCTTATAAATTTCCAACTCCGGCCCTTGGCTCTGTAGCTTTTGCAGCACCGTCAGAAACTCCTTCCCCTTCGTGCCCATCAACTCGATCGCCTGCCGGATATTCTCTTGCTTCTCCAGCGAAAGCTGGATCTGGTCCGCCGCATCGTCCACGCACCCACCATACGAGTTCATCAGATAATTCAGCATCTCCCTGTGTTTATTCGCTGATGGATGTTCCAATTCGTATTGGAATTTCTTCAGCCGGTCTTCCGCAAACGTCAGAAACAACTTCACTCGTTCGTTGGGCGTTTCCGCATCGCGGATCTTATCCGACTCCAGGTCCGACAAATAATCCTTCTCCGGCCGCTGCGCGCAAGCGGGCCAAGCCGTCAACAGCCACACTGCAGACATCGCCATCAAAACTCCCGCCAAGAAATCCCTTCGCCCAGTCATGGCTTCGCCTCCGGCGCCGGCGGCACTTTCACAGGCTCCGTCGTCCGCTTCGGGAACAGCAGCCGAATCAATTCATCGTCCATATCGACAATATCCTTATGCACGATTTCCAGCGGCGGATGCACCTCGGGTGGCGCCGTCAACAGCGCATCTTCCAATTCTCGGATGCCCCGCCGGGTCTGCAACTCCAACCGGCGGTAATCCCCCGAATGCTTATCCGCGTCGGGTTCCTGCTTCTTAAGAAGGTCGAAGCACGCTCGCACGTTGTCCCGATACTTTTCGAACGTAAACCCGACTGTATTGAAATCGCCCGCCGCCCCGGCCTTGCGCGTCACGTCAAACTGCGCGTTACTCAACTTCTCCAGCGTTTTGATCTTGCTCCCCGCATGCGTATCTTTATCGAAGCTCTTTTGCAGTTCCTCGACTCGGTCCACTCCGCAAGCCGCGCCACACACGAACAGCATCGCCCACAATGCCGCCCACTTGCCCCCACGTCTGGCCCAGGTCTTACTTCTTTTTATCCGCCGTCTTTTCCAGTACATGGATCCGCTGGTTCGCCTGCCACACTTGATCGGGGTTCTTGTTGTCGTCCAGTTCCAGAAATTTCCGGTACGCTTCCAGGGCGGGTTGAACCTGATTGAGTTTATCGTAACAAAGCCCGCGGATAAACCACGGCCCCGCTCCCGGCGTTTCCGCTTTCGCAATCACGTCCAGTGTCGCCAGTGTTCCCGGACAATTTCCGCTCAGATAAAACGTCGAACTCAAATCTTTCCAATACGTCAGATTGTTCCGGTCCAGTTGCAGCGCGGTCTTCAACTCTTTTTCCGCCTCCGGAAAATTACGCATTTGCAAATACGTCCGCCCCAATCCTCCGTGTAATTGCGCGTCGTTCGGCGCCAGCGCGATCGCCTGCTTCAGTGTGCCTACCGCCGCATCCAGCTTCTTCTGTCCAATCTCGATGTCCGCTTGCAATTTCAATGATTCCAAACTCGGCCGCCCGTTGCTGGCCTTGTTCATTTCCGCCAGCGCCGCATCGAACTGCTGCTCCTCCACCAGAACATGCACCAGTCGTTCGCGAGCGCCGTTGTCCTGCGGCCGTACCGCCAGATACTCGCGATACGCGTTCGCCGCTTCCGGTTTTTTCTGTTCGTCCAGGCTCAGCGCCAATCCCTGCAGCGCTTCCGGTGATTTCGCATCGATTCCCAGCACCGCCCGGAATTTCCCTTCGGCATCGACCGCACGGTTGTGTTTCAGGTAGATGCGCCCCAATTCGGTCAGCGCATCTTCATCTTTCGGATCCAGCCGCGCCGCTGCTTCCAACGATTCCGCAGCTCCATGCCAATCTCCGGTGCGTTCCAGCGCCAGTCCCAGCAAGTAGCGCGGCCGGCTTTGCGATGGCAACAACTTCACGGCCTTCCGCAACGGTTCCACCGCCGCGGCCGGCTCCTTCTCCAGCAGCAAAATCCCCAGATTCAGTTGCGCTTCCGCCATTTTTGGATCCAGCGCAACCGCTTTTTCGTACTCCGCGCGTGCTTGGTCCGCCTGTTTCAGCGCAGTGTAGGCATACCCCAACTGAAAGTGTGCCCACGCCACATCCGGTTTTTCAGCAATGAATTTCTGCAGCAGTGGAATGGCGGCGTTGTAGTCGTTCTTATCCAGTGCCGTTTGCGCTTCATCCAGCAAGTCATTCAGTGGATTGCGCAGCTTCTGCCCCGACCCTTGCCCGCTCTTCGCGGGCGCGCTTTGTTGCGCGCTCACCGGAAACGCCATCCAACAACACAGACAACAAAGCACAGACAGCGCCAGCATCCCCCCTACGCGCGCGTGTCTCAACTCTCGTTCGATGGCCGTTTTCCCTCTAACTTGTTTCCGTTTCTCTTTCCGTTCCCATTTCCCAGCACGCGCGCCAGATACTTCCCTGTGTGGGACTGCCCGTTGCGTGCCACTTGTTCCGGCGTGCCCGTGGCTACAATCTTACCGCCTTCTTCTCCGCCCTCCGGCCCCAAATCGATCAACCAATCCGCCGATTTGATCATGTCTAGGTTGTGTTCGATCACCAGCAGCGAAGCGCCTGACTCCAGTAACTTCCGGAACGCCGCCAGCAGCTTGGCGATATCGTCGAAATGCAAACCCGTCGTCGGCTCATCCAATATATAAAGGATGCCCTTGTTTTCCGTGCGCGTCAGGTGCGACGCCAATTTCAACCGTTGCGCCTCTCCACCCGACAGCGTCGTCGCCGACTGCCCCAGCCGCAAATAGCCCAATCCAATTTCGTTCAGCACCCGCAACTTCGACGTCACCTTCGGTACATTCACGAAAAACGCCAGCGCCTCTCGAACCGTCATTTCCAGCACATCGTGAATGTTTTTCCCGTGATACCGCACATCCAACACGCTGCTTTTGAACCGCTGCCCCCGGCACTCTTCGCACACCAATTCCACATCCGCCAGGAACTGCATCTCCACCGTCACCGTGCCGTCACCCTGGCACGTTTCGCACCGCCCGCCCGACACGTTGAACGAAAAATGTCCCGCCGCAAACCCGCGCCGCTTCGCGTCCGGTGTCTCCGCGAACATCTCGCGGATCGCGTCAAACGCCTTCATATACGTCGCCGGATTCGACCGCGGCGTCCGTCCGATCGGCGATTGATCCACAATCACCACGTCCGTGATGTCATGATCGCCTTCCAGCCGGTCGCAAAACTCTTTGATGCTCCCGCCATTGCGTCTCGCTGCCAACGCCCGGTACAACACGTTATGCACCAGCGTCGATTTCCCCGAACCGCTCACCCCCGTTATCACCGTCAGCGTCCCCAGCGGCAACATCAAATCCAAATTCTTCAAGTTGTGCAGCGTCGCCCCAAACAGCCGCAAAAATTTACCCGTCGGCTTGTGTCGGTTTGCCGGCACCGGAATCTTCGTTTCCCCGCTTAAATACCGCCCGGTGATCGATTTCGTATCCGTCAGAATCTCCTCGTACGTGCCCGAGAACAACAGTTTCCCGCCCAATTCCCCGGCCCCGGGACCCAAGTCCAGAACGCGGTCCGCCGCCTCAATCGTGTCCGGATCGTGTTCCACCACCAGCACGGTGTTTCCTAAATCCCGCAACGATTTCAGAATGTCGATCAGCCTCTGCGTGTCCCTAGGATGCAATCCAATCGACGGTTCATCCAAAACGTACAGCGCCCCTACCAAATGTGATCCCAGCGACGTCGCCAGCTGTATCCGCTGCGATTCTCCTCCAGACAGCGTCGACGTCAGCCGGTCCAGCGTCAAATAATCCAGTCCCACTTCATCCAAAAACTGTAGCCGCGTGCGAATCTCCTGCAAAATCTTGTCCGCTACTTTCGCCTGGCTCTCCGTCAGTTTCAATTCCGCAAAAAACTTCCGTGCCCCTTTCACCGTCAACTTGCACAAATCCGTGATCGATTTACCGGTAATCTTTACCGCCCGCGCTTCCGCCCTCAGCCGCGTCCCCCCGCATTCCGGACACGTCGCATACCCGCGATACCGACTTAAAAACACCCGCACATGCAATTTGTACTTCTTGCGCTCCAGCCAGTTGAAGAATCCTTTCACGCCGTCGTACTTGTTCGCTGGATCGCCTTCCAGAATCAGTCGCCGTTGCTCCGCGCTCAGGTGCCTCCATGGCACATTCGTCGGAATTCCCTGCGCCTTCGCCCATTTCCGTGCCTCTTGCATCAGCACCCGGTACTTCGGCTTCGTCCACGGCTCAATCGCCCCATCGTCCAGGCTCTTGCTCGCGTCCGGCACAACCAGGTTCAAATCGAAATCGATGGTGTTCCCAAATCCCTGGCAACGCGGACATGCCCCATACGGGTTGTTGAACGAGAACAGTCGCGGCTCCGGCTCTTGATACAACGTGCCATCATTCTTGCATTCGAAACGCTCATTAAACGTCACCCGCTCTGCCGGATTTCCCGCCGCATCCGCGACAAACTCCAGAATCGCTTCCCCGCCGCCTTCGCGATAACAAATCTCAATTGAATCCACCAGCCGCGCTCGCGATTCCGGATTCACCGCCAACCGGTCCACTAACACATACACCGGCTTGCTGAAGTCCACGTCCAGCAGCGTTTCCGGCGACGAAAACTCATGTATCTTGCCGTCCTGATACAGCCGGTTGAAACCGCGCTTCTGCAACTCTATCAGCGCCAGCTTCAATGCATCTGGGTTCGCCGAACTCGCCCCTTTTTTCTTGCCCGTTTTCTTCCCCGCAGCAGCCGCCGGCGGCGCCACATTCAGCGTATACAGCACATAAAACCGCCGCCCGGGCTTCAACCCTAAAATGCGCGTCGCAATCTCATCCGGCGAGTCTCGCCTCACCTCGGCGCCGCACTTGACGCAATACGTCTGCCCACAGCGCGCAAACAACAGCCGCAAATAATCGTAGATCTCCGTCGAAGTGGCCACATTCGAACGCGGATTCCGCGTCGAGTTCTTTTGCCGGATCGCCACCGCTGGCGCAACTCCCGAAATCTCGTCCACATCCGGCTTTTCCATGCGCTCCAGAAACTGCCGCGCATACGCCGACAGCGATTCCACGTACCGCCGCTGCCCCTCCGCATACACCGTATCGAACGCCAGCGACGATTTCCCCGATCCGCTCACACCCGTAACCACCGTCAAGGCGTTATGCGGGATCTCCACCGTTATGTTTTTCAGATTATGTACACGCGCTCCGCGCACCAGCAGCACTTCTTGTTGGTTCGCGGTTGGAGCGATGATTTCGTTCGTAGCCAAGGCCAGCTCAGTCAGCGCGCTCTGCGCACACTGCCTAAACCCTAAATTATACGGCTCCCTGCCAACCCCGGCAAATTCGTCATTTCCAGTAAGCGAAGAAGGCCTGTTTACTTGAAGTTACGCAGTTGCTCCATAACGCCCACGCGGTAGGGTAAACATCACAATGCCAACCACCAATGCCAAAACCATCAGCACAAAGACGCTTCCTTCTGGGCCCGTCGCTCCCCCGCTCATTAACGCCTTGCCCAATGGGTGTGTCGCCAGCAAATGATGCTGCACCATCACTCCGCTGTCCGCCACTCCATAGAGGTAAGACTGCGCCCAGTCCCACGACGTGTGGAAGCCGATGGCCCACCACAGCGAACCCGTCCGCCACAGGCTCAGGCAAAACACCAGTCCCGCCAGTCCCGCGGCAAACAGCCCAATCGGGGACTCGCCGGCATTTTGCCGGTGTCCCAGACCAAACAGAGTGGACAGCAAAATCGCCGCGGTCCAAAAACCTGCCGCCTTATTATGCGGCGACTTGATCATCCATGAGTACACGCCGGCAAGCCCGCGGCTCAGCGTGAAAAGTAGATAACCGCGCGTCATGTATTCCTCGAGCAGCCCAACCATCAAAAAAGCGAACAGCCAAATGATGCCATAGCGCCACGCCCCGGCCCCGAACAGCAGTCGGCGGTCCACCACCAGCAGCCCGCTCTTCCACAGCGTGAACACCAGCAGCGAAAGGCACGTCACTCCCCACGCCAATCCGCCAAGAAAGTTCCCCAGCACCCGCGGCCCGCCCAAACCGTACACCCCGTTCGGCCGCTTCTCAATCTTCGACATAATCCACGTGGCCACAAAGACCATCAGGAAAGGCAGTCCCTCCGCGTACAACCCGAAACTTGGCGCAATCTCACCCACGGACTGCCCCTTAGCCGGCAGCACGTGCATCCTCTGCGCAATACTCGTCACGCCGCCCAGCAGCAGACCTAGGATCACGAGAAAGATCAAGAGACTCCAACCCGCTCGCAGTCCGTCGGCTCCCACGAAGATCTTGCGAAGCACGGAAGTCTCAGCAGGCCCACGTTGCGGCTCGCCCAAGAGCTCAGATTGCACATTTCCAGGCTCTCGCGCATCGCGACTGTCCGAATCGTTCACAGGTTGCTCCTAGAATTGCGCGATCATCACCGCAAGCTGAATGTTTTATTCCTGTTCCAGTTTGATGTGCCCGATTCCGCCTTCTACTGTCAGGTAAATCGTATTGGGTGACTTGCCATAAGCGGCGTTCGTGTACTGGTCGTCTTCTTCCTTCAATCCATGCACATCCACCGACCCTAACCCGCCATGCACCGTGGCTACCACGCCCACATTCTTCGGCAATCGCACCACCGCCTCACCTACGCCGCCATGAATGTCCGCCTCCAGATCCTTCGCGCGTTCGCCCGTTAAGTCCACATTCGCCTGTCCCGCGCCAATGTTCAGTTCCAACCGCGTCAAATCCACATTCGCCAGGTTCAAGTCGCCGCGTCCCGCGCCTACATCCACCTCCAATTCCAGCGGCACTTTGTCATTCACTTTCAGGTTCCAAATATTGTCGGAATTCGTCATCAACTGCTTCGCGCTCTCTTGATTGATCGACAGCGTACCCACTCCATTTTCCACCGCGTAATCGATCGACGGCTCCGCCCACGATCCTCCCCGCGCAAAATCCGCTTCCAGCAACTGCGTCGCTCCGCCCTCGATCTGCAGTTGACCCGCCGGCATGTTCACCGTCATGTGTACCGCTTTCGCTTCCCCCAATTGCACTACCTGGTTCTCATGCGTGCGATGTCCGGATCCCGCCGACACATGCATCCAGTCGTGCCGTTCCATCCCGTGGTGATGCCACACCAGCAACGACAAAATCAGCAGAAAAAAAATCGTCCCCACCGTCGTCCCCACCGGAAACGCCGACACATGCTGCGGGTCTTTGCTCCTCTGGCTGCGGTCCCACATCATTCCCGCGCCTACCAGGATCAACAGCAGCGGCCAGTATTTCCAGATCACTCCCCACGGACTGAAGTCCGGCATCCATCGCGACAACAAAAACAGCAATCCTATCGCGATCAACAGCAGCGGAAACACCACAGAATTGCGCGGCCTACGATAGTCGTCAGGCATCCCGATTCCTTCTCTTCTCTATTACTCTACGCATAAAACCGCCCAAATGTTCCACTTGCCTACCTTCGCGGCCATCCTAGGCCCTTCCCCTCGCCTCGTCAATTCCCTTGCCCCTCGGGCCATGCTACATTTCCCTGCAGAACTGCGTGAACCTTGGTAGCTTCATCCGCACGCCGCGGCTTCACTAGTTTTAGCTCATGTTTTCGTCAGGGCACGGCTTCAGCCGTGCCGCAGTAGCACACAATAAATGAGTGCGGCTTCAGCCGCTGAGGGCCGGGATTGTTAGTTCTCGCACAAACTCTTTAACCCTGAGGAACCTCGCAGGAGCCTCCATGCCCCATTTCGACCGTATCATCTGGGTAGTCCTCGACAGCGTCGGCATCGGCGCACTTCCCGACGCCGCCGACTACGATGACACTGGCCGCACCACCTTGGGCCACATCGCGGAAGCCCGCCCTCTGCGCATCCCCAATCTCGTCCAACTCGGCCTCGCCAACATCGCGCCCCTCAAACATCTCACGGCCCCCGCCACTCCTCGCGCCTCCTACGGCAAAGGCGCCACCGTTTCTCCCGGCAAAGACACTACCACTGGCCATTGGGAAATGGCTGGCGTCTGGCTCGATCAGGCTTTCCCCGTCTACAAACATGGCTTTCCTTCCGACATTATCTACGCGTTCGAAACCCAAATCGGCCGCAAGACCATCGGCAACAAGCCCGCCTCCGGCACAGAAATCATCAAGGAACTAGGTGAAGAACACGTCCGCACTGGCAAGCCCATCGTCTACACCTCGGGGGACAGCGTCTTCCAGATCGCCACGCACGAAGACGTCGTCCCCATCGCCGAGCTCTACCGCATGTGCGAAATTGCCCGCAAACTCCTCGACGGCAAACATCGCGTCGGCCGCGTCATCGCCCGCCCCTTCGCCGGCAATCCCGGAAATTTTCAGCGCACCCCGCGCCGCCACGATTACGCCGTCGATCCCCCGAAGCCCATGCTTCTTGACGTTCTCCATGAACATCACGTCCCCGTCTTCGGCATTGGCAAAATTCACGACATTTACAACGGTCGCGGCGTCGACCACTACATCACCACCAAAACCAATGCCGACGGCATGGAAAAACTTTCCACCGCCACTCGCGAACGCAAAAACGGCCTCATTTTCTGCAATCTCGTCGATTTCGATATGCTCTTCGGCCACCGCAAAGACGTCGAGGGTTTCGCCCGCTCTCTCGAGGAATTCGATGCCGCCCTCACCGATTACCTTCCGCTGCTCACCTCGCGCGACCTTCTAATCCTCACCGCTGACCACGGCTGCGATCCCGACCCGCGCTGGGAAACCACCGACCATTCCCGCGAATACGTCCCCATCCTGGCCTTCACTCCCGCCCAATCCCACGGCAACAATCTAGGCACGCGTTCCACCCTGGCCGACATGGGCCAAACCATCGCCGACAATTTCGCCACCACCATCCCCCACGGCACCTCCTTCCTCCCCCAGCTCCACTGAAATCCCCTCGACCAGTCCCTGCCGCGTTCTCCGTGGGGCGCAGCACGCTGCGCCCCATCTCGGCATTCCCCATGTACCACAGGCTTTACAGTTTGCGGAAAAATGTGTTCGGCACGGGGGGGTCGGAGCTTTAGCTCCGACATAACTGCTTGGCAATCAATTGGGCTTCAGCCCCTGAGGAATTGCTTTTCGACTTTTTCCGCAAGCTGTTTAGCCTGTGCGCGCACCAACAGGGCTGCCACACCGCATCTTCCCTCAACGCACCCCTTGACTATCTACAATTCCTGTTGTAGATAATCATACTATGGGGAAACCAATCGATCTCGTCCAAGGTACTCTCGACCTTCTCATCCTCAAAACCATCGCCCTTGAGCCCAAACACGGCTGGGCCATCGCCAAGCGTATCCAACAGATTTCCCAAGACGTTCTCCAAGTCCAGCAAGGCTCCCTCTACCCCGCTCTCAACCGCCTCGAGCGCAAAGGCTGGATCAAGGCGAAATGGGGCGAAACCGAAACTGGCCGCCAAGCCAAGTTTTATTCCCTGACCGCCGCCGGCCGCACGCAACTCCAGAAAGAAGCCGCCAACTGGAGCCGTCTTTCCGCGGCCATAAATCTTGTAGTGGAAACTTCCTAGGAGTTCTTCTCATGGGCTCGCTCAAAACCATCTGGCTGCGTCTGCAACATCTCTTCTCGCGCGATCGTTTCTCTCGCGAACTCGACAAGGAGATGCGCTTTCACTTGGAAGAACAAATCAACGAGAATCTCGCCGCCGGCATGGCTCCCGGCGAGGCTCGCCGCGCCGCGTTTCGCGCTTTCGGCAACGGCACCGCCGCCAAAGAAGATGCGTGGGAGGCCTGGGGCTGGAGTTGGCTCGAACAGATTGTTCAGGACATTCGCTACGGCTTGCGCCAACTGCGTAAGACTCCCGGCTTTACCGCCACCGCCGTGCTCACTCTCGCTCTCGGCATTGGCGTTAACGCCGCCATCTTCACTCTCGTTCATGCAGTCATTCTCAATAATCTTCCGGTCACCGACCCGCATACTTTGGTGCGTCTCGGCGACAATAACGATTGTTGCGTCAACGGTGGCGCACTCGAAGACGGCGACTTTTCTCTTTTCCCTACTGCCAGCTACGAACTGCTGAAGCAGAACCTCCCCGAATTTCAGGAACTCGCCGCCATGCAAGCCGGCTTCGAATATCGCCCCGTGACTGCCCGCCGCGATGGCGCGCAACAGAGTGCGCGCTCGGTTATGGGCGAGTTCGTCTCAGGAAATTATTTCCATACCTTCGGACTTCGCCCCGCCGCCGGCCGGTTATTCTCCGACGGGGACGACCGCAAGGGCGCGCCCTTGGTTGCCATGATGAGTTACGCTACGTGGAAGAACACCTATGCGGCGGATCCTTCCGTGGTCGGCAGCACTTTTTGGATCAACACCAAGGCCGTCACCATCGCCGGCGTGGCTCCTCCGGGATTCTTCGGCGATCGCCTGACCACCACACCTCCTGAGTTCTTCCTGCCGATTCAAACCATGCCGGTCTTGGCCAACGTGGCCTACGTTGATGATCCAGACGCTCGTTGGCTGTACATGATCGGCCGCCTAAAGCCCGGTGTGAACCTTACCGTACTGCAAGAAAAGGTTGGCGCCCTCGTCAAGCAGTCCGTGGCCAATAGCGACACCTATTCGAAACAAGAGAACAAAAAGCTTCTCGACCGTATCCATGTCGTGCTCACTCCTGGTGGCTCTGGTATCCAGCAACTTCGCGATCAGTACGAATCCAACTTGAAGCTGCTCCTGATCGCCTCCGGTTTGGTCCTGCTGATCGCCTGCGCCAATATCGCCAACCTTCTTCTCGTACGCGGCATGCAGCGCAAGGTGGAATTGTCCGTGCGCACAGCACTCGGCGCCGCCCGGGGTCGAATCGTGCGCCAGCTGCTGACCGAAAGTGTCGTGCTGTCCGTCTTGGGAGGAGCTGCCGGACTCGTCGTGGCTTATCTCGGCAGCCGTATGCTGCTCGATCTGGCGTTTCCCGCCGCACAGAACGTCCCGATTGACGCGCGTCCTTCGCCCATGGTGCTCGCTTTCACTTGTGCACTCGTCTTGCTAACCGGGATTTTATTCGGCATCGCCCCGGCGTGGATTGCCGCAAAAACGGATCCTGCGGATGCCTTGCGTGCCGGTGGCCGCGGTACCACCAGCGGCGCTTCTCTCCTGCAGCGCAGTCTCGTCGTCTTCCAAGCCGCGCTCTCCTTGGTCTTGCTTGTCGGCGCCGGTCTGTTTTCGCAAAGCTTGCACAAACTCGAGAACAAAGACCTCAAACTCGACGCCACTAACCGCTACATCGTCCACATCAATCCGCAAGCTGCCGGTTATAGCCAAACTCAACTCGTCGCTCTCTACCGCACCATCGAACAAAGCTTTCATGCCTTGCCCGGCGTCACTAACGTGGGTCTCAGCACTTATACGCCGATGGAGGACAACAACTGGGGCAACTCCATTCAGATTCAGGGCAAGCCGAATACGAATTCCGGCGCCTCCCTGGTCAAAGTCAGCCCGGAATATTTCAATTCTGTGGGTACCAAGGTTCTCATGGGCCGCTCCATCGGCCCGCAAGACATAGCCACCTCTCCCGTGGTTGCGGTGGTGAACGAGGAATTCGTGAAGGGATTCTTCGCCAAAGGCGAAAATCCCATCGGACACCACTTTGGCTCAGAGGGTCCCCAGTCCACCGGTGATTATGAGATCGTAGGCGTCGTGAATGACACCGCTTACACCAGCGCCCGGTGGCTCGATCATCGTATGTACTTCCCGGCCTTACTCCAGCGTCCGCCCAGCGATAAAAGCCCCATTGAAACCGATCAGTCGCTGTACGCCGGCGCCGTGGTGCTACAAACCAGCGCGCCCATCAGCAACATGGAACAACTCGCCCGCGAAACTCTCGCGCAAATCAATCCCAACCTCGCCGTTGTGAAGTTCCAAACTTTTGCTGACCAGATTTCCGATCGCTTTAACGATGACCGCCTCCTGGCTCGTCTCACCGCTCTCTTCGGCGCTCTGGCTCTGCTCCTCGCCACCATCGGTCTCTATGGCGTCACCGCCTACAGCGTCGCCCGCCGCACTTCCGAAATCGGCATCCGCATGGCCCTCGGTGCCGAGCGTACCAACGTAGTCTCGATGATCTTGCGTGGCGCTCTTGGTCAAACGGTACTCGGCCTGGCCATCGGCATTCCGGCGGCGGTGCTTTGCGTCCGCTTCCTCCAATCCCAGCTCTTCGAGATCAAGGGCTTAAATCTCGGTGTGCTAGCCACCGCCATCCTGGCCTTAGCGTTGGCCTCCGCCCTCGCCGGCCTAATCCCAGCTTCCCGCGCCGCCTCCACCGATCCCGCCCAAACCCTCCGCGCCGAATAATCCCACCGGATAAAAAATGACCGCCCGTCCGAGCGTAGCGAGGAATCTCTCTTCGATCTGCGCGTCTTGTCGTTAATCCGCGGTGACGCCACCCTGTAGCTCGCCCCTTCCAGCGGGCGAGGCCTTTGCCCCGATCACGACGCCTTAGCCACCACCCACACAAAAAAAGGGCGCCTCTTTCGAAGCGCCCTCAAAAATCCACGCTAACTCTACTTCACTTCCCTGCCGCCGTACTCCTTCCGCCGCCCGGCGCGTAATACCCGTTTCTCGTCCGCGCCACCAATTTCCCATGTCCGCGCGGCGCAATCACGTCCACATGCACGCTGCGGAAACTGCCATCCCGCGCTGCATTCGACGGATAATACGCCAGCGTGTACTGATGCCGGATATCGTGCGCCACCTGCTCGCAAATCGCGTGCACATCCTCCACGTTCTCCGGGAAGTACGCCACGCCGCCGGACGCCTGCGCAATTTCCGTTAACGCCCGCTTCGCCGTCTTCGCGCTCTTCTTGCTCTCCTGGCTCAGCAATCCAATCGTATAAATCACCGTATCCGTCTTCTGAATCTCGCGAATACACTTTTCCAGCGTGCTCCGGCTGGTATTGTCTTCGCCGTCCGTCACGATCAGCAGGACCTTCTTCTCCTTGTTCCCCTTCTTCAAATGGTCCAGCGATCCAATAATGGCGTCATACAGAGCCGTACTTCCCCGCGCGTCGATGCGTTCCAGCGCTTCCTTCAATTCCGGTACACTGTTCGTAAAATCCTTGTCCAGGTCCAAATAAAAATCGTCGTTGAAGTTCACCACAAACGCTTCGTCTTGCGGGTTGCTGTTCTGCACCAGCGTCAAAGCCGCTTCGTTCACTCGCGGCCTTTTATCTCGCATGCTTCCGCTGTTGTCGATCACCAGCCCCATGCTGACCGGAATATCTTCGCGCTTGAATACTGCCAGCTTCTGCTCGACCTTGTCCTCATACACCCGGAAATTGTCCGCCGTCAGCCCTTCCACAAATTTCCCGCGATCATCCAATACGCTCGTGTGCAACACCACCAAATCCACGTTAACCGCGATTTTCCCGCCTTCTTGTTTTGTGCCTGGCGTCGGCGCTTGTGATGGATTGGGCGGCGCTTCAGCCCCGGGCGGCAGCGGCGCTGGGTTAGTCACAGGGACTTGCCCAAGCGCGCTTCCCGCACACACCATCAACATCATCAAAAACAGGAATCCACAGAAACGCCCGCTTCTGAACCAGCGCGGGCTAGTGCGCAGGAGCGTAGTACCCGCTCTTGGCATACACCGTGAGGGGAGGCAGGCCTTTGGGCGCGCGCAGCTTGACCTTAATCTTGCGCCAGCGCGCATCATGGACGCGGTTACTTGGTCGGTATCCCAGTACATATTGATTGCGAAGCTCCATGCCGATCTTGGACGCAATGTCCGGCAGATCATTTAGATGCTCCACGGCAAACACGCGGCCACCCGTCAATTCCGTTATCTCCGCGAGCAGCGACGGGCCGTTGAGTTCTTCCGGTGTCCGATTCCGATATCCCAGCGGATCGTAAATCCCTATGGCATAGAGCTGGGTGTCCGCCTCTTTCACCAGCCGCTTGATATCGTTCTCGTTGTACCTACTATGATTATCTCCTCCATCGGAAAGGATCAGCAAGGCACGTTTGGCGTTGTGTGCACCCCTCATCTCACTCAACCCAAGGTAGATTGCGTCCAACAGGGCAGTCCTGCCCTTTGGCGCGGTCAGCATCATCCGGCTTTGCAAATCCTCCACACTGTTCGTAAACGCGCTGGTCAATTCCGCGCGTTCGTTGAAGCTCACCAGGAAAAACTCATCCTGCGGGTTGGCCGTCTTGAAAAATTCCATCGCCGCTTCCCGCGCCTTATCCACTTTATTCGCCATGCTTCCGCTGAAATCGAAAATCACCCCAATCGAGATCGGCACGTCCTCCGATGAAAAACTCACCACCTCTTGCTCCACGTTATCTTCGTACACCCGGAAATTGTCCGGTTCTAATCCTGTCACCAACCGGTTGTATGGGTCGGTCACCGTCACGTTCACCAGCGCCAGGTCCACGTCCGCCTTGATTATTTTCCCCGGTTTGATCACTACAGACGGAGTATCGTGCCCAAGTTTCGCCAAGTCCGATCCCGTAGCCGATGCCGGGGTCGCATTCACTTTGGGTTCGGGTGGAGTTTCTTGCGCAAACAGGCAGGTTACCGCACAAATTACCATCAGGCATGCGATGGGGCAGATTCTCGCCAGCCTAACCA
This sequence comes from Verrucomicrobiia bacterium, assembly GCA_035506955.1. Taxonomy (GTDB): domain Bacteria; phylum Acidobacteriota; class Terriglobia; order Acidiferrales; family UBA7541; genus Acidiferrum. Next base: position 59,768 of record DATJOO010000081.1, read on the forward strand.
CTTCACGCGTCATGCTCCTATCGCGTTTCACGGCTCCCCCATTTACCCCCCGGGTTCCCACCGGGAGGGCCGCGCGGAGCCTTATAATAGCACCCGCGACTCAGAAGGCAAGCCCCTTACTCCCGGGTACGTTTGTCATTTTTTGACTGAACCTCACTTAATGTCTCTCGGCCGTGTGTTAGCATCCCCTCGAACGCCTCTGCGGAGCACTGTTACCCATGTCTGATCCCCAAGTCGTTGTCGTCATTCCTGCGCGGTTCGGCTCGACCCGCCTTCCCGGGAAACCCCTGGTCACTTTGGCCGGCAAGCCCATGATTCAGCACGTCTACGAAAGGGCTAAACGGGCCCAAACCGTCCACCAAGTGCTGGTTGCTACGGACGACCAACGGATTCTCGACGCGGTCCAAGCTTTTGGCGGCGCCGCCCGCATGACCCGCGCCGACCATCGTACCGGCACCGAACGCATCGCCGAAGTCGCCGTCCATGTCCCCGGCGACATTTTCATCAATGTTCAGGGCGACGAGCCCCTCATCGACCCTTTGGCCATCGACGCGGCCGTGGGTGCCCTCCTCGAAGATCCGCCGGCCCAAATTTCCACCGTCGCCACATCCATTCGCCACGCCGGTGACGTCCTGGATCCCAATGTCGTCAAGGTCGTCCTCGATTTCGATGAGAACGCCCTCTATTTTTCTCGCGCCCCGATTCCTTGGATGCGAGACCCTCAGAAAAATAGGAACGTTAAATATTGGAAGCATCTCGGCCTGTACGTCTTCCAGCGCGATGCTCTTCTCGAATTCCCCACTCTTCCCCAGGGCGAACTCGAAAAAATCGAGCAACTCGAACAACTCCGATGGCTCGAAAATGGCTGGCGCATCCGCGTTGCCGAAGTCCCTCATGACGCCGTCAGTATCGACGTCCCCGAAGATATTTCCCGCGTCGAAAAATTAATGAGAGACGAAAAACCCGCCTCTACCGAGACGCCGTTGTAGCGGCGGGTCTTTAGACCTGTGCCTTTTGGCTCCCCAAAAAAGAGACCGTCATTCCGAACGGAGTCTGCGGAGCGAGGAATCTCTCTTCGATCCCAGCCCATGCCAAAACGCACTCCCCTCCTCCGGTGTCTGATCGCTGGTCTCTGGTCACTCGCTACTGCGGAAACACAATCCCCGACGTCGTCCTCTTATCATCCGACGTCACCATCAACAACATCTGCGGGTTCACAAAATAGGCCTCAAAATTCACGGTAATCGACGGCGACCCGTTCACCCCGTATTGGTAGTGATTATTCGTCGTCCCGTCATCATGAATTGTCAACGTCCCGGCCAGCGTCTCGGTCGGAAACAACGTCTTCGACGTCAACCCAAACTCCACATAGTCGATCTGGCCTCCAATGTTGCTGGAACTCGTGTTCGCCAGCACATACTGCCCCACAAATTCTTCCTGGAACGGCGCGATCGCTGTCGATGACCCCAGTCCGCCCAATTGCACACCCGACCAATCGGTTACAAACGTTCCCGCGCTTCCGCTCAATGTGAAGGGCCCTGGGTTCTGCGCATAGATCGGCCCGGCCGACACCAGTCCCTTCGATAATTCCTGCACCACTCCCTGCGTTGACGAGATCATGTAGAACACGTCCACAAACGTTCCATCCCCCGAAGCGGCAAACGTGAACCCGCCTCGCCCGCTTCCCGCGTTCGCCGTATCAATCGCGTACGTCGCTGCGGAAATGTTTCCACCTTGCGAGATGTGCGTGTACTTTCCGTTGTTGTTATCGTCCAGCGATACCGCTCCGATATTCCCGTTTCCATCCGACGTGAATCGCGCCACCCGCGCGTCCGGGCCTTCCGTCCCCAATGTCGATGCCCCCGCCGTGAGATACACAAATCCGCCCGTGAATTGTGAGTTTTTCGTGGGGATGCTTGCCGTCTGTTGCAACGCCTCGCCCGCGCTTCCCCCCAGCTTGTCTTCTTCTACCATCTTGAAATGCGTGTTATCGACGATATAGAACGCGTACGTCCGGCCATTGAACGTCATCATCCCACGCCCGAAATTTGTGCCGTTCCCGTTCGTGTCCAGCGCATAAGTCCCCGGCGTGATTGGCGTGGCTCCCGACGCGGCAGCCGGGTTCCCGCCGTTCGTATCCATCAACCCGCTGCTGATCACGCCGCTTCCATTCGCCACCACTTGCCCAATCATCGAAATCGGCGCGCTCTGCGCATTCGCCAGCGACACACCATATAAATTGAACACGTAGGGAGTCGCCAGCGCCCCCGCCGTGAAATTCGCGCTGGATTGCAAGTTAAAACTGCCATTCGTCGCTGCGTTCAAATCCGTTTGCACCGCATATCCGCTGCTCGTCGATTGCAGCACGAAACTCATCCCCAGGCTCCCGCCCTCGTAATTCAGCGTCATCGTGCCGTTCCCGTTCGATTGCACCTGGTAATTTCCCCCAGTGATCGCCACCGTCGTCGCCGGCTGTCCGGTGCTCAACTGCACCACGTCCTCCAGTCCCCCGGTTATATGACCGTCGCCATCCGCGGTGAAACTCCCAGATTGCGCGAAATAGCCCCCACTCAAATCAATCCCCGACATCAGGAACGCATACTGTCCATTCAAGCTGGCATTGCTGAATTTCCCGGTCGGCGGCGTCGGCGGTTTCGTCCCGCCACACGCCACCAAACTCATCGCCAGCACCACCATCGCCGCTATTCGCATCGTCCCCTGTCCACACTCTCTTCCGTTCCAGCAAACTCGCCGTGCCCGCTCCATCGCACTCCAGCATAATCGTTTCCCGCCCCACCGCAAACTCCGGCTCCTCCCCGTAGGTGCGCAGCGCCAGAACCACTCGTCATTCCGAGCAAAGCGACGAATCTCTCTTCGTTTCCCGAGTGCCTCACGTGCTGCCTTTGCATGTGGGCTTTCCACCACTCAAATGAAATTTGTCATCCCGAGCCTGCCTGCGGCAAGCAGGCGCCAGCGAGGGACCCGCTGTTCTGCTCACTCCCCCGCATCTTCCCTCCCTTCACGCTCGGCGCACCCGTTCCATCACCGCCTCAAACAAACGCTCCGCCACCTGCGCATGCCCCGACTCTTTCCCTGCAACGTCCTGCGGACACGCCCGAAACACTTCTTTCCCCTCGTCGTCGCGAATCGTGAATTCCGTCCAGGCCACACTCGCCGCCACCGGCACGATCACAAACTCCGCCAACAGCGGACCCAACAATTTCGTTGAAATAAGGTTAGGTTTGACTTCCCAGCGCACCACTCCATTATTTGTCCTGGTCGTCAGCCAGTCGACAAAACCGAGCATCGCCGGGTCTCCGGCGAGCCCTTCCCCATACCGGCCTGGTGCGCTCATCTGTTTTGGCTGGTTGGCCCGATTCTACACCCCGCACTCCAGTGCGCTGCAACTCTCAGACGGCACCGTAGCGCGACCCCGAGAATCGCCATGAGTTCTCCGATCTTTGGTCTCTGCTCTCGAGTTACCAATTCACTGATTCCCGAATTCCTTCCATCCAAATTTCCAATCCTCCGCCCCATTGACACTCCTTCCCCTTCCGAACATAATTGTTCGTACGTCAATCCTGCGGAGGTTCGACAAGCTCTAATCTGCCCTGCGTGCAGGTGGGAGCAACCCGGATGGCGCCAAAATATATCTTTGTTACTGGCGGTGTTGTTTCCTCACTTGGTAAGGGCGTTGCAGCATCTTCGATAGGTTGTCTCCTCGAAAGTCGCGGTTTCAAAATCACCATCCAAAAGTGCGATCCGTACCTCAACGTCGATCCCGGTACGATGTCTCCCTTTCAGCACGGCGAAGTCTTCGTCACCGACGACGGCGCGGAAACCGACCTCGATCTCGGCCACTACGAGCGCTTCACTCACGTCAAGCTCTCCCGCGACAATAACTGGACCACCGGACGCATCTACGAAACCATCCTCTCTAAAGAACGCCGCGGCGATTATCTCGGCAAAACCGTCCAGGTCATCCCTCACGTCACCGACGAAATCAAGCGCTGCATCAAGAAAGTCTCCGAAAGCGTAGACGTCGTCATCGTCGAAATTGGCGGCACCGTCGGCGACATCGAATCTCTCCCCTTCCTTGAAGCCATCCGCCAGATGCGCCTCGAACTCGGCTCCGAAAACACCCTCTTCGTTCACGTCACTTTGGTTCCTTACATCGCCGCCGCCGGTGAGTTGAAAACCAAGCCCACTCAGCACAGCGTAAAGGAAATGCTTGGCATCGGGATTCAGCCCGATATTCTCCTTTGCCGCAGCGATCGCCACATTTCTCCCGAACTGAAGCGCAAAATCGCCCTCTTCTGCAACGTCGCCGACTCCTGCGTCATCTCCATGCAGGACGTCAAAACCATTTATGAAGTGCCCGTCGAGCTCAGCAAGGAAGGCCTCGACGCCCAGATCACTCGCCTGCTTCGTCTCGAAGACCGCCCGGCCAACATGCAACCCTGGCTCGACATGCTCAATCGCCTGCACCACCCCAAGGGCGAAGTGCGCATCGGCATCGTTGGCAAGTATGTTCAACTCGAAGATGCCTACAAAAGTTTGCGTGAAGCGCTGTTGCATGGCGGCCTTGCGCACAACCACAAAACGGTTATCGAATGGATTGAATCCGAAGAGATTGATTCCCTCGAAACCGCCGAAAAGCGTCTCAAAAATTACGACGGCATCCTCGTTCCCGGCGGCTTCGGCAAGCGCGGCATTCAGGGCATGATCTACACCATTCAATATGCCCGTGAACACAAAGTCCCGTTCTTCGGCATCTGCCTGGGTATGCAGTGCGCCACCATCGAGTACGCTCGCGACGCCGCTGGCCTGGAACGCGCTGACAGCACCGAATTCGAGCCGCAAACTCCTCATCGCGTGATTTACAAACTCCGCGAACTCCTCGGCATCGATGAAATGGGTGGCACCATGCGTCTCGGCGCGTGGCCCTGCAAACTCGAGCCCGGCTCTTTCGCCAACAAGGCCTATGGCGCCACTGAAATCAGCGAACGCCACCGCCACCGCTACGAGTTCAACCGCGAATTCGAGAAAACTTTAGTCGCCGCTGGCCTGCGCATCACCGGCCGCACTCCCGACGAAAACTACGTCGAAATCGTCGAAGCCCCCAATCATCCCTGGTTCCTCGGCTGCCAGTTCCACCCCGAATTCAAGTCCAAGCCGTTGGAGCCGCACCCACTCTTCGCCGCCTTCGTCGGTGCCTCTCTCGAAAATCGCCTCCAGAAGACCCGCCCAACCGGCGCCGTCACCAGCGTGGAATCTCATTCCCACACCCCAGCCCTACGCGCCGCCCCCCAAGCCTCCGCCTGACCTGAACCCATGCGCAGCCTGACCATTGGCGGCCTTGCTCTGTTGGGCTGTGCCGGCATCGCGTTTCTTGCCATGGCAACCAACCTGGTCACCGTGGGTCCTTGCGGGGGTCTGGAAGGGTTCTTCTGCATGGTGCTTGCTCAACTTGGCTTCGCCTCGGGTGGGCTTTGTCTTTTGCTCACAGCAAGTTCGCTATGTTTGCGTGCGCCTCAATAACCGTGATCACCCAACGCTCCTCCATTAATCCCGTCGCGCACCATGCTGAAATAAAGAAATTGCACTTGACAATTTGTGTATCATTACTTAACATAAACAATGAGTATAATTGCGCAGCTTACATGTCAGCCGCACGTTTCGACTTAACTACCCCTAAAGTCAACACTTACAAACTAACAAGACCTAACCCTATTTAAAGTCAACACTTGCGAAAAAACGGGGGAGGGGGACACAGTTCTCGCTTCGACCGTTTGGCCACGATGTTTTCCCGAATTTTCCCGTTAACTCCTTTCGCTGTCACTCTTACGGGAAAATTGGGGGGGGAGGGGGCATCCTTCCCAGTTTCGACGACACCCTCTCATTTCGGGCCTGTGATATCTTCTTTGAAACGGCATGTCCACTACTCGCGAAATTCAATTGGGCTCCCTGCGCCTCGGCGGCACGAATCCGCTCTTTCTTATCGCTGGCCCCTGTGTCATCGAGTGCGAATCCCATGCTCGCACGATGGCCGAGCAGATCGCCAAAATCGCTCACGATGCCGGCGTGCCCTACATCTTTAAGGCTTCCTACGACAAGGCCAATCGCTCTTCCATCAAAGCTTTCCGCGGCCCCGGCCTCGCTGAAGGTCTTCGCATCCTCGCCAAAATCAAATCCGATCTGCGTCTTCCCATCCTCACCGACATTCACGAACCCTCTCAAGCTGCCCTCGCTGCCGAAGTCGCCGACATTCTTCAGATCCCCGCCTTCCTCGCGCGCCAGACCGATCTGCTCCTCGCCGCCGCCAAAACCGGCCGCATCATCAACGTAAAAAAAGCCCAATTCCTCTCCCCCTGGGATATGGGCAACGTCGCCGAAAAAGTCGCTTCCTCCGGCAATCCCAACATCATCCTCACCGAACGCGGCGCCTCTTTCGGTTACAACAATCTCGTCGTCGATATGCGTTCCTTTCCCATCCTCCAAAAATTCGGCTACCCCGTCGTCTACGACGTTACCCATTCCATTCAGATTCCCGGTGGACTCGGCCATGCCAGTGGCGGCCAGCCCGAATTCATCGAAACCCTTGCCCGGGCTGGTGTAGCCGCAGGCGTCGACGGCCTCTTCCTCGAAACCCACGACAATCCCCCCGCCGCCCTCTCCGACGGCCCCAATGCTTTGCCCCTCGCGCAGCTCCCCGAACTCCTGGCTCGTGTCAAAGAGCTGTCTACCGTCGTCCGCCGCTGGAGCGCATCGTGATCGCGCCAACTCTCCTCTGCGCAGGGGTCCAGCAGTGCTGGACCCCAATCACCCAGGCCTACACCGCCATCTCCAAGTCCTCGACTCCCATAGTCGCCTTACTTCTCGTCCCCAGTAGCACAGGCTTCAGCCGGTGTAGCCCAACCAATCCAACTTCCGGGGCCAATCTCTCATGACTCTCGACTCGGCCCGCCGCGTCCTCCGCATCGAAGCCCAAGCCATCCACGACCTCCTCGATCGCCTCGACGCCTCCTTCGATCGCGCCGTGGACCTCCTTCTGGACTGCAAAGGCCGCGTGGTCGTCACCGGTATGGGCAAGTCCGGCCTCATCGGCCGCAAAATTTCCGCCACATTTTCCAGCACTGGCACGCCCTCTTTCTTCCTTCATCCTGCCGAAGCTCTCCACGGCGACCTCGGCATGCTCGCTCGCGGTGATTCCCTGCTCGCCATCAGCTACGGTGGCGAAACTCCCGAAATCCTGAATCTACTGGAAACGCTGAAGCGCCTCGAAATGCCCATCGTCACGCTCACTGGCAATCTCAAATCCACCCTTGCTTGCGCCAGTGATGTGGCTCTCGATGTCAGCGTTAAAGAAGAAGCGTGCTCTTTAAATCTCGCTCCCACCGCCAGCACCACCGTTGCCATGGCCCTCGGCGATGCACTCGCGATAGCGCTTCTCGATCGCCGCGGCTTCAAATCCGACGATTTCGCCGCGCTTCACCCCGCCGGTCGCCTCGGCAAGAAACTCCTTCGCGTCCAGCATTTCATGCACACCGGCGACGCCATGCCTCGCGTCTCCCCCGAAACGCCCATGCCCGCCACATTCCACGAAATGTCCGCCAAGAAACTCGGCATGACCACCGTCACCACGCCCGACGGCAAACTCGCCGGCATCCTCACCGACGGCGACCTTCGCCGCCTCATGGAAAAACATGGCGGCGCCACACTCTCCCTGACCGCTAACGACTGCATGGTCCGCACTCCCCAAACCATCAGCCCCAATCTGCTCGCCAGCGAAGCTCTCAACTTAATGGAGAAAAAGAAAATCACCTCGGTGGTCGTGGTCGACCCCAGTACCCAAAAGGTCCTCGGTGTAGTCCACCTCCACGACCTTTGGACCCTCGAACTCATCTAGCTTTAGTTTGCGGCCCTGTAGCTCTGCTAAACTTTACGATTCGTTCCATCCCCGGAGGCCCTGTGGCTCGTACTGCCAAAATCTCACCGGCGCTCAAAAAACGCGCCGCCCGAATCAAAGTCCTTCTCATGGACGTCGACGGCACCATGACCGACGGCGGCGTTATCCTGCTCTCGCAGCCCGATGGCTCCGCCCTCGAAATCAAGCAGTTCGACGCGCATGACGGGCAAGGCCTCACCCTCGCTCACACCGCAGGGGTCCGCACCGGCTGCATTACCGGACGCGAAAGTCCCGCGCTTCTACGCCGTGCCAACGAAATGAAAATGGAATTTATCTACATGAAGCAGCCCAGCAAAATCCCACCTTACGAGGAAATCCTTCGCAAAACCGGCCTGCCTGAATCGGCGGTAGCTTACGTCGGCGACGATCTGCCGGACTTGCCGGTGATGCGCCGCGTGGGGCTGGCCATCGCAGTGGGTGACGCTGTGCCGGAAGTAAAACGCGCCGCACATTTCACCACGCCATCCCATGCTGGTCGCGGTGCCATTCGCGATGCTGTGGAGCTCATCCTCAAATCCAAAGGTGTTTGGGAAGAAATGATCGACAGAGCCCGCGCGTAATGCGTGACTCGCGTCGTTGTCTCAAAGCGCCTTGACACAATCGCCTGACCGCTTCACACTCTCGCCAACCATTCGCCGCCTGTTTCCCTTTTCGCGGCGCACTCGCGTGAGGTCCTCCGATGCGAACGAACTACTTGGCCGTTTTCATTGCTGCTGTCGCGTATTGGCTGCTCGGCGCTCTTTGGTATGGCGTCTTATTCAGCAAGCCCTGGATGGCACTGGAGCACTTGACCGTCGAGCAAGCGCAAAGCGTCGGTCCCGTGATTCCCTACATTGTCTCGTTCCTCCTGGAACTGCTGATTGCCTACTCGCTTGCCCAACTCTGCATCTGGCGCAACGCCAACACTCTCAGTCGCGGCGCGGCTGTTGGCGTTCTCGTTTGGATCGGCTTCGTCGGCCCAATTACGCTAATGACCTACATGTTCGAGATGCGCCCCAAGACCCTCTTCGCCATCAACGAATTCTATCCCCTCGCTGGCCTGCTCCTGATGGGCGCGATCATCGGCGCCTGGAGCAAGAAAGCCGCGTAGCACAGGCTTCACAGTTTGCGGAAAAATGTGTTCGGCACGGGGGGTCGGAGCTTTAGCTCCGACATAACTGCTTGGCAATCAATTGGGCTTCAGCCCCTGAAGAATTGCTTTTCGACTTTTTCCGCAAGCTGTTCAGCCTATGGCCAGGTTTCTGGGTCGTTCTCGCCAGAGCACGACTTCAATCCTGCCGAAATTCGTGTAACTCCGGCCCGGCTTCGGCCGCCGAGCAACGCTTTCTGAGTTCTGACACGGACGTTGAACACAGCTCTTACCTTTCCCAAGCTTCTCAGGCGATAATAAGTGCTCGAAATTTATTGCGAGGCCTCCGACCGCATGCATCCATGGCACGACGTTTCTCCCGGCAATGAACTGCCCCGCGACTTTCAGGCGCTCATCGAAATCCCGCTGGGCTCCAACGTCAAATACGAACTCGACAAGACCACCGGCTTGCTCAAGGTTGACCGCATCATTCACTCCGCGGTCTTTTATCCCGCCAACTACGGCTTTATTCCCCAAACCTACGCCGAAGATAACGATCCTCTCGACGTCCTGGTCCTGTGCCAGGAACCCGTGCAACCCCTCGCGCTTATCAGGGCCCGCGCTATCGGCGTGATGACCATGATCGATTCCGGTGCCAGCGACGACAAAATCATCTCCGTGGCCACCAACGATCCCGAATTCAACACTTATATTGAGGCCCGCGATCTTCCGCAGCACCGCTTGCTCGTGCTCAAGCGTTTTTTCCAGGATTACAAGCAACTCGAAGGCAAACAGGTGCAGGTGGAAGACATTCGGCCCGCATACGCCGCCATGAACATCATCGAAAAATCCCTGGCTCGCTATAAGGCGTTGCGCCACGAATTGCGCTCGGAAGCGCATGCTTGACCCGGAGAAGGTAGGTCCACCGCTGTGAAATATGTTTTGGTTTCGCTGCTTGTCCTCGTCGCCGGTGTCTTTCTACTGCTTAGCATCATGGCTGGCAGTGCGAAGGACGCCTTCTACATGGTTCGCTATGCCTTGCCGCATATGCGCACTGGCAACCTGAAGGTTGGCGATTCCGCGCCTGATGCGCGCCTCGTGGCACTCGATGGCTCCACGCGCTTTCACATTCGCGAAAAGACCGAGGGCCGGCCGCTCGTGCTGGTCTTCGGCAGTTTTACTTGACCGCCCTTCCGCCGGCAGGTTGCCGACATCGAACAGCTTTATAACGATTACAAAGATCACGCCGATTTTCTGACTATCTACATTCGTGAGGCGCACCCCACCGACGAGTGGCGCATGGCCTCCAACGAAAAAGAACACGACGATGTCTGCTACGCCCAGCCCAAAAACATCAACGACCGCGTGGCCATCGCCAACGATTTCACCAGGCGCTACAAGTACTCCGTACCCTTCGGCATCGACGAAATGTCCAACTCCGCCAACGATGCCTACGCGGCGTGGCCCGAGCGTCTCTATGTCATCGACGAGAACGGTCACATTTCCTACAAGGGCGGCAACGGCCCCTTCCACTACGATCCTAAGGAAGTGCGCGCATGGCTGGCCCAGCGTTACGGCGAGGTAAAGCACACCGAAGCTGCATCAACCACCGAAAAGAAAAGCAGATAAACGGCCGTTTTCGCATTCGCGCTAAACTGTGGCGTTCTTGTGAAAAAACAGCACCGAGCTTCACTGACTTCTTCCGACGCCAGGCACATCGGGTTGGCCCGCGCCCTATCGAAATTGGGCTACTGCTCGCGCTCGCAGGCATTTCAGCTGATTCGGCAAGGCAAAGTCCGCTTGAACGGCTCAGTGGCCAAAAATCCGGAGGCCGCGGTTCGCCTCGGTCAAGACCGCATCGAGGTGCAAGGACAACAGCTTACGGCTGCGGAAAAAGTTTATCTCGTGCTCAACAAACCCCGCGGCATCCTCACCACCGCAGCCGACCAGAAAGGCCGCGACACGGTCTACTCGCTCCTGCCTTCCAACCTTCCCTGGATCGCCCCGGTTGGCCGTCTGGATCAGGCCAGTGAAGGCTTACTCCTCTTCACCAATGACTCCGAATGGGCCGCGCGCATCACCGATCCGGCCTCGCATCTGGACAAAACCTATCACGTGCAAATCGGGCGTTTGGTTGATGAAAAGTTGTTGGAAACCCTTCACCAAGGTGTGAAAGCCGAGAATGGCGAACAACTCAAAGCAAAAAGCGCCAAACTGCTCCGTTCCGGTGAGAAAAATTCCTGGCTCGAGATCGTGCTCGACGAAGGCAAGAATCGCCAAATTCGCCGGATCTTCGAGGCTTGCGGGATCGAAGTCCTCCGCCTGATCCGCGTAGCCATCGGCCCTTTGCAGTTAGGCGATCTGGCCAAAGCAACCCATCGTTCGCTACGCCCCCAAGAGAAACGCGACCTCGATGCCGCACTCAGGTCGTAATCCTTCGGGCTCCTATTTTGCCGGCGTAAGCTCGCTGCTGCCATACAGCGGCGAATCCTTCGGGATTGGTTCGTTCCAAATGTAATGGTTGAACCAATCCCAGTTTGCCTGCTGCAATGCCTGCAACGACTTCGGCTTGTTCACCCCGTGGCCAAAACCAGAATAGAGAATCATGCGTGCTTCCACGCCCTGATCCTGCAATCCGCGATACAACTCGTAACTGTCCGGCACCGGCACGCGTTTGTCGTTGCTTCCCTGCTGGATCAGCGTCGGCGTTTTCGATTGCTTGATCGTCGTGATCGGCGAAGTTCTCGCATAAATCTCCGGGTCATCCCACGGTGTGGCATGCAGATACTGCCGCGTGAACGGCGTGATGTCGGTGTTCACGTAGTAGGTCATCCAATCGCTGATGCCCGCGCCCTCCGAGATCGCCTTGAAGCGGTCGGTGTGCGTGGTCAGAAACGAAGAAATGTACCCACCCTCCGACCAGCCCATCGAAGCCATGCGCGTCGGATCCACAATGCCCTTCGAGATCAGGTAATCCACCCCGCTCATCACGTCCCACATGTCGCCCACGCCAAGGTTGCGCACATTCAACGCGCGAAATGCCGCGCCGTATCCCGCGCTGCCGCGATAATTCGGTTCGAGCACCAGCGCGCCCTTGGCCAGAAATTGCTGAATCGGATAGGCGTAGCTCGCTGCCGAAAGCGTGGGCTCCGAGGTCCCCGTCGGACCGCCGTGAATCTCCACAAACAACGGATATTTGTGACTGGGGTCGTAATCGGCCGGCTTATACAGTATCCCCTCAATCGTCGCTCCATCCTGGCTCTTCCACGAAACCACTTCCGGCTTGCCCAGCACCCAATCGTTCGTCTGTGCGGTCATGTCCGTCAATTTCTTGGGCGTAAACGAATTCATGGGGGAAACAAACACTTCGCGCATGTGTTGCGCGTCTTCCGCGATAAACGCCACGCTTTTACCATCCGGCGTGATCGACGCATCCTCCATCAGAAACGTGTCGGGGCCGCTGACCCGTTCAATTTCCCCGTTCTGCGGATTCACGCGGAACAAATGCGCGTTGGTCTTTTGCTGCGAGCCAAAGAAAATCCCTCCCGCGCCCCAATCGATCAGGTACGGGTCTTCGTCGAATTTGCCGGTCAAGTCCCGCACATCCGCCGGGGTCGTGGCCGTTTTGCCCAGAACAGCCGCCACATCCACCACCGCGATGTGGCCATTCGCATAGTAAAAATATTGCTGTGCCAGCGCCGTTTGAAACGCCAGTTGCTTGCCATCCGGAGAAAATACGGGACTACCGTCGGGCCCCTCAAGTCCCACGATCTTCTTCACCGCGTTGTTCTGGGATAGATCAAGCATGTAAATATCCTGGTTGCCGCGGTAAGCCAGCATGGGATTCGCCGTGGCGGCAAACGCGATTTGCTGCGAATTCGGCGCCCACGAAAATTCCGTCACATTCAGCGAAAGGTCGGTGAGCAACCGCTTCGCCGCTGCGGGCAGGTAATTCTTCTCTGCTTCATTCACATCCACCGACCACAGCTGATTCTGCCGGTAGTCCTTCTCGTACACCTCGTATTCGCTATATTTCTCTTTGCGATCCTTGCTCTCTTTGCTCTCCGGCGCGTTTGCGCTGAACGCGATGAACCTCGAATCCTTTGACCAGTGAAACTCACCAACATCTGTCTCCGATTTGGTCAATTGCCAGGCCTCGCCTCCCTGCGGCGAGATTAGCCAAATCTGCGTACCAGCCGGCTTGCCGGGTTCCTCTTTCTTCTCTTCTTGCTTTTCCTCGGGCTTTTGGGGTTTTTCTTCCTTCTTGCCGGGTGGCGGCGGTTCGATCGCCGATTGCTCGCGTTCGGTCCCAAAGGCCAGCCAGCGCCCGTCCGGTGACCAGTCCGCGCCTCCCGCGGATTTCTTGCCTCGCGTCAGTTGAATGCTTTTACCGGTTTGCACATCCACGAGCCAGATCTGGTTCACGAATTCGTTGTCTTTCCAATTCGTCTCACGCACCTCGTAAGCCACGAACCGGCCGTCGGGTGAAATCTTTGGCGAGCCTACCGCCTTCAGGCTCAGCGCTTCTTCCAGTGTGGGTGTGTGCTTGGTTTGGCCGCTCGCCACGCCAGAGAAAAGCAAACCTGCCGAGAGAATCATTGCTGGCACATACCTTCTCTTCTTCACGGAGAGTCCTCCTAATCCGTCCAATGCCGCTTGAGTTTACCTGTAACACCTACGGAAAGGTACGTAAGCTGGTCCTCACAAGTTTCCTGGCAGGCCATTTCCACCGAACCGGCACGGGCACCGCTTTGTTTTTTACACAAGCAGCTTGCGATTTCCCACGAATTCAGGCGAGAAGCTGTTAGAGTAGTTAGACGCTCATGAGCCTATTTTCCTCTTTGAAGCAGGACAAAACCTTTTCTCAGCCCGTTAATTGGGGCGTCACCTCTTTCATGGTGGCGCTACACCTGGCCGCGCTGGCCGCGGTCTTCTTTTTCACTTGGAAAGCGCTGATTCTCTGCATGGTCATGTGGTGGGTTGCCGGCAGCTTGGGCATCGGCATGGGCTACCACCGTTTGCTCACTCACCGTGGCTACAAAACACCGAAATGGCTGGAGTATTTCCTGACGACTTGCGGGACCTTGGCGATTGAGGGCGGCCCAATCTCCTGGGTCGCGACGCACCGCATTCATCACCAAAACACCGATAAAGAAGGCGATCCCCACTCCCCGCGTGATGGCGGCATTTGGGCGCACATGGGCTGGATCATCACCGGCCGCGCCATGCATCGTGATCGTTCCGAGCTTGCTCCCTACGCTCCGGATCTGCGCAAAGACCGCTTTTATCTGTGGCTCAGCAAGTGGCACATCGTCCCCTCCGTGGCGCTGGCACTCGTGTTTTACGCCATCGGCGGTTGGCCGTGGGTTTTCTGGGGAATCTTCGTGCGCACGGTGTTGAGCATGCATTTCACCTGGCTGGTCAACTCCGCCACGCACATGTGGGGCTCGCGACGCTTCGAGACCGCCGATACCTCCAAGAACAGCCTTTGGGTGGCGATTCTCACCTTCGGCGAAGGCTGGCACAACAATCATCACGCGCATCCGCAGGCCGCGCGCCACGGCTTCACCTGGTATGAACTCGATGTGAATTGGTACGGCATCTGGACTCTTCGCACCCTCGGCCTCGCCTGGGACGTAAAAACCCATAAGCTCCAGGCTGAACCCGCCCCGAACCGTCTCGCTGCGTAGCCGTAGTTTGCCTCAGGGCACCGCTTCCGCTGCTGAGGGCGTGTCTTGTTCCTGCAATCAGCAAGAAGAACTCAAGCTGCGCTAACGCGTTTGTTTGGACCCAAAGGAAAATCCTACGCTGTAGGCGAATCCGACGAGCTTGTTGGGAATCCCTGCACGTTCCTCCCTCACTTTCCAGCCAACTCATTGATTCTTCATATCGGCCACTCACTTGCATCCTCCCTTTTCAGTGGATGGTTCTGCAGTTCGGAGGATTCTGATATGTCCAACTACGATTGGGTATTTTGGCTAAACCTCACCAACATCGCCCTCGGGGTGATCGTCGTCCTGGCGATGTTGCTGGTGACTTATGGAGTGGTGTGGGAAGTGGTGATTCGCCACAAGAAGAACAGCGCCGTTCGCGATTTGAACGCCGAAATGGATTCCATGCTGCACAACGAATTCGCCCACAGCTTCCCAGTCCCCGAGTTAGGGCTGACGATGGCCGATGGCGGCGAACACGTGAAGACCGACTCCAAGCAACCTGAAGACGAAAAGAAATCCAAGTAAGAGTGACGCCATGCCGTGCCCGTTTCTCAAAGAAGGTCGCGCACAATACTGCCACGCCGCTCCTCTGGGCAAGTTGATTTTGGAGGGGCCGGGGGTCTCGAGCAACGGATTGTGTACCTCACCCGAGTATCATCGCTGCGCCCTGGTGAAGAAAGATGAAGCGCGGCAGATGCGCTGCCCCCATCTCGAAGAAGTGCACGTGCAGTATTGTGGTGCGAACACACCGACCAAACTAATCCCCTTCAGTGAGTCGCAGCTTTCCAGTTGCACCACCGGTGGCTATCGGTATTGCGAATCGTATCTGACGTTGGCGCGGCCGCACGGCGCGATGCCTCCGTCCCCAGATCTACTCTACAGCCCGAACCATTTCTGGCTGGCCGCGGAAGAATCCGGTCTTTGCCACGTCGGCATTGACCCCTTCCTGGCCGATTTCGTCGGGAATTTCGACGGCATAACGTTTGTGACCACGCATGGCACGCAACGGCCCGTTATCGCGTTAACCGTCCACGGCGTGGAGTGGCCCATGACTTTCCCCAATCCGCTCCTGATTCAGAAGGTGAACAGCCATCTCCGCGGCGATCCCGCGCGTTTGACCGCCGATCCTTATGGGTCGGGCTGGTTGTTTTCCGGCTGGGAACTGCCCGGACAGACCAAAGCAAGTTTGATTTCTGGTCCGCCGGCGGCCGCCTGGCTGACGCAAGAAGAAGAGCGTATGGCGCAGCAGATTCATGAATCTTTGCAATTGCATTGCGATGGTGGCCGTCCCGTCCGCGGTATCGGCCAACTGCTCTCGCGCCAGCAGCTCGTATGTTCGCTCCAGCTATTTTTCTCCAACCGTAATTGGGTGCCAAAGGACTAATCGTGAGGAGATTTCTGCTTGTCTTTGGAATCGGATTTGCGCTCGCGCTCATCGGTGGTTGGCTAGTTTTCCCCAGGGTGGTCTACCTAGAAAAACAACAGCCTTTCGACTTCTTCCACAAAACGCATGCTGAAAAATCCGGACTCACCGGATGCGATAGCTGTCACGTAATCGGCAGCGACGGACAATTTGCCGGAATTCCCCGCAATGACGTTTGTTTGGGCTGCCACTCGGACAAGCTTGGGAAGTCCGAAGCCGAGGCGCTGCTGGTGGACAACTACCTGAAGCAAAACGATCAGCCGGAATGGCTGATCTATTCCCGGCAGCCGGCAAACGTGTGGTTTTCACACGCCATCCACACGCAGCGCGCGGGTCTGCAATGTGTGGATTGCCACGGCAACTACGGCGAATCCGATCAGCCACGAATTTATGAAGTGAACCGCATTACTGGCTACAGCCGCGACATTTGGGGACACTCCATTTCGCGTCTGCGCCGCGCTCCGCACGATGGCATGAAGATGACCGATTGCGAAAAGTGCCATCGCCGTCACCACGTCGAGGTTGGCTGCCTCGGCTGTCACCAGTGAAGGAGCGACCATGAAATTCTCCAGGCGAGATTTACTCATTGGCACCGCAGGAATTACCGCAGGTATTGCTTTCACCCCCGTTCCGTGGAAATTGTTGGGCGACGCATCCATTTGGACCCAGAACTGGCCATGGATTCCCCAACCATCTCACGGCCCCGTTGAGACAAAACTTTCTGCATGCGCTTTGTGCGTCGCGGGTTGCGGCATGCGCGTACGAATGGCCGCGGGTTTTCCCGTTGGTGTTTCCGGCGTCACCACGAATCCAGTAACCCAGGGCGCGCTCTGTCCTTTGGGATTCGCGGCGCACCAACTGAATTGGCATCCGGCACGATTGCTCACGGTTCGCCACAACGGGCGCGCCTCGTCGTGGCCTGAAGCACAGGCGGCCTTTGCGAAGACTTGCGCTGAAGGCCCCGTAGCCGTGATCGATGGCCGGCCCGGAAGGGCCGCTTCCGCAACACTGGAAGCTTTCGCCGCAAAGCACAATGGCAGCTACCAGGCCGTATCGGGTCCTGAAACGAACGCTCTCGTCCCCTACGCAGCTTGGAGCGAGGTTCCCGTGTCAGCCCTTGGCTACGACCTCGAGAATGCTCGCACGATCGTCAGTTTTGGCGCGCCACTCCTGGATGGATGGGGCACGCCGGGGAGATTTACGCGACTGTGGAGTGAGCGCGCAGCAGGACAAATCAATCCGCAATTGCGCCTGATTCAGATTGAGCCGAGTTTGTCGCACACTGCAGCTCGCGCGTGGCGTTGGGTGGCCGTCCGCGAAGGCACACAGAGCGCCTTAGCTGCCGCGCTAGCCCGCGTGCTGGTTGAGGAGCATCTGGTAAAGACGCAAGGACCGCTGCCAGACATGACACTCGAGCAAGCGGCGGTGCAAGCGGGCATACCCATCACCGCGATCCGCGATCTGGCACACGCGATGGTCGAATGTGCCCCTACAGTAGTAATCACGTCCGACAGCGATCCAACCGTTTCAGCCCTGAACGTTTTGCTCGGCGCAATCGGCACGCCCGGAGGAATCGTTCTGAAAACGAAAATGAATCAGCAGCACGGTTCGGTGCCAGCGGCACCCGCCACTGTTCGCGCCACGGTAATTGATGGCACCGTCCCTTGGGATCTGATTCCGCCGACGCAGGGAGAAGTCTTTCGCTTCGCCGCGTGGGATGGTGGCGGCAGCAACGCCGATTGGCTGCTTCCGTCGCCCGGCTTCCTTGAAGAACTCACGGACATTCCAACCGCGCCCACTTCTTCGATAGAAACCTACACCATCGCCACGAATTTGCTGGCGCAGCCTCAAGAAACGCAGACCGCAGCGCAATTTTTCAGCAAGCTCGATGGCACTTTGCCCGACGTAGACAAAAGCATCCATGCGCGGTGCGAACAAATCTTCCAAGCCAAGCTGGGCACAATCTACGCCGGGAAGCCAACGCCCGTCGCGCAGTTTACTTCCGGGGCAAAACTAGAAGCGCAACTGCGCAACGGTAGCGTATGGTTGGGCGAATCACCGCGCCACACCACACTCCGCTGCGCGCTGAAGACTTGGCCCACAGCTGCCGCCCCGGCGCCCGTGACGGATTGGACCGCCACTTGGGCGCCCCCGGTCTTGCCTCTCCTAGCGGCGAAACTCTATCAGGAATCGACCCTGCGCGATGCGCCGGGGAGGAGCCAGGCATGAGCGCTCGCTACGGTATGGTGATTGATCTCGATCGTTGCACCGGCTGCGGTGCCTGCATGATCGCCTGCGCCGCGGAAAACAATGTGTCTCCCCCGGAACCACGAGCCACGTGGCGTACCGGAATAACCCCCATGGTGGTGCGCGCGCTCTCTAATGGCAAGGAAGGTACGGATCGCCGGGAGGCCTTCATTCCCATCACCTGCATGCACTGCGAACACGAAACTCCCTGCGTCTCGGTTTGCCCGCAACAGGCCGTGGAATTCGACAAGTCTACCGGCATCGTGATGCAGATGCCTCAGCGCTGCCTGGGCTGCCGCTATTGCATGACCGCGTGCCCGTACCACGCCCGCTACTTCAATTGGTGGGATCCGCAATGGCCGCCGGGCATGGAAAAAAGCTTGAATCCGGGAGTTTCGGTGCGCATGCGCGGTGTGGTGGAAAAGTGCAATCTCTGCCACTCGCGTTATCACGATGCATTACAAAAGGCCGCAGCCGCGGGAAAAAAGGAAATCGATGTTGCGGACTATGTTCCCGCCTGCGTAGAAGCTTGCCCCACCGGAGCCATTCAGTTCGGCGATCTGGCGGACCCGAAGGATCCTGCAACGATTGCCGCAAAATCACCAGACGCCTTCCGCCTGCTCGAAGCTATCGGCACGGAGCCAAAGATCCATTACAAAACCACACAGGCCTGGATCCGCGCTTTGGCGGACCGCCAATCGGATCGACCCACGGAGGCCCCGCATGTCTGAAACCGCTCTCGTTGATCGCCGTTGGATCGAACGTGGCGCCGAACGCGCCTCCACCATGCGCTTCCTTCTCTGGCTTTTTCCGTGGGTCTGCCTGTTGCTCCTCGGGGTTTACGCCGCGGGCTTGTGCTTCTACTACGGATTGAACCAGACCAACATGGACAACCGCTTCGCCTTCGGTCTGTGGATCTTCCTGGACCTGACGGTAATCGCCTTAGGAGCCGGCGCCTTCTTCACGGGCTTTTTGGTCTACATCTTGAAGCAGCAGGATTTAAAACCGGTGCTCAACAGCGCCGTGGTCATCGGTCTGACGTGCTACAGCGGCGCCGTGGCGGTACTCATGGTCGACGTCGGCCAACCGCTGCGCGCCTGGTTCACTTTCTGGTATCCGAATACGCATTCGATGCTCACCGAAGTGACCTTCTGCATCTCGTGTTACTTGCTGGTGCTGGTCCTCGAATACATTCCGGTGCTGGTGAAAAACCGCCAGTTGCGCCGCGTTCCCTCTTTCCTTGTCTTTGAACACCAGGCTCACAAGCTCGTTCCGGTTCTGGCCGGCGTGGGCGCGTTCCTGTCGTTCTTTCATCAAGGGTCTCTCGGTGGGTTGTATGGCGTGCTACGAGGGCGGCCTTTCGCTTACCGGCAGGGCTTCATGATCTGGCCGTCTACGTTTTTCCTCTTCATCCTGTCTGCCATCGCTGTGGGGCCCAGCTTCTTGATGCTTGTCGTGGCCACCGCCGAAAAAATCACTGGACAGAAACTTGTGGATTTCCGCGTATACCGCAAGCTGGGATTCATTTCCGGTGTGATGTTGGCGATCTACGTAGCGGCAAAAGCCATCGACACCTACGTTTGGCTGAACGTCACTTCTCCGTCGATGGGCTTTGGTCCGTGGGATTACTACTCCTACTGGCCGCTCAGCTCTACGTTCCTCTTCACTGCCACCGTGCCCTTGGGACTGCTCCCGGCCATACTGTTCATCGTGCCGCGCACCGCTCGCCATCGGGGGCTGTTGCTGCTGGCGGCCGCGCTCACCTGCTGCGGCGTGGCACTCAATCGCTTTGTCATGACGGTGCAGACCCTGGCGCTGCCCACGCTACCCTTCGATCCCTTTTTGAAGTACACCCCAAGTTGGCAGGAGGTCGCTACGTTCGGTGCTGTCGTGGCTTACGGCGTGATCGTCTATTCCCTGTCTTACCGCTATCTACCCATGTTCGAGGCAATGAAAGGAGAGTAGAAGAATGTTTCCCTGGATTGATGGATTTCACTGGACCCCAACGCACATTATTTTTCTTTCGTTGTTCGGTGCGGCACTGTCTGCCATTCTCGCCACTGCCGCTTGGGGCCTGTGGCGCACGCTCGGAGATTTCCGCAAGCATCTGGCGGCAGCCACCTGCTGGCGCGAGAATTTCGGCGAATTACCTGCCGTCGAGAAACGCTGCCGTCACGAACTCGCTGGACGCCTGCCCTCTCGCCAGTGCGACCACGCCTTCGATTGCCGCACCTGTCCGAACTATGACAAGTTCGCTGCGCTTCCTGCGAACGTACCCGCCAGCCGTGCTGGCGTCAGCTACTCCGACAACCTGCTTTATCATCGCGGTCACACCTGGGTACGCGGCGATTGGGACGGCACCTTCGCGATCGGACTCGATGAATTCGCTAAACACCTGGTCGGCAGTCCCGAGTCTGTGAAACTGCCGGAAGTGTGCGACGAAGTGGAAAGCGAAGGCATTGCCTGGACCATGATCAAGAACGGCCACAAAATCCGCGTGCGCTCGCCTCTCGCTGGCACCGTGATCTCCACGGGCGGCCCAGACTCCGACTTTTATCTCAAGATTCTCCCGCACAGCCAGCCGAATCTGCGGCACTTACTCAAGGGTCCCGAAGTGGCAGGATGGCTCGCCGCCGAGGTAGACCGTCTCCAAATGCAAATGTCCAAGGGCAAAGCTACTTTGGCCGATGGCGGCACGATGATGCCGGACTTAATGGACGCGGAGCCCGGCTCCGACTGGGACGCGATCCTCGAGTCCACTTTCATCGATCGCTGAATTCGTGTTGCTGTCTGCAAACACGCTGCACCGAATGCGGGGGCCCTCCGCTCCCGCATTTTCCTTCTGCGGAAACCCTGTAGCTCACCCCCTCCAGGGGTGAGGCCTTTGTCTTCCCAAAGCACGCCCTGCCAATGTTGCTCGGCTCTTCCAAAGCATAGAATTTACGCGCCCTGTTCCGTTTCAATGGGACTTCAGGTCGGCGTTTGACGTTGTCGCAACTGTTTACCCACGTAGGTTAGGGCGTCGTAGCGGCACGTTTTGCAGATTCGCCAGCCTTGGCTATGTCGGCATAGCTACAGGAATCGGGGCCGCGTGGTTTCATGTGCACGCGTAAAAACTGTCTCTTCTTGTGGCTCTTCTCTATCTGCAACGGAACATTTGCTGCACACAGAGGCTCGGCCTTCACAACCAACCGGTACCGTCCAGGCGGGATACTTCGCAGAAAGAACTGACCATCCACATCGCTTTCTGTACTGGCAACTAGTTTGTGATCCTCCTCCGTAAAAATACAAACGCAGACTTTCGGCATTGGGCTATGCTGCGGATCGGTAAGCGTTCCTTTCACGTGCTGAACAACAAGAGGACCACAGTCGATCGGATTGTGATTTTCGTACTCAGCCACGCAGGGCGAAGAAGTCCCCTTTTGCTGTGCAAATGCGGGCGCGCCCAACATTGCTGCAACGATCAGTAGAGCTTTTCGAGTGGGCATGGTTTTTACGCCGGTCCATCCGATATGTCCCCGCACGATCCCGTCACGCGCCACTCAGTGCGCTATGTCGTAACGCTTCAATTTGTCATACAAAGTTGACCGGTCAATCCCCAAAGCCAGCGCCGCTTCCTTCACATTGCCCTGTTTCCGTTCGAGGACGGCGATGATCGCCCGCCGCTCCAGTTCCGACAGCGGCACATCCGGTACATCCCAACTTTGCCCGCCCTTGTTGCGTTGCGTGAGCCAGGCAAAATCGCCGTCTTCCAACGTACCGTTGTGCGAAGTCACGATGGCGCGTTCGATCACGTTTTCCAGTTCGCGTACATTTCCCGGCCAGTCGTGATCGATCAGAATCTTCAGCGCGTCCGCAGAAATGCCGCTGATGTCCTTGCCCAACTCGGATGCAATGCGCTGCACGAAATGCTCCGCGAGCAAGGGAATGTCCTCGCGGCGCTCGCGGAGCGGCGGAATATGGATTTCGATGACATTCAAGCGATAGTAGAGATCGTCGCGGAAGCGCCCTTCCTTCACTTCCTCGGGCAGGTTCTTGTTCGTCGCCGCGATCACCCGCACGTCGACACTCACTTCATTTGTGCCGCCCACACGATAGAAGCGCCGCTCCTGCAACACGCGCAACAAATCCGCCTGCAATTTCGGCGAAATGTCGCCAATTTCATCCAAGAAGATCGTGCCGCCATCGGCTAACTCGAACTTCCCTTTCGTTTGTCCATCAGCGCCGGTGAACGAGCCTTTTTCGTGCCCGAACAGTTCGCTTTCCAGCAGCGTTTCCGTCAACGCGGCGCAACTGACGCTCACAAACGGCTTGTCCGCGCGCGCTCCGGAATAGTGGATGGCCCGGGCCACCAACTCTTTCCCGGTTCCACTTTCTCCGCGGATCAACACCGTGCTGCGCAGGCTCGCGATCTCCTGCGTCAGACCAAGGATTTCCTGCATGCGCGGATTCTTCGTGATGATGTCGTGATGTTTGTACTGCCTGCTGATTTTCTTGCGCAGGATCACGTTTTCACTTTGCAGCTTTTTCAATTTGAGAATCCGCGAAACCAGCATGGAGATTTCCTGCGGATGGCACGGCTTTACGATGTACTCCTGCGCGCCTTCCTTCATGGCCTGGATCGCGGTATCGACGGTGGCATATGCGGTGATGATGATGATCGACGAATCTGGCCGCACGCGCCGCATTTCCATCATCGTTTCGATGCCGTCCATCCCGCCTGGCATCTTCAAATCGATAAAACAAATGGCATAATCGGTGCTCTTCGCCAGTTCGAGCGCACCTTGCCCGTTCGGCGCGGTGTCCACGCGGTAGCCGTCTTCGCGCAGCCACGCCGCCATGGATTCACTCATCACTTCTTCATCGTCGACTACCAGTATGGGCCAGACTTTCTTCATGACTTTTCTCCATCCGGAGTTGTAAACCTATGAACCAGGTGCGCCCCGCAGTGCCCGCAGTACCGCAGTTCCTTGCTGTCCACCAAGCCAATGTGCGTCGCCAGGCTCATGACGCACTTCGGTTCCGCACAATGCGTCAGTCCAAATGTGTGCCCTAGTTCGTGCAGCACTTCTTTCACCAAACGTTCGCGCAACACATTCTCGTCTGCCGGCAACCCATAAAATTCCTGTCGCAACCGTGCCAGCGACACTACCGCCACGGCGCCATCTAACTGTGCCTGGCCAAACACAAACGTCAGCGTGGGAATCGCCAGATCCCCCTCGGTTACCCCCAAAATGCGCGTAGCCTCGGGCGGTGCGCAGCGCGCCACCGCCTTCATGATGTCCACGGATTTGTACTGTCCGCGTTTCATATCGAAACTGTCTGGAGGAAATGCGAGCGGCGGCACACGCCACACCGGCCACGGACACCATTCGGCAATGGTGGCCTCGACCCAGTCCAGCACTGGATTCGCCACGCTTCCAATCGCAACCAGGTAAACCGCATTCACTCGGCATGTACCTGCACTTCTTTCTGTTCCGGTGCAACCATCCGCGCCTTCAGCGGCAGGGTCACGGTGAACGACGTTCCTTCGTTCCGCCGGCTGCTCACTTCCACTTCCCCATCATGCGCGCGCACGATTCCGTAAAGTACCGCCAGGCCCAAGCCGACGCCCTTTCCTTCGGCCTTGGTGGTAAAAAACGGGTCGAAAATCTTCGACAAGTTCTCCGGCGCGATTCCCTCACCCGTGTCGCTTACGCAAAGTTCGGCATTCTCCCGGTCGGAAGTCACGTGCGTCCGAATACGCAATTCCCCGCCGCCCTTGGCTTGCATTGCCTGCGCGCCATTCAGCACCAGGTTCAGAATCACCTGCTGAATCTGCGACGGGTCACATTCCACCTGCGGTAAATCTTCTTGCAAATCCAGCACGGTTTCCGCGTTGATTAGTTTCAGTTTGTGGCCCACCAGGCCCAACGTACTGCACACCAATTTGTTCAGATCCGCGGGAACCCGTTGCGGCTTTGACCGACGCGAGAACGCCAATAGATCCGACACGATCCTTCCGACGCGCGCAGTCTCTGTCGAAATCGACGCCAGATACTTCCGAAACTCCGCTTCGCGGCCTATAGGAAACTTGCCATTGACCATAAGGCGTTCCAACAGAATCGAGAGATTCAGTACGCCGGAAACAGGATTATTGATTTCGTGCGCCACGCTTGCGGCGAGTTGCCCTAGAGACGCCAGTCGGTCGTTCTGCAACAACTTCTTGTGCGCCAGTTGCAGTTGCGCGGTGCGCTCCGCAACCTTGCTTTCCAGGGTCTGCTGCATCTCGTTCAGTTTGTCCACTGCTACTTTCAAGCGTTCCCGCATCAGGTTGAACGAATCCACTAGTTCATCCAATTCCTGGCTGCGCCGGGAAATCTCGATGGTGCGGTCCAGTTGCATGGCGCTCACGGCGCGCGTGCCTCGAATTAGCTCTCGAATCGGGGTGGCTACAAATCGCCGCGTGAACAGAATCACAAATCCGGCCCCAATGATCACCACCATCGCGGTGGACGAGATGGTCTGCAAAGTGATGGAACGGGTCTGCTGCTGCACCGGATCCAGGCGCAGCGCCACGTCCAGCACACCCAACACATGCGTGCTGGCTTCGTGCGCGTGGCAACTCGCGTTGCTACAGGCCGGCTCGTTGTAAATGGGCGTAACGATGTTCAGGGTTTTGGTGCCGTTGGGCGAGGTACCGAAGCGCACCCGCGAGTTCACCGCGGGTTTGGTGCGAATGGGTGTTGTGCCATGGCAACTGATGCACACTTCGTCCGACGGACTGGCCAGGCTGGGCTGCTCGTTCGCATTGGTGGAAAACGCCAGGCGACCTTCGCGATTGAACATCCGGATGCGGTCCACGCCGTGCTTATCCGCGATCACGCGCATGCTTTCGTACGCGGCTTTACGGTCATCGTCCAGCATGGCGTGCCAGGTCGCGCTGGTAATCGATCGTGAAAGCTGGTCGGCGCCGGTCACCATGGTTTCCACCAGCTGATTCTTCTGCATCCGGAAATTCAGAAAGCCGCTGACGCAGCTAATGGCCACAATCAGCACGGTAAGCGAGAGAATCAGCTTGAAATCGAGCCTGCGGGGCATCATGGTGCCCTTCGCACCTCAGCAATTGGTATGACCGAGACACACTCCGAACGCGGTCGGATGCAAACTCCGTGTCTATCACGAGGCTACAGGAGCGAGGAGCCATGAACAGTGACTCGCAAATACAAAATTTGTGACCTGCATCACCTTTCAAGTGCGGTCACCCGCTAGTCCTTGAGTAATACGCACGACCGTCTGCCGTTTTTGGCCTCCCCGTTTCGCCGCCCATTTCAAAAAAGCGCGTGGTTCCGAACACACGGAGGTGCGCTTCTCCATCGCTCCTTTCGCGATGGCCCGCTCTTCGTTCTTCTTCCGTCACACTGTTAACCGGGAGTTCACTTCTTATTTCCTTGACCGGCTTGACGCCTGTGCTAGAATTCCGCCCCAGCAGACCAAGGTCGTTCGTCCCAATCCGCCCCCACACTTCTGCTGTTGTGAACCTATCCGCCCGGGTGGTTAGCCTCGCTGATCAGGTTGCGAGGCAAATTGAAGTGTTCGCTTGGTCCCGCACGTATATCTTTTGTCTGCTCGTCGCCTCGCGCATTACGAGGGAGTCGCATGAAGCATTCCAGGTCGCGACTTTCTGTCATCGGATCGGTGGTTCTTGCTCTCTTCGGTACGGGTGTGCTGTTTGCCGGCCCGAAAGATAAAAAAACAGCCGACGACAAAAACAAACAAAACCTGACCTATGTTCGCCCTAGCGATCCTGCGCTATATGTAGGATCCGATACCTGCGCCACCTGCCACGACGAAATCGCGAACAACTTCAAGGCCACCGCGCACGTTGCCACCACTCTGGACTCCAAGCTCGACACGCATCAGGGGCCGGGATGGCACGGATGCGAAGCTTGCCATGGGCCCGGCAAAGCTCACGTTGACGGCGGCGGCGACAAATCGAAGATTTTCACCTTCAAAGATGCCACGCCCCAGGAGACCAGCGCTCGCTGCCTCGCCTGTCACCAATACAACGCAGAACACAGCAATTACGACCGCTCCGTCCATCTGGCCAGCGGCATCGGCTGTCTGGATTGTCATTCGCCGCACCACGCCAAGGAAAACCAATACTTGATGGTCGAGAAGTCACCGGTCCTTTGCTACAAGTGCCACATCGACGTGCGCGCCGAATTTGCGCGGCCCTTCCATCACCGTGTCCCCGAGGGCCTGATCCAGTGCAACGACTGCCACAATCCTCACGGATCATTTCGTCCGAAACAACTGCGCACCAACGCCGCTGGAAATGAAGTCTGTTACAACTGTCACACCGAAAAGCAGGGCCCTTTCGTTTATCAGCATGAAGCAAAAATTGAAGGCTGCATGATTTGCCATTCCCCGCACGGCTCCACCAATCCGCGTCTGCTGGTGCAAAATCAGGTCAACCTAATTTGCCTCAGTTGTCATTCACTTCCGGCCAGTGTGGGTGCTCCCGCGACTCCCACCTTCCACAACCAGGCGCAAAAATACCAGGCCTGCACCTTGTGTCACGCGGCGATTCACGGTTCGAATACCAGCAGTGTTTTCTTCACGCCATGAGTAGACGCTATGAAGAACAAACACCCAAAGCGAATCGACAAAACAACTCCCAAACGAGCCTTGTGTGTGCTGCTCGCAGTCGCGGCCTTAATCATTGCAACTTCCACGCGTGTCTCGGCTCAGCAGGTTGACGACGAGAAGGGCATCGATCAGGGCAACTACAACATTAAACAGGCCATTGAATTCGGCGGGCGTTTCACCAGCGTCGTCGGCGATGAACAGGCTTACGACACCATGGTCAATCTGCAACAGGGCCCGCGCCTGCTGAGCTTCACCACCGAGATGCATTCCCTGGATCCTCGCGGCACGCTGCTCGACCGCTTTTATTTCAGCAATTTTGGCTATGGCGGCGATCCTAACGTGGTCAGTGTGGTTCGTGTGAGCAAGTACAAGTGGTACAGCTTCGACGGCATGTTTCGTCACGACGAAAATTTCTGGGACTACTCGCTCCTGGCCAATCCCTTCAACCCCAACACCCCGGTGGCGAACGCCCCGGCCAATTTCAGCCCGATCTTTAACAACCCTGCGAACCTGCGTAACACCACGATCGTTGGCATCTCTCCGCACTACTTCAACACTCGTCGCAATCTACAGAACTACGGCCTGACCATTCTGCCGGACGCAAAAATCCGTTTTCGCATTGGCTACAATGCCAGCACCAATACCGGCCCCTCCTATTCCGCGATCCACCAAGGCACCGAACAGTACCTCTTTCAGAATTTTTCCGCAGGCATGAACCAGTATCGTTTGGGTGTCGACTTCCGCTTCCTTCCCAAAACCACCATCAGCTACGATCAGATCTGGAGTTATTACCGTACGGATCCGGGGCAAACCGACATCAACCAACAATTCTCTGTCGGCTCCGGATTTCCTCCGGTCGACCTGGGCGTCTCCTGGAATCCGCCGAGCCAGCCATGCAATCCAACGTTTCAGCCTGGCGGGCTGGTCAATCCGGCGTGCAGTGGCTACTACAACTTTTCCAACTATCCCAGAACTCGCCTCGAAGCGCCCACTGAACAAATCAGCGTTCAATCGAATTTCATTCCAGCCATTCAGTTTGCCGGAAGGTTTACATACACAGGCGGAAATTTCAATAATTCCAGCGATCAAAACGCATGGACTGGCCGGGATTCGCGCCCCGGTCTGGCAGATTACTCGCAAGCCGGGCCCATGTTAGGGCGCCAGGTTTCTTCCAATGCCGATTTCGGCGTTACCTGGCAAATCACCAAGGAATTCAGCCTGGTTGATTCCTTTCACTACGGCACCTGGCTCGAACCGGCGCAGTGGACGGCGTCAGAATGCTCGTACTTCAGCAATAGCCTGATCGTTCCTCCGAATATCTTTGCGCCAACGGCTACATTGCCGGTGACCACGTGCACAGCGCCCGCGAATGGAGTTGCCGGCATCCCAGTCCATGGCAGCAGTTCCGGTCCCGACGTGCTCTTGAATCTCGACTCGAATTTCCTGAAGAACCAGATCACTAGCAATTTGATCGAAGGCCAGGTGCAAATTTCGCCGAAGGCCGGCGCTTATTTCGGTTATCGCTACGACCACCGCGTGATTGCCGACAATTTCTTCAACTTTCAGGATGCCGTCTATTACCCAAACAATGCGGCTCGCGGAAATTGCGCGTTAACTGCGGGAGTCCTTCCGGACGGCTGCACGCAAAATGCCGACGGTTCCATCACCTATGTCACCCCAAACGATGTATACGGTCCACCGGGCATTACCGACATCAATATGAATACCGCTGTTCTGGGTTTGTGGCTCAAAGCGGCTAAAACGCTCACGTTTAATGTTGACGCCGAGTTTGGCACCGCCGATAACACCTTTACGCGATTGAGTCCGCAAGATACGCAACAGGTTCGGGTGCGCGCAACCTACAAGCCATCGGCTTGGCTGAACTTGACCGGCTATTTCCAAACCTCCAACGGCCAGAATAACCTCCTCGAAGTGAATGGCAATCAGCACAACCGGGCTGCCGGCGTCACTTTTTCTTTGTCGCCTGCGGAAAAGTTCTCGGCGCAATTAGGCTACAACTACAACAATATTTACAGCAGTTTGCCGATCTGTTTCACCAGCAGCGCCGCTCTGCCTGGATTACCAGCGTGCCCTGGAGTTTCAGGACTGGTGGAGGAGTTGTCGCCTTACAGCAGCACCATCAATACAGGCTTTCTCGATTTTCTGTGGTTTCCGATCAAGCGCCTTACGTTGGAAGTGGGTGCGAATCTCACTGGCGTGTCCGGTTCCCAAGTGAACCTCAACCCCGAGAGCGCCATCGCCACTGCGCCCCTAGGTCCCCTGAACTCCGAGTGGTACCAGCCGTACGGCGTGATCTCCTATCAGTTCGCAAAACACTGGACGGGGCGCGCCCGCTACGACTATTACGCGTATCACGAAGACTCGGACGGTTCGTATCAAGACATCTACGCGCCCCGCAATTTCCACGCAAACCTAATCACGCTGTCGGTCCGCTACGCTTTCTAGGCCCGTTAATCAGGCTGTGACGGCATTAAATCTTATTGTTTTCACATACATGCCCGCACCTACACACGAGGCTTATGGAAGCGGTCTTGATTGGCAGCAATCGGACAAACGTCGGCTATTGAGTTCCCGACTTATTTTGAAATCCGCGAGGTGTTTCCCTGAGTCATGCATGACATGAACATGTCCGGCTGGCGGAACGACAAGGCGCTGTTAGGCTGGCGAGAGGGAGGGCTCAGGGAATACTGAGAACGAACTCCGAGCGTTTAAGCACTTCCGAGATCATGCAACGTCTACCTCGTAAGGAAGGGCGATCGCGATGCCCACGCTGCATCCTTGTCAGCGTGGGCATCGTGGGTTAGCTCTACGGAATGGTAACCGAACTGGGAATCGGAACTGAAACGGTGGAGGAGCTGGCTCGCGTCAACAACCACCGTCCGTTGATCTTTCTGGCTTCGCCGTCGAGGTCTACATGGCTCTTCGCTGTCCAGAACGGTTGGCCGGTGGCCGGATTCAACGACACATCGAAGTAATGGCATTCAAAGTATACAGACGAACTCCATTGGCCGTGGTCGTCTTTTACGGGGACGTACTTCGTTTTATACGCTGGAGTAAGCGAAACCCACTTATTCGCCGCTTGGAGACCGCCGGCGACATATTTGTACAAAGTGCATAGCGTGCCTTGTTGACCGGTGGCGGAGGTGTCACCCGACGGTTCAGGGCAAGTTGCGGGATCATCGGGATCGCCATTACCGATGTAGTTTCCTGCGGTGGCAGAGGTGTTGATGATGGTGATTTCACCGTCTTGTGCCCAGATCGAGAGTACTTGGCGGATTCGCTGTGTTATCACTTCCGGGGAATCCCCATTGACTGGATCGTGCACGCTGACCGCCGCGTGAAAGGTCGCGTGAATTTGTTGTTCCAATTCAGCTTCTTGGGCTAGCCGATCCGTCCGGCCGCGGTCGTCCCATTGGCCGCCCGCAAAGGCAACTCCTATAGCCGCAGCAATTCCCGCAACGAGTAATGCCCCGAATCGAGTGTACGTAGCTAAAGTTCGCATTTGTATTCTCCTCCGGTCTTTATATCTTGGATACCTGGGTCATCTGAGTGGGCCCTTCAAAATGCAGGGACGATAGGCATAAGTTCACTTCCTGTCAAGTGATATTCTTTAAACAAATGCAAAGTAATGGTTAGTGCCGGGGAATTGCCGAGATCGGGAACGTGGCGTCGTAGATCTGCGCAGTTGGCGCAAGGGCGAGCGTCAAAATGCCGGAGGTCGCGGTGATGGTTGCCGCACACGTGCCCGCTGGGTGCAATAGCAGCTCAGTCGGCGGCGGGCGACGCATCGACCTGGCATCGCGGGCATTGGGTGTCGAAGATGTCGAGAGTCTTGATTCTGTAAACGTGGCCGCAAACGGAGCAGCCGAGTTGGCAGAACTTGAGAACTGCGCTGTCAGGAGAGCTGCGGAGCTCGGAGAGCAGGACTTGACCGTGCTTGTTGAAGAAGCCTGGAATGCGTGCGCTGGCCATGGAGGAATGTCAGTGTCGAGGTTCCGAGGGAGGGAGTGTTGAGAAGAGGCGGATGCTGTCCTGGGTACAGTCGGAACGTTGGTATCAAGTTTGCGGGTGGAGAAAGAAAGAGCGCGGCTGTGATTTAGGTCACACGAGTGTCTGTGCGGCGCAGTTCAGATTCGAGCAATTCCAGTTTGGTTACTTCGAGGAACTGGCGCCTGTGGTTGAATCCGTGGACGCCTCGGCGATTTTGGTGACGTGCGAGGCTTGGAGCCGATAGCCGTTGCGCGTGCGCACGTGGCAGCTCTTCAAGCGCGGCGAATTGAGTTTCACGGTGATGCTGCGCCAACCGCGATTCGGATTCGGCTGCGGGTAATAGCTAAGCGAATACAGGTGGGCCAGGTCGTCACGGATAGAAGCAAAGGCGCGTTGTTCATCCTTCCAGCTTCTGGCAAAGTAGGCCTTGCCACCGGTGGCCGCAGTCATGCGATCGAATACAGCGGTGGAAATGGGTTCCAGTTCCGCTTGTTGCGTGCTGACCATATAAATAGCGGTGCCTGTGGATTGCGCGAGCTCCGCTACGTCCTCAGGAGGCACAACGCTGGCATTATCCGGCCCATTAGAGAAGACCACGATGACTTTGCGTCCATTGTATTGCGCAGCATCTTTTACGGTAAGCAGCAAGCAATTGTAAAGGGCTGCATCGTCACCGGCGACGGTGGAACGCACGCCGCGCAGAACCTGCTCGCGTTCATTGGTCAAACGCGTGGCGCGAGACAAGTCGCGGCTGTAGGAATAAAAGGCGATTCGATCGGCGTTCTCCAGAGAACGAATGAAATCCGAGATGGCGTCTTGGGCAAAAACAAACCCACGATACATGTAGTTGCTGGTGTCGAACAGCACAAAGACGTTGGCTCCAGCAATCACGGAATTCAACTCCGCGGCAGACAGTTTCGCGCCGGCGTCGCTGCGATCGCGATCGCCAGGGGTTTCACCCTTGGGCGGAGCCTCCACGAGTTGCCGGGTCGGCTCATTCCCTTCCCCGAAGGTGGCGACTTTCTGCGGGATGCCATCCTCCACGATGGTGAAGTCAGTCGGCTGCAGCCCCGTCACATAATTACCGTGGCTGTCGGTTACTGCCACATTTAATTGCACCAGGTCGACGGTCACCTGAATGTGCGAATCCAGCGACACCGGCGGTTCCTGGGCTTTGGCCACAGGTGCCTGAGATAAGCCGACGATACAACCAGTCAACGTGAAAATGAGCGTTCCCTTTGAGATTGCCATGTTGATCTCCCCACAGAGCCAGGCAGAATCTTTTCGTTCAATTGCGCGCTTGCGCGGCGCCGGCCACCCACGAGATTTTCCCTTCACGCACTTCGTCGCCGGTCTCGTGCAACGCACGCAGCGTGGCCGGCCAATCTTCCAGTTCGCTGGCCGCAATGCGTTCGACCATGCGGCGGGTAAGGTCCGGAACCATACGATTGAGCTCGACGGGCGAATAGCCCATCTCGTCGGCCAGACGCGCCCAATAGAGATTTCCGGAGTCCCAGCACTCCGCCATCAAACGGCTGTAGTTGCCGCCCAGCGCCGGGAACGGACGCACGTTGATGAGTTCGCGTGCATAAGATTGCGCAAAAACCGGATGGAGCACACCGAAATCGTGAGACAACTTCTCCACGTCGGCGTCTTTGGGATCCGAGGAGGCAAGCGTATCCAATTCGCGCGCGGCAGCGCTGGCACTGCTGAGATCGGCCGCATAGTTCACGCGGAACGCAGACGTTAGATAGAAAGTGTCCGACGGGAAAACGCCGGCGAGCACCTCGTTGGTGTTCCCCGCGCGAAGTGTCTGTTCCAGCCAGGCCGATCGCGCCGGAGCCATGCGGTCCGAGAGGACCATGAGCACTTTGGCGCGCAGTTGTTCGTCGCCAGCCGAAGCGACCAGCAGTTGCTCTCCGGCGCGTTGATACAGAGCCACGGCGTGCACTTCGTTCCGGCTCACGTTCCACCAACGCGGAACCACCGCATTGCTCAACAACCCGGGAACGAACTGCTGCCAGATCAGTGCCTGGACGTGGTCTGGAGCGATGAAGTCCTGCTCAGTCTCCGCCAGTACATACGAAAGGTCGGCCAACGACCCAATCAAATGAGCGCCACCACCCGCAGGAGAACCAGCGCCAAACAGGCGCGGAGTCTGCCAGAGATGCTCGGCGCCAATCACCGTATCGCCAGAGAAGTCGTGGGAGCGAACAAACAACGGATTGTGATGCAGCACCTGGGAATTGGGCGGCTCGTAATAGGCGTAGTTCAGCCCCACAAGGCTATCGCGCAGGAAAGTTGCCAAGTGTCCGCGAGCCTCTTCGCGCTGTTTGGGAGACGCGGGCGATTTGATGACCTTGGCGATGTCGGTCTTCATCTGCTGCTCGGTGTGGCGATTGTTGTAGGTTCCCGCGGCCCAACGCGTCCGCTCACCGCTGGTAAAGATCGGGCGTGGCATTTCAAATTCGCGGAGTTCGCCGGCCAAAGATTCCAGTTCCTGCTTGTTGACCTCGCCGCCCTGCTGCATCTTCTTCAAACCATCATCGAGGGCGAAGAGCGTATCGAAGTAAATCAGGCGCTGGTCGTCAATCACATTGCGCATACGTATGGCGATTTCCCGGTGGAGTTGCTGGGCTTCCAGGTTCGTCTGGTGAGCTCCTGCCAGGAGGCCGATCAATTCCTCCTCGGAACCCGCCGGTTTTCCGGTGGCAGCCAGGAATACCTGATCAAGAGAAGCACGCCCGGCGGTGACGAGTTGCGCGTCACTGCCGACATTCGCAAAGGAGTGAATCACGGCGTCCCAAGAGCTGTTGAGTTGGGACCGATCGATTTGGCCCTGACGCGCGAGAATTTGCCAAAGTCCTACATTGGCCTGGAAAATCCCCATGGCGTTGCCGCGCAGGGTGTGATCCGAAATTTTGTTCAGCGATTCCGCGGTGTTCAAGAAACGCACGATCGAATCATCGTTCAGCTCGGGAAATTCATTGAAAATCAAATATTGATCGCTGAAATCCGGATACTTCTGGGCCATCAAGTAGACTGTTCCAGGACCGAGGCGGCGTGCGGCGCCGCGCTGGCGGTCCAACTCGCTGAGACAAAGATAAGCCTGCACCGGGCCGTAATCGGATTCGGTGCGAGCGGATACGAACATGGCTTCGGCAAGCTGGTTGGGATGCTGCAAATTGCCCGCGTGCTTCATCCAAGAATGCACGGGACGCGACTCCGGTTCGCTTCGCAGAATGTCATTCCAAGTGTGAAGATTGCCCGGGACATCGGGCTCGCCGCTGGAATCCCACTGCATGCGCGTAGTAAGAACCATCACGGAGGGCGCCGGGCGAAATGCCACGCGCGCGCTGGCATCTGCGGAAGTCCCGGCATACCGGAAAGCGGCGTAATAGTCCTTGATGCGTTGGGCGGTTGCGAAGTGCGCCTGCTGGCTTTGGTTCGTACGAGCCATCGCATCGTAGTAGGCGGCGAGCCATCCATGATCCTTGCTCAGCAAACGGGAAACGAACTCCGCAGGATTGCGCGGGCTGGCGCCGGTGAGTGCTTGCCATTCTTTTTCCGCCACTTTTCCGCCAGGGACAACCACCACGCCATCGCGGATACAGAGTTCACTCCCATAGAGATCGAGGGTGCTGGCCATGGGTAGCAGGTTGGCCAGTCCAATGTCCTTTTGTAGGATTGCCCGAGTACCTGGTTCGACGCGTGACATCGCCCAGTAAAGACGCGCCAAATCTTCACGATATAAGAGAGCTTCCAAGGCCGTGCGCCGCTGGTCTCCTTTATTGTTCGCGGCTTCTACCCAATCTGCCGATTTGAACAGAACGGGCACTACGCTGCCGGCATAGCCGTAATCAAAGGAAGCGTCGTGCTGCAACGCTTCCTCCAATTCAAGCAAAGGGAAGCCCGAGTCGATGGTCAGGAAGGCGCGTTCGGGATCGGCGGTCACGAGGCTCATGGACTTCTGCCCACACTCCCCCAATTCCTTGTAGCCGAGCAAATGCAGCAGCGACTGAGCGTCTTTGCAACCGCCAACATGAAGAGTGGCGTTTTGCGGGGCTAAACCGGTAAGTTCCTTGGACTGGTCGACATAACGACGTAGAAGAATCAAATACTCAGTAGGCCGGCCCATTTGGTAACCGTGAAGAACAAGATTGTGGGCGAGCAGGGGCAGAACATCGCGGGGGGAAACCGCCAGACTCAAGCCACTCATGCGCAAAAAGGAGCGCAGTGGTCCTGGAATGGTTACCGTGTCATCCGGTGCCATGGGCGGAGTTGCGGATATTTTTTTGACGTCAGGAGCAGGTGCCGGTTGAGACTGCGCGTGGGCCACAGGCATAAGGATGTGTTGGGATGCGCAGGTCACGCCCAACAGCAGAAGGAAAGAAGCTAATTTCACAGTCTGTCCCCTCGGCCAATCCAGGCGAGGCGGACGCCTTCAGGATATTGGTGCTGGAGGAGTTTACTCCTCTGGGCGGCGTTATCCAATTAACATTTTTTAAACGCCGGTTAGGTCAGGGAAACACTGTACCGGTAAGGATATTAATGTCCAGGGCGGAAACTAGAGATCAACAATTTGACTTACGGAGTAGATAGATTCGCCGTGGCACTTCTTACAGCGCGCCGGAAAGACTCTGGATTGCAGATCCTGGTGGATGGCCGACTCATTCTGTTTGATGGCCTCTTCCCGGCGGAGAAGTGAATGAGACAGGCGCACGGGCTTGCCGCAGTGCTTACAATAGATACCTCGGTGCTTCTCTTGTTGCATTGCTGTGCCGTACATAAACTCGCTCCAAACGATGAGATTTGAAACGCCAACGGCGCATTAGGGAATCACCTGGAGAGGACCACAGCAGAGTGCCGGCGTGACAAAGGTCACGCCAACGATGGCCGGGCCCAGTCTCTTTGTTCTTCCGGATTTACGGTGTTTATGGAGCCGCGTACGGTGTGAGTGCGGGTGCAGAAGATGAAGTAACAACCGGGGGAGTTGGCAGCTAATTCCGTCATCCGTTGATAGGCATTCCCCAAACCCTCCACGGCCTCGACCCAGAGAGCTGCGTTGTTCATTTGTCCGGAAAAAATGTCGTAGGTCGCGTCAGGCATGTCCACGCGTACGATAAACGAAAAGAAAGCGCGCGGACCATACACGTATTACCGCATTTGGAGAGAACACAACGCTCGAGGGTTGGTTCCGAAGATACGGAGCAGGTTTCGGTTATCCAGGTGGACCGGAAACCGGAACTGCACTTTCGTGATGAGGGAGGCACGCCGGGTCAGGTATGCCCGCCTCCCTTCCTTCCCTTCCTTCTAAAGGGAGCCAATGGAGTCTAGTGCGGGCCGGTAGAAAGATGCAATCGATTTCGAAAGGACAAAAGAACTAAAGGAATCTCGAGAGTACTGGGCTGTCGAAAACTGGAGATGGCTAAAGTGCTCAATGTCACAGACATGCATGACAGAACGTGGTGACCTTATGCCCTGATGCCAAACGACGATACAGCAAAGCCAAGCGCAACAGGACCAGCCGCTACCGGACAGGTCGGAGAATCGATTGGCGAGAGACTGGTTGCGGACTTAACGCCATTTCCGAGGCAAGCCGGCGCCAATCGCGCTTATCACGCGATGGTAAAGCCCATCGGCGCGGTCTGTAATCTCGACTGCACGTATTGCTATTACCTGCACAAAAAGGATCTGCTCGGAAGCACCAGCAAATTCCAGATCTCCGATGAGATTCTGGAGACGCATGTCCGCCAGTACATTGAGGGCCAGGACCGCGACGAGGTGGTGTTCAGTTGGCAAGGAGGCGAACCCACCCTGATGGGTTTACCTTTCTTCGAAAAAGTGGTTGAGCTGGAAAAGAAATACAAGAAACCGAGGCAGAAGATCGAGAATGACTTGCAGACCAACGGAACGCTATTGAACGAGGAGTGGGCAGCGTTTCTGAAGCAGCATGGATTCCTGATCGGTCTGAGCATTGATGGCCCAAAAAAGTTGCACGATGCTTATCGAGTAACCCACGAAGGCAACCCGACGTTCGACAAAGTGTTTGCGGCGGCGCAATTGCTGCACCGGCATGCAGTGCCGTTCAATACGTTGACTGTGGTGAATCGCGACAACGCGAAGCGTCCGCTGGATGTATATCGATTCTTGAGAAATGAAGTGAAACCAAGGGAGATGCAGTTTATCCCTGGCGTGGAACCAAAAGTATTTCGCGAGGTGGCACCGCAGAAGTGGGACCCGGCCACGTTGCCGGTGTTTGGCGCATCCGCGGCGCGTCCGGGAAATGCAAATTCGATTGTGACGGACTGGTCCGTGGATCCCGACGATTGGGGTTATTTCCTTTGCAAGATTTGGGACGAGTGGTACCACCGGGATGTAGGCAAAGTTTTCGTGAATCTGTTTGAATCGGCGGTGGCGCAATGGAAGGGACTGGACGCGCAAGTATGCATTTACCATGAATTTTGCGGCAAGGGCGTTGCGCTGGAACACGACGGTAGCTTGTATTCCTGCGACCACTATGTGTATCCGGAATACAAACTCGGCAACATTCAGCAGACGTCAAGTTCGCGGATGGTGTTTTCCGAGCAGCAGAAAGCGTTTGGGTATGCGAAATTCATGGCTTTGCCGAAACGCTGCGCCGACTGCAAGTATCTGTTTGCTTGCAACGGGGAATGCCCGAAGAACCGGTTACTACGTACGCCCGAGGGCGAGGTTGGGTTGAATTATTTGTGCAGCGGGCTGATGAACTTTTGGACGCATATCGACGAGGATGTGAAACGGCTCTGCCGGGAGCTGGCGAAGCAGAACACAGAGCAAGACCGCGCGTAAGCAGCGCTGAGCGTTTCTCGAAACCAGCTTCATAACCGTTGCTAATGATCACCGAAACGATGACTGTGCGGCGG
The DNA here is from genome assembly GCA_035506955.1 of Verrucomicrobiia bacterium. Classification (GTDB taxonomy): domain Bacteria; phylum Acidobacteriota; class Terriglobia; order Acidiferrales; family UBA7541; genus Acidiferrum. Next base: position 97,737 of record DATJOO010000081.1, read on the forward strand.
CAATGTGCTAGGCTCTGTGCTCCCGCCCAAGGACCCGCCCCCCATGAGCCCCTTCTAACACGCTTCCATCAAGAAACGTTGGAAGAGGTTCATCAAGAAGATCGGGCTCGGGAGTATTTTTAGCGACTGCTTGCGGAGGTGCAGCATGGCAAAGTGTGGCGCTGGCGAATGTGCTTGCGAGTGCACAAATGGTTGCGGGTGCATTGCGAGTTCCGATGATCCCACCGATTGCGTGTGTCGCTGTTTTGGCGGCCTAAGAGCTCCGAATTTCGGAGTGCTCGAGGGTGTTACCAGTATCGAGCTGATGCTTCGGCACGCTCCGGCTTCACAGGTTGCAGTTTCTCTTTCACGAGCCCTCGGAATAGAGTTGGCGATCCCCACTTCGCAACTCGATAAGCGGATTACCGTGAGGTTGAAGAAGACTCCCGTTCGGAAAGTGATCAAGCATCTCGGCTTCGTCGAAGTAGGCAAACGCCGGCGCTAAATTGTCCGCACAGTTGCCGGTGAACTCAATACAAATCGTGGGTTGCTCTCGCAGCAAAAGCCCCTGACTACCTGAAGAATGCCACTGTAAACCGGCCGCCGACATCTTACGTGACCCAGTTCGATTTGCTGCCGGAATTTTCATTCCAGACGCATAAACCGTTGGCGTCCAATTGCATAGACCGCTGCCCCGCTCAATGCGCGCAACAGTTGAAAACGCAACGCCGTTAAAATTTCCCAGTGCACTCTGCAAAGCGCACCGTTCTACTTTAGCGGCACTTCCTGCTCAACCAGCAAGAACCACTTGCCGTCGCGTTGAACCCATACATCGCTGCTCATGAGGCGGCCAGAAATGTCTTGCCCGGCATAAGTCTCGTGCACCGTGGCCACATCAGTGACCAGAAGCGCATCCGGTGCAAGCTGCTTCACACGCTGACGTTCAACGTGGAAGTCTTGAAGATGAATCTTCGGAAACTCACGCTCTAGGTCTGTGCGGTTCCACTCAAACCCGCCACCACTGGCGTAATAGTCAGGAGCAATGAAAGAAGACAGCGTGGCCCAGTCCCTGTGCAGATAGGCGTCCGTCAGCTTTTTATCTAGTACGGCCCCTTGCGCATTGATGGAATCCTGATTAGACAAAGCAGCGTGTTCGCGAGTGCATCCACAAACTGAAATCAGCAGGAATGCCCAGAGCAGAGAAAACCACTTAACGCCCACGCGTAGTCCCAGGTACGGTTCCAATCGTGTGTGTGATTTTCGTTCCATTGCTTAGCAAGAGTGCCCGTTGCATTCTCTGTTTGCAAGACGAAACTACGGGCGCCAACCCCTATTTCGTTGGTCAGGTAGTGTGATCTTCAGGGCATCGAGCAGCGGCCACAGTTGATGCTCAACGACCTTTTGGGAAGTGTACGGGGCCCGTTGCGATTGCAGAAAAGCAACCGGAGCGGATTGGCTTTCCAGATTTTGAGGTACTCTCGGAAAAACCCTTCCAGAACATTCGAATCGGAAGTGTGCTTTCGCTCGCCGCGTTTCTTCGTCGTTTGGAGTCTTCCGCGCCATGCGCTTTGCTTGATATTCAGCGTCCGGTTTCGTAGGTCAACATCCTCGACACGAAGGCCGAGAATCTCGCCCGCCCGAAGTCCGGGTAGTGCCGCACACGCGAACATGAGACGCCACGGGTCCTCTGCAATCTGAAGAACGTTGCGTACCTGGTCCGCAGCGTGCCTGGTCCGCAGTGAAGCACGCCGCTTCCTTCCTAATTCCCCTCCCCGGCAACACAAGTTTGTGTTGGTCCACGCGTTCACAGACGTAGCCCCAGTTTTTTGCCGTGTCGAGGATGGAAGAGAGTGTGCTCAAGATATTCAGCACCGATTTATAAGACACTTCGTCAGCCAGATGAGTAACGAACGTCTGCTGAGTTTCAACGCCGATTGCGTCTAACCTAAGTTTCCCAAAGTACGGAAGGATGTGCTTTGCTCAATGCGATTTTGCGGCGGCTTGGCTGGAGTCTTTCCCTTTCGATAGAATCTCCGCCTTCCAGCGGTCCGCAAATCCGGCCGACGTTCCCACCCTCCTTGGGCGATATTCCACAGCATTGATTCGGCAAAGTATCTGTTCGAACCCCTTTAGGAACGGCACTGCCGCCAGACTTCCCACAACGCCGTTTTCTGGCTAGTGAAAGACACTTTTCCGCGTACGCGACTCATCAGGACCAGAATTAGAGAGCATCCGGTGAGGGCATTTACAAAACGCTGGTAGCGCAAGGTTTTTGTCTAGGCCTCGCATTGAAGGGATGCTCTCAGAGGGCTTTGTTGAGAATTGTGCACACAGTTTATGGCTGAGGAGTTGCTTCCAATCCCACTCTGAGGGCATCGATCATTCGCTCATTGAAAGCTGCAGAGCCCGGCGCTTTTTTGGCCAACAGGTTGAAGCCGTGGTAAGCGTTTGGCACGACATCGAGTTGGCAGCTGACCCCCGCTGCCTGTAAG
>DATJOO010000082.1:0-94461 GCA_035506955.1 Verrucomicrobiia bacterium
TTTTCTAGCCCAGGTAAGGTTCTTCGCGTTGCGTCGAATTAAACCACATGCTCCACCGCTTGTGCGGGCCCCCGTCAATTCCTTTGAGTTTTAGCCTTGCGGCCGTACTTCCCAGGCGGGGTGCTTAATGCGTTGGCTACGGCACCACAGGAGTCAAAGCCCGTGACACCTAGCACCCATCGTTTACGGCGTGGACTACCAGGGTATCTAATCCTGTTTGCTCCCCACGCTTTCGTGTCTCAGCGTCAGTACTCGTCCAGTTGGCCGCCTTCGCCACCGGTGTTCCTCTCGATATCTACGAATTTCACCTCTACACCGAGAATTCCACCAACCTCTCCGGTACTCGAGCCACGCAGTTTCGGGTGCACTTCCCGGGTTGAGCCCGGGGATTTCACATCCGACTTGCGTAGCCGCCTACACACGCTTTACGCCCAGTAATTCCGAACAACGTTTGCACCCTCTGTCTTACCGCGGCTGCTGGCACAGAGTTAGCCGGTGCTTGCTAAGGAGATACCGTCATCATGCTGGATGTTAGCCAACACTTATTCGTCTCTCCCCACAGGGCTTTACAACCCGAAGGCCTTCATCACCCACGCGGCGTCGCTGCGTCAGACTTTCGTCCATTGCGCAAGATTCCCCACTGCTGCCTCCCGTAGGAGTCTGGACCGTGTCTCAGTTCCAGTGTGGCTGATCATCCTCTCAGACCAGCTACCGATCATTGCCTTGGTGAGCCGTTACCTCACCAACTAGCTAATCGGGCGCGGGCTCCTCCTCCGACGCATTACTGCTTTGAATCCTCAAACCATCGCTCAAGGAATGTTATGCGGTATTAGCCCCGCTTTCGCGGGGTTATTCCCCATCGGAGGGCAGATTGCCCACGTGTTACGCACCCGTGCGCCGTGCGCCCATCCCCTGTATTGCTACAAGAAACTGCGCACGCGACTTGCATGTGTTAAGCACGCCGCCAGCGTTCGTTCTGAGCCAGGATCAAACTCTCGTTTGAAACCTGTCGCTTAGCGCCTCCCGAAGGAGGATGTCGCCCCGGTTAAGGGCAACAAAAAACCCGGGTTTCCCCGGGCCAGCCTGCTAAGCAAATTTGTTAGTTGTCGCTCAAATTACTCAAAGTTTCTCATCCGGCTTCCACCCCCCGTTAAGGGGTTGGGCTCGACCAGATGAGGTCGAACAGATTCTGGCACATCGTATCGATTGTCAAAGAGCGTTTGTTCCGCCTCCCTGTCACGCAGAGTGGCCTGCAACGAACCCTCTAAGATTACCATGAGCACTGTAGATGTCAACAGGCATTCATCACAATTTTTGGGAATTTTTCCTTTTCCACAATTTTCCTCAGAGCCACGTCTAAGCCTCTGCATTCGCGCAATTTCCTAGCGCGCGGATACTGCTTCTGCTTGCTGCTACTCGGGGTCATTGCGAGCGCGGCGCGGAAACTCTGTTGTCTTTGCTGGCGACCTTTCCGAAAACGAGAGATTCCTCACTCCCGCAGACTCCGTTCGGAATGACACTGGACCTGCATGATGGCGAAACGTTTGAACGGCAGTTCCTCAGGGGCTGAAGCCCGGATGTTGCGTGGAGGTTTGCGGCACGGCTAAAGCCGTGCCCTGACGCAGGAGGTGCATCGTGCCGTAGCTTTGGAGGCTGTGGCGTTATGAAGGCAATTCGACGCGTGTTTCTGTCGCCATTCGTCACGGCACTTCAGTCGCGAATCGCCGTGGGTAGATCGTTGATGAAGGTTCTCCCGCGTCGCGGTTTGCTTTTCTCGATGAAGGTGACGGTGCGCTGGCTGTTCAATATGGTCTGCGCGATGTAGCAGAGTGTGCCGGCTTCTTTGGGCGTGATGCGTCGATGCAACAGCGAATCGAAGATCTTGCCCATGGCGCGATTGATCCGCTCGGGCGAAGAAAAATCGCCAGCGAGCTCGACAATCTCGGTCACCAACTTCTCATCGACGGGCAGCGGAGTTTCCGCCACTGCCGCCGCCTGGGATAGGCGACGCGCGTGGGTCGCACAAAATTCAGCATTGTCGTGCGCGACCGATTGCTGGCAACGCCGTCCGCCAGGAAAGTAGCAGGCGCACCGGCCCTGGTCTGAATGTGTATTCATTGTTGTGCTTTCATCCATAATTTTATTTACCCCCCCTCCCCCCTGTTTTTCCGTAAGAGTGAGAAGGAAAAGAGTTAGCTTGAAAATTTTTCCCGATTTTTAAGAAAAGTGGCTCTTCGCAGCTCGGGGGAAGGCTCTCTGCACTCGGGGTAAACGAGTGGTTGGTGGCGAGTGGCGGGCAGAGGCGCAAAGAGAGTTCAAGTCTGCGTAATGGGCGAACCTTGGCCTGTGCCGATGCAAGAACGCATGGGCTCAGCCGGCGAGTGCGCCTCGACGCTCGGGAGAAGGCGAGGCGTCGTCGGCAGAGAGAACGAGATGGGAATGATGAACGACGCATAGTCCAGCGCGCGTTTCCGAACGCGCATACAAATGATAACTGGATGTTCAAATACCCGATACGGTACTAAAGGGCAAAAGATGACCAAGCTCGACTGCTCTCTGTTAAGCCGGGATTTTTCTCCTAGGTATTCAGGGATATGGTTCCGCATCGATTCTTTCGCTTTTTTTAAGGGTCACTTCCAGTCTACGTGCGCCGTTGAACTACCTATGAAGCCGGCGAAATTCCCAATGAAACTCAGGCACTACGATGCCAGTGTCAGATTTTATGAATACGAAATTGAGATTCAATATGACTACCGAAAAGAAGAGACATCGTTCAATCAGATTAGCCGCCGCATGGGGATTTAGGCGAGATACCAGGTGGCATCTGGCACCTTAGAGGTAAGTTGCTTGTACTCGAGGTTGGGAGATTCGATGGACGGAAATCGGGAACAGGCGAAACGTTTTCTTCAGCACCGGTGGTCCTAAACGAAACCCAAGACCCACGCTCAAAAACCGAGCATGGGGCACCCGATATCTTATTTTTGAGTATACGTCACTTATAAGATCACTGGCCACTACACAAGCGAAACCGCAGAGTCAGCTGAGAGCACCGAAGGTTTTGAGGTACTTCATGCCGGTGTCGCAGAGGACCGTGGCTACGGTGGCTGCGGGGCCTAGTTTTTCTGCTACGCGCAGGGCGGCCACTACGTTCGCGCCGGTGGAGGTGCCGGCGAACAAGCCTTCTTCGCGGGCCAGGCGCAGGGCCATGGCGGTGGCGTCTTGTGTGGAGACGCGCGCGATCTCGTCGGCCACTTCCCTTTTCCAGAGCGGCACGACGAAGCCGGCGCCGATGCCATCGATTTTGTGGGCGCCGGGCGCGCCGCCGGAAAGCACCGGGGATTCCGCGGGCTCCACCCCGACGAGGCGAATTTTTTCGTTGCGTTGACGCAGGCCTTGGCCGACGCCGCGCAGAGACGCGGCGGTGCCCACGGATTGCACAAAGGCGTCGAGCTGGCCTTCGGTCTGGGACCAAATTTCCTCGGCCATTTTGTGGTAGGCGGCCATTTGGTCGGTGTTCTTCATCTGGTCGGTCCAGAAAGCTCCAGTGTTTTCGGCAACGACGCGAGCGGCTTCGATCATGTCGCGAGTGAGCTTTTCGGTCATGCGGCCGCTGTCGCTAGGGATGATCTGGAGTTTTGCGCCGAGGATTTTCATGTGGTCGAGTTTCTCGCGCGAGAAGGCGTCGGAAGTGACGATGTGCAGCGGATAACCTTTTACCGCGCAGACCAGCGAGAGCGAGACGCCAGTGCTTCCACCGGTGTATTCGACCACCGAGCCGCCGGCCATGAGCCGGTCGTCAGCTTCGGCCGCTTCGATCATCGCTAGAGCCATGCGGTCTTTCATGCTGCCGGTGGGATTTTCGCTTTCGACTTTGAGGACGATGCGCGCGCCGTTGTTGGGCACGACGCGAAGCAGTTCGACCAACGAGGTATTGCCGATGCACTGCAGGATATTGAGCTTGGCTTCAGTCATGAACTTGGATTCCTATTGGAACGGATGCTAGGTCTGAGTGGTAGCCGCGTCAAGCGCACGCCGCCGACACGCGAGCAAGAGAGCAGAGAAAGGCGCCGGTCTAAAGAGCGGCCCACTACACCCACTGCACAGGAAACGGCGATTTGTCGATTCGTTGTTCACTGGGAACTGCATGAGTGCCTGTGAGATTTGATATAGTGCGAACGCTCGAAATGGAGGTGCGCATGCGTGGGACCGCCCGAAACTTTTCTGCAATGGTGCTGGCGACTTGTTTGTTGTTCTTGGGCTTACGAGCAGTGGCACAAGAAAACACGAGTGGCGGAACGCTGGTGGTGAAAGGCGCGAAGATTTATCCGATCAGCGGGGCGCCCATCGAACACGGGGTTCTGGTGGTGACGAACGGGAAAATCGTGGCGGTGGGCGAAGAAGGAAAAGTTTCTATTCCGGCTGGGGCAGTGGTGCAGGAAGCGAGCGGCAAAGTGCTGATGCCGGGAATTGTGGATTCTCACTCGCACGTGGGGATCGATCCGAACCCGACGGTGGCCGATTCCGGCGACGAAAATGAGATGACTGGTCCAATCGAGCCGGCGCTTCGGGCTCTGGACGCCATTGATCCGGCGGACCCGAACATACGCATGGCGAACGCCGGTGGGGTGACCACGGCGAATATTCTTCCCGGCAGCGGCAACGTGATGGGCGGACAATCGGCGTACGTGAAGCTGCGCGGGACGACGATCGAGCAAATGTTGATTCCCGGGACGATTGGCGGGATGAAGATGGCCAACGGCACCAACCCCAAAGGATATGGCAGGCGAGATCTGGCTCCGATGACGCGCATGGAAGAAGCAGCGCTGGCGCGGGGAATTTACGAGAAGGCGCAGCAGTATCAGGAAAAGTGGGCGGCATACAACAAAGCCGTGGCTGCGGGAGATAAAACGGCTAAGGCACCGGATCACGACCTGGGGTTGGATCCGGTGGTGCAAATTCTGGAAGGCAAGCGCATTGTGCACAACCATTCGCATCGCGCCGACGACATCATGACGGTATTGCGGCTGGCGGACGAATTTCACTATCGCGTGGTGGTACATCATGGAAGCGAAGCGTGCAAAGTGGTGGACGAACTGGCGAAGCGGCATGTTCCGGTGAGCTACACAATGATCGATTCGCCCGGGGGCAAGCTGGAGACCATCAATGTGGATATGAGCTGCCCCGCAATTCTGGAAAAGGCAGGTGTGAAAGTGGCGTTCAACACGGACGACCCGATCACGCCGTCGCGGTTGTTGCTGCGCCAAGCGGCGCTGGCCGTGCGCGGAGGAATGAGTGCCGACGCGGCGTTGAAGGGCTTGACCATTTATCCGGCGGAAATGCTGGATCTGGGTGACCGTGTGGGCAGCCTGCAAGCAGGCAAGGACGCCGACTTCATTATTCTGAGCGGCGAACCATTTAGTGTTTACACCCATGTGCTGCAAACGTGGATCGAAGGGCAGAAAGTTTTTGACCGCAGCGACGCACGCGACCTGCGCTATGCCACCGGCGGCTTCGCGGTGGCGGCGCATTATCCTTCGTTGGCGGAAGGAGGCAAGTGATGCGCGCATTGCGAGCGGTGGCAGTCTTTGCGGCGATGGCGATTTGCGGGCTTCCGGCGCAGGCACAAAAAATCGCGATCATCGCGGATCACCTGTACACAATGGATAGCGGGGCGCAAGGCGGCCCGGGAATTGTGTTGGTCAATAACGGCAAAATCGAAGCGGTGCATGCGGGCGCAAACGCGCAAGCACCCGGAGGCTATGAAGTTTATCGGGCGGCCTACGTCACGCCGGGGCTGATCGATACGGACACCACCGCGGGAATCTCCGGGGCCTACAACATTCCGCACGATCAAGACGAGGACGAAGCAACGGACCCGAATACGGCGGACGTGCGTTCGCTGGACAGCTTCAATCCCAACGAAATTTTGTTGAGCTACATCAATCAATTTGGGGTGACGACAATTCAGTCCGCTCCGGGGCCCACGAATCCGATCGCCGGACGCGCGGGCATCTTCAAAACGCGAGGGCCGCAGTCGGCGGTTGCTACGGCCGACCAGCTGGCGATGCGCACGGAATCCGCGATGATTTTCAATCTTGGCGAAGTACCCAAAGAGACCTACGGCAAGAATCACAAGCCGCCGATGACCCGGATGAAAACTGCGGAGATAATTCGTCACGCGTTGTCGGACGCGCAGGGGTACCAGCAAAAGTGGGACAGTTGGAAAAAAGAGGGCTCCGATGCATCGAAGACGCCTAGCCGCGATGTGCGGCTGGATGCCCTGCTGCCGGTGGTGAACGGTACGCTGCCCGCAGTGTTTACGGTGCACCGCGCCGACGACATTATCACCGCGATCCGCATCGGCAAGGAATTTCACCTGAAATACATGCTGGCGTCGGTCACAGAAGGTTACCTGGTGCGCGACGAAATCAAGACCGCGGGCGTGCCGTGTCTGGTGGGGCCGATTATGCAGCGGCCGGAATCTCCGCAAACGGCCAACGCCACGTATGAAATTGCCGCGCTGCTGGAGCAAGACGGTATACCCATCGCACTGATGAGCGGGTACGAGGCGTACGTACCGAAGAATCGGGTGCTGCTGTTTGAGGCCGGGGTGGCGGCCGCAAATGGCCTGGGCATGGAGAAAACGCTGCGGGCGTTGACGGTGGACGCTGCCAAAATTCTGGGGATACAAGACCGGGTGGGTTCCCTGTCGCAGGGGAAGGATGGCGATGTGGCGCTGTTCGACGGCGATCCGTTTGAGTATACGAGCCATGTGTTGGACGTGTTCGTCAACGGGCAGCTGAGCTATGGAAGACAATAAGCGCGGCGCGACAAGGTGGTTGCACGGACACGTTGCGACAGGATAAGTCGGTAGTCGGTGAAGGTGCGGATATGGGGCGCAAGAGTCCTGCGCCCCTACAAGGAAGGTCAACTCAATCGGCGTTTCATCCAGCGCAATTTCCTGCCACGAGGCTAAAGGCCGTATGGGCCGTTGGTCCTGAAAGTTCCTGGCGGAGGTACAGAATCAACCCGAGATGCTGTGAACGGGGTGCTCTGTATCCTCTGGGCCGAGGAAAACAATGCTGCGGATCCTATTGATTGTCTTTTTATTTCTTCTGTTGCTTGGCGCGCTGCCGGCATGGCCTTACAGCAGCGGTTGGGGCTATTACCCCAGCGGGGGGCTTGGGCTGATTCTGCTGATCGTAATCATCCTGGTGCTTGCGGGAAGGCTCTGATCGGTCGGCGGCGCGAGCCAGGTGACCCCTGGCTTGGTCACACTAGTGCTCCGTCACAGAACTAAGCAATGCGCCTGCACGAATGATCCAGCCGGAGAGGTGTCGGCCTGATCGCTCAATCGGCGAGCCGAGTACGAACGAATTGGGGATTGTCCTGGCAATGGACACGATACGGGAGGTGGGAGGCAACTCGCGTATGCATCGCGACATCAAGCGTTCGAACGTCTTCGTGGCCAAGTGAAGCTACTGGATTCCGGATTGGCGAAAAACAAGGAGGGGTGGAGCTGAGAGCCCCACCCCTGAAGAGGCGGTCTTCCCGCAGAATACTTTCTGGCTAGACGCGAGCGCGTACACCGACGAGTGCGTGGTAAATCACTAAAACGATGATGGCGCCGATTACAGCGACCAGAATGCTATAGAGGTTCAACCCCGTGACACCGACGTGACCAAAGGTGTTGAACAGCCAGCCACCAACCACCGCGCCAACGACGCCCAAAACGATGTCGAGCAAAGCACCTTCGCCGGCTTTGTTGACGATTTTGCTGGCGATGAAACCCGCAATCAGCCCCAGAACGATCCACGCTAAAAATGACATGGAATCTCCTCCCCTCGTTGTGCTGGAGTTGCCTCCGCGGGAGAGATTCTGGAGGCAAGCAGGAGCCAGGGGAATAGAGGAAATACCGTGTAAGGCCTTAGTACCTTGCCTCTGTGATTTACTGGAGTGTGCTAGCTGGCTTTGATGGGTTGACCGTTGGACTGCATCTGGCCGAGGAGCCTTAAGGCATGGTCCTGGACCGGCTTGGGCAGTTTGGCGTAGTCGAGGCCTTCGGAGAGGTCCTGGCCACTGGTGACGATGTATCGAGTAAAGTCGCGGATGGCCTGGCGCTCCACGGTGTCGGTGCCATCCTTGGCGATCAGAAAAAAACTGATGCCGGCGATGGGATATGCGTCTTTGGCCGAGGCAGGAGGATCCACAATCGGGGCACGGGCATCTTGAGCCAACTCGGCGTCAAACGCGGCGACGGCGGCGGTGGTGCTGACGGCACTGGGCTCGACAAAAGCTCCGGCGCGGTTCTCGACCAGGGCCACGGGGAGGTGCTGAGCCGCAGCGTAGTTCAACTCCGCGTAGCCGATGGTGCCAGCGTTCTGCTTCACAAAATCGAGCACGCCCGTGCTGCCTTGTTGGGCGATGCCGACGGGCCAGTTGACGGAGAGTCCGTTGCCGGCTTTCTTGGACCACTCGGGGCTGACCTTGTTGAGATAGGAGGTGAAGATACTGGTGGTGCCGCTGCCGTCGGAGCGATGCACGACAATGATTGCCTCATGGGGCAAGGCCACGCCGGGATTATCGTGAGCAATGGCCGGATCCTGCCAGCTAATAATGTTTCCAAGGAAAATTCCTGCGAGAGTGGAAGAGCTGAAACGCAGCGGGGCCTTGAGTCCGGGCAGATTGTAAACGGCGCAGACGGCGCCGGCCGCGATGGGAACCTGGAGCACCGGGAGGGTGCCTTTTAACTGTTCGTCATTCAGGGGCATGTCGCTAGCGGCGATTTCCAACTCGCTGTTCTTCAGGGCCGCAAGGCCAGCGCCGCTACCGATGGGCCGGTAGTTCACGAGGACGCCGGGATGGGCGTGTTGGTAGGTTGCGATCCACTTCTGCATGATGGGATTCACAAAGGTGCTACCCGCCGCGCCGATTGCGGTTTTTACGGAGGCGGAAACCGCGAAGTCCTTATCTTTCACTGGCTCCTCGCCGCCATAATTGCATCCGAATAGAAGCGCAGTGGTTAAGAATAGAGAGCAGGCAAGAAACATGGAACGGCGAAACGTCATGGCGACCTCCGGCTGGGTTGAAGCTTGGAATCCCGGGAAGATGCTACTGCAAGCGGTGGGCGGCCACATTACGGGGGTGTTACACGGGTGTGGCATGGCATTAAACGTTTTGGGCGGAGCGAATGTGTCGCACCTACGGTGCTTGCGCGCCCCTAACAACTTCCCAGCCCTGACGGGCTGGGCTAACCTCTGGCGCGCCTGCGGCGCTGTGCTTTAGGGATATCGGCGAGAATAGGCATTCCTGAACGAAAACCAACAGGCCTGACCCCTGGAAGCGGTGAGCTACAGGGTGCGGCGACGGAGGTCATCGCGGACTACCGTGCCGGTCGTTGCGTGGGATGCAGTTGGATGATTTGCGGGCGATCGGTACACCGCAGACACTTGTTGCTGCATCTGATTTGTTGTGCGAGGATTAGAGCATCTTTCAGGCTTCGCTTCCGCTCGGCGAATTCCATCCACGACCTGGGCCGGGTGTCCATGCGGAAAAACCTAAATCTCTACCTCATAAAACCAAGCCAGTATGATGACGACGGTTACGTGGTGCGTCATTGGCGCGGCGTGCTGCCGAGCAATACGCTGGCGTGCCTGGCAGGACTCACCGAAGACGTTGTGCGCCGGAATTCACTGGGGGATGCGTGGAATGTGAAGGTGCGGCTGTTCGACGAGACGGTCGACAAAATTCCTGTTACGAAGATTTGCCGTTCGCAATATTGGGGACTGGCAAAGACCATCGTTTGTCTTGTCGGCGTGCAGACCAACCAGTTTCCGCGCGCGTGCGATCTGGCGCGGAAGTTTCGCAAGGCGGGGCTCACTGTGCTGATCGGCGGGTTCCACGTCAGCGGCTACCTGGCGTTGCTTCCCGATATTCCCGCGGACATTCAGCAATTGATGGACGACGGCGTGACGATTGTGAAAGGCGAAGTGGAAGAGACGTGGGGCGATTTGCTGGTGGATGCGGTGAACAACCGGTTAAAGCCCATGTACGATTTCCTGAACAGCAAGCCGGACCTTTACACTAAGCCGATTCCGGCCATACGGCAGAAGTATCTGAAAAAATTCATCGCGCCAAATTTCGGGACGCTCGATTGCGGGCGCGGATGTCCCTTCGAATGCACCTTCTGCACGATTATCAACGTGCAGGGGCGCAAGATGCGCTTCCGTTCAGCAGAGCACATAGCCGATGCGATTCGGCGCAACTATTACGAAAACGGGATCACCTTTTACTTTTTCACCGACGACAATTTTGCACGGAACAAAAATTGGGAAGGCATCTTCGACGTATTGATCAAGCTGCGGCAAGACGAGAAGATTCCCATCGAGTTCATGATGCAGGTGGACGTACTGTCGTGGAAGATCAAGAACTTCGTGACGAAGGCGCGGCAAGCAGGCTGCATCAACGTTTTTATCGGTATGGAGAGCGTCGATCCGGGGAATCTGGCGGCGGCCGGCAAAAAGCAGAACCAGGTAACGGAATACCGGCAACTGATTCAGGCCTATCGCGATTCGGATATTTCGGCGCACGTGGGCTATATCCTGGGATTCCCATTCGATACGGTCGATTCGATCCGGCGCGATTTAAAGTTTCTGATGAACGAAGTGCGGCCGGACCACGCGTCGTTTTTCATCCTGATGCCGCTGCCGGGCTCGATGGATCACCTGCACATGATGCGGCGCGGAGAATGGATGGACCCGGATTTCAATTTGTACGATTCGCAGCATGAGGTCACGCACCACGCGTATTTGAAAGATGGCTCGTGGAAAGAAACTTATTTCGAGGCGTGGCGCACGTTCTACAGCATGGAGAATATGAAAGCTATCCTGAAGCGCGGATCGCATTGCAATTACTGGAATAATTTCCTGCGCTTCCTGTGGTACAAGAATTCGATTCAGACCGAGGGCCGGCATCCGATGATGTGCGGGTATTTCCGGTTGAAGGGCAGGAAGGCGCGGCGTCCGGGATTGCCGATTCTTTCTCCGTGGGCTTATTACACGATGCGAGTGAAGGAAGTGCGCGATCATCTCCGGTCGATGCTGCGGTTGTTGGGCGAGATGGAAGAGTTGTGGTTGCAGACGCGGCATCCTTCGGCGGCGGAGCAGCGGGTGGCCGAGGAATTTGCGCGGTTGCGCGAAAAGTACGATCAGTTCAAGCTGGCCGATCTGCAAGCGGCGTACGTGCGGGCGAAGGAGCATTTCCCGTCAGTGCGGGTGCCGTCGAAAGTGCAACTGTTCTGGGGGAAGTGGAGTCCGCTGCTGGTGCAGAACAGCATTTATACACGAGCGGACCTGCATGCGTTTTGGGGGCACGTGAGCGAGCGCTGGAACAACCAGCATTGGTTCCGGATTCCGGTGCACAAGGTGCCGTTCAATCTGTTGAGGGATGTGCAGTTGTCCATCCTGTTTCTGTTCCACGTGGCGCGGGAGTTGTAGATTCGCGGTGGAGATTGCGCGCCGCAAGACAAAAAGAGAGATTCCTCACTTGGTTCGGAATGAAGGTGAAAGCGCAGGCTCGGAAGGTTGCGTGAAAAAGTCGGATCAGGAGTGTTCGGAGCAGCGCGAGGACAAACAAGGAAGCCCCCAGCGGCTAAAGCCGCGCTGATTCAGGCTAGTTGATGGCACAGCTGAAGCCGTGCCCTGACGAAAAAACGTGGGTCCTCATACATGCTCTCTAGACCGATGTGCTTGGTGCCATTTGCGTACGGCCTGAAGCTGCCTCCTAAGAATACTTTTTACGCAAATAATGCTGCGAGTCCTGACGCTTTGCGCAGCCATGGCTAAGAAAATGCGTTCGCGGGGGATTGCGAGTGAAATGCGCAGCGATCTGGGTGTGCGGGTATTGGGGCGGCTGAAGGAACAGCATTGGGCGGCGCCGGGGCAACGCATCGGCGTTGCGGTTTCAGGCGGGGCAGATTCCGTGGCGCTGCTGCGGTTGTTGCTAGGATTGCGTGAAAAGTTGGGGGTGGTTTTGTCGGTGGTGCACTTCAACCACAAGCTACGTGGGCGCGCGTCGGATGGGGACGAGAAATTCGTCGCGAAGCTGGCGGCGCGGCACGATTTAGCATGGTTCGTCGAACGCGAGGACATTGCGCACAAATCCAAACGCGAACGCGCCAATCTGGAAGACGCGGCGCGGCGAGCGCGCTATGCGTTCTTTGAGCGCCTGGTGAGCGAACGGCGGGTCGACAAAATTGCGGTGGCGCACACGGCCGACGATCAGGCGGAAACGGTGCTGGCGCATATCTTTCGCGGCACCGGCCTGGCGGGACTGGCGGGCATTCATCCGGAAGTGGGCTGCGTGTTCCGTCCGTTGCTGGCTTTTCGTCGCGCCGAACTACGAACGTATTTGCGTGGGCAGCGACAAGGGTGGCGGGAAGACGCGAGTAATCGCGACACCAAACGAACGCGGGCACGCATTCGTCTAAAGCTTGTGCCGCTTTTGGAAAAACAATTCCAGCCTGCGGTGGTGGAGCATCTATGTCAACTGGCCGATCTTGCGCGCGAGGATAATGCCTGGCTAGAAAGTTCGGCGGAGCTGCGAATGTTTCTGAACGCGAAGGAAACGCAAGGCGAGTGGCGGGTGGCTCTGCGGGATCTTCTGGCTGGACACGGCGCGGCGGAGCCGGGGGAAAATGTGGATGCGCTGTGGTCGCGGAACGCGCCTCAGGCGATCAGCAAGAGATTGATCCGGCTTCTGGTGAAAAGAGTGAAGCCCCATTCCGGGCAGCTGAGTTCCGTTCACGTGGATGCGGTGCTGCGCCTGGCGGAGCAGGCGGACAGCGGCAAAACTCTGCCGCTTCCGGGTGGAGTGGAAGTGCGGCGGGAGCGAGAGTCGTTGATTTTTCGGGCGGCAGGCAAGCGGGAATCGATGCCCAAGGCGTTTCGTCGTACAGTAGAACTGGGGGTAGAGATCACCGATGTGTCATTGTTGGAACAATCTCATTACCTGCGCTTTAGGGTGATTGACTGGCCTCGGGAAGGGCGAGAGACTAATAGGATAGGGGCGGTTTTAGACCGTGAGCGGATTTGTCTCCCCCTCGTGGTGCGATCATGGCAACCAGGTGACCAAATGCAGCCCGTAGGCCATCAGAAGCGGCACAAATTGGCGCGTTTGCTCAGCGAACAGGGCATAAGCCGTTGGGCCAAGGGAAGCTGGCCGGTTTTGGTTTGCGGCGAAGAGATTGTGTGGGCCAGAGGATTGCCGGTGGCGGCGGGATTTGCGGCCGGGGATACAACGCGGAAAGCGGTTGTAATCACGGAGGTTGCGCCCAGGTAACTATGGCCAAAGCGAGCACACTCTCCGCAGCCCGGATTGCCAATCGGGTAAAGGCGCTGGGGCGGCAGATTACGCGGGATGCGCGAGGCCGCAGGCTGGATATTGTGGTGACCATGGACCGGTCGTTTATGTTCGCGGCCGACTTGATCCGGGCGATAGAGGCGCCGGTGGTAGTGCATTTTGTGCGCGAAGACATTCGGGATATCGATCTGGGAGGCCATCGGCGACGCGAAGTATTCTTCGCGAACCGGTCGGCCACGACAGCAGCGCCAGACCAGGCGGAGTTGAAAGGGCGGGATGTGCTGCTGGTGGATAGTGTTCTGGACAGCGGAGTTACGCAGGATTTTTTGCTGCGCCGCCTGGGGGAGAGCAAGCCACGTTCGTTGCGATTGGCGGTCCTTTTGGATAAGACTTCCCGGAGGCGGGTGCCGTTGGAACCCGATTACTTTGGCTTTCGGACCGCATCTAATCTATTGTGGTCTGGGTACGGGCTAGCGGCCCCCAACGGCACAGGGCGCAACATCAGGAATTTGGTGGCAGGTTCTTCCTCCAACGGGGCAAGCAGATCCAAGGCGGTTAAGAAAAAAGCAGGTAGAGCGCACAGGGGCGCTAAGATTTCGTAGGTCGGTTCTCGGGGAAAAGTAGTTGGGTAAATTGAGAGGTTAATGTGAATTCCAGTTCTACGGCAAAAACAATTCTGTTCTGGATCTCCATCGTCTTTCTGGGCGTGATGCTCTGGAAGCTAGTGTCCAGCAATGGCCAGGCGGCGCGCGAAGAAAACCCAAGCTACAGCCTGTTCATGGCGCAAGTGGATAAGGGTGACGTGAAGGAAGTCACCATGTACCTCTCTCCGAACAGCTACGAGTTGCAAGGCGAATACACGAGCCCCGCAAACCGCAAGTTTCACGTAACCATTCCGAAGGAAAATGCGCCGGAGATAACCAAGGAGTTGAAAGATAAAGCGGTTGCGCTGAACGTGAAAGAAGTGCGCAGCGGCGATTGGGTGCTGATTCTTTTGAACGCGCTGCCGCTGTTGCTGCTGGCCGGCTTTGTGTTTTTCCTAATGCGCCAGATGCAAGCGGGTGGAAACAAGGCGCTGAGCTTCGGAAAGTCTCGGGCGCGGTTGCTTTCGGCGCAACAGAAGAAGGCTACTTTTAAGGATGTGGCGGGCAGCGATGAGGCGAAAGAAGAGCTGCAGGAAATCATCGAGTTCCTGAAGGACCCGCAGAAATTCCAGAAATTGGGCGGGCGCATTCCCAAGGGCGTGCTGCTGGTGGGACCTCCGGGCACGGGCAAGACGTTGTTGGCGCGAGCGATCGCCGGTGAAGCAAATGTACCGTTCTTTTCGATTTCCGGTTCGGACTTCGTGGAAATGTTTGTGGGGGTTGGTGCGAGCCGGGTGCGCGATTTGTTCGAGCAGGGTAAGAAGAATGCGCCGTGCATCATCTTTATTGATGAAATCGACGCGGTAGGCCGTCACCGTGGAGCGGGTTTGGGCGGAGGACACGACGAGCGCGAACAGACCTTGAACGCGTTGCTGGTGGAAATGGACGGGTTTGAGTCCAATGAAGGCGTCATTCTGATTGCCGCGACCAACCGACCCGATGTGCTGGACCCGGCGCTGCTACGGCCCGGGCGGTTCGATCGTCGCGTGGTTGTGGCCCGTCCGGACGTAAAGGGCCGCGAAGAAATTCTCCGCGTGCACACACGCAAGGTCCCTTTGTCTGACGATGTGGATCTTTCGATTATTGCTCGTGGCACACCGGGCTTTTCCGGGGCGGACCTGGCGAACCTGGTGAACGAAGCCGCGCTATGGGCCGCCCGGCAAAACCGGAAGTTCGTCACGATGGCGGACTTCGAAATGTCGAAGGACAAAGTGCTGATGGGCGTGGAACGCAAGTCGATGATTCTGTCCGACGAGGAGAAGAAGAACACCGCCTATCACGAAGCGGGACACGCACTGATCGCGGCGATGACGCCGGGAGCGGATCCTGTTCACAAAGTGACCATTATTCCGCGTGGCATGGCGCTGGGCTTGACCATGCAATTGCCGGAAGCGGACAAGCACACGTACACGAAGGAATATCTGGAAGGGATGCTGGCGGTGCTGATGGGCGGCCGCACGGCAGAAGAGATTTTCCTGGGCCACATCACTACGGGCGCTGGAAATGACATTGAACGCGCCACGGACATTGCGCGCAACATGGTTTGTGAATGGGGCATGAGTGAATTGGGCCCATTGGCATTCGGCAAGAAAGAGGAAGCAATCTTCCTGGGCCGCGAAATCGCACAGCACCGCGACTTCAGCGAAGATACCGCGCTGCAGATCGACAAGGAAGTGAAGCGCATCGTGAGCGGAGCGTATGAGAAGGCACAGAGCATCGTGCAATCGAATCGCGACACGCTGGAGCGCATCGCGCTGGCGTTGTTGGAGCGCGAAGTGCTCGACGCAAACGAAGTGAAGATGCTGATGGAAGGTAAGACGCTGCCGGAAAAGCCGCGCACGCCTCCGCCGCCACCGCCGCAGGGCGCGCCGACGACGGATCCCAAGGTGGTTCGTCCGGAGTTGCGGCCGGCTCCTGGATTTACGCGGGGAGATTCGCCGGCGAAGGCGTGAAGAGCAATCAGTAATCGGTAATCAGTTTTCCGTTGGAACAAAGGCGCGAAAAATCGCGCCTTTTGTTTTTTGCGCATCTACCGCTAGTCGTATGCGGGAGTTCTGCCCAGCCCTGCCAGCATGCCCGGACCGCTCATTGTGACGGGCTTCTGGCGCTCGATTTAAGTTCGGCTACTTATTGCTGGAAATCTGCGATGTTACTAGTACGCCGCGCGTGGTAATATCCGCCGCCATGGCTATACCGGAAGAGTTGAGGGACGGTCGGACGGATTTGGTGTTTGAGTATTTGGCGGAGGGGCACGCGGCGAATTCGACGGATGAAGGCGGCGTGTCACTGTTGCAGTGGTGCGCCTATTACGGGGATGTGAGTGCGATGAAGTTTCTGATGTCGAAGGGCGCGGCACTTGAATCGCTGGGAGACAATCTGGATTTGAATGGGGCGGCGTTTCATGGACATTGGCGGCTGTGCCAATTTCTGCTGGAGCAGGGCGCCGACGCGAACCATCCGTCGCCGGACACGGGGGAAACACCATTGCATGCCGCGCTGTGCACCACCCAACGGCTGGCGCACAATCTGGTGCTGCGAGTGCTGCTGGCTCATGGCGCCCACCCGAATCGCAAAACGAAGCACAATGTGGAAACGGGAGGGTTCATGCGCGATTGCCGAACGAAGGGCGAAACGCCACTGCACCGGGCTGCCGCGTTCGGAGACGAAGAAGCGATTCAGTTGCTACTGGAAGCGGGAGCGCAAATCGACGCAAAAGACATGAATGGAGAGACGCCTCTGTCCTGGGGGAGCTGGTATGCCCGACCAGCTTCGATCCTACGTAAGCTTTGTCACGGGGAACACCGGATTCACCCACAGCATGCCGGGATGCAAGCGAATTTGCTGGGTAAACCACATTTTGTGAGAAAGGGGTAAAATGGAGCCATGGGACGCAAAGACGGCGAAAATTTGAATGTGATTTGCCCCTGCTGCCAGGCCAAGCTGGTGATCGATCCGATCTTCGGCGCGGTGCTGTCGCATGAGGCTCACGTGAAGCCCGGACCGGATGTGGATCTGACGAAGGCGGGCGACATTCTGGAGAATCAGAAGAAGCAACGCGAGGACAAGTTCGCGGATTCGTTCTTCCAGGAGACGCATAAGGAAGACATCCTGGCGAAGAAGTTCGAAGAAGCGATGAAGAAGGCGAAAGACGCGCCGGCCGGGAAGCCTATTCGCGATTTCGACTTGGATTAGGGCTTTCGTTTCCCTTTCGACAAATGCACAAGAGAGATTCCTTGCTCCGAAGACTGCGCTCGGAATGACGGACTTTTTTGTTTGGAGCCCAGGCCCGGTTCACAAATCGGCACTGCAGTAGTTGGCAACTCAAGAGCACAGGCAGGAGTGCCTGTGCCACTTCGGAGGCGGATTATCGGTTTGCGGCGGGGCACGCTAAACTGCTGTGCACATGTACCGCCGCAAACGCTTCCTTTTAAAGCTGGCTTCACGCACGCTTGCGCTGGGTGAGCGCACGCTCGTCATGGGCGTTCTGAACATTACGCCTGACAGCTTCTCGGACGGAGGCAAGTTTTTTGCCGTAAAGAAAGCAGTGCAAGCCGCATTGCGGATGCAAGAGGCGGGGGCGGACATTTTGGATATTGGGGCGGAGTCCACGCGTCCCGGTTCGGTTGGCATTTCCGCGGCGAAGGAGTTGGCGCGGCTGTTGCCGGTTCTGCAGGAACTGCGCGGGCGGCTGAAAATTCCGATTTCGCTGGACACGCAAAAGTCTGCTGTCGCGGAACTGGCGATTGGCGCTGGGGTCGAAATACTGAACGACATTTCGGGGTTGAAGAACGACCCGCGCTTGGCGGAGGTTGCGGCGCGGCACAAAGTCCCCATTGTGCTGATGCATATGCGCGGAACTCCTCGCACGATGCAGAAAGGCCCCTTCGCCAAGAATGTGGTTCGGGATGTGACAGGCGGCTTGCGCCGTTCTGCGGCGCTTGCGCGGCGGGCCGGGGTGCGGCATTCGCAAATTATTCTCGATCCGGGGATTGGCTTCGGGAAATCGCATGCGCAAAATTACGAACTGCTGGCACGTTTAGCGGAACTGGCCAAACTGGGTTATCCGCTGCTGATTGGCTCTTCGCGCAAGGGATTCCTGGGGGCCACGCTGGCTCGCGGTGGTAAGCCCTTGCCGGCGAGTGAACGGATGTGGGGTACCGCGGCGACCGTTGCCGCGAGCGTTCTGAATGGTGCGCACATTGTTCGCGTACATGATGTGGAGGAAATGGCGCAAGTGGCGCGGGTTGTGGATGCGGTTCGCGACGCCTAGCGGGCTGCATGAAGCAGGGAGAGTAGATTGTGCTGGGTGTGAACTCTAAACCCGCACCCTCGAAAACCAAAGGGTGCGGCACCCAAAGGAGTAAGCGGGACAGCAGGTAAGAGAGATTCCTCACTCCGCGGACTCCGTTCGGAATGACGGACGCAGGTTTGCCGCGGTATCCATGCAACGCAATTACATTGGGCGGAGGCCGCGATCACGGATATCGCGGATGGATTCCTGGCGGAGCATGAACACGCGGATGAGGATCAATATGCCGATCACTATGCCGCCAATCAGAGAAACAATGCAACGGCTAGTTACGGCGGTAAGGGCTTTGGCCGAGCCGCCTCCGATGGCGACCTGGATTTTGTCCCCGGAAATTTCTGACGGTCCCTGGCAGGCCACGTTATAGGTGCCATTCTTGTTCACTTCAAAATCGAGGATGGACACGCCGACATTCATTCCGTAGGTGTACATCGCAGTTCCCAATCTAGGATTCGTCTGATTCCCTTCCCCGACTGCGTTATGGACATCGCAGTGGATCTGGGCCAAAGGTTGCAGATCTACGTTCTTCGACGCCCTGGAGGTGGCGCGTTCGACAAAAATTGTGTAAGTTTCGCGATTGCTCAAATCCAGATTGAGCTCGCCGGGCACATCCATGCGCACCATATTTTCGCGAATTTGCGGGACGCCGGTGTGCAGGAAGTAGAGCGCCAATCCAATCGCAAGGGCAAGGGGTAAAAGAGACAAAAGGTAATACCACGCATCTGGCCGAACTTGTTCGGTTCCCACAGGCATATTGGTCATAGTTTTCTCTTAGCCAGAGCATATCTCTGTCGGAGCAAATTTCAATCCCTTTCCGTGCTGCGCTATAATTCGCACGCAACTGCAAACCGCTTATCGTATCGAGGAATTCTCCGAATGTGCGTCCGCCTATTTTGTTTCTACAGCTTCGTGTTTTGTTTGGGTTCAATACTTCCGGCGCAATTGCCCCCGGTGAACACCGATCCGCTGCGAGCGACGCAGGCGATCCAGGGAACGGGGGCGTGTTCGGCTACGGAGCCGTCTTCTTGCGCGCAGGCGGCTGCGAAAATCACGCCGGTGGTGATGGGGGAATCGCCGTTGGAAGACAACCTGCGGCGGCTTACGGACGACGTTGGTGGCAGGGTGACGGGCTCGCCGGAAATGGCCAAGGCAGTGGAATGGGCGGAGACGGCATTTCGCGCGGCGGGCGTGGAGGTGCACACCGAAAGCTATACGCTGCCTCATGCGTGGAGTGAAGGGGCGACGCAGCTTGAGGTGATGGGGCCGGTGACGTTTCCGGTTTCGTTGGTTTCGGTGGGGCTTTCGCCCGCGACGCCCGCGGGAGGCATCGAGGCACCGCTTGTTTTTATTGGCACGGGCACGGAAGCGGATTTCGCGCGTGCGGGTGGGTCGCTGAAAGGTGCGATTCTGCTGGTGCATACCGAAGTGAGTTATACGTGGGAGGATCTGTTTCGCGAGTACGATATCCCGCCGCCGATTATCGACCGAGCCGTTAAGGCTGGCGCCGCCGCAATTCTGTGGACGGGGGAGCGCGAGCGCAAACTGCTGTATCGACACACCAATTCTTCGGACGGGCGGCTGGAGGCTCTTCCCCAAGCGATTCTAGCGCGCGAAGATGGCCTGCGGCTGGAACGGACAGCAGCAGCGAATCCGGGCAAGGTGCGGTTACGGTTGACCATGCCGAACCAGATTAGCGGACCGGTGGAACAGCAAAACGTAGTGGGGGAAATTCGCGGCTATGAGAAGCCGGATGAAATTGTGGTGCTGGGCGCTCACCTGGATTCCTGGGAACTGGGCACCGGGGCGCTGGACAACGGTTGCAACGCGGCAATGGTGATCGAAGCGGCCCGCGCGATTAAAGCCAGCGGCTTGTTACCTCGACGCACTATCCGATTCATTCTTTTTTCCGGCGAAGAACAAGGGCTGCTGGGTTCGTGGGCGTACGTGCGGGCGCATCGCGCGGGACTGGACAAGTACCGCGGCGTGGTGATCTTCGATTCCGGCGTTGGCCGCGTGACCGGCTATTCGTTAGGTGGGCGACGGGATCTGGAAGCGCCGGTCGCGGAGATTCTGAAGCCGTTTACCGGCTGGGGCGTGGATCACTCGACGCTGGACGCGCAGACGGGAACCGATCATCTGGATTTTCTGCTGGAGGGTGTTCCGACATTGGTGGCGAATCAGGAAGTGGCGAATTACCTGCAGAATTACCACGCCGCGTCCGATACGTTCGACAAAGTGGATATTCGCGAATTGAAGCTGAATACGGTGCTTGCGGCGGTTACGGCGTGGGGCATCGCGGATCGGGCCGAGCCCATCGGCAAGCGGCAATCGCGCGCGGAGTTGGAAGGGTTGATGAAGGAAACGGGGTTGGATAAGGAATTACACAATTTGGATATGTGGAACGATTTTGAGTCGGGGGCGCGCGGACGGCAGCCTTGATTTCGGCGTGACGGCGGGTGGCCGGGATGATGTGGCGCAGCTACGGCGCTCGTCTGCGGCAGCCAGAATGTATAGCTTCTGCTACAGCCAGTGGTCCTGGGAGAAAAAGACTACACGAACGCGGCACAGGCAAAAGCCTGTGTTACAGGTTAGGGCTATACTGGTTGTGTGACGCAAAATCGCAAATCGGGCGCAAATTCCCTGCCGGTTGTTCCTGTTGAAAGCGCAAAAATTCTGAGTATCGACTACGGGCGGCGAAAAATGGGGCTAGCCCTGGCCGATTCCGCGGCGCGGGTCGCCGAACCTTACACGACGCTGGAACGCATCAATCGCAATGAAGATATGAGACGCCTGCGGGAATTTGCACGCGATCATCATGTCAAACAGATCGTGGTTGGGTATCCACTGCGACTGGATGGCACAGCCGGGGAAATGGCAGACGAAGCGCGGCGGTTCGCGGAACGAGTGCGCAAACAGCTGGGCTTGCCGGTGGAGCTGGTGGATGAACGCTTAACCAGTTGGGAAGCGCAGCGGATTCTGGAAGAAGAAATGGGGCGGCGCATCACGCATGTGGAAACGCACGATGGACGGCAAAAGTCTACCCGTGTCACTGACGGCAAATACACGGTCGACGCCGTTGCCGCGATGGTAATTTTGCGGGAATATCTGAGTCATACCCCCAAGCCCAAGGAGTCTGCTTAGCGTGAAGGCGTTGCTCACCGTTCTGCTGTTGCTTGTACTCGTGGTAGCCGCAGTGGCGGGGTACGTTTGGGTGGCGATTGAAAAGCCGTATGGTCAAGTTCCGGCGGAAGGGGTATTTGTAGAGATTCCCCATGGAGTTTCGCAACGCACAGTTTCCCGGTTGTTGGCCAGTCAGGGTATCGTGCGCAGCGCCGCGGCGTTCGAGCTGTATGCGAGGCGGCATCCGCGGCGTTCCTTGCAAGCGGGTGAATACTTCTTCGATCACGCGATGAGCGGCAAAGAGGTCTACTGGAAGATTGCCAACGGCGAAGTGTACGTGCAGCCTTTCACGGTGAAAGAAGGCGACACCATCTACGACATCGCGCACAATCTGGAGACCGCGAAGTACATGATGGCGGACGAATTCGTGAAGGCCGCGCAGGATGCGTCGCAAGTTAAGGATTTGGCTCCCGGCGCAAAAACGCTGGAGGGATTCTTATACCCGGCGACTTATAATTTGCCGCGGCACGCTTCGGGGGGCGACTTGACCACGATGATGGTGCGTAAGTTTCGCGAAGCCATGCAGCAGATCGCGCCGGAGCGGCTGGATCCGCAAACACCGGGTACGTCTCTTCTGTCGGTGATTACGCTGGCGTCGATTGTGGAAGCGGAGACGCCGAAGCCGGAAGAGCGGCCGCTGGTTGCGGGGGTGTATACGAATCGTTTGCGCAAAGACATGTTGCTGCAATGCGATCCCACGGTGATTTACGCGCTCAGAGCCGCTGACAAGTACAAACCGCCGCTGCTGCTGAAAGATTTGGCCTACGCTTCGCCGTACAACACCTACGTGCACGCCGGGTTGCCACCGGGGCCGATCGGCAATCCAGGGGAAACTTCGATTCGGGCGGCGCTTTCGCCGGCACCCACGGATTATTTATATTTTGTGGCGAACACCCAAGGGGGCCATTTTTTTGCGGCCACACTGGCGGAACACAACCAAAATGTGGCCAAATATCACCGTCTGTTGAATGGCGAAGCCGCCGACCCACCGGTGCCCGAGACGCCTCACACTCGCAGCGCTGGCGCGGCTCACAAAGGCAAACGATGACCGACGGTTCGAATAGCAAAAAAGCAATGATTCTGGAAGCGGCGCGACAGCTGGGGCACCAAAAATGGAGCACTGCCGAAATCGACCAACTGCGCCGCAAATTGATCGCGGATCATGGCGAAGTGGGCAAATCCAGCAACGACTACATTTCCGATGTGCTGCAAGCCATGGGCTGGAAAGTGCAACTGAGCGAGCGCGAAGAAGCGGAAGAACGGTTCGAGGAAGAGTTCGAAGACATTCTGCATTTCAAAACGCTGCAGGACGCGCAAGTGAGCTTAACGCGGCTGGATGAACTGCTACGGCGTTTCCAGACCCACGGAGAGAAGGCAGCGATGGAACGGGTGATGGAGATTGCGAGGCTGGGCAAGCGGCGGGCGGAAATGATTTCGCACAACCGCAAGGTAGAGGCGCAAAAACGGGAGGAAAAAAGAGAAATCGCGGAGTGGTTCCGCATCTGGCTGGAAACACCTGACGCTTTTTTCAATTGGCTGGAAGTGCGCAAAGCTTCCCCGGAGTTTCGCCAGAAATTCGGGGATATCGACGTGGAGCCCGACGAAGAATAATCATGGATTCTGAAAACGCCGCTCCCGATCTTCCGCCGTATTCGCTGGACGTGCAGGCCATGGACCTGGGCCCGGGCGTGAAGGCGGTGGGGCTGGAACTGATCGAGACGGAAAGCCGCGAGCCGCTGCGCGGCGAGGAAGCCGCGGCGATCTGGTCGGGTGCGCTGGAGGCGTTAGCGGGAACGGAACCCTACGTGGTCGACTTCTTCAGTCATCTGGACCGCGTGCGAGATTTTGCGGCTTCCCACGCGATCGGTCTTCGCGAAGCCGCCGCTCGCTGCGTGGTGGTACCGCAACCTACGAAAGAGCTGTTGCGCCTGCTGGTGGGCCGCTTCGAAAGCGAGACGTTCGGTCTGCGAGTGGGGCCGGCTGCCGCGAATGGGGATGCGGCACTGGAAAACGAGCTTTCGCATCGCGGGCTGGACGCGTACCAGCAGGCGTATTCTCGCTACACCTGTTGCGCGATTTGTGAACCCGGCGACGGCTGGGTGACCCTGCTGAGCGAAACCCTGTGGCCCAGCGAAATTATCCGCCGCGTACGGCCGGCTCTGCAGGCTTACGATGTGTACATTGCGCGCCCCCAATAATTCGCGAAAACCGGGAAATACGCTAAAATAGAGGGGTAGAGCCTTGGGGATCATCTAGATCAGTTGCGCGGAAGTGAGCTTGCGAGCGGGGCAATTGCGCAAATTGTTTGCGCGTAGTGTGACGCCAAATTCGCGAGATGCGGCTCTGCCTTGCGCCCGGCGGCGCGCACCGTGGCGGTTCAATTGCTACTTGGCTCAGGGAACACAGTATTGTCCATGAATCGTGTGCGAACTTGCATGGTGTGGCTGACACTGTCGGCGGTGGCTTGCGGTTGCGGCCGTGGAGCGGTGAAGAAAACGACCACGGTGCCACCGGCCGCGCGTCCGGTGGCGCTGGAAGCCTCGCAAGAGCAAATCCGGGATCGGTACAACGCGCTGGCGCAAGGTCTGCAATCGGTGAATGCGACGATGGAGTTAAAGCCGTCGGCGGGGTCCGAGTATACCGGCGTCATCAGTGAATATCACGAAGTGAAAGCGTTCGTGCTGGCGTCGCGGCCGTACAATATCCGCATGATTGGGCAGGTGCCGGTGGTCGGCACGACGGCGTTTGACATGGCGAGTGATGGGCGGGATTTCGAAATTTTCATTCCAACAAAAAACAAATTTCTGATCGGACCCGTTTCCCTGAACCGTGCGAGTTCCAAGCCGATCGAAAATCTCCGCCCGCAGCATTTGGTGAACGCTCTTCTGTGGCCGCCGATACACAAGGAAGAGGTAACACTTTTTGAGGAATTCAACGACGAGTCGGCGCGCTATTATGTGCTGACGGTGTTGCGCGGAGGCTACCAGGCGGAAATCCTGCACAAAATCTGGTTCGACCGCGCCGATTTGCATTTCGCGCGATTTGAAACTTACGGAGCTAAGGGCGTGTTGTTGTCGGATGTGCGCTACGGGGATTGGCAGCCCGCGGACAATGCTTCGCCGGGGCAGAATAATTACCCGCGAGCGATTCACATTGACCGCCCGCATGACGAGTATCAACTGGATATGAGCATCAGCAAAATCACGTTGAACGAAACGCTGTCGGCGGATCATTTTCAATTACAAATGCCGGCGGGCGCGGAAATTGTGGACTTGAGGGATGCGGTGGAGGAAAACAAGCGATGATGGGCCAGTTCGTTTTCCGCAACCTTTTTCACCGGCCGGTGCGCACACTGATCGGGGTGCTGGCCATTGCCGTGGAAATTATGTTGGTGGTTGTGATAGTTGGGCTAACCTCCGGCATGTTGCAGGAGACGGCCAAGCGCATTGAGGGCATTGGCGCGGACATCATGGTGCAGGCGCCGGCAGCGCAAATATTGATCGGGTTCAGCGGTTCGCCCATGCCGATCAAGATTGCGGAGAAGCTGCAGGAATTGAAATACGTGCAGTCGGTGGCGCCAGCGCTGCTGCAATTCAATTCTTCGGGCGGGGTTGACGTTGTTTACGGAATCGATCCCGCATCATTCCGGGCGGTTTCCGGCGGATTTATTTTTCTCGCGGGACATGACATGCAAGGTCCCGACGATTTGCTGGTGGACGACTGGGCAGCGAAATCGAAGCACCTGACGGTGGGCAGCACCTTCCGGCTGTTCAACCACGACTGGACAGTGGCGGGGATCGTGGAGCATGGCAAAGGCGGGCGACTGTTTGTGCCCATCACGACGCTGCAGGAACTGGTCGGCGCGCGCGATAAAGCTTCGATCTTCCTGGTGAAGTGCACGCGGCCGGAGCACACCGAAGATGCGATGAGGGAAATCGAAGCGCTACTTCCGAATCATCCGGTGCGGCCGCTGAAAGACTTCATGAGCCTGATGACCTCCGCGAACATTCCGGGGCTGCAAACCTTCATCAACGCGATGATTGCGCTGGCCGTGGCGATCGGGCTGTTGGTGATTTTCCTGACAATGTACACCACGGTTTTGGAGCGCACCCGGGACATTGGCGTGCTGAAGTCGCTGGGCGCCAGCAAGGTATTGATCGTGCGCGCGCTGCTGACAGAAACGGTGTTGCTTTGTTTTCTCGGTATTGCCGCAGGCATCGGTCTGAGTTACCTTGTTCGCGCTGGGTTTCTCGCCATTTTCCCGACGCTTTCGGTTCTGATTACCCCCGGATGGATTATCCGGGCCGGCCTGATCGCACTGGTTGGTGCGTTGTTCGGAGCCAGCTATCCTGCGTGGCTCGCCAGCCGCAAGGACGCGGTGCAGGCGCTGTCATATGAATGAAAAGGAGTCCGGCAACCTAGTCACCTATGTCAATCACGGTTAGAATACAAACGCAGACGAACGATCTGGCGGAACCTGAGCTGAAAACTTTGGAGCCGATACTTAAAACCGAGAATTTGTGGAAGCTGTATCACGCGGGGCAAGTGGAAGTACCGGCCCTCCGCGGCGTGAATTTTGACGTGCTACCCGGAGAATCGGTGGCGGTGATGGGTCCTTCCGGGTGCGGCAAATCGTCGCTGCTTTATGTAATTGGCGGGTTGGCGCAGGCTTCGCGCGGGAAAGTATATGTAGATGGCAACGACCTTTCGAGCATGAGCGATGCCGACCGAACCAAATTGCGCCGACACAAGATTGGTTTCGTGTTCCAGCGATTCAATCTGCTTCCGGCGCTGACCGCACGGGGCAACATTGCCATTGCGCAATACATTCATGGCGACGGATTCGACCCGCACCGTTTTGACGTGGTGACGAAGATGCTGGGGTTGGACGGCCGGCTGCATCATCGCCCGGCGGAAATGTCGGGCGGAGAACAACAGCGAGTGGCCATTGCGCGGGCCATCATCAACGAGCCAAAAATTTTGCTGGCGGACGAACCCACGGGCAACCTCGACACGAAAAATTCCGAGGTGGTGCTGGAGATGCTGCGGCGGTTGAACAAAGACCTGGGGCAAACGATAGTGATGATTACGCACAACCCCGAGGCTACGGTGTATTTTGATCGAGTGGTGCATATGCGAGATGGCGTGATCGTTGACGGCATTCCGGCGGACTGAGATGGCCGGTCCCGGAAAAATCCTGAGCCGCACTTTTTTTTGGTCCTACGAGCGTGGCACGTGGCAATACGATATCGCTGTGGGGCTGATTCTGGTGTTTGTGCTACTGACACCGGCGCGATGGTTTCACGATCAGCCGCAAGTGGGCCTGCCGGTGAATTCCACACAAGTAGAGCTGATCTCCAAGACTGGCGAAACTGAGATTTATAAAGTGGATGCGCGTGTGCTGGCACCCCCTGAACGGACACCGGCGCTGCAGAACGACCTGCACAATGCGCTGCAGAAAGCGAGTCCGGACTTGCGCGATGGGCGATTTTCGATTGGAAAGATAGAGCCGATCCGCGATGAGTCTGGGACAGTGATTGCTTATCAGGTACAAATCAGCCACTGAGGCTTGTTGGATTCCAGGGGCAAGCGCGCTCTCAGCGGATGAAGCCGCAATGTTTCTGGGCGGATCGCGGCGCGGCCCTTCCGTAGCCGGAGTGAACTGAAGCCTTGCGCTGACGCGAAACATAAGAACCTACACAGACGCTGGAAGGCCGCAAAAAGCAATGGCCGCCTCGGAAGGCGTCCGCTACAAAGCAAGAACACAGGCTGAAGCCTGTGCTACAAAAAGCTGAAACCGGGCCGAGGCGTGAAGCGTCGAAGGTCTGGTGGCGCTTACCAGCTGCGCCGTTGCCGTCCATGGGCCTGCTCCTCCGAGGTTTTCTCTTCCCGCGCCTGTGAGACTCACTGAACGAAAGAATCGGGTAAGCGATGTTCATAGGTCATTTTGGCGTGGGGTTCGGACTGAAACGGATGGCCCCGCGGGTGTCGCTCGGGCTGCTGATGCTGGCGACGGTGTGGGCTGATATTTTATGGACGGCGTATCTGCTAATCGGGTGGGAGCACGCGCGAATTAAAATCGGGAGCACGCGCTTCAGTCCTCTGGAACTCTACGACTATCCCTGTTCCCACAGTTTATTGTTCATGGCGCTATGGGGAGCGGCGTTGGCAGTGGTGTATCGCGCGTACCGGAGCGATCTTGTGGGATCTATGGCCATCTGGCTTGGCGCAGTGAGCCACTGGGTGCTGGATTGGCTGACGCATCGCGCGGATATGCCTCTTTATCCGAATGGCGCGAAGCATGGTTTAGGCTTGTGGAACTCGATTCCGGGGACCATGGTGGTGGAGTTGGTGCTGTTCGCTGCGGGAGTCTGGCTGTATGCGCGAAGCACGCGCGCTCGAGATGGCATCGGGCGCTTTGCATTTTGGGCTTATGTCGCGGTGTTGTTGGTGCTGTATGCCGGAGACCGTTTCAGTGGGCCCCCGGAAAGCATCCGGGAAGTAGCGGTCTCGGGCCTGGTGGGCACGGTAGTTTTGTTGGTTTGGCCGTGGTGGTTCGACCGGCATCGCGACCCGGCGGAGCGACGGGCTTCGGCATCCCAAGGGGCAGCCTCTCTGTTATCATCTGCGAGTGAAGGTCCCAGTCACGCCAACCTCGGTTAAGGCCGGGGCAGTGGACGTCCGCCGCCACGCTGCTGAGAGCGCACTGGGAGGACGGAGCAATGCAGATGAATTCAGGCTCGCAAGAAACGCGAGGGGCGAGAGGTTATGTTTTTTTGTTCATTTTTGCGGTGGCGGTGTTGGCATTAAGCGTCGCCGCGCAGCAAAGCACAACCTCCTTAGCCCTCAACGGACAAAACGGCAGCGCGAAAGTGGTTCAAGTGAACGGCCACAATTATGTGGACGTGGAAGGATTGGCGCGGCTAGCTAACGGGTCGATCAGTTTCAAAGGGCAGCAGATCGTGTTGACCTTGCCGGGAGGAAGTGCGTCGGCAGCACCAGCGGCGACGCAACCACCGCAAGGCTTTTCGAAGGCGTTTTTGACCTCGGCGATTGAAGCGATGACGCGCGTGCGCGAATGGCACGCGGCGCTGCGAACCGCAATCGAGCGCGGCGTACCTTTGGCCACGGGCTGGCTCGACAACTATCAGGCTGCAGCGCAGAACGGTTTGAATCTGGCTTCGGTGGCGATCAGCACCGACTCGGACAGAAATGCCTACCCGTTCATGGTCACGGAATACAACAATATGAAAGCACTGAGTGACAAGTACGTGAACATGAATAAGGCGTTGCAGTATATCGACCCTACGTCGCTGCAGACCGATCCTTTGAATCAACAACTTCTAGCGTGCGGGCATTCCTTGGCTTCCATGGCGACTTCCGACCAGTTCGTTAACGACGGCTCCTGTCAGTGATGCGCGGCGGCGCGCTGCAAGCTTGTGTTACGATTTTGAATGGGGAATTCGAGGCTACTGGTTCAGCCCCGCGGGGTAACTTTTGATAAAAATCCGCTCGTGTTTTTTGTTGGCGCTTTTCTCTTTGGCGGTTTCGGCCCTGTGTGCGCCAGGTCCCACACAGGGGCCCGGCAAAATCAATCTCGATTACGTACTTTCGATGATGGATCACTCCGCCGAGGACTTCAGATCGCTTACCGCAGCCATCGATTACATCAAATACACCGCGGTGGTGCAGGACACGTCCAGGGAAACTGGCGAAATTTTCGCGCGAAAAGACGCGAAAATGCGCATCGATTTCCAGACGCCGGATCCGCGCACGATTTTGCGGAATGGGGACAATCTTTACATCTATACGCCGAAGATCAACCGCGTAGAGGAATTCAATCTGGGCAAGAATCGTGCCTTGGCGGACCAGTATTTGGCACTGGGGTTCGGCACGCGGGTGGAAAGTTTGAAGAAAAATTACACGATCAATTTAACGGGCGAAGAGGAACTGGACGGGCATAAGGCGGCGACGCTGGATCTGGTGCCAAAATCCGAAGAACAGCGAAAGCAATTTTCGAAGGTGGTGTTGTGGGTGGATGAATCGTCGTGGCTGCCGGTTCAGCAAAAATTCATCGAGGCGGGCAGCGGGGATTATGTAATGTCGCACTACACCAAAGTGATGAAGAATTTGAAACTGGGTGACGGCAAGTTCAAAGCGGATTGGCCAAAAGGGACAAAGGTCGAAAAGCCGCGCGGGTGATTCACGGGAATAACGGCGCGCTTAGGTGATGGCGGCAGCAGGGCTGCCGCGCACCGGGGTTTTGATGTGGATGCAAGCGAGGACTGGCGGGAGCAGGGCTCCCGTACTCCATTGAACCTAGGATGCCGCTTCGCGCTCGAGTAGCTGCTGCTTGCGGGAGAGACCCCAACGGTAACCAGCCAGGCTGCCATCGGTGCGGATGACGCGGTGGCAGGGCACAACGATCGACACAGGATTGGTGGCGCAGGCACGCGCGACAGCACGTACCGAGCGTGGCTTCCCCAAGGATTTGGCGACCTGCGTATACGTCCGTGTGGAGCCGCGAGGAATTTTCTGCAATTCTTGCCAAACGCGGCGTTGAAACGCGGTGGCCTGCACATCCAGGGGCAGATCGACGCTGGGAGCGTTTCCTTCCACGCGGCGCACGATCTCCTTCAGCCAATTCTCATGGCCAGCTGTGGCGCGTACGAGATCAGCTTTTGCGTATTCTTTGCGCAACTCGTCGACAAGTGCCCGTTCATTTTCGCCCAGATAAACGGCGGAAACGCCGCGCTGGGTAGCGGCGACCAGCACTTTACCTAAAGATGTGTCCGCTACAGTGTATTTGATTTCCATTCCTGCTCCTCCCTTTCGATAAGCTGCCGGAGTCATTCCTAAATGCGAATGCGCTTTTTCATACAGACGGCTGGATGAGCCGAACCCGCAGGCATACAACGCTTCCGTGACATTGTTGCCATTCCGCAGCAATTGTTTGAAGCGCTCGAGCCGAAAGGCCTGCTGAAAGTCCTTCGGGGAAAGGCCTGTGGCTTTGCGAAATGCGCGGCGGACTTGCGCGGGAGAAGAACCCACTTCCACGGCAAGGGTATGTAGCCGAGGAGAATCCTCGTCGGCGGTGGCCAGGACCGCGGCGACGCGTTGCACCAAAGCGATGGCGGAGTTCTGCTGCTTGGGGCGGCAGCGCCGGCAGGGACGGAAACCCTCGCGCTCGGCGTCCTGTGGCGTACGGAAGAAGAGAGTGTTGCGCCGGAGAGGGCGACGCGCAGGGCAAGACGGGCGGCAATAAACGTGGGTGGAACGCACGGCGAAGAAGAAAGAGCCGTCGGCGCGGGCATCGCGATGCAGAGTGGCCTGCCAGAAGCGTTCCGCGGCCTGGGGCGGGATAGCACGGGCCAACGATTGATGGTGTGGCGTGTTCATGGCCTTAGACTACCGCTCATGAAGGAAGCAATCTATCCGATTTGCGACAGCAAATTTTGCTGCGCCCGCCCGCGAGTTTACGCTTCGCCGGGAACTGGGATGGATTCTTCGGCTTCGATCTGGGTTTTGTGGGGAGCGGTGATAACCAGCAAAACCGCGGTGAGAATAATTCCGCTGGCCAAAGCGGTGCGGAGGGTTAGCGGCTCTGCAGCCAGCAGCCAGCCGAGAAAGAGCGCCACGACCGGGTTAACGAAGGCATACGTGGCCACGCGGGACGCTGTGCTGTGGCGGAGGATATAGGCATAGGCGCTGAAGCCCAGGCCCGTGCCAAACGCGGTCAGGTACAAGAGCGCTATCCAGGAGCGCAGCGTGACGTCGGCGAAGTGAAAATGGCGTGTCTCGCCAATGGCGAGGGAAGTGAAGCACAAGAGCAGGCCGCCGCACAGCATCTGCATCCCTGCACCCAGTAGGGGCGACCGGGGCAGCGGGTGATGGCGCAAGTAGATGGAGCCGATGGCCCAAGCCAGAGAGGCGGCGATCAAGGCGAAAGCGCCGATGGGATCGATGCGCTCTGAGTTTCCGAGATGCTTGGGACCGACGAGCAATGCCATGCCCGCAAATCCCAGGAAGAAACCGGCGATCACGCGTGGTGGAGGCCGCACACCTCCCGGGCGCAGCCAATCGACCAAAACCATCCAGAGGGAGACGGTGGCGACCAGCAAAGCCGCGATGCCCGAGGGGACGCGAAGCTCTGACCAGGATACCGTGCCGTTACCGATGCAGAAGAGCAGCGCACCGGCGATCAGCG
Source organism: Verrucomicrobiia bacterium (assembly GCA_035506955.1). Classification (GTDB taxonomy): domain Bacteria; phylum Acidobacteriota; class Terriglobia; order Acidiferrales; family UBA7541; genus Acidiferrum. The sequence goes on from DATJOO010000082.1 coordinate 31,697, forward strand.
TGGTTCGCCACTGGGGCCAGGTCGGCGTCTCTTTGGTGGTGGCTCGAAGAACGGGATAAACCACCGCCCCTGCAAACAGGTACCGAAACCCGGCTAAGAGGTGCGGCGGAAACGATTGGATGCCCAACCGGATGGCGTAAAAGGTGGAACCCCAGACGAGGTAGACTACGGCAAAGCAAAAAAGAACGAGCGTCGGATGGTTGGGATGTTCCGATTTATCGTGGGACATGAGCTACAATTAGTGGCGGCGTAAATTTGAATAGATGCAAGATATGGCGATTTTCGCAGATAAGTGGCCGAGAATCGAACAGAAAGAAAATGAACCAGTACTATAACTAAGTGTTTCAATTTAGAGCACTTCTTGCGTTTTCCACAGGTTGACAACAACCCCCTCGGAATGGCATCTTGGCACCCCAACATCTTCACGGGACAAGTCTTAGCAAGGCAAAAGTAATAGAACCACCGCAGTGGGGCTATTTGTGTTTCATCTCTTTCGCTGAGGGGCGAGATGAGTGCCGCCAATCACGCTTTTGCTTGGGATAATGTAGCCGAGTCGCCGCAATCGAATGTAGCAGCCGCCGCGGCACCGGCCATTGCAGAACCACAACCAGGTGTTCCGTCTGGCACACCTAAATTGCGGGTGATGCCGTTGCTGCGTAAGCCGCAACAACAGCAACGGCTCTTCGTGCGAGTGCCTACCCACGCTGTAGGTGTGCACTTGGAGCAGCGCGAATGCCCGCGGGCCGCGTTGAAGTTGCCGCTGAAGCTGCGGAGTGTGGCTGGGCGCCGCGAAGAATATCCCATCACGCTGGTGACCCGCGACATTAGTTCTTCAGGCGTGTTCTTCCTTTGTCCGAAAGCGCTGGCGCCGGGCGTGGAAATTGAATTGGATATCGTGCTGGTGAGCCGTCCCTTGGGCTACGGCAACGTGGTGGTTTCTTCAAGGGCCCGCGTAGAGCGCGCCGAAGCCGCGAATATGCCAGGTTGGCATGGAATTGCAGCGAGTTTCGACGATTTCGCGTTCGACCGTGATGACCTGATCCCTGGGTGGAAGCCCGTCGACTGAGCGCGATTGGGCAAGAAACGCGTATCCCCACAATTCTGATAATGTGTTGGAATGGCTGAGAACCACGCTTTGGCCGGTGTGTTGTTTGATTGGGATGGCACGCTGATTGATTCCTATCATGCCGATTCGCAGGCTTATCTCGCGATGTTTCGGGAGCTGGGGCTGGGCTGGGGACTGAAAGAACTGGAACTGCACTACTCGCCGGACTGGTACACCGTTTATCGCGCCGCGGGAATTTCCCAGGAACATTGGAACAAGGCAGACAGCTTGTGGCGGATGCATTACGCCAAGCACCCTTCGAAGCTGGTTCCGGGAGCGCGGCGGGTGCTGCAGCGGCTGGCGCGGCGTCACAAGTTGGGATTGGTAACCAGTGGTGATCGGGTTCGCGTTACCCGCCAGCTTCGCGATTTTTCGTTGACGCGCACGTTTCGTGCTCGCGTGTGCGGGGGAGATACGCCGGAGAAAAAGCCGCATCCGGCGCCGCTGCTGATGGCGCTGGAACAGATGAAATTGCGTGCGGAGCAGTGCGTTTATGTGGGCGACACGCCGCAAGACCTGGAAATGGCGGGAGCGGCGGGGATGCGGGCCATTGCGGTGCTGGGCCCTTTCCCGACGGAAAAACGATTGCGGGCGGCGAAACCGGAATTTTTGCTGAAGAAATTGTCGGACTTGCCGGAATTTTTGGAACGGCTGAATGGAAAATCGCGGGCGGCGTCGGCACGATAGCTATCCTGTAATCGGATAAGCCCGGCGGAAGTTTCAGGGCAGAGCGCAGACTAAAGTCTGTGCTACACAAGGCAGAGTGATTCAGTTTGTATGAGTCAGGGCTTGGATGGAGATGCAGCCGGAGGCTGGGGAGCGGACGCAGGTGGAGTTGCTGACGGCGTAGATCCCCCTGGCGGGAACGGCTTGAAGTTGGACCACTTGATGGTGACGCGGATGGGCACATCGCGATCCTTCATTTTGTAGCTGCCCTCGGAACGCGCGTAATCCGGAAACCAGTATTTGCCGTCGACATTTTCCCGGTAGATGTCCCACATGACGAAGGGGAGCGTAATGGGATGCATGTCGCCGAGGTCGGTGACCCATTTCCCGTAGGTCTTCACGACTTCCAGGTACTTCTGGTCGACCCAGATGATTCCGTCGAAGTAACCCTCCTTTCGCTCCAGAGATTTGGGAGAAACCTGAAAAATGTAGCAATCGATCTCGTCGACAGTTTCTGTGTTGAGATACTTCAAGTTGTATTTGGAGAGCATGCTGGCGGTGACGGGAAAGGCGGGAATACGCGTGAGCGCCTGGGCATCTTCGGGCTCGAAGGTGAGATATTGCAGATTCGATTCGGGCGAAGAGACAGCCTTTTCATAGACCCTACCGTCGGAGGAGCGCACCGCGTCGTAGGTAGCGTCATATTCGCCGCTGGGATGGCCATCGGGCCCAAATTCCTGGATGCGGATGGTTTTTCGGTAGGAATATTGCGGGCGCGTTTTCTGGTACAGCTCTTCTTTCTTGGTGAACGCTTGAATGATCTCCATTGGCGGCAACGAGGGCGGAGCAGCGGCTTCAATGCCTTCGATGCGGGTGACGTGGTGTTCCGGCGGCGGTTCGGTTGGGCCGGGCGCGCCTTCCTGTGCAAAGCCGGCGGATGCGAAGAGCACCAAAGAAGCCAGCGAAAATGTCAGGGAACGGAACACATGGAAAGCGCGCAAAACGGTGGAAGCATTCTCGGTCATATAAAGTTAGATGCGAGTGTGCGGCCCCTCTGCCGCCTCGCTCCTTCATTCTATATCCGGTTGGTTTGCGGCACAGCAAATCGCGGCGCGCATCTGCGGTGCAACAAATGTGTTTGTGTTTGCTAAACTGAAAGCATCGTGGAAGAGGATGTCCTCGCTCGGCGGTACATGGTCTCGGGACGGGTGCAGGGAGTGGGTTTTCGCAACTACGTCGAGTACATTGCCGACAAACTGGGAGTAAGCGGGTTCGTACGGAACCGGCGCGATGGCAGCGTGGAAGTGTATGCGATGGGCAGCGGAGAGCAATTGAACAAATTGGGATTCGCGCTGGAAAAAGGGCCGATGCTGTCGCACGTGACGGATGTGCGAGAAGAACCCGACCGCCCGAATGAACAATATCGGGACAATTTCGTCATCGAGATGACCATATAACGAGGAGCCGTTGGCATGGACGAACTGAAGAAGCTGATCCGGGAAATAGCGGATTATCCAAAACCCGGAATTTTGTTTTATGACTTGACGACGCTGCTGAAGGATAAGAACGGCTTTCGCGGATTGATCGATGGGCTGTGCTCTCATTACGAGGGCCACCAGATCGACCTGGTGGTGGGCATCGAAGCGCGCGGCTTTATTTTGGCGCCGGCGTTGGCTTATCGGCTGAAGGCGGGATTTGTGCCAGTGCGCAAACCGAAAAAGCTGCCGGGCAAGGCGGCGAAGGTTTCGTACGCGCTGGAGTATGGCACAGATTCGTTGGAAATCCACGAAGACGCGATACAGAAGGGGCAGCGGGTGCTGCTGTGCGATGACCTGCTGGCTACGGGCGGTACCGCGGCGGCGGCGGTGCAATTGATCCGGTCGCTGGGCGGAGTGGTGGATGGCGCGGCGTTCGCTGTGGAGCTAAGCTTTCTTGGTGGGCGGAAGAAACTGCCTGACCTCGACGTGTTCTCCCTGATCCAATACGACAAGTAGCGGTTTTCGCTTTACCTAAAGCTATGTCTTTTCGAATGACGCCTTTAGAGCAAGACTCAGTAAATCAGTTTCCCCAAGCGGCCGAACAATTCTGCCAGCTTCTGGAGAATCAAGCTGACCTTTCCCGGGGAATTGGCAGATAACCTCCTGATGCATCTATCCAGCCTTTTATTCCTCGGTGCGCATTTGCCCGACGTACCAAGCGCAACCGAAGGCACTGATTTCTCACACGAAGACGTCGAACGTCATTCACGACGATGCATTCAACTTTCAAGTACTTTGAAAGCTAAGCTGGGGGATCTCGATACCTACTGGTCGATATTCGATCCTACAAAATCGCAGAAGTCCGTGCCGAACTCGCTTTCACAAGACCTCGCTGAGATTTATATGGATCTAAGAGACGCGATCAAATCAACCAAGAGCGTTGAGCCTATCGACGACGTCTACTGGCAATGGAGGTTTGGCTTTCGCGAGCACTGGGCTAGGCATGCGGTGGAAGCGCTCAAGGTAGTGCTGTTTATTTCACGAGTGGCCTAGCTTCCCTTTTCTTTGGCGAAGGGCTTCGAAGAGGACAACGCCGGCGGCTACGGAGACGTTTAGGGATTTGACAGGGCCTTGCGTCGGCAAGGAGACCATGAAGTCGCAGCGTTTTTTGGTCAGTTCGTGGAGGCCGCTGCCTTCTCCGCCCATGACGATGGCGGTCGGGCTGGTGTAGTCCACTTCGGTGTAGTTTTTCTGCGCGGCTTCGTCCAATCCGACGATCCAATAGCCTGCTTCCTTTAGTTCTTCCATCGCTCGGGCTAAATTCGTGACCTTCGCTATGGGAAGATGCGCGAGTGCTCCTGCCGAGGCCCGGGCCACCGTGTCGGTCAAACCTGCGGCGCGGCGCTCGGGAATTACGACGCCATGCGCGCCGGCAGCGAGCGCGGTGCGAATAATGGCGCCGAGATTTTGGGGATCTTCCACGCCATCGAGCAGGATGATTAGTCCTTGCTGGCCTTTCGAATGATTGGCGTTGGCGAGAATGTCTTCGAGAGTGGCGGCGGCGCGTGCTGCCACAAGCGCGACTACGCCTTGGTGGTCCTTGGTGTTCGCGAGGCGGTCGAGTTGGCCGCGATCCTCGAAGCGCACGGCGATGCCGCGGCGGCGCGCCAATTGGACGATGTCTTCAACGCGCGTGTCCTGACGGCCTTTTGCGATCACGATACGATCGAAGGCGCTGCCTGCTTCCAGAGCTTCGCGTACGGCGTGTATGCCGGTAAGTCGGTCCATGATTAAGGAAGTTTATCGTAAGAAGGGCGTTAGCCGGGGACATGATCGATCTTACCGGCGCAGGCGATCTTACCGGCGCAAGGAAAAGCCTCACCCCCTGAAGGGGTGAGCTACCGGGTGCCGGATACGCGTCCGGTCGGAGTGTTGATTTTGCCGGTTCTTCGAAAAGCCGCCTCAGAAGGCAGTTTAGTCCAGGGCACCACAAAATTCGACGATGCGGGCGCGAATCGTCTTCAGCGGCGTGGCAAACGGAAGAGCGGCGGCCTCATCGACAAGCAGAATGACGCGGTCGAGTTCACCTTCGCCTGCGCGGCCTGCGAGAGCGAGGCGTAGCGGATGAAATAGATCGCGACCGCGCAGTTCCAGTTTTTCTTTCAGCAACGTGACCGCTTCTTTGAAGCGATCCGAGTCGAAGGGCACCGGATCGAGCAGAAACAACGCTAACTGGCGGACGAGGTCGCGCGCACCGTAACGGGCCAGTACCGCGTGGGCTTCGACGGTTTGCAGGATTTGTGGAGCGTCGTAATGGAAGACCAGGCGGAGCAACTCGGCTAATCCCTGAGCGTCTGCGGCATGCGGACCCAACAATGCGGCGGCGCGCTCGCAGAACGCGGATTGCTCGGGAGAGGGTTGGTCCAGGAGCCAATGGCGGGTATGGAGAATCTCCAGCACATCCTTCGCGGTGAACGAATTTTGGCGAGAGGGATGATCCTGGACGTGCTCCGACAAAGACATAGTGAGAGTTTAGCGTTTCCTTTCTTCGAAAGAAAAGAAATGCCAGGAAAGAGCTTAACGCAGAGACACGGAGTTCGCGGAGGCGTGGAGCTTCTGGAGCGGCAGCGGCGTAAAGCCTGGCGACCGCAGGCGGGCCGCCGCTACAAACTAATGGTGGCTACGACGTGGCAGGCGATGGCTTCGCCGCGGCCTACGGCATCGACGGCTTCGTTTGTTTTGGCCTTGAGGTGAATCTGGTCGGGTAAAAGGCTCAGGGATTTCGCGAGGGCTTCACGCATTTTTGGGAAATGCGGGCCCAGCTTGGGCCGTTCGAGGATCACTACGGCATCGATGTAGTCGATTTCCATGTCGTGCTGATCGAGCAGCTTTCGCACGTGCACCAGAAACTGCAGGCTGTTGGCACCCTTCCACTGCGGATCGCTGTCCGGGAAGTGCGTGCCAATATCGCCCAATCCGGCAGCGCCGAGCAGCGCGTCGCACAGGGCGTGAGCGACCACGTCGCCATCCGAGTGGCCCACCGGGCCCTTGTCGAAAGGCACCTCAATGCCGCCAATGGTGAGCTTACGCCCTTCCGCCAAGCGGTGAAGATCGTAGCCAATGCCGCAACGAACGCTCATGTTTTTTTCTGCTCAGCTTGGAGATAAAAGCGTGCAAGGTCCATATCAGCGGGCTTGGTGATCTTGATATTGCGCTCAGAGCCCTGCACGACGTGTACATCGTGGCCCAGTTTTTCGATTAGTCCAGCTTCATCGGAAGCATTGATGCCATCGGCTTCCGCCTCCGCGAAGGCCTGCTTCAACAAATTGGTCTCGAACACTTGAGGAGTCTGTGCGAGAACCACGCGCTCCCGTGGAACAGTCGCGGTAATCAAAGCGACATCCTCGGGCAAACTGGCGCGCTTCACTTCCTTCACAGTGTCCATCGCGGGGACCGCCAGAATAGCCGCTTTGCAGCGGCGCGCTTCTTCGATCACGCGGGTAATCTGCTCGACGGTGACGAACGGGCGGACAGCATCATGGACCACGACGAGCGCGGTATCTTCGGGAATATGCTTGAGCGCCTGGCTGACGGAACCCTGGCGCGAGTCGGCGCCCTTCACCACGGAAACGGGCTGGGCGAACTTCTCTTCGCGGATGCGCGCCTCGAGCCGGTCGACCAGATCTCCACGCGTCGCCACGATGATATGGGTGATGAGCGGGCAAGCGGCGACCTTGCGCAACGTATGAATGACAATGGGCACGCCGTCGAGCTCCAAAAATTGTTTTGGAGTCTCGTGTCCCATGCGCGTGCCGAGACCTGCAGCGGGCAAAATTGCGGCAATGGTATTCATAGGATGAAGGCAGTCCGGCTGAAGCGGAGCGCTGACGGCTTAAGTCGGGTTGCAGAAAGGAGAGTGTACCTCAAGGCGAGGGTGGAAGAGAAATGGCGGCGGGGTAAAAATGCGTGGCGCCGGCACTAATAAAATTGCGATTACGTGCCTATTGCGGCTCTTGCCCAGGAAAGGAAGAACGCGCCCCGGCTTCATATCTGGGCGAAGCAGACATGCCGCCGGAACCTGGGACGTTGCCAGCGGCGGCGACGCGCGAAGGTGCGCCATCGCTGCGTTCCTCGCAGCGGCCAAAGATCATTTTTCCCGCCGGAGTCTGGTGCGTGGAGGTCACAACGATATCGATGGTGCGGTTGATGTGGCGGCGGGCTCCGTCGACGACCACCATGGTGCCATCATCGAGATAAGCCACGCCTTGGGTGGACTCTTTGCCTTCGCGCAGGATCAGCACGCGCATGGATTCGCCCGGCAGCACCGTAGGCTTCACGGCGTTGGCCAGTTCGTTTACATTGAGCACGGAGATGCCTTGTACGCGGGCCACTTTATTCAAATTGAAATCGTTGGTGACTATTTTCCATCCGGAAGAGCGCGCCAGTTCAATCAGCTTCTGATCGACAGCCGAAGTTCCTGGAACGTCGTCGTCGAGAATGCGCAGATTCAGCCAGGTCATCTTCTTCATGCGCTCGATTACTTCCAAGCCGCGGCGACCGCGCTGACGCTTCAAAGAGTCGGAAGAATCGGCTACCTGCTGAAGTTCGAGCAACACGAATCGAGGGATACCCAGCGTACCGTCCATGAAATGGGTTTCGCAAATATCCGCGATTCTGCCATCGATTAAGGCGCTGGTATCCAGCAGCTTGGTGCCTGCGACGGGCGGGAGCGCAACCTCCACGGTGTGAGGCAGCGAGATCTGGCGAAGTGTGTGGGCTTTGGAAGAGCCCATTACGACGCCCAAGTAACTGAAAGCGAATAATGAGGTGAATTCGAGGAAAGACTTGGTAGGTTCGGGCTCGGAGGTGCGGGAAATTATGAGGGTCACCAGGAGGGAAGCGAGCAGACCCAGGATGGCACCGCAGGCCGCTCCCACAAGCCCGCTGATCTCCGCGCGGCGTAGCCTTAACTCGGCGAGCAGAATGACCATGGCTACGAGAAATCCTAGACCCGCGGCAGCCAGCCCCTTCATGCCGAAGGGCGTGAGGGTGTAGCAGATCGCCGAACTCGCGCAGACCAGCGCGACACGCATGGCCCAAAATTCCCAATTTAGCGGGAGCGGATTTCGTTGTGCGGGCGGCGTTTCTTGGCTTAGAGATGGGCTTTCCGAAGAAACACAGTTCTGCGGCGCACTGTCATTCCCTTGCAGCTTCGGTTTTCCCACAAGACCTCGCAATCCAGCGGGACTCGCTTTGCTCCGGGGAGCTCGAATGAATGAGCGTGTGCGTTTGCCAGAGCAGTTAACGTGTCAAGTGTATACTCCGGCAATCGAGCTTTCGTCAAGGGAAAGTGAACAGGGAATGCCCGAGAAAAGCGAGCCCACGGGTTCAGGTAAACGCAAAGAATTAGGGCAGGTAAAAGCGTTTCACGCGGCGGCTGACGCCGGAAATCAGGTCGGAGGTGACCGTGCCGATACTCCGCGCCACCACATTGGCGGGATACATCTTGTCGCCATCGGTGCCGTACACGGTGGCGATATCCCCGACGGCCACGTCGGGCACATCGGTCACATCGAGCATGACCACGTCCATCGAGACAATGCCAATGATCGGAGCGATATGTCCATGAATGGCCGCGGAACCGCGATTGCCCAAGGAGCGATGAATGCCGTCGCCATAACCCGCAGCCAACACAGCCACCAGCGAAGGACGTTCCGCGATCCACTTCCCGTTGTAGCCGACACTGACGCCGGGAGCCACCGAGCGCACATTCAGAATGCGCGCGCGCAAACTCATCACCGGGCGGAGAGCGAGCTTCGTCTCAAATTCAAAGCGCCGCTCCATGGGGTCAAAGCCCGGATGGTAGCCGTACAGTAGCGCTCCCGGCCGGACCATATCCGCCCAGGTGTCTGGCCGCGCGGCGATGGCCGCACTGTTCGCGACGTGTACGATCCCCGATGCCACACGCAATGCGCGCAAGCGGTCCAGGGCGAAGTGCAGGCGTGCCATCTGGTCATCGGTCTGATGGCCCAATGGCGTGTCGGTAAGAACTTCCGAGGAAGCCAGGTGCGTGAATGTTCCGGTCAACTCGAGATGCTTGCATTTCGCGAGTTGGCGCGCGAAACAATCCATGCCGGTAGGCGCAAGTCCCAGGCGGTTCATGCCAGTATCGATCTTGAGGTGAATCGAAACGTGCCGTTTGCGGGCCTTGGCTGCGGCGGCTTCCAAGAGCGTGAGATGCTCGCAGCGATGAATAGCCGGCGTGAGATTGTGGTCGATCAGGTTCCTTTCTTCACCGGGCCAGAAACCGCCGAGCACCAGAATCGGTTTGCGCACTCCAGCTTTGCGCAACTCCATGCCTTCGCCGGCCGAGGCCACGCCGAACCAGTCCGAACCGAATTTTTCCAGGGCCTTGGAGACTTCGGGGCCGCCGTGGCCGTAGCCGTTGCCCTTCACGATGGAGAGAACCTTGCGTGGGGTGTTGCGCTTCTCGGAGGGCGGATTCACGTAGTCGCGAATGGCCTGGAAATTCTGGCGCAGAGCCGGGAGCGATATCTCCGCCCAAACGGGACGACCGACAAAATCGACGGGATTTTTTTTGGTTCTACTCATGAAATTTTTCCGAAAATCTAGTTTACGGCATTCGCGCCCAGCCTCCAAAACTACGAGCGGCAAGGCGCGTGAATGACAACAAGGGATTGAGCACGCAGGCGGCCAGCAACGGGGAAGGAGGAATAGGCTTAATTGCAGAACTGTGACAGGCCCGCCTGAGACACATTCTAAAGCACTTAGACTTGAACGACCGAACGGATGCGACCGTTTACACGATAGCTTGCTTCGTTGGTTTGTGGCTGGGCAGACGCGCTGTGTGTAGGCGCAACGGAGCTACGCGGGGGGGCCAAAAGCTCCCGCCTCCTAAAGAACAGATTTTCTCGGCACGCTGTTACGTTGCGCGCCTCAATGAAAGCGAGCGCTTGGAATTACTTGGTGGGGACGGCTTTGTCCTCAATGCACTTGGAGCAATACGAAATTTCGTCGTCCAGAATTTTGAGTCGCATTTCAAAGAGCGGGTCACTCAGGGTAGTTTGCTGACCGGCTAACAACACGTTTCTTTTGCGCTTTAGCTCTTCGCGCTTCATTTTCCAAAAAGAGGTGCTCACGAACATCGCGACGGCCCTCCCGGTTCCGGTTACGCTTGCTGAGAATCTTGCTTGGCGGCCATCCAGCGCTTGTCGACTTCGTCGATGGCCTGTTCCAGGGAAAGATGTTCCGCTTTCACTTGGCGAACCGCGACGTCCAACTTATAAACCTGCTGGGAAGAATAAAATGTTCTTTCGTTCTTGATGGTAGGGCGAAGGAGCCCAATTTGAGAGAGGCGAGCCACTTGAGCGCTGGAAATATTGAAACGGCGAGCAATTTGTTCCGGCGTGTAGTAGTCTGCGATCATTCATCCCCCATTATTTTATTTGCCATGCAGTGAATCCAGAGCCGATATAACGTTGCAGAGTCAGTTTATATCGTCGTGCGATGTATTGTATGTGACGGGCAGACATGAGTAGTTTCTAATGACGGTCGAACGGCAACTGCCTGCTTCTTCTTCGTTTTCAGTGGATTAGCACGAGGAAATGGAGTGCCTTCACGTACAGAGGAAGGCGCGATGTTCGCAATGAATTATTATCTGATTTGGAGGCGTGGTCTGACGGCGTCGAAAAGCCAACGGCCCGCCTCAGAAGGCGGCCGCTAGAAAAGCGGCTTGCAACACAGGCTGAAGCCTGTGCTACAGGTTACATTTCGTCGCCACCGGCAAATTGCGAGAATGCGTCGGGCGCGGCTTCTTCGAAGCGCGTGAGGCGGCTGCGGAACACGAACTTCACTTTGTCGGTGGGGCCATTGCGTTGCTTGGCGATCAGGATGTCGGCCATATCGCGCTCTTCGGGGGTGGCGTTGAGGTTGAAGAAATTCGGCCGGTAAATGAACATAACGACGTCGGCGTCCTGTTCGATGGCGCCGGATTCGCGCAAGTCGGAAAGCTGCGGACCGCGTTCGTCGCGCTCCGGGGCGCGGGTCAACTGGCTGAGTACAAGGACGGGGATCTGCAACTCCTTGGCCAGCCCTTTTAAACCGCGGGAAATGCTAGCCACTTCTTCCTGGCGGGAATTGAAGCGGCCGCGGCCGGTAATGAGCTGGAGATAATCGACCACGAGCAGGGAAAGGCCTTTGTCGCGCTTGAGGCGGCGGGCCTTGGCGCCGATTTCCAGGACGCTGGTGGAACCGGCATCGTCGACCCACAGCGGAGCCGAAGCAATGGTACTGAGCGCTTCGGTCATGCGCTTCCAATCATCGCGGCTGAGATGGCCGGAGCGGAACTTGTGGGCGTCCACCTGCGCCACAGAAGCCACCATACGCTGCAGGAGCGATTCCTTGGACATTTCCAGACTGAAGACCGCCACCGGCAAACCGCCGCGAATGGCGATGTTCTCAGCCAAATTTAACGCTAAGGCGGTTTTTCCCTGGGACGGGCGTGCGGCAAGAATGATGAGTTCGGAAGCCTGCAGGCCGGAAAGCAACTTATCCAGCTCGCCGTATCCAGTGGAAATGCCGGTGATGCTCTTGCCTTCGCGGAAAATCTTCTCGAGACGGTCGAAGCTGTCGTGGACGATGTCCTTGATGGGAATCAAGCCGGCTTTGACGCGGTCTTCGGCGAGCGCGAAGATGCTGGATTCGGCGCCGTCGAGAATGGCATCCGCGCCTTCTTCGGCTTCAAACGCACGCTGTTGAATATTGTGCGTGGCGTGAATGAGGTTGCGCAGCATGGCCTTTTCTTTGACGATGCGCGCGTAGTGCTCCACATTGGAAACGCGCGCCACGCCGTCGACCAAGCTGGCTAGATACGGCGCGCCTCCCGCCGCTTCCAATTCGCCGTGCCGGTGCAGTTCCTCGGTCAGAGTGACCAGATCGATGGCATGCTGCGATTCTCCGAGGGCCACCATTTGCAGGAAGACCTGACGATGCGAGGGCAGGAAAAAATCCTCGGGCTTCAAGGCTTCGACAGCGGTGTTGAGCGCGTTGTTGTCCAGCAGGATGGCGCCGAGAATGGAGCGTTCCGCCTCCAGATTGCTGGGCAGTCGACGTTCGAGAGTGGCTTCGGCAGGCATTTTTACTTCGCCCTACTTTCGCTATCGGACATAGTAATAACACACCCCTAACCGCTTGGCAACGCCATGGATCACAGCAGCCAACTCACTCGGGACTTCATTGCAAAAGCATGTGCAAAGGTTCTCGCAAAATTCACGGCACGTCAATCCGGCTTCTTGTGAATCGCGAAGGAAAAACGGTGAAAAACTTTTTCGCAAATTTTGATCGCAAAAATTACTTTGTGCCACAATGCTTGGCATTCCTGTGGAGTCTTTCCAGATTCTTCTTCATACAACATAGGAGACACGACATGCGCATCATTTACCGGATCGCTCTGGCCTTCATGGTGGTGCTTGCCTCGGTGGCGTTTTTGTGCGCGGACGAACGCGAATCGGCGAAAAAACTTCTGGAGCGCACGATGTTCAATCCTGAATTTCACCCGAAGAGCTTTCATGGAGGAGAGTGGTACGGCAATGGCGACGCGTATCTGGCTTTAGAGCCCTCGGCATCAGGCAAGGATACGGACATCGTCCGCTATCAGACGGCCACGGGCGCCCGCGATGTGCTGATCTCCGCCAACCGTCTGATCCCGCAGGGCGAAGCAAAAGCGCTCGAGATTGAGGACTACCGATTTTCCAGCGACGGGCAGCAACTGCTGATTTTTACGAATACGCAAGCGGTGTGGCGACAGCACACGCGGGGCGATTATTGGATTCTAAATCTGAAGAGCGATGCGCTGAGAAAGTTGGGAGGCGACGCCACGCCGTCCACGTTGATGTTCGCAAAGTTCTCTCCCGACAATTCCAAAGTTGCTTACGTTCGCGGAAACAACATTTACGCGGAAGAGATCGCTTCGTCAAAAATTGTGCAGTTAACTCACGATGGATCCAGCACGATTATCAATGGCACGTCCGACTGGGTGGATGAAGAAGAGTTCGATATCCGCGACGGCTTCCAATGGAGCCCGGACGGGCATGCGATCGCGTATTGGCAATTCAATACGGAAGGCGTTCAGAACTTCACGCTGATCTACAACCTGGGCAACCCGCGGGGAAAAATCGTGACACAGATTCCGTATCCCCAAACCGGCGTGTACCCGGAGACGCTGGTATATCCATATCCGGAAGCGGGAACGCGGAATTCCGCGGTACGGGTCGGGGTGGTCTCGCTAAAATCAGGCAAAACTGCGTGGATGAACACGTCCGGCGACCCCCACGATTTCTACATCCCGCGGATGGAGTGGGCCGACGCGAAGCATCTGCTGCTACAACACATGAACCGGCTGCAAAACAAGAATGAGTTTCTCCTGGCGGATGGCGAGTCAGGTTCCACACGCACAATTTTTGTCGACGAAGATCGCGCCTGGGTGGAATTGAACGATGAGATTCTGTGGCTCAATCAGCACCGCGAATTTCTTGTGTTGAGCGAACGAGACGGATGGCGGCATCTGTATCGAGTAGAGCGAGACACCGGCAAAAGCAAGCTGGTGACTCACAGTGATTTTGACGTGGTCAAACTCGAACGGGTGACCCCCGACGAACAGTTCATTTACTTTACCGCTTCGCCCGATAATCCGACGCAGCGGTATCTATATCGCGTGCGGCTCGACGGCTCCGGGGCCGCGGAACGCATCACCCCGATTCAGCCGGGGACGCATTCGTACACCATCGCTCCGAACGGGGAATACGCGTTTCATAATTTTTCTGCGATTGATGAGCCGCCTCATTCCGACGTGGTCCATCTGCCGGACCACCGGGTTTTACGGACTACTGCCGACAATGCAGCACTGGCAGAACACGTGAAACCATTAAGCGGCGGCGCAGCGGAGTTTCTGAAGCTCGACGCGGGTAACGGATTGATGGTGGACGGCTGGTTAGTGAAGCCGCCGAATTTCGACGCCAACAAGAAATATCCACTCATTGTGGAGGTGTATTCCGAGCCTGCGGGACAAACCACGGAAGACCGCTGGCAGAGCATGTTTGTGCGTGCGCTGACGGCTGCAGGTTATTTGGTGGCTACCTTCGACAATCAAGGAACTCCGGCGCCACGAGGGCGCGAGTGGCGAAAGGTGGTGTACAAAAACATCGGTCCACTGTCGTCGCAGGAGCAATGCACTGCCCTGCAATCTCTGGAGAAAGCGCACGCGTTCGTTGATGCGAAACGTGTCGGGGTATGGGGCTGGTCGGGGGGCGGGACCGAAACGCTAAACCTGATGTTCCGATACCCGGACGTTTACGCGGTGGGAGTGGCGGTCGCGTCGGTCCCGGACCAACGGCTGTACGACTCGATCTACCAGGAGCGCTACATGGGGCTGCCGCAGGACGACCCCAAAGCGTGGGAACAATCCTCGGCCATCAACTTCAGTTCTGGGCTGCGTGGCGATCTTCTTGTGATGCACGGCAGCGGGGATGACAACGTGCACTACCAAGGGTTCGAGTTGCTGGTGAACAACCTGATCGCGCAGGGCAAGGTCTTCGACATGCGTGTTTATCCCGGGCGGACTCACGGGATCTTTGAAGGATCGGGTACGACCCCTGATGTGTTCACCAACATCCTCGGTTACTTCGAAACGCACTTGCCGCCTGAAGCAAAGTAGGCGCCGCGCGGCAATCCGGCTGACATGATCGAGAATGAAACCGGTGAACCACTGTTTGGTGAAGTTCGACAGCGAGACTTACGGTCTCCCTTTGCCTGCGTTCGGATCCAAAACAAAAAGGGCATGCAGTGTAATGCACGCCCTCGAAGAATGGTGGTGTGTAGAGAGGCGATTTATGCTTCTTTGCCGATATGGACTTTGATTTCGGCGGTGACGTCGCGGAACACCTTCACGGTGACCGGGAAATCCCCCAGGGTCTTGAGCGGGTCGGCGAGTTGGACCTGGCGCTTGTCGATGTTGAAGCCCTCGTTTTTGAGGCCTTCCGCAATATCGCCGGTGGTGACCGAGCCGAACATCTGATCGTTTTCGCCGGTCTTGCGGATGAACTTGAGGGCCACGAGGTTCAGTAATTCCGCCTGCTTTTTGGCGGCTTCCAGTTCCGTGGCGGTTTTCTTAGCCAGCGCGCCGCGAATGCGTTCGAGCGCTTTCATGTTTCCCGGCGTCGCTTCCACCGCCATCTTTTTGGGCAGCAAAAAATTGCGAGCGTAGCCAGGCTTCACGGTGACCACGTCCCCGCGGTGTCCGAGTTTGTCAACGTCTTCTTGAAGGATAATCTGCATATCGAATCTCTAGCTCCCTTTCCTGACCTTAGGCCTTGGGGGCCTCAACCGCGCGAGGCGCCTGCACGCCCGCCGCGCTGCCGGCAAACGGCAGCAAAGCAATGTTGCGGGCACGCTTGATGGCTACGCCGAGCCAGCGCTGGTGGCGCGAGCATACCCCGGTCATGCGACGAGGCAGAATCTTGCCGCGCTCCTGCACGAATTGCGAAAGAATGTCGGCGCGTTTGTAGTCGATGAAGTCCATCTTCTCGACACAGAACTTGCAAACTTTCTTCTTGCGGAAGTATTGCCGCTTGCCGCGACGTGGGCCGCCCGGTCCGCCGGGACCGCCTCCGCCAGGACCACCTTCGCGGCGTCCACCGCCGGGTCCGCCTTCGCGACGCCCGCCGGGGCCATGGCCCCCTTCGCGGCGAGGACCACTCGGTCCGCCCTCTCCACCTTCGCGGCGAGGACTGCTCGGACCGCTCTCTCCGCCTTCGCGCGGAGCGGGAGCCGGTACCGCTGGCGCCTGCGCTTGTTTCTGTTCTTCTGCCATACCTTCCTACCTTTCCAATGTCGCTTGCCGCGGTTAGCGCGGTGCGTTCGAACCTAATCTCAATCGCGCTGCAAAACCCAAAGACGCAATTACGCCTGCGTGTTCTGCTCCATAGCCGGTGCCGCCGCCGGTGCTGGAGGAGCGGCACGCCGAGGACGCCGAGCCGCGCGCTGTTCGCGCTTGTGCACGAGCTTCTTCTGGCGCTTCAAATCTTCGTCGAGGCGCACGGTCTGATACTTGATGACGGCGTCCAGAACGCCTAAGCGGCGTTCCAGTTCGTGAAGCAGCTCGCCGTGCGAGGTGCGCACTTGCTGGTAGAAATAAATTCCTTCGCGGTGCTTCATGACTTTGTAGGCCAGCTTGCGCGTGCCCCAGGTTTCGGCCTTTTCGATTTTCGCGCCCTTCTCTGCGCACGCGTGCTCCAGCGACGAGAGGACCTTCTTGATTTCCTCTTCCGGCGTGGCCGGGCGAACGATGAAGACCAGATCGTACAAACGTTCTTCCATAATGACCTCGTTTCTTCCTGACCGGTCTAAAGACCGGCCGCTACATAAAACCTGCTAAACCCTCGCCCGCCTCGAAAGGCGGCCGCTACAACCCCAAGAACGTACCGCCGAAGGCCGTTACTCTTCCGGGAGCGGCACCCTGCGGTTGTACTTGTTCATGGCCACCGCGATGCCTTGGCTCAGAATCAACTCGACCGCATCACCCGCAGCCGCCAGCATTTCTCCAGCGGCTTCCAACTCCGTCTTCTTCATCGGCCGTAGAACATATGCGGCCAGGTCGCCTACCGGATGATCGGGCCCAACGCCCAGACGGAGCCGCGCAAATTCTTGCGTGCCTACCGCGCTGGTGACCGACTTCGCCCCGTTGTGCGTCCCCGGGCTGCCGCGTTCGCCGATGCGGATCATGCCCCAGGGCAGATCGCGTTCGTCGAACATCAGCAGTAACTCCGCGGGCTCCACTTCGTACTTGTCCATCAGGCGGCCCACGGAATTGCCGCTGAGGTTCATGTACGTCTGGGGCTTGGCGAGGATGACATCGTTCCCCGCCACTTTCCCGAGTCCTACGAGCGCCTGCGCTTCCGGGCGCTCGAGGCGAATCCCATTGCGGTTGGCCAATTCGTCGACCGCCAGGAAACCGAGGTTATGCGGCGTCCACTGATATTCGGGTCCCGGATTGCCAAGGCCAACAATGAGCCGCATAGGATCCGCAGTGAGGCGCGCGAAAAAGAATTACTTCTTCTTTTCCGTCTTTTCGGCCTTCTCGGCCTTTTCTCCGCCCTCGGCGCCTTCCTCGCCTTCCACTTCCTTCTTGCCCTTCTTGATGACTTCGGGCTCGGCCGGAACTGCTCCGGGTGCCGCAGCTTCCGCGGGCTTCTCTTCCTCGACGCGCAGAGCCACGACGTGCGCGAGGACCGCGTTGGCATCGGTGATCAGCTTGATCTTGTTCTTGTCGATGGGCAGTTCGCCCGCGCGCAGGCTCTGGTTCAACGCCAGGCCGCTTACGTCCATCTTGAACTCCGTCGGAATATCCGCGGGCAAGCACTCGACTTCGACTTCGCGAGCCACGACTTCATACACGCCACCCTGCACCTTCACGCCGGCAGGATCGCCGAACGTGTGTACGGGGACTTTCACGCGCATGCGCACGTCCATGGCGACGCGCAGAAGGTCTACGTGCAGCAGGCGCCCGCTGACCGGGTCGACTTGCCAGTCTTTCACGATGGCGGGCTGCTGCTTGCCGCCAAATTCCACCTGGAATAAGGTGTTGTGGCCGGTGTCGGACCGGAGA
This sequence comes from Verrucomicrobiia bacterium, assembly GCA_035506955.1. Classification (GTDB taxonomy): domain Bacteria; phylum Acidobacteriota; class Terriglobia; order Acidiferrales; family UBA7541; genus Acidiferrum. Next base: position 49,626 of record DATJOO010000082.1, read on the forward strand.
ATCGCGGTGACCTGCTTGCTATTCACCGCGAGTGCGACGGCGTCTTGCTTGCCTCCATACAACGTTGCCGGAACGTTTCCGGTTACCCGCAAACGCCTGGCGGCATTCTTACCGCGTAGATTCCGCGGTTCACCTTGTACAATGATCTGAGCCATAGCTTCTTTCCTTCCCTAAATTCTTCCCGCCGCAAAATTCCGCCGCAGAAAATCCATCAAGTAAACAACTCGCTGATCGAGGTCTCCTCATGAATCGAGCGAATGCCCCGGGCGAGCAAATCCGCAACGCTCAGAATCTTGAGCTTCTTCAAGTTTCGTGCGGCTTCGGAAACCGGTACCGAATCGGTGGCCACGACCTCAGCGATCTTCGAATTCTCGAGGCGTTCCACCGCGGGTCCAGAAAACACCGCATGAGTGCAAGCGGCGTAGACTTCTGTTGCACCTTCGCGGATCAGCGCGTCCGCGGTCTTCACCAGGGTGCCCGCGGTATCGATGATGTCATCGACGATGAGCGCGGTACGTCCCTTCACGTCGCCGATCAGGTTCATCACTTCGGTGACGTCCAGGTCCACGCGGCGCTTATCAACGATGGCCAGCGGCGCATCCAGCTTCTTGGCAAAGGCGCGTGCGCGTTCCACGCCGCCTGCGTCGGGCGAAACCACGGTGAGACGGGGCAGCTTTTTGTGCCGGAAATAGTCCACCAGCACGGGCGACCCGTAAAGATGGTCGACTGGAACGTCGAAATAGCCCTGAATCTGCGGCGCGTGCAAATCCAACGTCAACGCGCGGCTGGCTCCGGCCGTTTCCAACAAGTCCGCCACCAACTTCGCAGATATCGGGACGCGCGGCTTATCTTTGCGGTCCTGACGGGCGTAGCAGTAGTAAGGCAATACCGCCGTAATGCGCCAGGCGGACGCGCGTTTGAAGGCGTCAATCATCAGCAGCAACTCAAGCAGGTGGCTGTCCACCGGATACGAGCAGGGCTGGACCACAAACACGTCGGCGCCGCGCACGTTCTCGAGAATCTGGAAATAAATCTCGCCATCGCTGAAGCGTCCAAGCAACGACTTGCCCAGCGGAACGTTCAGGTGCTGGCAGATGCTCTCTGCCAGGCCGGGATTGGCGGTGCCACTAAAAATTTTGAATCGTTCGTCGTTCACGAAGTTCTCACTGGTCACCGCTCGGCGGTGACGGAACAGCGGACCGGGCCGTGCCTTGTAGATTAAGGAAGGTCAGAAAAGCAGAGGACGTCGCAGGTCACACAACCATCGCGCTTTTCATCCAGCGCGCATACCTGCTCCGCGAAAGTGTCTCGCAGACGAAGGTCTGATCGTGCGGAAACCCAACAACGGCTCGGCGCGCCTTTGCTGGGCTCGGGAAAACTCCAAACACCGCCGAACCGCTACCAGCCAGCAAGGCTTCTGACGCTCCTGCCTGGAGTAAAACCCGACGGATTTTCGCCAGTCGGGGATGACGCCGGAAAACCGCCTCCTCGAAATCGTTCGAGAGCGGCTCTCCCTGCACACTCCAGCACAGAGCACAGAACTCAAATAGTTTATGGTTGGCGGCGAATTTTGTCAATGAAGCGAGTTCGGGCGCATGTAGCCAGCGATAGGCGTCCGGAGTGGGCACGTGAATGTCCTTTGGCGAGACAATCAGCAGGGTACGTTGGGAGATATCCGGCAGCGGATAAATCTCGTCGCCTTTGCCGATGCCCAGCGCGCGGCCACCCAGGAGGAAAAAAGGCACATCCGCGCCCAAGCCCGAAGCGATTTCGAGGAGGCGATGGCGTGCGATCTTTTTCTTGGTGAATTGCAGATAGCCGAGGAGGGCCGCCGCGGCGTCGCTGGAACCTCCGCCCAAGCCACGTCCAGCCGGGATACGTTTTAGCAGCAGAATATCCACGCCGGGGCGAATCTTCAGTTCGCGCCGCAGGGCATCCACCGCGCGGAAGACGAGATTTTTTTCGGTCGCTTCCTGCGAGAGTTGTTCGTTGCCGTGAATGGCGAGCGCAATGCCCTGCTCGCGGCGTGGGCGAAACCGCAAGGTGTCGTGCAGGCTTACGGTATGAAAAATAGTGCGCAGTTCGTGGTAACCATCGGCGCGCTTGCCGAGCACGTCGAGACGCAGATTCACTTTGGCGAAGGCGGGGATTCGAATTTCACTCATGAAGTTAGATGGCTCCGAAAGCTGGAACCATTATAGCGGAGAGAGAGTAGCCTAAAGCTTCCAGCGAAACGCCTTTACGGTTGCGGAAAAAGTCGAAGAAGTCTTCAGGGGCTAAAGCCCAACTCGTGATGGGGCTACTTGCGCGGGGGCTAAAGCCCCCGCCTCCGAGCAGTTGCTTGCCAGTTTAGGGTTTGTCTTCGGCGGCGGCGGACTTTTGTGCGACGCGGTGCTTGGCCTGGCTGAGCTTCTTCTCGACTTCGGCGACCTTGTCGCTTTCCAGATCTGCTGGGAAGGAGCGGTGCCATTCGTTCAGCGATTTTTCCCATTCCGCGGCGGCAAGATCCATGCGGCCCTGCTTAGCCAGTACATCGCCCAAATGGAGGCGAATGGTGGGGTCGCGCGGTTCGTGCTCGACCGCTTTGCGCAACATGGCTTCGGCTTCCTCGAGCTTGTTCTGCTTGTAATAAACCCAGCCGAGGCTATCCAGGTACGCGCCATTGAGCGGTTCCTGGTCCACGGCCCGTTGAATCAAGTCGTGGGCTTCGTCCAATCGAATGCCGCGATCGGCCAGCATGTAGCCGTAGTAGTTCAAAACCTGTGCGTTCTTGGGATCGGTTTGCAGGGCTTTCTTGAATTCGTCTTCCGCGAGGTCGTATTCCTTCTGCTTTTCGTAGACGGCACCGAGCAGCAACCAGGCGATGGTGTTGTCCTGTGGTTCGGCGGACATAGATTCAGCCTTGCGGGCGGCCTTCTCTGCGTCGGAATAACGCTTGCCCTGCTCGTAAACCTGGGAAAGATTCAGATAAGTTTCACGGTCGGCGGATGTGCCCTTTAATGTGGATTCGAGCAGTTTGACTGCGTCATCGGTCTGTTGATTTTCGCCGAGCAGCAGAGCCACACTGGCCTTGATCGCGGGATCGTCGGGATATTTGGCCATGGCATCCTTGCCGGTTTGCAGGGCCTTAGGCATGTCCTTAGCCTGGCGGTACGTTTCCATGATCAGCAACCTGGCGCGGTGGTCTTCTTCCTCGCCCAAGTGTCCCAGTTCCTGGAAGGTGTAGATGGCCGCAGGATAATTCTGGACTTCGCGGTAGAGGACGCCCAATTCCTGATAGAGAACCGCCAGTTTGTGGCGATTCGAAGGCAGCGCGGTGGACTCTGCCTTCACTCCGGTAATCGCATCGGAAATGACGCGAATGGCGTCATCGTAGCGGCCCTGGCCTTCATAAATCATGGCTTCCTGGAACAGCACATCGAGACTGCCGGGATTGTATTGACGCGCCTTGACCAAATACTCTTCGGCCTTATCCAACTGGTTCAGTTCGCGGTAAATTTTGGCCATGTTCAGGTAGTTGTCGGAATCGTCGGGCATCAGGTCGATCAGCTTCTGATACACGGCCAACGCATCCTGATATTTCTCTTCGGTCAAAAGGGTCTGGCCCAGCCCGCGCAGGTGATTCAATTCGGAGGGGTCGAGGTCGACGGCTTTGCGATAGGCCGCTTCGGCCTTGGCGTAATCGTGGTTTTGGGTATAGGCGTCGCCGAGCAAATCAAAGAGTGTGGCCGAGGAGGAGTTGGCCGTCATCGCTTCGAGCAGCTTGATGGCGTCATCCGCCTTATTTTCGTCGAGCAGGAGTTGCGTTAACTGCTCTGCGGCAGCTTCGTTGCCGGGATCGTCGTCGAGCATCTTGCGCAAAACCTGCTCGGCCTTGTCGGGCTCGTTGTGCAGGCGGTAAAGCCGCGCCAGCCAGAGCGACGCTTCCTGGTCGCTGGGATCGAGGCGATGTACTTGGGCATATTCCGCGATGGCCTTCGAGACCATTTCGGACTGCACTCCCGTCCCGTTGATGTCGCCGAGGCTGCGCAGATAAATCCGTCCGAGAAGGCGGTGCGTGGCCAAATCGTTCGGATCGTGCTTCAGGATTTCGTTCGCCTCGTTGACCGCATCGCGCACGCGCTGCGCCTTCCAATACATTTCCGCCAGGCGCTCGCCGATAATGGGCGACTGCGGGTCGATGGCATAGGCCTTCTTATAGGCCTCAATCGCTTTCGTGGCGAAATCCGGCTGGCTGGTTTGCTCGTACTGGAGTTCGTAGAGATGGCCCATGGTGAATTCGTAGTAGGCCTCGCCGCGAGGCGTCATCTTGTCGGTGCTGGGTGCCTTGTCGCTGCTGGGTGCGGCGAAAGGATCTTGCGAGGGATTCTGGGCGTTTTGGCCAGTTTGCCCGAGGGCAGGCAGGGCGGCGAGACCCGCCAGAGCGAAAGCGCAAACAACATATTTAAAATTCATAGGCGTCCTGGAGTGAAAAGTATCCCATGCAGGAAAGGTGAGGTCAAAAGCGAAAAAGAAGGGGTTGCACGGGTAGGCATGGTAACAAAGAAGTTGGATGGATGGGGACGCGGTTGGGTTTCGGAAAAGAGGCATTGCTTTTAAACCATATTTCTGCAATTATCGAAATATGTCCAAACCCGACCCTCTTCTGGTCACGCGCTGCTCCGACCGTTTTGCGGCCCTCGGCGCGGAGCCGCGCTTGCAGATCGTTCGCTTGTTGCTTTCGGCACACCCGACCGGCATGAATGCCGGCGAAATCCAGGAAGAACTGGGCATTCCCGGCTCCACGCTCTCGCACCACCTGGAGAAATTGCGCCATGTGGGTCTGGTGCACGTGCGCCGCGCGGGCACGTTTCTTTGGTACAAGGCCAACACGGCCGCGCTGCAGGAGATACTTGGTTTTCTGTATGAAGAATGCTGCACGCGCAATCGTGTGGTGCCGGCAGAGGCCATCGTACAAATTGCACGGTAATTGCGGCAGGGTAAGGAGTCGTCATGAGTGACCAGAACATCCAGAAAGCGGTGAAAGAGAGGTATGGCGCGGCGGCGCGTCAGGTAGCGGCCGGTAAAACGGCATGTTGTGGTGGCGGCGCGGAATTGAGTTGTTGCGATCCCATCAGCCGCAATTTGTATGATGAGGCGGAGAAAGGCGCTCTGCCTGCCGAAGCGGTGGCCGCGTCTCTGGGCTGCGGCAATCCGACCGCGCTGGCGCAGTTGCGTCCGGGCGAAATTGTGCTGGACCTGGGTTCGGGCGGCGGAATCGACGTTTTGCTCTCGGCGAAACGCGTGGCCCCCGGCGGTAAAGCCTACGGGTTAGACATGACCGACGAGATGCTGGAGCTGGCGCGGGAAAATCAGAAGAAGGCCGGTGTCGAAAATGTCGAGTTTCTGAAGGGCGCGATCGAAAACATTCCTCTGCCCAACAACAGCGTGGACGTGATCATCTCGAATTGCGTGATCAATCTATCTGGCGACAAGGACGGCGTCGTGCGCGAAGCCTTCCGTGTGCTCAAGCCGGGTGGACGCTTTGCGGTTTCCGACGTGGTGATTCGCGGCGAGGTCCCCGCTGCGGTGCGCAAGAGCATGGAATTGTGGGTGGGCTGTATCGCCGGAGCGTTGCAAGAATCCGAGTACCAGGAAAAGTTGCGGGCAGCCGGTTTCGAGGCGATTGAAGTTGAGCCGACCCGCATTTATCAAGTCGAGGAAGCGCGGGAATTTTTGTCGGCAGCGGGCCTGGATGTGAACGCGGTTACGCCGCAGATCAAAGACAAATTCATGAGCGCGTTCGTGCGCGCGCACAAGCCCGCTGCGGTGGCGTGTGAATGCCCACCGGGCTGTGTCGATCTTCCCTGCTGCCCGTGAGGCGCGAAGAGGTGAAAACCGCCATTCCAAACAAAGTGTCGCGCGTCTTAGTTTTCTCGATCGCTATCTCACGGCGTGGATCTTCGCGGCCGCTTTCCGTTGGACGTGTTGCGCATCGCAGCGCCGTTATTGGTCTATTTCGTGGTGATGTTTCTGGTGTCCTTCTACATGGGAAGAAAACTCGGCGCCGATTATTCCCAGACGACAACACTGGCCTTCACGGCGGCTTCCAATAACTTTGAACTCGCGATTGCGGTGGCCGTCGCGGTTTTTGGCATAAATTCCGGTGCCGCCTTTGCGGCCGTCATCGGCCCTTTGGTAGAGGTCCCGGTGATGATCGCGCTGGTCAATGTTGCGTTTTACTTCCAGCGGCGTTATTTCGCTCGGGGAGTCGCGGGGAAACAAGCATCACTTACACAGCAGCAGGAAACCCCATTGGACGTGTCTTGATCGCGAACGGGAGGCGATTCATGGATGGACGTCATAACGTCTTGTTTCTCTGCACCGGGAACTCGGCACGATCGATCATGGCGGAAGCGATCATGAACAAAAGGGGCTTTCCGACATTCAGTGCCTACAGCGCGGGTAGTCACCCAAAAGGGGCTGTACATCCAGCCGCAATGCGGCAAATTGAAAGCGCAAAGCTTTCGACGACTGGACTGCGAAGCAAAGATTGGGGGGAGTTCACTAAACTCGGCGCACCAAAACTGGATTTTGTGTTTACGGTTTGCGATAACGCCGCCAAAGAAGTCTGCCCCATCTGGCCGGGACAACCCATGACCGCCCACTGGGGCGTGCCCGATCCCGCAGCCGTTGAAGGCTCTGCCGAGCAGGTCGAGAAAGCTTTTCGAGACGCATTTATGATGCTGGACCGAAGAATCAGTCTTTTTCTTAGCCTCCCGATCGCGAGCCTCGACAAACTCGCCATCAAGAAGGAAATCGATCGCATCGGCCACGAATGAGAAGTTGAAAGTCTTCCACGCTTGTTAGTGGAGGAAATGGCGCATGGCGGTGAAGACCATGGCGAGGCCCAACCGATCCGCCGTGGCGATGACGTCGGGATCCTTCACCGAGCCACCAGGCTGAATCACCGCGGTTGCGCCAGCTTTGGCGGCTTCTTCCACGCCATCCGGGAATGGGAAGAAGGCATCCGACGCTACCACGCTGCCGTGCAGGGAACCCTGCGCCTTGGCAATGGCAATCTTTACGGAATCGACGCGGCTCATCTGGCCAGCGCCCACGCCGAGAGTTGCACCGTCTTTGCCAAAGACGATCGAGTTGGACTTCACGTGCTTGCAGACTTTCCAGGCGAACTTGAGATCCTTCAGTTCTTCTACCGTGGGCGGGCGTTTGGTGACCACGCGCAGTTCCACGTCCTTCAAGCTGCCCAAATCCGGCTGCTGCACCAGCACACCGCCGAGAATGCGTTTTAACTGCAGTTCCTTATCGTGTTCGAGACCGCCGTGCGGCAACACCAGCAAACGCAAATTTTTCTTGGCGGCAAAAATCTCTTGCGCGCGGTCCGCGAAACCCGGTGCCACGATGCACTCCACAAACAGCTTCGCCACCGCTTCCGCAGTCACGGCATCCACAATGTGATTGAAGGCCAGTACGCCGCCGAATGCAGAAAGCGGATCACACGCGAAAGCCTTGGTGTAGGCGTCGAGGAGGGTCTTCTGCTCGGCCGCGCCGCAAGGATTGTTATGCTTGATGATGACCGCGGCGGGAGCTTCGAATTCCGACACGGTGCTGCGGGCCGCTTCCAAGTCCACGTAATTGTTGTAGGAAAGCTCTTTGCCCTGGAGTTGTTTGGCCGCGGCTAAACCCTGCGGCGGGCAACCCGCGGGAACATAGAGCGCGCCCGCCTGGTGGGGGTTTTCTCCGTAGCGCAATTCCTGTTTGCGGCGCAGGGCGAGGTGGACGCGCTCCGGCAGGACCGGCTTAGGCTGGACTTCCAGTTTGTCGCTGTCGTTCAGCGCGAGCCGCTCCAGGTTCATGGTGATGAGGCCGTCGTAGCGCGAAGTGGTGGCGAACACTTTGCGGGCGAGTTCCAGGCGGAGCGCCAGCGAAGTTTCGCGGTTCGCTTCCAATTCGGCGGCCACGCGCTCGTAATCGGCGGGATCGGTCACAACGGTGACGCCCTCGAAATTCTTCGCGGCGGAGCGCAGCATGGTCGGGCCGCCAATATCGATATTTTCGATGAGATCCTCGGCGGGCAAATAAGACTTGGCGGCGGTTTCTTCGAAGGGATACAAATTGACCACGACTAAGTCGATGGGCGCGATGCCGTGTTCCTCGGCCTGTTTCTGGTCGTCGGCGTGATGGCGACGGTAAAGCAAGCCGCCGTGCACTTTGGGGTGCAGCGTTTTTATGCGGCCACCGAGCATCTCCGGCCAACCCGTAAAATCGGAGACGTCCTTTACCGGCACGCCTTGTTCGCGAAGCAGCTTGGACGTGCCGCCCGTCGACAGGATCTCGATGTTCAGTGCTGTCAGCTTTCGCGCGAATTCCGCGATGCCGGTCTTATCAAACACGCTCAGCAGCGCCCGCTCCACAGCCATGTCGCCCTCCACCGTAAAAGGAATCCTCTAGTTTACGCGGAGGCAGACACTTTGGAAAAGCGGTGGAAGCCTGGCCTGTGGAAGATTGAACGCACAGACTGAAGTCTGCGCTACAGCGAGGGTTTAGGATTTCACCAGCGCTTTGAGTTTGACTTGGCCGTCGACGGTCTCTACGACGTATTCGACATCGCGGCAATTCTTGCTGGTCTGCAGGTCTTTGGTTTTCTTTCGGACAAACTCACCAAAGCCGGCGCGAGTGACCTTGCTGGTTTCTTCGCCCGCCTGCTGCTTGGCTTGCACAAAAGCTTCGAACAGCTGATTCACCTTGTCGGTTTCGCGCTCGGGCTCGGAACAGACCATGCGAAACGCTTTGGCCTCTGCGGCAGCCGCAGCCGCGCTGGCCACCGCGGCGTTGGCGCTGACTTGTCCCGCAGCCGTCGCTTCTTGCGGTTCGATTTTCGGCGTTGCGACTTGTGTCTTGGCCCGTTCCGCTTCGATGGCTTTAGCGGCCGCACCGAAATGCCGGTCCACCTTGCCTTCTTCATGCTTGGCCATGCGTTTGCGGAACACGTCTTTATATTTGGCGTAAGTCTGCGTCAGGTTGTTGTAGCGGAAGCGCTGGCCAAACTTCATTTCTCCGCCGCGCTCTGCGTAACGCTTGATGAGGAGCTCGATGCGCCACTCGACTTCCGTGGGCGGACGCTTGCGGCCTCCGCCGAAGAACATGTCGTATTCGATTTTTAACTGGCGGATGTCCCGCTCCATCTGCGCCAGTTCTTCGTCAATGGTGGCCATACCTGGATAGCCTCGAACCCACATCGTAGGAGCGGTGCCGCCCGGCGTCAACGGGGAAGCACGCCCGGCGCACCTCATCCGCTACCGCACTCCAGGACCACTGTACGAACGGGCAGATGGGCAATAGCGCCGGGTCCGTGGCGGATTGCGACTACTTCTCTGCTATGGTGAAATGGCGCCATGAACACTCCCGCCAAGCCGGTCCCTTCGCCGGATCAAACCGTGCTGCTACGCCAGCTTCCGTCTGTGGATGAGTTGTTGCTGCGCCCACGCATTGTCGCTCTTTGTGGTTCCGTGGAACGGGGCTACGCGGTAGCTACGATTCGCGAGGTTTTGGCGCAACTGCGGCGGGAAATCATCTCGGAAGAACTCACGCATGAAGCGGCGGTCGCCGGGGAGGTAGTGGAAAAACGCATTCTCTCGACGGTGGAGGCCGAACTTGCACCTTCGCTGCGCCCGGTCATCAACGCTTCGGGCGTGATTCTGCACACGAACTTGGGCCGCGCGCCGCTTACGCCTGCCGCGATTGAAGAATTGCGCATCTCCACCACGCGCTATGCGAACTTGGAGTATGACCTGGTGGCCGGGGCACGGGGTAAACGCGACGTGCATCTCTCGCGTCTGCTGGAACGCATCACCGGCGCGGAAGCCGCGATCGTCGTGAACAATTGCGCGGCGGCGGTTCTGCTTACCCTGGCGGCTCTGGCGCGCGGGGGCGAAGTGATCGTGTCGCGCGGCGAGCTTATCGAAATCGGCGACGGCTTCCGCATCCCGGAAATTATGGAGCAAAGCGGAGCGCTGCTGCGCGAAGTTGGAACTACGAATCGCACACGCGTTGCGGACTACGAAAACGCTATCAGTGAGAAGACGCGATTGCTGCTTCGCGTGCATCCATCGAATTTCAAGGTGACTGGCTTTACGGAGAAGCCTGAGGTGGCGGAACTGGTGGCGCTGGGCGCTCGGCGTGGCTTGCCAGTCATCGAAGATCTGGGTTCCGGGTGTCTGGTCGATCTTGCACCGTTTGGAATTGAGGAACCTATCGCGCACGCCAGTGTTGAAGCGGGTTTCTCGCTGGTACTCTTTAGCGGGGACAAGTTGCTGGGCGGCCCGCAAGCCGGGATCATCGCGGGGAAGAAAGATCTGGTGTCCAAGGTGCGGCGGCATCCGCTGTTTCGTGCGTTGCGTGTCGACAAGCTGACCATCGCGGCGATGGAAGCGACGCTGCACGCCTATCTCCGTGCAGCGTGGAGTGAAATTCCGTCGCAGCAGATGATTCGTACGAGTGTGGAGGAAATCGCCGCTCGCGCTGAAACGCTGGCCGGGGCGCTTCAGTCGATTGCGGCGGCGCAAGGCGCTCATATTGAGCTGAGCGATGGCCATTCGCTTATCGGCGGAGGGTCTACGCCGGCGCAATCGCTTCCTACAAAGCTTCTGCGCATTCGCAGTGCACGCCATTCGGCGGACACACTGGAATCGCGCCTGCGCAGGGGCCCCGCTGGCATTCCGGTAATCGCGCGGATCGAAGAAGATGCGCTGCTGATCGATTTGCGCACGGTTTTCGCTGACCAGGAACGGGCGCTGTTGGATTCGGTCGCTGCCGCTCTCGCCTGAACCGCTGCCGTTGCGTTTAACGAACGGGCCAGTCTAAAGACTGGCCAACTATACAAGCGCAACCACCCGCCACTAACTACCGCGTGTTATGATATAGGTGTTATATAGGAGCAGGTATGGCCACGGCATTGATCCATTTCGATCCAAGACAGAAAGCGCGGTTGGCACGTCGCGCCAAGCAGCGCGGGCGTTCCTTCTCGCAGGAAGTGCGCAACGCCGTGGACCTTTATTTAGACCTTCCCGTGGAGAATGAGGAAGAGTTGAACCTGCTGGCTCGCGCCGCGAAAGATTCGGCGGATCGCAGCATTAAACGGCTGGATGAAACCATCGCGTACGTCGGCCGAATCCTGAAGGGTATGAGGAAAGCCAAGTGAGTTGGCCGCGCGACGCGTTTCAGGCCCTGCGGCAAATTGTGCTCATCGAAGACCGGGTGGCGACGTTGACCGACACCGTCAAGCAATTGGCCCAGACTTGCCAGGAACTGGACCGGCGGCTGACCCGCATCGAAGCAAAATTTGAGTTGCTGGAACACATGGCCGCGCCTTCGCGCCGCGCGCTTCCCGAAAAATCCGAAAAGTAGGGAGCAATGCGGGCCTTCGTCGCCAAAAATGGCAAGCTCCGCGAAGTGCAGCAGCCGGTACCGAAGCTCCGAGCTGGTTGGGCCCTGCTGCGGGTGCGCCTCGCGGGGATCTGCAACACCGACGTGGAAATTCTTCGAGGTTACCACCAATTTCACGGCGTTCTCGGACACGAGTTTGTCGGCGAGGTTGTCGACGTAACCGGAGTTTCCGCCATCATACGTAAGCGGTGGATCGGGAAACGCGCTGCCGGAGAAATTAACGTAGCCTGCTCGGCTTTCGGCTACAAACCGGTGTGCGATTTTTGCTGCCGCGGGTTACGCACGCACTGCGCGCGGCGCACGGTTCTCGGGATTGTGGCGCACGACGGCGCATTCGCCGAATATCTCGCGCTTCCGCTGGAGAATCTCCACATCATCCCCGTGAATGTACCTGACGAAAAGGCGGTCTTCATCGAGCCGCTTGCCGCAGCGTGCCAAATCCTGGACCAAGTCCGGATTCGCAACTTCCCTACTGCCGCGGTTCTCGGCGACGGTAAACTTGCACAATTGATTGCGCGTGTGCTGAAGGCAGCGGACTGCAAAATCACGCTATACGGGAAACACGACATGAAGCTGGAACTGGCGCATAAGGCGAAGATCAGCACGGAAAAAATTCGCGGGGACGCCGGCGACCTGAAAGCTGTAAAAGAAAATTACCGATTGGTTGTCGAAGCCACCGGCTCACCGACTGGTCTTACGCTCGCGCAACAAATGACGGAACCGCGCGGCACGCTTTTGCTAAAATCGACGTTTCACGGTGCGGCACCGGTGGAGACCTGGCCCATTGTGGTGAAAGAAATCACGGTGGTGGGTTCGCGCTGCGGGCCGTTCGCTAAAGCCATCGCGCTGCTTCGGTCGGGCAAGGTCGATCCCACCCCGCTGATCACGCGTGTCTTTCCGCTACACGAAGCATCCAAGGCGATTCTCTACGCTCAACAGCGAGACGTAATGAAGGTTTTGCTCAAGAAGGATGCGTGACACGCCCGCCTCCGAAGGCGGCCGCTACAGAGGCTTGTTACGGGCGAAACCGAGTTCCTTCGTCGCCCTGCCCGACGCAGACGAGAAGCGCTCCCCAGCATGACAATTCGGGTTTTGTAGCGCGGACTTACCCCACATGCAACGGCGGCATGTGGGGCACTCGCGAGGCGCCTTGCTGAGATCCTTCGTCGTGGAAGGCGCTCCTCAGAATGACACTGTTTTTTCCGGGATAAGGACTAACGAAGCGGGTGGTAAAGCACTACAGACGGTTGATGCACGAAGCCACACAGGCGGCGCCAAAGCCGTTATCAATATTCACCACAGTTACATTGGAGGCGCAGGAATTCAGCATGCCCAGCAATGCCGCGACTCCGCCAAAACTTGCGCCATATCCTGTACTCGTGGGCACGGCTATCACCGGAACTCCGACCAAGCCTCCGACGACACTTGGCAGTGCCCCTTCCATTCCCGCAACGCAAATAATCACACGCGCTTCCGTGAGCATGCCGCGATGTTCGAGGAGGCGGTGAATGCCGGCCACGCCAACATCGTAGAGGTGCTCTGCGCGGTTTCCCATCATGCGCGCGGTCAGCAGCGCTTCTTCCGCTACAGGAATATCGCTAGTACCGGCAGAAACAATCAGAATGGTTCCCTTGCCAGTGATTTCGTTGCTGCGTTCAATGGTGATCACGCGGGGCAACGTGTGATAGCGCGCCTGGCGGCTTACTCGCTTCACCGCAGCGAAGATCTTGTCGTTGGCGCGGGTAACCAAAACGTTGTGCCGCGAATGTTTGTGGCGCAGCATGGCGCGCACAATCTCTGCCACTTGCGTGGGCGTTTTGTCTTTGCCAAAGACGACTTCCGCATAGCCCTGACGCAGCGCACGGTGGTGATCCACTTTTGCGAAATCGATGTCTTCGAAGGGCAGATGTTTCAGCTTCGCGGTGGCCTGGTCCACGTTCAGTGTTCCAGCGCTCACTGCTTCCAACAGTTCTCGAATGTCCGATTCTTTCATGGAATGATCTTAGCGCTCTTACGGGTTGGGCCAGCCCATGACTTTGCGCGCCGCCTGGTTATCGGCGTAGACGCGCCACTGCTCTACTAATCCATCGTGCACAACGGCACGCCAAGCGGCAGGCATGTTCCAGTGATTTTCCTTAACCAGTTGATTGTTTTTCGCGTAGGTTCCTTGGGCGCTGCCAAACGCCGCCACCACCGCACCTTCCGAGAAAATCTCCTCGTGCGAAATGCGGTAATCCGGGAACCACTGGAAATAAATCTTCCAGGCATTACGCATCGCGTCACGGCCGCGCACCTCGGTGCCCAGCGCATCCACAAACAGGTGATCTTCGCTCATCAGCGCGCAAAGCTTTTCGAGGTCGCGCGTATTAATGGCCTCCATGAACGCGAGGACCACGGCGACGGGTTCGTGGTTACTCATGATTTAATCCACCAATCGGCGAAGTTTATCACAAGAAACGGAAGCCATTGTTGCAGCCAACGCGGCCGCGGCGCGCGCTTGACTTGCCCCTGCGCCACTGCGAGACTGACTTATCCACGAGAGCCATGGCTACCACACAAGGACGCATCGTTACGATTGGTGTGACCGGAGCAAGCGGCGCACTTCTGGCGCAAAAAACGCTGAGCTTGCTCGAAGACGACGCGCGTGTTTCGCGGGTTCATCTGGTGGTCACGGAAACCGGACAGCGCCTTTTTTCCGAAGAGCTGGGCATCTTGTCTGGCGATCTGAAAAAACTGCCGAATCGCATTCTCGGCCGCGCTCCCAAGAAAGTGGAAGCCATCTCCAACAAAGATGTGGGCGCTTCGATTGCGTCTGGAAGTTACGCGGTCGACGCCATGATTGTTATTCCTTGCACCATGGGTGCGCTCGCGTCGATTGCCACGGGTATGAGCGACGACCTGTTGGCGCGCGCCGCTGACGTAATGCTGAAAGAAATGCGCAAACTGATTCTTTGCGTGCGTGATACGCCATTGAATCGCATCCATCTGGAAAATATGTTGAAGGCCCAGCAAGCCGGCGCGGTAATCATGCCGGTGGTGCCCGCGTTTTACTTCAAGCCGAAATCCATCGACGACATCGTCACGCAGTATGTCTGCCGGGTATTGGCCCAAGCGGGCCTGCCGCAGGACAAAATGTACCGCTGGGCGGGCAGTGGCGCTGGACGAAAGACGCTATCGTAGTTCTCATGGCAAGCCGCATTCGCACCGTCCTGGAAATGATCAAGTTCGAGCACTCGGTGTTTGCGCTTCCGTTCGCAATGGTGGGCGCGCTGCTCGCCGCGCGGGTGTCGAGTCACGGCTGGCCAACGCTACGGCAGATTCTCTGGATTGTCATTGCTATGGTTGCGGCACGCTCCGCGGCCATGACCATTAACCGCATCGTGGACCTGCGCTACGACAAAGAGAATCCCCGGACCAAGATGCGCGCGTTGGCCACTGGGGCGCTGTCCTTGTCGTTTGCCTGGGGATTCACGATCGGCGCGGTGGTTCTATTTTTCGTGGCCGCATGGCAACTCAATCCGCTCGCATTGAAACTGGCACCGGTAGCGTTGGCGATCCTGTTTTTTTATTCCTACACGAAGCGGTTCACGCATTGGTCTCATCTTTTTCTAGGGTTCGCGCTGGGCATTTCGCCGGCAGCGGCGTGGATTGCGATTACAGGCAATCTTGATGGACGCATGGTGATTTTGTGTGCGGCGGTTACGCTGTGGGTAGGCGGCTTCGACGTGCTGTATGCCTGCCAGGACGTGCAATTCGACCAAGAGGCCGGGCTGTACTCGGTTCCCAAGCGTTTCGGCGTGGCGAACGCGCTGCTCATCGCGCGTGTCATGCATATAGGGGTAGTGCTGCTTTTGAGCTGGCTCGCGGCCGGCTTTGGCTTGCCTTGGCCCGCTTGGGCAGGAATTGCGGTGGTCGCCACGCTGCTGGGCTATGAGCATTCCCTGGTAAAGGCAAACGACCTTAGCAAGCTAAACGCTGCGTTTTTCACGGTGAACGGCTATATTAGTATATTGTTCCTGCTGTTCTGGGGCGCGGCTGTGGCGTTCTGGAAGGTTTGAACGATTCGAAGAAATTGCGCGTTGTAGCGATGGCGTTGCCGAAAGCATCTGACACAAAGAACCAAGTATGAGTGAACTGACCATTACCGACGCCGCACTGAAACCGATCGCCGATAAGGTTTTGGCCGGAGAACGCCTCTCGTTTGACGAGGGCGTGACGTTATACAAAACACCGGACCTGCTGGCGGTTGGCTGGCTGGCCAATTCCGTTCGCGAAAAGCGCCATGGCAATGTCGCCTATTACAACGTGAATCGCCACATCAATCCCACGAATGTGTGCGTGGCGCACTGCAAGCTTTGTGCCTTTGGGCGTGACCCTGGCGCACCCGGTGCTTACACCTTTTCGCTGGAGGAGATGTATCAGCGCGCGGCGCAAGGGGTTCGTGAAGGCGCCACTGAGATTCATATCGTTGGCGGCTTGCACCCTGACCTGCCGTTCGAGTATTTCCTCGAGCTGATTCGCGGGCTCAAGCAGCGCCACCCCCAGGTGCACTTGAAAGCGTTCACGATGGTCGAAGTTCATTATTTCGCGCGTATCGCGAAGCTCACCATCGACGAAACCCTGCTGAAAATGAAGGAAGCCGGGGTGGATTCCTGTCCCGGCGGGGGAGCCGAAATTTTCCACCCACGGGTGCGCCGGATCATTTGCGATCACAAAGTGAGCGGGCGCATGTGGCTCAGCATGGCGAAAAAAGCGCATCGCATTGGGCTGCGTTCGAATGCCACCATGCTTTACGGCCATGTGGAAACGGTGGAAGAGCGCGTGGATCACCTGGTGCTGCTGCGTGAAGCGCAGGATGAGACGCACGGGTTTGTGGCGTTTATCCCGCTGGCCTTTCATCCCGACAATACGCCGCTGGCACACATTCCCAAACCTACGGGCTATGATGATTTGCGCACCATCGCGGTGGCTCGCTTGATGCTCGATAATTTCGATCACATCAAGGCTTACTGGATCATGCTGACGCCGAGCATAGCGCAAATCGCGCTACGGTTTGGCGCCAATGATATGGACGGCACGGTGGTGGAAGAAAAGATTTATCACGACGCCGGCGCAACCACCGCGGAGTTTACGCCGCGCGCCGAACTGGAGCGACTGATTCGAGCTGCTGGTCGGGTCCCGGTGGAACGCGATACTCTCTACAATCCCATTGACCGCAGCAAGCTTCCGCCGGTGGTTCCGGCCACGCCTCCCGGCCTAGTTTCCCTCTCCGTTTAGAGAGGATCATGACAACAATTCAGCGGCTGGCCAACTAGGGCAGATCGTCAGAAGAAAATCACGCTCTTAGTCGGAATGTTCGACTCCATCATCTCGTGCTAACATTCCTTAAATAACGATCCTCGATTGCTCATCACCGATTAAATCGATTAAATGACTGAGCTTCCCCACGCCGCCGGTGAGGTTATCTCCTATCTGGAAATGTGCCAGGCGTGGACCGCCAGCTTGCAAAAAGGCATGAATTTTCATCTGCGTCCAGACCGCAGTGTGATATTGATGAGTCGTCGCTCAAACGCACCTTATCGCGATCAGATCGAGGAGGACGGAAAAGTCCTGATCTATGAGGGCCACGATGTATCCAAAACGGCACAAAATCCGAATCCGAAATCACTCGATCAGCCGAGGACTCCTCCCAGTGGCAAACTGACACAGAATGGCCTCTTTGAAGAGGCGGCAAAACGAGCGAAGGAAGGAAAATCCGCTCCTGAGATAATTGCCGTCTACGAAAAAATCCATGCAGGTGTCTGGGCCTTCAATGGATTATTTCTGCTGACCGATGCTTGGACTGAATCTGATAGTCACCGGAGCATTTTCAAGTTTCGCTTGGAACTGATTCAGTTCCGAAGACCTGTCAATCCGCAAGTCTGCAACTTCCCGGACTCACGATCGGGTAATTCCCTCTGCGGTCAAGTTAGAGGTCTGGCAGCGTGACAAAGGCCAATGTGCGCTCTGCGGCTCTAAGGAGAATCTGCACTTCGACCACGACCTCCCATTCTCCAAAGGCGGTTCGTCGTTCACTGCGGCGAATATCCGGCTACTTTGCGCTAAACACAATCTTTCGAAGGGTGCCAAAATTCAGTGATCTCTGATGGCTCAGCGCACTACCTACGTGTCAGTGATAGAATCTTTGCTCGCCTACGTATCCCGCCCTTCCCCTGGCGAATCCAATTCCATGCTTCGCCCATCGGGCAACATGAGAACAGAAGGAGAACTCATTTCATGCAACGTAAAGCATCGGCAGTTTGGCAAGGCGATCTGAAATCCGGAAAAGGTAACATCTCCACCGATAGCGGCACATTGAAAAACACGCAATATTCGTTCAGCACGCGTTTTGAAAATGGAGTCGGCACCAACCCGGAAGAATTGCTGGCTGCGGCGCATGCCGGGTGTTTCACCATGGCGCTCTCGGCGCAACTGGGCAATGCCGGTCTGACAGCCACGAAACTGGAAACCACATGCACCATTTCGCTCGAAAAGGTCGGCGAAGGCTTTTCCATCACCAAGAGCCATCTCGACCTGGTCGCGCATGTCCCCAACGCTGATAAAGCGAAATTTGACGCTGCGGTGAAAGCTGCGGAAACGGGTTGCCCGGTTTCCAGGCTGTTTAAAGCCGAAATCAGCGTCAACTCCGAGTTGGTGACTTCCAAGTCCGCGTAATTCGCGAGCCTTGGCGGTGCCGGGTAAAAGGCTCCAATGATCCTCGCTCCAGGCGTTTTCATTGCTGGTGTTGCTCTCTTCCTTGTCGTTCTTTGGGACGCCTTCGAAGCGATCATTCTGCCACGGCGGGTCACCCGCAAATTCCGACTCGCACGCTTCTATTACACCTTCACCTGGAAAAGTTGGAAGGTGTACGCGCGCCTAATACCGCATCGCAAAACGCGCGACACCTTCTTCGGCTATTTCGGTCCCATTTCTCTTCTGGTTCTGATTGGTGTGTGGGCCTTCGGCCTGGTGGTGGCATTCGGCATGATGCAGTATGGCGCGGGCTCCGCCGTGAATGTCGCTGGACAGGGAGCCCATTCCGGTCTGACTACGGACATCTACTTAAGCGGCACCACGTTTTTCACGCTGGGTCTGGGTGACGTGGTGCCGCGCTCCTCGCTTGCTCGATTCCTGGTGGTGACGGAGGCCGGATTCGGCTTTGGTTTTCTCGCCGCGGTCATCGGCTATCTGCCGTTCATCTACGGCGCTTTCGGCCGCCGCGAAATTGACATTTCGCTCCTCGACGCTCGTGCGGGCACGCCGCCAACGGCTGGCGAACTGATGCGTCGCCATGCCTACACGGGTGGCAAAGAAGCTCTACGCGAGTTGCTGAAAAATTGGGAAAACTGGAGCGCCGAACTGCTCGAATCGCATCTGTCTTATCCAGTGCTCGCATATTTCCGGTCGCAACACGACAACCAGTCGTGGATCGGCGCTCTGACCGCGATTCTGGATACCTGCGCGCTAGTGATTTCCAGCGTCGAGGGCGTTTGCGCCAAACAGGCAGAACTTACCTTTGCCATTGCCCGACACGCCGTCGTCGATTTGTGCCAGGTGTTTGGCGCTCCGCCGCGCGCGCCGCAAGAGGATCGATTGCCCGCTGAAACGTTGGAGAAACTGCGCCTCAAACTGCGGGAACACGGCGCCAATCTTCTTGCCACGCTTGAAGCCGATCAGAAACTTCTTGAGCTGCGCCGGATGTACGAGCCTTATGTTTGCGCCCTGGCCCGTCACCTCAACCAAACGCTCCCACCGTGGATTCCCGATCACAAGAGCAAAGACAATTGGCAGACCACGGCGTGGGGGCAAGTGTCCGGGGCGGTCAAGCAAGAAACAGTTTCCCTGGTGTCTGACGATCATTTCTGAAGCGTGGACTCGCGCAAGAAACGCGATCCCCTTCCGAATGCCACGGCGCTTGCCCTGCCAATTTTCCCTTGCGACAATGGCGGTCAGCCTGCATCCAATCTTTTTCGGGCACACTACCTCGCCTGATGGAGAACGCACATGAAAGCCATTCAAGTTCACAAGTTCGGCGGCCCCGAGGTTCTGGAGCTGCATGAGGTTCCCACGCCCAAGCCCGGGGCAGGGCAAATTCTCGTGCGCGTGCATGGAGCTGGGGTCAATCCCTACGACACGTACATGCGCGCTGGCACTTACGCGATCAAGCCGGCGTTGCCTTACACACCGGGTAGCGACGCCGCCGGCACCGTAGAAGCCGTGGGCGCGGGCGTGAAAAAAGTGAAGCCGGGCGATCGCGTTTACACGGCAAAAACGCTGACAGGCGCGTACGCCGAGTACACACTGATCGATGAGACGCAGGCCTATCCCTTGCCTGCGAAAATCACCTTCGCACAAGGCGCGGGTTTGTGGGTTCCTTACGGCACCGCGTATACCGCGCTTTACCACCACGGCGATGCGCGGCCCGCGGAGACATTGCTGATTCACGGAGCCAGTGGAGGCGTGGGCACAGCGGCCATTCAGTTTGCGCGGGCCATGGGCATGACGGTACTTGGCACGGCCAGTTCGGCGCGCGGCACGGAACTGATTAACAAGGAAGGTGCGCATCAGGCGTTTGACCACTCCAAGCCGGAGCATGCCGATGAAATTTTGAAATTCACGGGCGGACGTGGCGTCGATGTGATTCTGGAAATGCTCGCCAACGTGAATCTAGCTACCGACCTGAAGTTGCTTGCGATCAATGGCCGCACGGTGGTCATCGGAAATCGCGGGGAGATCACCATTAATCCCCGGGAGCTGATGATGCGCCGTTCGTCCGTATGTGGGTTTAATCTGTGGGCGGTCACGGAAAAGGAAGCCGCCGAGATTCACGCAGCCATCGCGGCGGGATTGGAGAATGGAACGCTGCGACCCATCGTCGGCAAGGAAATTCCCCTGAAAGATGCGGCGCGCGCTCATCAGGACGTTCTGGCGCCGGGCGCCTTCGGCAAAATCGTTCTTGTTCCCTAGCGGCCTCTCGTTTGTAGGTTTGCGTGGGCCAGTCTAAAGACTGGCCCCTACACAACCACATCGCGCCTGGCACACTGCGCTTCGCACGATTGTGTAGTGGGCGAAATTTCAGATCGAGCACTCCTTAGGCACGAATCAACTGCAACAGGATGCCTGCTACGGCGCCGCCTAATACCAGCCAAGCCGAGTTCACTCGAAAACGAATCACCAAAAGCAAACTGACTACTCCCAACACCACTGCCGGGACATCGACCAGTGCCGCGCGCGCAAACTGGAAACTGACTTCCGCCATTAATGCCACCGCAGCCGCGTTCACTCCATCAAGAAACGCACCGGCAATCGGCGATTTGCGAATGCGGGGCAGAAATTTCGCGGTGACCGCCACAAATACAAATGCCGGCAGAAACATGCCCAGGGTCGCCAGCCCCGCGCCCTTCCATCCACCGAGCAAATATCCGATGAACGTCGACACCGTGAAATATGGCCCGGGCGTTGCCTGGCTCACGGCGATAGCATCCAGCAGTTGCGCGTCCGTCAACCAATGGAGCCGCGATACAAGATC
This sequence comes from Verrucomicrobiia bacterium, assembly GCA_035506955.1. Classification (GTDB taxonomy): domain Bacteria; phylum Acidobacteriota; class Terriglobia; order Acidiferrales; family UBA7541; genus Acidiferrum. The sequence continues at coordinate 70,639 of DATJOO010000082.1, forward strand.
CGCGCGCAGCACCGCCAGCAAAACGTAACCGCTACCGAAAACCACAGCTCCAATTTTCAAGAAGTAGAAAAACACGGGCAGCAGCCCAACGGCGCTCCCTATCGCAAACACGCCGAATCCCGGTGTGGCGATCGCATCGAGCCTCGATTCATGGCGCGCGGCGGTGACGAGCAGCCAGAACACACCCGCACAAATCAGCAGCGTGATCACGTTCATTCCCAAGAACGCGAGCAGAATCACGCCCGCAGCCAACATGATTAGGCCCGCATTTTTCAGTGCCACCTTTCCCAGATTCCACAACGCCGGAAGGATTAACGCCACTACTACCGGCTTGATACCGAACAGCAATCCTTCCACTTGCGGCAGCTTTCCAAATTTTCCATAGGCCCACGCTAAGCCCGCGACCATCACCGCCGAAGGCAGAATGAAGCACATCCCACCGACCAGCAGTCCCGCCAGGCCCGCGCGCACTTCCCCGAGATAAATGGTCAGTTCCGTGGAACTTGGCCCCGGCAACAGATTCACCGCACCAAGCAAATCCAGAAACCGCTCGCGGCTCAGCCATTTCTTCTCGCGCACGAAGCGTTCTTCCATCATCGCGAAATGAACGGGAGGACCGCCAAAGGCCACGAAGCCGAGGCGCAGGAATTCCTTGGCGATTTCGCGCAATGCGGCTGGTGTGCTCTGCTCAATGGCCGGCTGTTCCATTCGCTTTCCTATGTCATAGCTTTCTTACCTGAGTCGCGTCTCCGCACATGACAGCGCCGCATTTTTTCCTTACTCTAGATCTGTCGACGTATCGTCATGACTACAGTCCTCGAGCCAAAAACCGCCGCATCGTCCACGTCGTGGGTCAAAGGCCTGCTCGTAGGCGTACTGTTCACCGTGCTGGGCATTGGTCTGGCCGTCTGGATCGTTACCGGCACCGGCCTGCTGCATCTCTTGAGTTCTTACGCCCACGGTTCGGTCATCCACATCGATCAGCCTACGGTCGTTCGCCAGATTCAGCAATTACAGCGCCTGGAAACGGTGCGCTTTTCGATGGATAAAATCATCTCCGGCGAGCACGAGAATCCCTATCTACCGAAATTTCTTGCGGGAGACCGTCTGCTCCTGGTGGTCCATGGCGACCTGATCGCGGGCGTCGATCTGAGCCAACTGCAGCCGCAAGACGTTTCCATACACGACCGTTCGATTTCTCTGCGCCTTCCGAAATCGCAAATTCTAGTTACACGCATCGACAATTCCAAGACACGCGTTTACTCGCGGGATACTGGGCTATTTTCCTCGCCGGATCCCAATCTCGAGAGCGAAGTCCGGCAGGAAGCGGAACGCGAGCTTCAGGCCGCTGCGCTGGGGGACAACATCCTGAAAACCGCCGACGATAATGCGCGAACCACGCTCACCGCGCTCTTACATTCTCTGGGGTTCAGTAACGTAGAGTTTCTTTAGCACTCCCGGATTTTTTCGGCCGTACCACCACCAGCCGACCAGCAGGGCGTAAAACGGCGCGTACACCAGCCACTGCATCAGCGGATTGAAACGGAAAATGCCGATGATTCCATAGCCAATCAAAACGTTGTAGGACAAAAATTGCAGGACCGTGAGCATCAGCCAAGCCGGATTCGGGAAAAAGCATAGCAGCGGCACAATCCACGTGAAGTACCAGGAATAGCCATTTGGCCCGAAAGTCAGAATGGTGCCAATTAGGAGATAAGCGGCCCAAGCCGGCTCTGCTTTTTTCCACGCCAGCCAGAACGCCAGCCCCCAACTCACCACTATTCCAACGAGCGCCGGAATTTTTGTTTTTCCTCCGGTCAACCAGTCGAGTGCGGTATACAGACTCGCGTTGTAATTTTTCCAGGTCGCTTCGTAATAGCTCAAGTTGGCGCGAAACATTCCCAAGCCATTCCCGTACGGGGCCAGCACCAAAAGCGCTGCGAACGCCGCCAGGCCCACGGCCCACCATCCTCGCTTTCGCGGCCAGCCTGCGTGCCGGATCCACACCGGCAACAGCACCGCCGGGAACACTTTGGCCATGGTTGCGAGGGACACCGGCACACTGGCGAGCGCCGGCCACTTCTTCATCAAGGCCAAGCCGCAGACGATTCCCAGCACCGCCAACACATCGTTGTGTCCACTGCCTGCAAATTCCACGATCACCAGCGGATTCCACGCATAAATCGCGACGCGAAAATCGCGATCCTCTGCGCGACGGAACATCCACGCCAGCAACAAAAGCACAATCACATCCGCGGCCGCGAACGGCACCTTGAATTGCGTTGGCCCGGGAAACCATTTCCACGTCGCGCGAAACAACAATTCCGTGGCCGGAGGATAGATCGCCGGCAATTCGCGGCCGGGCATAATTTCGTAGTTGTAATCGCGCAGCTTGGCGAGGCGCGGATCATTCGGTGCAATGTTATAAGGATTCCAGCCCTCGGCTTGCACTTTTCCTTCCCAGCGGTAACGCTGCAAATCATCGGAAAGCGTAGGCAACATCGGCCAGAGGGTGGCGCGGAATACAATTGCCGCAAAAATGAGTAAAATAGTAGTGGTGCGTGTGGCCGGCGTTCTTGTGAATCCGTACAACGCAATCAGGTAGAGTATGCCTGCGGCCAATCCCAGTTCGATAAAACCGATCGCATGGTTTTTCAGGTAATAGAGGCTGTGCATGCGCAGAAAGGCCGCTTCCAGCGCCACGACTGCCAGCAGCAGCCAGTAAGAGTTCCACTGTTTTCGAATCTGTTTGGACGGCGTCGGGAGAAATTGCTGAATTGTTGAACCTGGCTTCATTCCTGCTCGCGGCCCATCACGGCCCGTTTCGTCAATACTGGCATCGACTCACCGATCGCACTTTCAGCGGCGTTTATCATGCCAACGCGTTCGATCTGGCGATGATGATTCCGTATTTCCTGGTGCTGTTTATCCTGGCGATGTACGGGATGCATCGCTACAAACTCCTGTACGACTATTTTGCGTTCCGGAAAAATGTTCCGGCGACGCCTCCGCCGGTAACGCAATGGCCAAAGGTTACCATACAGCTTCCTATCTTTAACGAACGCTACGTAATCGAGCGACTGGTCGACGCGGTTTCCCAATTCGATTATCCGCGCGAGTTGATGGACATTCAGGTCCTCGATGATTCCACGGACGAAACGCGCGAGGTCGCCAGCGCGTGCGTGGAACGGCACGCGGCGCAGGGTTTGCCCATCCGTTATATTCACCGTACTAATCGCTCGGGGTACAAAGCAGGCGCTCTGGAAAATGGTCTGCACACGGCCCAGGGCGAGTTCGTAACCATTTTCGACGCCGACTTCATTCCTCCCTCGGATTTTCTTCGCCGCACCATTCCGTACTTCCTCGATCCGAATGGCGGGGGAAAGATCGGCATGGTGCAGACGCGCTGGACTTACCTGAATGGCGATTATTCCCTGCTGACGCGCGTGGAGACGATTTTGCTCGATGGCCACTTTGTGATCGAGCACGGTGGCCGTTCGCGCCGTGGTACGTTCTTCAACTTCAATGGCACGGCGGGAGTTTGGCGCCGTGCTGCGATTGAAGCTGCCGGAGGCTGGGAGCATGACACGCTGACCGAGGACACCGATCTTTCCTACCGCGCTCAACTCAAAGGTTGGAAATTTCTGTATCTTCCGCAGATCGAGTGTCCCTCCGAGCTACCGGTCGATATGAACGGCTTCAAGGCGCAGCAAGCGCGTTGGGCCAAGGGCCTGATGCAAACGGCCAAGAAGATTCTTCCCCAGGTGTTTCGCTCGGATGTGCCGTGGCACGTGAAGGCCGAAGCGTTCTTCCATCTGACCGCAAACATTTCGTATCCGTTGATGGTGCTGCTGTCGACGATGTTGCTGCCCGCGATGATCGTGCGCTTCTATCAGGGCTGGTTTCAGATGCTGGTAATCGATCTGCCACTCTTTCTCGCATCGACCTGCTCTATCTCCAGCTTTTATCTCGCGGCGCAAAAAGAGTTGCGGCCCAAAACCTGGTTCAACACGTTCCTCTATTTGCCGTTCGTCATGGCCACCGGCATCGGATTGAGCGTGCGGAATGCGCAGGCGGTGCTGGAAGCTATCTTCGGCAAGCAGTCGGAGTTTGCGCGTACGCCAAAGTTCAAAATTGAAGGCAAGTCTGGAACGTTCGCGGCAAAGAAGTACAAGAACAAATCGGGGTGGATGCCCTATTTCGAAATTGCGCTTGGCCTGTATTTCTTGCTGGCCGTAATCTACTCCATCAACAACGAAAATTACGCCACGGCGCCGTTTTTGCTGCTTTTCGTATGGGGTTATCTGTACACCGGCTTCATGTCGCTCAGCCAATCCTGGTTCGCGCATCTGCGCTTCGGCGTCAACGCTCCCGAAATGCGCCCGGCGTCCTCTGGCGCCCCAGGCTTTTAGCGTCACACGCAACATGACTTGGGCCTGCCGCGGTGGCTCTGCGCCGCTGTGATAGAAACTGTCACGATGGTGCGCAAGGCCCAGTGGTGTTGCGGACGTGGGGAGCAGCGTGCTGCGCTCCTACGAGAAAATGGCCGACAGTTCTATTGCATAAGGCGCTGCGGCGCGAAACAATGTTGGTGTGAAGGATTCTGCCCTATCTTGTCCGCGTCTGTCGCTCGAAGAAATTGCCAACAGCATCACGCATGGAGTCGGGCTGGTGCTGAGCATAGCGGGATTTGTGGTTTTGCTGATCTTCGCCATTCTGCGCGGGGGAGCCAGCCGCATCGTAGCCTGCTCGATTTACGGCGCCACGCTTATTTCCCTCTACACGGCCTCCACGCTGTACCACGCGGCGGTTTCGCCTCGCGCTAAGCACGCGTTACACATCTTCGATCACTCGGCGATCTACCTGCTCATCGCGGGTACGTATACGCCGTTTCTGTTTTTGTATTTGCGTGGACCCTGGGGCTGGTCGTTATTTGGCGTGGTGTGGGGGCTAGCTTTCGCGGGAATCGTGTTCAAGTTTTGGTTTGTAGGCCACTTTGAATTTGTTTCGACGGTCATCTACGTGGCTATGGGCTGGTTGGTTATCATCGCCGCCAAGCCTGTTCTGGCACATGTGCCCACGGCGACACTGCTGTGGTTGCTCGCCGGAGGGCTGTTCTACAGTTGCGGCGTCATTTTCTACGCGTGGAAGCGCTTACCGTATAGCCACGCGGTTTGGCACTTGTTTGTTCTAGCCGGCAGCGCATGTCACTACTGTGCGATACTTCGTTCCGTGTTGCATACGCGCGTCTAGTTCCTGACTGCTACTTGGTCGCTGCGCCCGCTGTCGTCGTCTGGTCCTGGCCCTCTTGCGCTCTGGCCCAGTGCGAATCGGGATTGAATTCCGTCATATCTCTCGCAAGCTTGCCGGTGTCCTTCCCCAAATCTCTCTCGTACACTACGCCGTCGTCGCCCACGATAAACGTCATCACGCCCGACACCCGATATTCCGCGGGAAAAGCCACAAACGCAAAACCGCCGGTCATCTTTCCGCCGGTCACGTAATCCTTCGCTCCACCAGGCCCGTTTTTCCCCTGTTTGGTCAGAATATGGAAATAATAGCCGCGAAAAGGAACGGTGGTTCCGCTGGGATTGTCCACCACTGCTTGTGCGACCAGCGGCCCAATCGGGCTTTCCGGTGCGCCGTTTTCGGCTTTCCAATACAGACCATCCTGCTTGCCAGAGTCGCTATAAATCTTGGACGCGTAAACGTGGTTTTGTTTCGCGTAGTATTCCTTCTGCGCGGCCGCCAGTTCCTCGCAAATGCGAATCGCCGACGCTTCGTTGAATCCAACGCGCCGGTAAAGAATTTCCTGTTTGCCGGTCGCGGTGTCGAAGAACCACACTCCGCCCTTGTTCACGATGGGAACGGGATACGGCCAGTTGCGAGCGCCGATATAAATGGTGACGGTGCCGTCGGGCTCCTTCACCAGGCGGCTCATTTCCTGGTACCGCTGCACGAAGTGTTGGCGATGTTGCGCGTCTTCGGCGGGATCACCGGAGTTCACGACTTCCTTACCATCCGGACCGAATAACTCGAGCAAAGCCTTTTCGTCGTTCGCTTTGGTGGCAGCATACAGCGCCCGGCATGCTTCCTCAGGCGACGAAAATGTCTTTTGTCCCTGCTGCTGCGCATTGCAACGCACGGCTAACGTGCCTCCCAACAACAGCGCCACCGCGGCGAATCTCGTTAGAGTGTTCCAGCTAGTTTCGTGGAACCTCGACTTCACGCGCTCCATACGGCTTTCCTCCCTTTCGCTCTTACAATTTTTTCGCGAACCGCCCCGGCTCTTAGTGGTGTCCTCCCCCGCCGCCATGGGAGCCACCGCCACCTCCGCCGCCGTGGAAGCTCGAACTACCGCGCGCGGAATAGCTTCTGGACTCGCCGCCATGGTCGTAACCGCTGAAGGCGCCGGAATGCATGCTTGGCTCACTGTGCACGACATTGTTATGAGGCGCGGGTGCTGGAGCGTAACCTCGCGCCGCGTTGTGATCTCCTTCGAATGGCCTGGGCGATGCACCCGGCCGGTTATACACATTGCCGCGCTCTCCGGCATATCCGCGTCCCGGAGCAGGTGCATGCGCGAAACCTGGTGCGCCAGGCCCTCCATGTCCGCCACGGTAATACACGTTGCGGTTGTAGAAGGTCGTGCTGTGCGACCAATAACGATTGTGGTTGTAGACGACCCAGTGGTTGTGCCAATCAAATCCCCAGTGCGGCCAGCCCCATCCAAACCCTGCAAAGAATCCTATTCCGAAGCCAACTCCAAACGAGAGGAAAGGCCCGCCACCGAACCAGATGCCCGGATACGGATACCATCCGGGCCACGCCACGATGGGCGGCCCGTACACGATCCAAGGGTTGTACGCTGGTACGTATACAACGTCAGGCTGCGCGGGTTGGATAACGATGGTCTGCCCTTGCGTGGTTACCGTCTGCTGCGGCGTGGTCTTCAGATTTCCAGCGGCTTCCGCTTTTTGCCGCATCACCTGTATCGCGTCCATCACATCCTGCGGCTGGTTGTAGTAAGCATCGCCGAGTGACGAGGTCCACGACAAGTTTTTGTCCATATTCCCCAGCACGTCGGGAAACGCGCACAAAGCCTTCACACTGGCGTCCCAAGACATGTTGTTGACTGCCTGGCCGAGAGCGGCACCCTTCAGGTCCGGATGCGCCTGCACCCAGCGGTCTGCCTCCACCACTTCCTCGGGGAAGGTCGAAGCCGCCAGGATCTGCGCCACCAACGAGTCCGGATATAACGCAATGGGCGCCACCAACTGCTGCAGCTGGTCCGGTGTTTGCGTGGTATACGGTGGTCCTTGCGGCGTCTGCGCCGCCGGGGGTGCTTGCTGGTCCTGCGCGCCAGCGCTGTCCAACGGCAGGGTCACAAATAAAAGCCCGACGGACAGCACGAACACTAAACTTCTCTTCCACCATTGCTTCTGTGAAGAACCCGCGGGAATTTCTCCGCGACTGTTCATGTCCTCGACCTCCTGTGCTTGCGCACTTCACCACCACGTGAGGGCCCCGCGTCTTTCAGTTATTAAGATGAAAATGGAAGGAATTGCGTTTCTGTTATTTGCGGTACTGGACTGCGTGCTACCGCCCGGATCATCTTTGCTTGGCACACCAGGCCCCGGTTTGAGATCGCCATCTCCCTTGCTGTTATTCCTGCTCCATTCCACAGGAGAGCGGGACAATGTAGGATTGAGCCCATGAAATCTCTCGTTCTCTCGGTCATGTTTCTCGTTTCCGTTTCCCTTCTAGCCGCGCAAAACAATTCCACGGAACAGGCTCCCATGCCCGTTGACCAGGAGCCTCATCACGCGGTTGTGCTTAAAAACGATTCCGTGATTGTGATGCACGTTGTTATTCCCGAGGGAGGAACCACCTTCTATCACATCCACGCGCACGACCGCGCCGCCGTCGAACTGAGCACCGCGACCATTTCTCAACAGAACCTGCATGAACCCGAAGGTCCGGCAACTCCCACCAAACCTGGAGATGTTTCTGCGCCTACTCTCGGCGCGGCGCCCACGATTCATCGGGTCCACAATCTTGGCCCCGGGACCTTTGAGGTTTTGGATGTGGAATTTCTGCAGCGCCCTAAGAATCCGATCAGCGAAGCAGCGGCTCCCGTGGCCGTGCAGAATCCCAGCGCGCGGATCTACAAGTGGGTGTTGGCGCCCGGCGCAAGCTCACCCATGCATAGCCATACACATCCTTACCTGATCCTTGCCGTCACGGCGATGCCGTTGAAAATGACCGCCCCGGATGGGCAATCCATGACTCATGAAGTGAAGGCCGGCGATTTCCACTGGATCGACGGCAAAGCCACGCACTCGCTCACGAATGAAGGCACCGCCGTAGGTCAGATTGTGGAGATCGAATTGAAGTAGGCGGGTCAGTGTTTCGCCGCTTCTTCCAGCCAGCGGTCCAGAATGTATTGATACTTGGGCTCGACATCGAGGAAAGTTACCCCTGCGCCCACATTGGGAGTAGCGTATACGATTCTGGCCTTCGACTGGAACGTCAGATCCCCCGCGAAGATCTTGACTAAAATGAGCGTCCCTGTCGGAAAGGGATTCATCATGTCCAAATAGCAGCCGTGCTTGCTCAGTTCCCCAACGCGCGATGCCACGCGCACGTCGGACTGTTGCTCGTATAACTCTGCGCTGGCGATAAAAATGTACCTGGGTGTGCGGCGCCTTTCCTGTGCCATAGGACCTCCAAGGCAAGTCGTGGCCGGCTTTTTCCCATCGTAAGCCCCCGCGCTGCGCTGCAAGTCGATTTTCCAACATGTTCGCTGGTTCACAGATATTAACTCATGCGTTACCGCCAGCCGAGTGGCGTTCGATTCTCCTCCTGCGCTACAATTTTGTGTTTGCTCCTCGGGTGGGAGGAGCTCTCGAGCAGGCTGCTGACGACCTCTCTTCAGGAAGCTGGAGCTTCGACTACCGTTTTTTGGAGCTTCCCGGGCAGAGCCACTTCCGCAAAGCAAGACATCTCGCTTCCGTTTTTCAGCATCCTGCTAGAGGTGAGTGCATGAGTGGTCTTGGAAACTTACATCGCTGGTGGGTAGTTTGCCCGGTCCGTTTCGTTTTCACCCGCTATCTGCTGGTGATTCTCGCGCTTTTCGCGTGTGCGATTGCGCCTGCGGTTGGCCAACAGCGCCGCGAACGCGAACCCAACTCGGCTTACGCTGCGCGGCGTGCCAAGCTCGCCTCAAATGTCGACGGGCCAATCATTCTTCTCGGCTACACGGGCCGCGAAGAGGAGTCGGAAGACTACATCTTCGCCCAGGAAGAAAATTTCTACTATCTCACCGGCCACAATGAAGAGGAGTCCGCGCTCATCCTGCTGCCTTCCGGAGACCGCAAAGCCAGCAGCGACGAATTTGCCGCGCGCGAAATGTTTTTTCTGCCACCCAAGGACGTGCGAAAGGAAAAGTGGAATGGGGTCCGCTTGTCTCCCGGCGACCCCGACATTCAGATGCGCACCGGGTTTTCGGTGGTCAAGCCCATGCCGGAATTGCGCGCCACGGTAGAACAACTCGCGCGCATCTATCCCAACTTTTACACCATCCTTCCTTACCAGAAAGAAATGGGCGGTTATCCCCACGAAAAAGAAACGGTGGATTGGCTGAAGCAGGCCGCGCCGCAGGTGACCGTTAAGGACATTCGCGGCAATCTCATCGATCTTCGTCTGGTCAAATCGCCCACAGAGCTGACGTTGCTTCGTCAGGCCATTGACCTGTCGCTGGACGCGCAGATGGCCGCCTTCAAAATGATGCGGCCCGGTTTGTGGGAGTATCAGATTGCCGCCAAAATGATGGAGGTTCACGCGATGGGCGGCGCGGAAGCGGAAGCCTATGCACCGATCGTCGGCGCCGGACCCAATTCTACTTCGCTGCACTACGACAAGCTTTCCCGCAAGATTGAGGACGGCGATATTGTGGTGATGGACGTGGCCGCCCAATATGCCGGCTATGCGGCCGACATCACCCGCACGATTCCGGCGAACGGGAAGTACACCGCGCGCCAGCGCGAAATCTACGAGATTGTCTTGGGCGCTCAGGATGCTGCGATCCACGCACTGAAGCCCGGCATGGACATGTGCGGCAAGGGCGATAAAGACAAAAGTGTCTACAAAATTGCTTACGATTACATCAACAGCCACGGTAAGGATCTCAACGGGAAGCCGCTCGGCCAATATTTCATCCACGGCTTGGGCCACAGCATCGGGCTCAACGTGCACGATCCGGGGAATCTCTGCCGTCCTTTCGTTCCCGGTATGGTCATTACGATCGAGCCTGGCATTTACATCCCCGACGAACATATCGGCGTGCGGATTGAAGATGATGTGCTCATCACCGATTCGGGCGCCGAAGTGCTTAGCGCCCGCCTTCCGCGCTCCCCGGACGAAGTCGAGAAAATCATGGCCGACGCAGCCAAAGAACGCGCCGCTGAAACCAAATAGCCACTTCAGCGCCTGCAACTCTTTGCGTGCATCGTGTTCATGCTCTAGGTTGAGATCCCAGGTCCAGAGACGGGCCTCAGGATAATATTAGGGTAGCTATGGAAGTTTTGCTTCGATGCTGGTTGCCAAGCCGTCGCCGGTACGCCGCACTTGAACATCTGGCGTAACCAACCTGACGTGGCGGTCGCGGGCCACCACTTCGATTTCTACGGTGTGGTCACTGGCGGGACATAATACGGTCTTTCCCAATCCTTGACGGTCCACAGTAATTTCCCCCGCGGGCTCTCCATTTACACAGGTCTGGATGTGCAACATCCCTGAAAAATGGTCGGGCACATGCACGACTAACTGATCGGGTTGAGAACTGGGAGCGCACGAGAGCATCAGGAAGGCGATGCCCAGAATAGCAACAGATAGATACACCACGTTCGAGCAATTCGACACGAGTGGATTCTCCATGGGGCGGGGGGATTTATTTATATACCATGCCTACCGAAGGAAGACCATAGCCCAAAAGTTATTCGTAACTCCTTCTCGCTTCTGGCCTTTGCGCCTTTGCGCTAAAATTACATCTGCTGGCAACGAGCAGCCGGATGGCCTCGTTGGACGCCCAACATCTTGCGCTCTCATCTCAATCACCGTCTGATCTTCGCTTCCGGCCTTTTCCTTCTGTTCGTTTGCGCCGCGGCCACCGCGTGGACTCTATACCGCTTCCACTCCGGTGAAACCTGGGTGCGTCACACCTACGATGTTGAACTGCTCGTCGGCCGGATCGAGAACGACGTCGATGAAACCGGGCGAGCTCGACGCGTTTTTCTCGACGATCATGACAAACGCTATCTTCAACACATCGAAGACCTGCACTCCTCACTGTTGCAAGAGGTTTCGCAATTGCGCTCCATGGTCCACGACAACCTGGACGAAGCCAAAAGCGCGGAACGATTGGAGCAGGCGGTAAGAGCGCGATTCATTATCATCGATGAGTCCGTCTTGTTCGCCAAGGGCGGCAATACCAATTCGGAAAGGCAAGACCTCTTGACCGACCAGTTGGCCAAGTCTTCGCTCGAAACCATCGCTCTTGGCCAGACAATGCAGAGTGTTGAGTCCAGTCTACTGGACCGCCGGATTGGTATAATGCGTTCGCTCTTCGCCTGGATCATCGCCATTCTCGCGATATCCTTCCTTTTGTCGATGTACCTGCTATGGGAGCATTATCGTGGCTTGATGCAGGAATTGGTCGAACGCCGCCGTGCAGAGCAGAATGCGCTGAACCTAAGCGCGCAGTTGCTGAACGCTCAGGATCAGGAGCGGCGGAAATTCGCGCGCGAACTTCACGATGACCTCGGTCAAAATCTAGTTGCAGCCAAGATGATGTCGGATTCCCTGCTGAATCGCCCACCGGAGCGGCAAAAAATCGTCGAGTTGAGCGCTCTGCTCGACGAGGCCGTCAAGTCTACGCGCTCGCTCTCTCATCTCTTGCATCCTCCCCTTGTGGAAGAGCTCGGTTTTGTCGCTGCCGCTCGCTCCTATCTGGAAGGATTCGCGCAGCGTACCGGCGTCAAGCTCGCTTTCGACCTACCCGATTTGACCGAGCGACTTCCCCGCGATATCGAACTTACCTTTTTCCGGGTACTTCAGGAATCGCTGACCAATGTGCAACGGCATTCCAAAAGTTCCAGCGCCGAAGTGAAATTCGCGCTGAATGGCAAGACAGCTACTCTGGAAGTCCGCGACCATGGGGTAGGTTTGCCTCCGAGGGTGCTCCAGAATTTTCGGGAAAATGGCACGGATGTCGGTGTTGGCCTGGCCGGCATGAAAGAACGCGTTCGCGAGCGGCGCGGCCGATTCGACGTACGATCCGATTCCAGCGGCACACTGGTCTCCGCCACACTTCCCGTTTCGCCCGATTCTTCCGCCGCTTGAAGCACCTGGCACGACTCGACATTTATAAGAAGGAACGATCGGCCCATGGCAAAACGTAAGTCGCACGAACCCGGTGACGCGGCTCTCGGGATGCACGAGGACATTACCCGGCGCGATTTCCTTGGGTCAACCCTCCTCGCTTCTGGCGGATTGCTTCTCGATTCGGTCACGCCGCAGCAATTGCTCGCCCAACAGGCCGACGACCTCACCGGCTATGGCGGAGTCGGCGAATACAGCACTTCCAACGGCAATACGCTCCCGGTGCTACAAGCGGGCCACAAGATTCGCGATGCGGTCTATCAGCACCTGCCGAGGGACATAGTCGAGACGGGCGAAACTTACGATTGCGTAATCGTTGGTGGCGGTATCAGCGGCATTGCTGCCGCGCTTTTCCATCAGCGCCAGTCTGGTGCGCGAGCCACACGCCTGGTTCTGGAAAATCATCCCATCTTCGGCGGGGAGGCGAAGCAAAACGAATTTCTCGTGGATGGCCAGCGCCTGATTGCGCATCAGGGTTCTGCCATTTACCAACTGCAACAACCGCAGAGTTTCCTGGCGCAGTTCTACGACTCCATAGGGTTGAAAACGCCCAAACTTACTTATCAGAAGTGGGCGGGTTCGCCACCGGAAATGCCGCTTTCGCGCACGCCTTACGACGAAGCCGGCATGGACTACGGCCAATACGGTTTCTGGTTCGGTCCGAAATTCGGCCACGCATCGGGCTTGTGGGTGATGGATCCTGTCCGCCGCAAATTGGAAGGCGCGCCCATTTCCGATTCGGCTCGTGCGGAATGGCTGCGCTTTCTAACCGGCACAGCCGTGGACCAAAAACCATTCGAGCATCCCAAATCGGAAAGCGATCCGATCGCGCACTGTCTCGACACCATCACGCTCGAACAGCACTACATGGAGCGCTTCGGGTTGAGCCGGGAAACCGTGCGTTCGTTTCTTTCGCCTGTCGCCGGTGGCGGTTCGGGTTTGGGTCCTGACGCGCTTTCCGCCTACTCCGATTACGCCTACGAAGTGCTCAATCCCATTCCCGATGAAACCGGCGGTATGGACCAGATGTTCCCCGGCGGCAATACCACTATCGCTCGCCTCATGGTGAAGAGCCTGATCCCTTCGAGCATCGGGGGGCCCGGCACTGTCGATGCCGTTTCTCGCAACACAGTCAATTTCGCGGCGCTTGATACCGCAGGAGCGCCTGCGCACATCCGTCTAGGATCTACCGCCGTTTTCGTACAACACGACGGCGATCCCGTCAAAGCGGCAACGGTGTCCATCGTGTACGAAAAGGCCGGTAAGCTCTATCGGGTGAAAGCGCGCTCTGTGGTGATGGCTGGTGGCAGTTGGACGACCAAGCACATTGTCCGCGATCTGCCCGAGTCGCATCGGCAAGCCTACGCGCAGTTTTATCGTTCACCGTGCATGATGGCCAACGTTGCCGTGCGCAACTGGCGTTTCCTTTACAACAGAGGACTCAGCGGCTGCCGTTGGTTTGGTGGCGTGGTCGGCGATTACATGGAAGTACGCAAACTCGCGCTGACGGGTGATGTTTCGCCTACGATTGGTCCCGACTCGCCGATCGTTTTGTCGTTAAAGTGCCTTTACGCGTATCCCGGCCTGCCCACCGAAGAGCAAGGAAATCGCGGCCGGATGGAGCTACTCTCCACTTCTTTCCGGGAGTACGAGCGGCGCATCCGCCAGCAATTCACCGATATGTTTGCCGCGTCTGGTTTCGACGCGCCGCGCGATATTGCGGGCATTATTCTGAATCGCTGGGGCCACGCCTACCTGAGTCCGCAACCGGGGTTTTTCTTCGGCAAAAATGGCCAGCCCGCGCCCCGCGAAATCCTGCGCCAAGCCCCTTTTGGACGCATCGCGTTCGCCAACACCGATCTCGCCGGCGCCATGGATCATCGCTTCTCGATCCTCGAGGCACAACGCGCCATCAATCAACTGCACGGCTAATTCGGCGTATTTGCGTGGACCGCAAGAATCGACCGGGTGCTAAAGGGCACTCGTGTCCCGCGCCTTGGCCAGTGGTTGGATATCGGCTCTCCCTAGCCGGAAAATCCTTGCCCGTGACTTTAGTCATAGTGCCTCCCGCCGCGACTCCCGATACTCGTACGTGAGCCCGAATCTCACTTTTTTTGCGAGGACATCATGCCATCCCCCAACGATAGAGCCATTCAAGACTTCGCTGCTGTGCCGGCCGCCGGGACCGCTTTCGACGGCTGCCAGATTGAGGCTTGTTGCTCCGGGGAAAAGCCGCCTACGCAAGCCTGCCTCGCCGCCCTCAACTCCGTCCAGGTGGCGGAAGCTCTCGACCCCGCCAAGATGCAACCCGAAGATCGCCACTGGCAAACCGTCTCCTTGGCGCAATTGTGCGAGCACATTCTGGAAGCGCACCATTCCTACGTCCGGCGTGCGATCCAGCAATTGAATCCGCAGATCGAGGAATTAGCGCGGGTAGGCGGAAGGTCTCACGCCGAACTTCCCGTGCTGCGGAACGTGTTTCAGCGCCTTGCTGAGGAACTAGGCTCGCACCTGATGAAGGAAGAGCGCATCCTATTTCCCTATATCGAACAATTGGAACATGCCGCAAGTTCCGGCAAGCAAGCCACGGCTCCTATGTTCGGAACGGTCCGCAATCCGATTCGCATGATGGTCAGCGAGCATGATGGCGCGGAAGGATTGCTGCTGGAAATGCGGAACATCACCCGTGACTACCGCGTCCCCGTGAATGCCGGCGCCAAATGGGAATCCATCTATCGCGCGCTGCGCGAGTTTGAGGCCGATTTATCCCAGCACATCCATCTGGAGAACGATATTCTCTTCCCTCGTGCCATCGAACTCGAAGCCGCGCAAAGTGCGCGCGAATAACAGTTCGCTCCCACAGATTCCTTCGCGTCGGAATAGCCTCACTATGCAGAAGAACAGCGGTGTGGCACCTGCCTAGCGTGGGCAGGCCGCTGCTACACTCCCGCCCATAACACCGAATCGCAGAATCCTCTCTTCCCTGCGCGTCTCCGCGTGCCCCAAGTTGCTTTCGATGAGCTTCGGTTTGCGATTACAATGGACCATCTGTTCCGGTGGCCGTGTCTTCGGCGGATGGAACATCGCCTTCTTCCATGAACGCAGTATGAGCGAACCTTTCGAAGCAATATTGCGCAAGGCCCCCCTGTTTGCCGGCTTGAACGACAAAGAAATGGCCGCGTTGCGCCCGCGCGTCAGTTCCAAAAAATATGGCCGCGGGGAAATTCTGTTCCACGAAGGCGACCCCTGCCGGGGTCTGTTCGTGGTGGCACGGGGCAAGGTACGCATCTTCAAAGTTTCCGCCAGTGGGCGGGAGCAGGTACTTTCCATAGAAAGCCCGGGCGCATCGTTTGCGGAGCTCCCGGTTTTCGACGGTGGCAATTATCCGGCTTCGGCGGCGGCTTTCGATGATTCTGAAGTACTGTTCATCTCCCGCAAGGATTTTCAGGATTTTTGCCGCGAGCATCCGGAAGTCGCGCTGAAAGTGATTGCGGTGGTGGGCGGGCGGCTGCGTCGTCTGGTCGGCATCATTGAGGAATTATCGTTCTCGACCGTCCGTCAGAGACTGATCACGCTGATTCTTCGCCTGGCGCAAGCGAGTCCTGCTCGTTCGAGCGCAGGCGTGCAAGTGGAACTCAGTAAAAGCCAGCAGGATCTGGCCGCGGAGCTGGGCACTGTCCGCGAGCTGATCTCGCGCAACCTGGGTCGCCTGCAGGCCGAGGGCTACCTTACCGTGGATGGCCGCAGCATCATCGTCAAAGACCTGGAAGGCCTGAAGCGCGAACAGCAATTCGCCGACTGATCGACCTCTAGAGTCCGACGCGCTAATCCGCCCGCCTCGGAAGCCGGCCGTTACAAGAGCAACTGTGCCGCGTTGCAAGGCAGCTTGGTTGCCCCCAACCGCTTGGAGAGCCTCCAAAATATTGTGCGCTACCGAACGGCATAAGCTCCTTTTTTCCTGCAATTCTTTGGCTTTTCACGAATTAGGGTGGCACGCTTTTGGTATCGCTCTTGCATTCTTATCGAAGGGCTGCTGGGTGTGGGGGCATCGCAGTGGTGTGATCGCTTAGAAACCGTCAGTGAGGAGTACGAGGATGACAACGGCGAAGCTCGCGGCAATCGTGCTGGCGTTGGTGGTGTGCCCGCTGGCGCAGGCCCAGCACATAAAAGTGAACTGGAACGCAAAAACCAATTTCTCTAAGTACAAAACATATTCCTGGAAGGACGCGAAGAATCCCGGGAATCCGATGTTCTCGCAATGGGTGCCGCCCGATGTGGACACCAAGCTCGCCGTCGCTGGGTTTCAGTTTTTGTATCCAGGCCAGAGTCCGGATCTTTACGTGATTTATAGCGTGCACACCGTCGAGAAAGAAGACGCCACCACCACGATGGAAGGTTATGGCTGGGCGGACGGGCCATGGTCAAGTTACAACGGTTTGAACGATCAGGAAGCCGAAGGACAGGCGCCAGTAGAGGTGGTGACCAGCGATACGCCAAGCACATTGGGCATTCTGACGATCGATATAGTCGACCGCGTGAAGAAAGTGGTGGTGTGGCGAGCGCAAGGCAGCATCGAGCACGTTTCCAAGAACGACCGGAAAAACTCGGAACAGGTGCAACGCCTGGTCAGCCGAATGTTTCAGAAGTTCCCTCCAAGCTAATCGCCGCGCCGACGGTAGCCTTGGTGCGATCGCGCCTTGACGCACGGCGGCGCGTGCACGGAAGATAGCCAGCACATGACGGTCAATGCGGAACTACAATCCAGCCGCAGAAAGTTCCTGAGGACAACGGCGCTGGCCGGAGCTGGCGGAGTGGCGGGCGCCGCGGTGCTGAATGGTGTTTCGCCCTACGTGCTGCGCGAAGAAATGGTTTTTGAACCGAACCACAGTTACTGGGCGAAAGCTTTGCCTCCGTCGAGTGCGCCGCTGCAACAGAACATCGACGCGGAAGTGGTAGTGATTGGTGGAGGACTCTGCGGCCTTTCCACGGCGTACTACCTGAAGAAGGATAGGGCGAAGGAAGGGCGCGTGGTATTGCTGGAGGCAGCACGCTGCGGCAACGGCGCTTCGGCGAGAAACGGCGCGATGATGCTGACCATGACCGCCGACCGCTACATGCAGTGGAGTGGCGCGCCGGAGCTGGACAAGCGCATCTATGATCTGACCACGGAGAACATCCGCAGACTGAAGGACCTTTCGCAGAGCTTAGGAATTGACGCGGAACTCGAGCAGAAGGGCGCGCTGCAGGTCTGCAATACGAAAGACGATACAGCGGATGCTCGCAACTATGTGCAAAAGGCGCGTGCGGCACAACTTCCCTGCGAGTTTTGGGAGAAGGAAAAAGTCGCCGAAGCTCTGGGAACGCGCGCGTACGAAGGCGCGTTTTTCGATCCCGGCAGCGGGCAAGTGCATCCCGGCAAGCTCGTGAGCTTGTTCAAAGCCGCTGCGCAATCGGTGGGCGTGGAAATTTTCGAGCAGACCCCGGCAGTACACATCGAGGAAGGCGAGCGCATTGTCGTAATGACGAAGGAAGGCCGCATCGTTCGCGCTCATTCGCTGGTGCTGGCCACGAATAGCTACAGCTCCAAACTGGGCTATCTGCGGCGAGCCACCGCGCCGGTATTCGATTACGTCGGCATCACTGCGCCGCTGAGTGAACCTGCGCTCGCGGCGGTGGGATGGAAAAGCCGCATGCCGTTCAACGACTGCCGCACCGAGGTGTTTTATCTTGGGCTGACTCGCGACAATCGGATTCATATCGGCGGCGGGCCCGTGGATTACGTATTTAACAACGGCCTGCGCCAGCCGCTCGACACCGAAGGCCGCTACGCCGCGCTGCATGCGGAATTGGCGCGTATTTTTCCAACGCTCGCCGCGGAGCCGTTTGAAGTGCAGTGGGGCGGATGGGTCGACATGTCGCTCGACGAAAGCCCGGCAGTGGGACGCATGGGAAAACACGGCAACGTTTTCTATGCGATCGGCTTTTCCGGCCACGGCGTAAATCTGACTTCGATTTTTGGGCAGATCCTCGCCGATCTGATTCGTGGCAATGACACCGACTGGCGCTGGCTGCCTTATCTCGATCGACTGCCTCCTTACATTCCCAATGAACCTTTTCGCTGGCTTGGGATGCAAATTGCGCTTGGGTATTACCATCTCAGCGATCCAAAACGACCGTAGGCCAGTGTTCGATTGTGATCTTGTGGACATGGGGCGCAGGAGTCCTGCGCCCCTACGAGAACGGCCAGCGTAAAGCCGCTGTTACAGCTTTAAATGGGGTGAGAACGGGACCCAGGTTCGTACCCGAACCCGGGCACCCTCAATGTATGATGACGATGAAAGAATCAAACAGGCGCCAAGATTATGGCGAGCAGAAAATCAGGAAAAGCCATGTATATACACATGTTTGCGTTTCGGTTTAAGGCCGGAGTCACAGAGCAACAAAAGCAAGAGATTGTAGAGGCAATCCGCGCACTGCAAAAAGACATCCCCGAAGTGCTGGAGACGTGGGTTGGAAAAAACGAATCGCCGCGCGGACAAGGGTATGAGTTGGGCGGGGTGATGAAGTTTGCAGATGCGGCGGCGTATGAGAGATATGGAGCGCATCCGGTCCATCAGAAATTACTAAGTTGGTTGATGCCGTTAATCGACCCGATTGAAGTAGATTTTGCGGTGCGCTAGCGACGGGGTTGCTGCTCACCCGCTGAAAGTCACAAAATGAAGATCGCGCCGCCGGCAAAATCGTTTTACGGAATTGCGGATAGCTCGCATCGGTGCGGCACGCATCTAGTCTTGTACTTACTCGGCGATAACGATAGAAGGGATATACTCACTACGATCTTTGTGCACAGCGAAGACTCGGCGAAGGGATTTGCGACCCGCCAAACCAGCCGAACGGGGAGTCCAGTCAATAAATCCACTCTTTCTTTCGCTCAATGGTAAAAGAGGTCATTGTGAGGTTCTTTTTCTTCAATATTGACGACCAAGCACTTTTATCCGGCCGCCTGGATCGCTACCTCCGTTGTGCCGCATGGGCAGAGATTGCACTGTTTCTTGCGTGCTCCTTTCTGGTTTATTGCTCTTACTTGACCATTATCGGCGACGGGCAAACGCCGCTACGCTATCAGAGCGTCCAATTGCTTGTCGGTGCGATCGGAGGGGCGGGCGCCCTCGGCGGTTTTTTCCTATACGAGGCGATGTGGACATATTGGAAAGCAGGTGATTCCAGCGGCGCGAAATTGAAACGCTTTTGGTTTTTCACCATGACCTTTGTGCCGATGTTCGGATGCATCCCGTATTACTTTGTTGTTTATCAGCATGGTTCGAAAGGACAGCGCAAGCCGTGAAATCATCGCTTCTGACCGTTCGCTTTGCGTTGCGTCTGCTGATTATCGGCATCGTATGCGCATTCTCACTCGTTCCCTCCTTTTTGCTGCGATGGATTTCCATTAAGAGTTGGTTCCTAATCTTTTTATCCATAGCCGCATCTTCAACGTTCGTAGAGATTTATACCCGCTATCGCGGTGGATTTATTCTTAGCGAGTCGTCCAAACCACAAAAACTCGTAGGAGGAAGTGCGAATAAAGAAAGAAACGTGAAGAGCCAAATTGTTTGATGGGAATTTACTCCAACTGGTCAATTTCTTCCGTTTAGCTTGGCTTCGGGAACTTTTGATGGTTTGTCGGCTGATATACCGTGCCGACCTGCTCATTCCCTGAATTATCTTGCGCATTTCCAAAACGTGTCTTTTTTCTCCCACGGCATCGCGAAATCACCGATTCGGACATCGTTAACGCGGCTTCTGCCGGGATCGGATCGCTCCACAGCCAACAGAAGCCTGCTACGATGCGAGCACAGTTCCTTTTCTCTGTATTTCGTTTTCGAATTTCATCCATCATTTCTGCCGGACTGGAAAATATCTTAAACTGCATTCGCGCATCAAAAATGGTCAGTCTCGGAATCCGTGATGCATAGAATCTTGTCCAGCCATTTGCAAATATGCATCAGAGCCCGAGCAACGAAATTGAATCTTCAATTCAAATTCGGCCCAATTTCAGCTCTCATTCGTCCGGCACAGCTGCGGGGTCGGACCTGGCGTTGCAAAAATAGAGTTATGGTGATTCCTGCCTTCTAATTGCCTCGAAGAAGGTTGTACGCAATTCTTGAATCGGAGGCTCGTCTCGCAGCTGCCGCGCTCGGCCTTGATCCAGGATTGGGAGTTCTGCACCGGGACACCGCTAATCGAGACAGTCTTGCGTGTGACCTGATGGAGCCGGTGAGACCTACGATAGACGCGTATGTGTTTGACTGGCTGAATCGCGGTCCACTCCGAAAGGAGTGGTTTTTCGAGCAAGCCAATGGGAATTGCCGCTTAATGGGGCCCTTTGCTGCGCAGCTTTCGGAGACGGCGGCAGCATGGCGCAAAGCTGTTGCGCCTTATGCGGAGGAAGCCGCCAAGATTTTCTGGCAAGGTCGGTCCAAGAGGTCAAAGTTCACACTCCTTCCCACAAGGCTGACACAAGCACGACGGAGCGAAGCAAAGGCCGGGAACGTGGTAACGACCAAGCCTTGCATTTCACCGCCGAAAGCCCGTTGCCCTCTGTGTGGATCAGGAGTCACTACAGGTTCTGTATATTGTGCGAAATGCGTTCCTGACGTGAATCGAGAGAATCTGCTTCGGCAGGCTAAGTTGGGACAGATTGCGACGCATAGTGCTATCGCTGAGGCTCGGAGATCGGCGACACATGCCAAGCACGTGGAAGCCTTACGAAAATGGAATCCTTCTGACCTACCTGGATGGCTCGACGAAGATACATATAGACGAGAGGTTTTGCGCCGACTAGCAAAATTCACCGTGAAATCCATACGTGTAAAACTCGCGGTCTCCCACCCGTATGCAACATTGATCAAACGCGGGGTGTCTATCCCTCATCCGAGACACTGGCTGGCGCTCGCGGAACTAACGGGTATAAGACACTAGGTACCGGGAGGAACTTGTCCAGTAGCCGTGCGACAGCTGCCGAGCGGCGAGTCATCTCAGTCTGCATCTTTCCGGTCTGGCTAGCGTGGACCCTCAGAAGGCCCAAACTTGGGAGCTGGTTTACCTAGCAGCTCGGCAGCCTCAGCCCAGAACATCTTCAACTTTGCACCCCCAGATTTGTTTTACCCATCCACTCCGCGCTGGAAGAAACGTTCGGCCTCGTCCTTGTCGCCATGCTTCCAATGGGCCATAGAGAGAAAGAAAAAGTCCGCCGGCTCCGAGCCCTTGTTCGCTTCGGCAGACTTGTTGAGAGTGACGATCGCTTCATCCCAAAGACCATTGCGATACTCGGCCAGACCCAAAGTATTGTAGTAAGGGCTTGGATCCGGTGCCACTCTGACCGCCCGGCGGGCGAGGTCCAATGCTTCCTGAGGACGGCGCCGGGCAGGGTCCGGAACAGCCACGAGATACCACGCAAGGTCGTTGAGCGGCGCCGGATTATCAGGACGGCTTTCAAGCGATTTCCTGAAAAGCGTCTCGGCTTGCGCGTATTTGCCGTCGTCGAAGTAAATGTTGGCGAGATCCCACGTGGCCCACAACGTGTCTGGATTCTCGGGACCCAGCACCCGGCGTTGGATCTGCAGTGTTTGGTTCTGAAGCGCCTCCGCTTGCGCATACTTGCCCGCGTTGGCATATTCGGAGGCTAGATTGTTCATGGATCTCAGCGTATCGGGATGCTCAGGACCTAGCACGCGACGCTGGATTTCCAGCGTTTGGATTTGGAGCGCCTCGGCCTCCGCGAATTTGCCCTCATCGAGGTAGGCAGCGGCCAGACTATTCATGGAGCTTAGCGTGTCGGGATGCTCAGGACCTAGCACGCGACGCTGGATTTCCAGCGTTTGGATTTGGAGCGCCTCGGCCTGCGCGTATTTGCCCTCCGCGTAGTAGTTGCTGGCTAGACCGCTCATGGAAATCAGCGTATCGGGGTGCTCGGGACCTAACACTCGGCGCCGAATCTCCATGGTCTGTCTATGGAGCGTCTCGGCTTGCGCGTACTTGCGCTCCGCGCGGTAGACGGCGGCCAGCCTGTTCATGGACGTCAGCGTGTCGGGGTGCTCGGAACCCAAAGAGTGGCGCTGCATCTCTACAGTCTGGCTAAGAAGCGTTTCGGCCTCCGGGTATTTGCCCTGACGAAGGGCGATATACCCGAGGCGACTCATGGTATTGAGGGTCTTCGGATCCTCTGGCCCCAGCACTCGGCGCCGCAGATCCAGGGCCCGTTCCAATTGCTGCCTTGCCTCAGGGTATATCCCGAGGTCCGTGTAAGTCTGCCCGATGGTGTTCCGAATGGCGGCCTCCACCTCAGGTTGCTCTGCGAACTTGCCCTTAATACGCTCCGCGGCCCGATCCAAAGCCGTGCGTACCTTGAGATCCGGGTCCGGTTTGGCGCTCACTCCCGACTGCGTGGCTGCACTAGCCTGTGCCAGCAGATCGTTCTGCAAAAATTCGTTGACCGCCTCTGCCACTGCCGCCTCCCCATTAGCCCGTATGTTCTGCCGAATGCTGACGACGGCAGCTACGATCAGCACCAGAGCGAACGCGCAAACGGTAACTAGAGCGATACGATAGCGGCGTGCGAACTTGCGGGCGCGGTATGCCAAGGAAGGTGGAACTGCCAGCACAGCTTCATTGTTCAGGTACCGTCTGATGTCCGCGCCAAAATTGGAGGGAGAAGCATAGCGACGCGAGCGATCCCTTTCGAGAGCCTTCATAGTGATCCAGTCAAGATCACCGCGCAGCACCCTCACCAAGTGTTTCGGTTCCATTCCCCGCGCTTCAGCTGTGAGGGGCGATGTGTCGAGATCCGCCCTGACTTTTGTGCTAAGACGCGGTGGATCTTCCTCGCGCAGCCGGCGTAACATCTCGTCCAATGGCTTGCACTTCCATTCCTTCATGTCGAACGGCAAACTTCCCGCCAGCAGTTCGTACAGAACTACGCCCAGCGAGTACACATCAGTCCGTGTGTCTACATCCTGTGCCGTCGGATCGCATTGTTCAGGGCTGATGTAGCCCGGCGTTCCCAAAAACCCTCCCAGTTGGGTGTGAATTGTTTCCTCGGCAATTCCAGCGTTGATGGCTTTTGCTAAACCGAAATCGATAATCCGCGAGACAGGTTTGCCATCGACTTCGACCACCAGGATATTGGCTGGTTTGAGGTCGCGGTGAATGATGGCTTTCTGGTGCGCATGCTGGACTCCTTCGCATACCTTAATGAACAATTCAAGGCGGTCTGAGATCTTCAGATTTTTCTCGTCACAGTAATCAGTGATCGGCACACCCGGAACGTACTCCATTACGAAGTAGGGTTGCCCTTCGCGAGTAGCACCAGCATCAAAGACCTTT
>DATJOO010000083.1:0-2736 GCA_035506955.1 Verrucomicrobiia bacterium
CGATGGAGAAAGTGGAGCCGGTGAAGCCGTGTTTGACGGCGTTCTGGGAAGAACGGGCTTTACCCTCAGGGGTGCGCGGGCCGGTGGAATGTTGGGCGTTGGCTCGGTTGGCAGCGAGACGGCGTTCGGAGATGGGAGTGGTCGGTTGCACTTGTGATGAGTTGGTTCGCGACATGTTGATTTGGGGGCCGGGAGCCAGGGGGCCGTCGGGACCCGGAAATCCTTTCAATTGAGGGGTAGCACGGGGGTGAGGAGAAAAAGCGTGTTTTGCTAGGATAGCTTTCGGTCGCGCATCCCGTCATTTCGCACTCAGTCGATCAGCACGTTGAAGGTCGTTGCTGGGTGAATGCAATGAAAGACATCGTTTTCGGCGCCAACTCGGGGCCAGTCCGAGGGTGTTTTGAATTTTGTGTAAACGGCGTTCTCCGCCACTATAGGAGAACGCATGAAACAGAAAACGAAGCTTGATTCTGCATTAGATGAGTTGCTGGCGGGAAAGACGACCGAAGAGATTGTCGGACCCGACGGCGTGCTCAAGCAATTGACCAAGCGGCTGGTGGAGCGAGCGATGGGCAGCGAATTGACCCATCATTTGGGCTACGAGAAGCACGCCACAGAAGGCCGCGGTACCGGCAACGCTCGCAACGGCACCAGCCGTAAGAAGATCCAGGGCGATTTCGGTGCCGTCGAGATCGAGGTGCCTCGAGACCGCAACGGCACTTTCGAACCCAAGCTGATTCCGAAACACGAGCGCCGGTTTAACGGTTTCGACGGCAAAATTCTGTCGATGTATGCGCGAGGCATGACCACGCGGGACATTCAGGCTCACCTGGAAGAAATCTACGGTGTCGAGGTGAGCCCGGCATTGATCAGCCAAGTGACGGACGCGGTGGTCGAGGAGGTGACGGTCTGGCAGAACCGGCCGCTGGATCCGATTTATCTGATTGTCTATTTGGACGCGCTATTGGTCAAAATGCGGCACGAAGGCAGGGTGGAAAATCGGGCGGTGTTCGTGGGAATCGGCGTCACCCAGGACGGCACCAAGGAGGTGCTGGGACTGTGGACGAGCGCCAATGAGGGCGCGAAGTTTTGGCTGCAGATCCTGACGGAAATCCGGCAACGAGGCGTTAAGGACATCGTCATCGCGTGTGTGGATGGGCTGAAAGGTTTTCCCGAAGCAATCGAAACGGTGTATCCGAAAGCGACGGTCCAGCTCTGCATCGTGCACATGGTTCGGAACAGCCTGGCATACGTGAATTGGAAGGAACGGAAGGTGGTCGCAGCCGATCTGCGGACGATCTATCGGGCGGCGACGGTCGAAGAGGCCGAGCGGCAACTGGGTGAGTTCGAGAAGCGGTGGAACACTTCATACGTGTCCATCGGGAAGATGTGGCGCCGGCACTGGAGCGGGATTACGCCGTTGTTCGGATATCCGGAAGAGATCCGGCGGGCGATCTACACGACCAACGTGGTTGAGTCGTTGAATATGACGTTACGAAGGGTGATCAAAACGCGGGGATCGTTCCCGAGCGAAGAGGCGGCGCTGAAGTTGCTGTATCTGGCGCTGAAGAATGTGGCCAAGCGGTGGAAGGCAGCGCCGAACTGGCGAACGTGTCTGAATCACTTCATGCTGCTGCATGGCGATCGGATTGAGGCGGCGTGGCAGCGGCCGGCACGATAGCAGGGGCCCGGCCCTACGCGCCCAAAAGCAGGGCGCTCCGGTCCGGCCCCCTGCTATCGTAGGGAAAGCCTGCCAGCGGCTGGCTGGCATAGAAGAGAGTAGAAGAGAAAAGCGTGGGAACGCTACTTACACAAAATCCCGGACACTACCTACGGCTCTGCGCCTGGCACGCTACTTCGGCACCGCCCCCGCGGTTCTGGATGAACATGCAGGTTTCCTATGAGCTGGAGGTTACCGAGGATCAACTGCGCAAAGCGCTCATGCGGGAAGTGTTGCCCAGAACGGCCGCGTGAGCAGTCGCACTAGCGCGGCCAGTATTTGACGCCGGGGAAGACAAACCCGGAGGCGATCTGCGATCGCTAGGTCCACTCGAATCACGAGAGCGCCACCTTCCGTTTCCGCTCCTCCCTAATAGTTCTTAACCAGGAGATCACCAAGAATTCGAGTGAATCACAAGCAGGCGTTTCTGTGGTGAAGTTCATTCGTAAAAAAAGCAAACTCGCTTGTAATCCGGGGAATGCCCGATGTACGATGGGGTTTGCTGTGATGTTCTGCGTCCGTCAAAAGAACTGAACGTCAGAGCGCATTCCGGGTGAAGTAAAGCGGGACTGAAAAGCGTTGCGAGCGCTTCCCAGCCCCTAAACCCGACACGTGGAGTAAGCACATGCCAGGTCTCCCTGCATGGTCGCAGACTTGTCTGCGCCTTGCAACGACTCCTCAAACGATAACCGCGACCGTACCAGGTACTCCGGTGCGGCTGCTGACCAAAACAACCAAAATGCCCGGGCCCAGCTGGTCCCTGCCCGCGCACAGGGCCTGTCCCCGTGCGAACGGAACCATCTGCAACGGCTGCTATGCTGCCAAGGGCCACTATCGCCACCATTCCACAAAAAATGCCCAGTCGGTAAGGTTCGCATGGACGGCTGCATCCATGCGGACAGAAAGCGGCCGTGGGCAATGGACCTCGGTACTGGTGGATGCGATTCGGCGCACAGGCACCCGGTACTTTCGTGTGCACGATTCCGGGGACCTGTTTAGCGTCGAATACGCCAAAT
>DATJOO010000084.1:0-47557 GCA_035506955.1 Verrucomicrobiia bacterium
CGGGGGCCACCCGCCCGTAACAGGATGGAAACTAGAACTGCCAACAACAACTTGGCACTTGCTGCTTAATTAATTAAGCGCACGCTTCCCCGGGCTTTGCTCACGGGCCCGGATCGAGGCGTCGCACAGTGAGCTGGCCCGGACCTTTCGGTCCGTAAGGTTCGGGCGAGAATCATCGGACTAGCCGGCTGCGTTTCTTGCTCGTTCTAATCGCGGCTAGCGAACCTAAGCGAACTGAGATAAGCATGTAGGCTCCGCGGCGTAGCGCTATTCGGACGGGGGTTCGACTCCCCCCGCCTCCACCATTCGCTTTTGCCCTCCGGGCTACGGTGAACAAGTTCACCTTGACCACAACACAAGCCCGTGAGCGTACGCATCCCATCGTAAGGAGCAAAGGCGAATGTACTCCGTAGCTCCTCGTGCGTTCGCATGATGATTCGTTTCGATACACAGGCGTCAGTGCGGTTTTGCTATTGAGCCTAGATATTCAGTAAGACTCCCAATGCTCGGGCACGTCTGGATGTGGCTGGCATTTTTTACAATGAATGTCTCGCCCGAATCTCGAGTTTCGACGCTCAAGTCTTTCTTTTCGAATCGGATGGTGGCCATACCCGAGTGTGTTTTCTTGAAGCCGTTCTGGCTCATGAGTTGTTCAAACCGATCTTCCGACATGCTTACCCCCCTGATTCCGGCGCAATGTGAGCGTTCTGCCTGCTGGGAAGGGAGACAATCGAGAGGAGGCTAGAAAAGTGAATTTAATGGCGCAATACAGTCCTTACCTTAGGCTGAGGAAAACAGAACGACTGCCCTTGCTGTTCTTTTAATAACGAATTGGGCTCAGCGCATTGACGTTTCCCACTAAGAAGCAAATGATGACCTCATGACGGAGACTCAAGCCAAACACAACGAGAAGCGTCTAAGTGCGAGAGCCAAGTTTTCTAAGATGCTCCGGGTTCGGCCATCAGAGCCGAAAGAGACGCATTTCGAGGACTTACCGATCAGCGTGAACGTGTCCAAACACGGGATCTACTTTCATTCGAATCGTTCGGCGTACCACAAGGGGATGCGTTTGTTTGTCACCTTTCCCTTCACATTTGCGAACGACCCAACGAACTGCGAGTACCTGGCAGAGGTTGTGCGCGTCGAGAGTCTGACGAATGGCCGCTTCGGCATCGGCATTCGCCTGCTGATGACCGTGTGAATTACCACCTTCGGAAGTACGGGCGTAATCCCTGGTTGCGGTAGCGCAACGACGCACGGCATGCTTTTCCCTAAAATCGAAGTGCGTTCTCGTCCTGCGGGAAGGCAGGAAACGCGGCGTGAAGATTGCGTTCGGCGCACCGTCCCTGCTCCGCGCAGTCGCCAAGCACATCCGCGGGGGATCCGCCCTACCTCAGGATGTGCACTATTTTGCGGCCACTCACCGGGCCAAAGGCTCGTCCAATGAATCCGCAACCCCTCGACATTCGCTGCATCACATGCAGTCACTGCCAGCAGAAGCAATTCGTCAGAGTGGAGACGACCTTCAACATTAAGTTCATGTATGGACAGCCGGTCGAGTGCATGAACTGCAAGAACCAATTCGATGTGACTCTGCCGCACCAGATCATCGCGGGCCCACATGCGGGAGCCGAGACGCAGTAGAGTCTACGGCCCAACCAAGGGCCACGACTTAGTGAAGAAGCCGGGCTCCAGTAACATCGTTTCTTCCTTGACCTACCGCAACGACAGGCAGATGGCTGTCCCGTAGGATATGTATAGAGAAGGAAAGACGGGGCTGCGTCGAGTGAGCCGACAGAAACTGCGCAGCCCGTCAGCGCGAACGAGGGCTGACTCCGCCCCAGCCTTCGTGAGTGTTTTCCGAAGTAGGCATATTTTCGATACCCGCCGGGTGTCCGCCCGACCCGTCTCCACAAATATCTCGAACATTTTATTGCGACGCATTTGTGGGCGTCTATTTGAGGAATGATCGGAGTGCGTGAAACAGAATGGCGCCGAAGATGGCGGCGCCGGGAATCGTGAGCAGCCAAGCCCAGATGATGTTGCGGGTGACACCCCAACGCACGGCGGTCAGGCGGTGTGACGCACCCACGCCGACGATGGCGCCGGTGATGGTATGTGTGGTGCTGACGGGAATACCAAAATGCGCGGTGGCGAGGAGAGTGATCGCGCCGGCCGTTTCTGCGGAAAAACCGCCGAAGGGCGTCAGCTTGGTGATGCGCTGGCCCATGGTTTTGATGATGCGCCAACCGCCGGCCATGGTACCGCCGGCCATGGCCAAACTGCAGCAGACAATGACCCACGAGGGCACGCTGTAGGTTCGCATCATCTGCGCCGAGACCAACGCCGCGGTGATAATCCCCATACCCTTTTGCGCATCGTTGGTGCCGTGGCCGAGACTGTAGCCGGCAGCCGATAACAGTTGCAGGCGGCGGAACCAGAGGTCCACGCGGCGCGGTCTCTCCCGGCGCACGATCCAGGTGGTGATAATGCTGACAAACAAACCAATCGCAAAGCCGATCAGCGGAGACAGAACGATAAAGATTAGCGGCAGGATCCAGCCGCGCAGAATCAGCGCGTTGAAACCGGCGAAGGCCACGGCGGCGCCACCGTAGCCGCCCATCAGAGCGTGGGAAGAACTAGTCGGCAGACCTAAGACCAGCGTGATGAGGTTCCAGATAATGGCGCCGAGCAATCCGGCGAGGAGCACGCGGGTATCGACCATTTCGAGATGGACGAGACCTTTACCCATGGTGGCGGCGACCGCAGTCCCAAAGATAAACGCTGCCACGAAGTTCCAAAACGCGGCCCACAAGACTGCGCGGAGAGGACTGAGTACGCGGGTGGACACGACTGTGGCGATGGAATTGGCTGCGTCATGCCAACCGTTGGAAAACTCAAAGGCGAGAGTAAGGAAAACCGTCAGAGCCGCCAGGGAGAACGAGCTCATTCCGCATCACCGGAATTTTTGGCGGGCATGGATGCAGGGATGCGAAACCGCGAGCTTGAGGGCAAGCCCGAGAATTGCCGAGATAAACCCTGTGAAGCTGCACCGCAGCGTGGTTCAAGCATTTTTCAGGATGACGCTCTCAATGACGTTCGAGACGTCTTCGCATTTATCGACAGCTGTTTCGATAACTTCGTAGATTTCTTTCCACTTGATGATGGTGACGGGATCTTTTTCTTCTTCGAACAGTTGCGCAATCAAGATCCGACAAATACGGTCGCTTTCGTTTTCCAAGCGATTGATCTCGATGACGCGCTGCAGCGCCTTGGTGGGAGAGGTGATCGCATGAATCGCTGCGGACAACTCCATGGTAGCTAGATTGAGCACCTTGGAGAGTTCGCAGGTGCCGGCACGGACCTTTTCAATGCGGTAGAGCACAAAACGGTTTGCAGCGGCGTCGATGAGATCGATCACATCGTCCATGGTGCCGCAGAGTTCGTGGATGTCTTCGCGATCGAAGGGAGTGACGAAGGTCTGATTCAGCTTGCGAAAGATCTGGTGGGTAATTTCGTCGCCGGAGTGCTCAATGGCTTTGATGGTTTGCACCTGTTCGGGCACACCGGTGTAATGCTCCAGCATGTTGGAAAACGCCGCAGCGCCCGCCGCTATGTTTTCCGCTTGTCTTTCAAAAAGGACAAAGAAATCTTTTTCGCGCGGCAGGAACCGCTGAAAGAACCCAGACATGTAACTCTCTTCCTGGAGAAGAAGACCCCTGTATGCTCTTGGGAGTGTAGTGCAAAGGGTGCATCAGGGCAATGAAGCGGGTCACAGCAATTCCTTGCTCCCGGCAGGGCGGCGCAAAAGTGTCATCGAAACGTAGGCACCGACCCATGAACCCGAGGCGGCAAAGGCCACGTACGCCCAATTCTTCGTATAACTGATCACCGCGAAGGCCGACAGGAGGTACCAGAGGCCACTCCAGGAAGCGGCGGTTACGCGCCTGCGTGATGACACCGCGGCATTGAAAAAGACGTAGACTGCGTCGGTCGCAGCCGTTGATAGGAAAACGCCGAACGCTAACCACGGTTGGATTTGCAACATGGCTGAGACCTCCGACCTTAGAGGAATATTTTTGGCGAGGCTTATAGTTCACCTCAAGTTCACCTACAGATCATCCGCGGTGTATTGTGGCGAAAAGCGGCATTTGGCAAAGTAGTCCGCGGACAGGGAATAGCACGACAGTTCCTGAAGCAACAAACGAGTTTTGCGGCCAAGCTTCCGCGATTCACTCGGGCGGATTGGATCGAGGCAAGCGC
Organism: Verrucomicrobiia bacterium; assembly: GCA_035506955.1. Taxonomy (GTDB): domain Bacteria; phylum Acidobacteriota; class Terriglobia; order Acidiferrales; family UBA7541; genus Acidiferrum. The sequence continues at coordinate 4,264 of DATJOO010000084.1, forward strand.
AAGCGCAAATAAGGTGGCTCCTCTCGCAAGGGAGGAGCCATAGTCTTTTCTAAGTGATTGTCGCGGCAGGGCGGAAAAAGGGAGTTCAGCCTTTTGGGGGCAGGTCTCTCCAAAAAGTATCAGTGGTGATGACTATCCGCGTATTCCGCGGCAGCTTTCAACTCGGCATCCGCCGCTTGTATGTGATCTTTGGCCTTTTCGGCATGCCCGCCCAGTTCGTCTTTGTTTGCTTTTTGTGCTGCATCTGCACTGTTCCAAGCTTCGATGAGATGTTTCTGGGCTCCTGCCAGATATTGGTGCTTGTTAGGATCGATGTTTTCCACCGGATGCTGGGCGAACAAAACCCCACCACAAATCAGGCCCGCGCAAAAGACACAACTGAGAAGGATATTTTTCCTCATGTAGCTCCCCTAATGAACATTCAAGTACTTTGGGCGGCGGCCTGTGGGGTAGTAGCTTAACGCGAGTGGCGCAAAAACGGGCGAGTTTATCTGGTGACGGACTTGGCGAGTTGCGAAGCGGCCAGGCGCTGGCGGGCGTAGTTGGACCAAGGACCAGTGGGATCGAGCTGGATGTAGGCTTGCCAATGCTCGCGAGCCTCAGGAAAACACTGTAGTTTCTCGCATACGAACGCCAGGTTGTAATGGGCATCGCAATAGTCGCGATCGAGCAATAGCGCCTGGCGCAAATGCTTGCGAGCTTCCTCGAGTTGGCCCATATCCTCGAGAACGCTTCCTAGATTGAAGTGGGCCAACGGATTTTGTGGCTGAGCGTCCAGCGCGCGGCGGAAAAATTCCGCCGCCTTTTCGAAGTTACCGTCTTCGTAATGAAGGGTCCCGCAGTTGAGCAGTGCGTCGGCATGATCGGGTTCGCCATCGATGCAATGATGGTAGGCACTGATAGCGTCGGACCTGGTTTCCTTGTTGCTCTCGTAGGAGAGGGCGATGGCAAACCAGTCGCTGGGGCTGTGCCGGGTCACAAAGCGAATGCTCTCGTCGAGTTCGCGGGTTTCGAAGTTCAGAAGAAACTGCCCGGAGAGAGGCTCGAGGCGGGCACTTCCCTGCTCAACGACCACGTCCTTGCCGTCAGAGAGGATGCGAAGCTGCGAGAGCGGCGTCTGCACCTGATCGAGCTTGCGGTTGAGGGCAGAGAGGGCGCGTTGCAAGCGATTGGCGGAAACGCCGTTTTCAAGCAACTGCTTGACGGTGCGCAGACCAATCAGATCGCGAAAATCGTAGTAGCGAGTGCCTTGTTGCTCCCGGGGAGAAACCAGGCGCAAGCGGTGCCAATAGTCCAACTGCTTGCGGGTCAGACCAACGATGCGTTGCACGTCTTCCGGGCTGAATCTATCCGTGGCGCCCATCAACAATTAGCCGGCTGCTTTCTTCCCCCGTTTTTGCGCTGCGGGCGCAGGCTGCACGGCGCGGGCAGGCGGTTTCTTGCCTGTCGGCACGGCCACCGGACCGGCGTGTGCCGCGGGAGCTTTCGCCGCCACAGGGGCAGATTTCTCGGCGAGGCTCTTCTTCAAGGCATCCATCAAATCGATGACAGGAGCCAGATGCGGCTGCGGAGCTTCGGCGATTTCCTGGCCTTGAAGCTTAGCAGCAATCATAGCGCGAACGTTGTCGCTATACTCATCGCGATATTTGTCGGGCTGAAAGGGCGAGGCCAGGCTCTGAATCAGTTGCTCAGCCAGTTTCTTTTCCTGATCCTTCACTTCGACCTTGTCGATGGGAACGGACTCGGCTGCACGCACTTCATTCGAATAGAACATGGTGTGCAGAGTGAGCGTCTTGGTGCCAGGGCGAATGACAACGATGTGCTCGCGCTGATGCATGGTGATTTTGGCAATAGCACCGTAGCCGGTTTCCTCCATGGCCTTCAGCAGCAGCGTGTAAGCCTTCAACCCCGGATCTTCGGGGGTGATGTAGTAAGAGGAGTCGAGGTACAGGGGGTCCAACTCATCAAGTTTCACAAATTCCAGGATTTCCATGACGCGCGCGGAGGGTGGCTCGATCTTGTCGAGTTCTTCCTCACTGAAGAGCACGTATTGATCCTTATCGTACTCGTAGCCCTTCACGATTTCGGAGCGCTCCACATTGCGGTTGCAGACCGGACAAAACAGCGGCTGCTTGAGGCGCGAATGGCAAACGTTGTGGAGTTGATTGAAGCTGACGCGTTCGCCGCGCGCGGCCGCGAACATGCGCACGGGAATCGAAATTAACCCGAAGGTTAGATGGCCTTTCCAGACCGTAGTGGCCATGAGCGACACTCCTTCCGTACGGGAGACTTGGCCCTAGACGAGTCTTTAAGGGTAGCGGGGGGTTCGCGCGTTTGGCAAGCCAAAATGCCATGCAAAACGCGAAAAAAGTACCTGTAAAGGCGGCAGAAACGGCTGAGATAGAATGCGGGCATGGCCAAGCCGAAGCAGCTTGAGGAGTACCGGAAGAAGCGGCAGTTTGACCGCACCCCGGAGCCGTCAGGCGCTGAAGCGGCGGCACAGACGGAGAACGTTTTCGTGGTGCAGAAGCACGCGGCCACACGGCTGCATTACGATTTTCGTCTAGCCATCGCTGGCACGCTGAAATCCTGGGCCGTGCCCAAAGGGCCCTCGCTGAATCCCAACGACAAGCGACTGGCCGTACAGACGGAGGATCATCCGCTGGATTACGCCAATTTCGAAGGCAACATTCCCAAAGGCAGTTACGGCGCCGGTGAAGTGATGGTGTGGGATCGTGGCACATTTCAGGTCGAAGGAAAAGACAACGCGTTGAAGCAAGTGCAGCGTGGCGAGATTAAGTTTTCCCTGAACGGCGAAAAGTTGCGCGGCAGTTTTGTGCTGGTAAAGCTGAAAAACAGCCAGAAAGGCAACGAATGGCTGATGATCAAGCACAAAGACGCGGCAGTGGATCGGAATTGGAATATCGACGAGCATGACGGTTCGGTGCTGACGGGGCGCGTGCTTGAGGAAATCAAGAGCGAGGAAGCGCCCAAGCGCGAGCGCGCTCCTTTGCACGTTTCGGAATTAGAGGATGCGCGAAAAGCTACGATGCCCGCGCGACTTGGGCCGATGCTGGCTACACCGTCCGATCGCGTCTTTTCAGACGCAAACTGGCTTTTTGAGATCAAGTGGGATGGCGTTCGCGCGCTGGCGTTGATTGAGGATGGCAAGTTGACGTTGCGTGCGCGGTCGGGTTCGGACATCACCTCGCAGTACCCGGAATTACACGGGCTACCGGGTGCGTTCAGTGGGCAGCAAGGCATCCTCGACGGAGAAATTGCGGTACTGGATGACCGCGGCCGAAGCGATTTCGAGAAGTTGCAGGAGCGCATGCATGTACATAATCCCAGCCAGAAGCTGATTGCACAGTATCCCGTGGTGTATTTCGCGTTCGATCTGATGTATTGCGACGGCTACGACTTGCGCTTGGTGCCGCTGCTGCAACGCAAGCAGCTTCTACAGCGACTGTTGCACAACTCCGAGCACATTCGCTATTCCGATCACCAACTGGAAAAAGGAAAAGAATTGTTCGAACTGGCCAAGCAAAACGAGTTGGAAGGCATCATTGCTAAACGTAAGGATAGCCGTTACGTCAGCGAACGCAGCGCGAATTGGCTGAAGCTAAAAACCTCGAAGACACTGGACGCCGTTGTGGGTGGGTGGACCGCGCCGCGCGGGGCGGGCATGCCGTTGGGCTCGTTGTTGCTTGGGCTTTACGAAGGCCACAAACTGCATTTCATTGGTCACGCAGGAAGCGGATTCAACGCGCAAACGCTCCAAGAAGTGGCGGAGCAGTTGAAAGAGCGAGAGACAAGCAAGTGCCCCTTTGCAACTGTTCCCGAAACCAACGAAAAGGCCACGTGGGTAAGGCCGGAGTTGGTGGCGCGCGTGCGCTTCAGTGGCTGGACGCAGGAAGGACGCTTGCGGCACCCGGTATTTATGGGTTTGCGCGACGACAAGAAGGCTGAGGAATGCCGCAAAGATGCCGAGGTGGCCGCGCCGGAACCGGTCCGAGAAAATCCGAATGTGGTGCGCGCTCCAGCGATCGTAGGAAAGGTGCTGAGCACAAAGGCGCAGATTGAAGCGGAATTGTTCAAGGGACATGCGGAAAACGTCACGCTGGAAATCGATGGCAAGCGGTTCCGTGTAAGCAATCTGAATAAGGTATATTTTCCGGAATCGGGCTACACAAAGCGCGACCTGATTTCTTACTACTACGGTATGGCGGATTATGTATTGCCCTTCTTGAAAGACCGGCCGCTGGTGCTGCGACGCTATCCCGATGGCATCAAAGGGCAAGCGTTTTTTCAGAAAAATATGAACGATAGCCTGGGCCTGCCGGACTGGTTTCAGACCGTGGAGATCGATTCGGAGTCCAAAGGCCAAATGACGCCGTATGCCATGGCAAACGATCGCGCTTCGCTGCTATACCTGACCGGGCTCGGGTGTATTGACCACAATCCGTGGAGCAGCCGCTATCCAGACCTGGCGCATCCGGATTATTTTTTCTTCGATCTGGATCCGTCAGACGGCACGGAATTTTCCGTGGTGGTCAAAATTGCCAAAGCGCTATATGAAAAGCTGGAAGAATTGAAATTGAATGTGTACCTGAAGACTTCCGGCGCCACCGGGATGCACTTGTATCTTCCCGTGGAACCCATTTACACCTACGAGCAGTTGCGCACCTTTGCGGAAATTGTGGCGCGCATGGTGACCGCCGCGCACCCGAATCTGGTGACCAACCAGCGCATGGTGGCCAAACGACCCGCCGGGCGTGTATTGATCGACGTGCATCAAAACGCTGAGGGCCGGCCATTGGCATCGCCGTATGTCGTCCGCGCGTTCCCGAAGGCACCGGTTTCGACACCGCTGGAGCCGAAGGAACTGCGAGCGAATCTGAAGGCCGAAAAACTGAATATCAGAACTGTGCCCGAGCGTGTGAACGACCACGGCAACCTGTGGGGAGGTTTTTTCGAACGCAGGCAGACGCTGGATGCCGCAATCCAACGGTTGAGCGGTGAAATTCCGGAAACGCGCGCCAACACGAGCAAGCGCGCCTAATGTACTGAGCTCTGTTATTGCACCAATAACGTCGGCGCTCGAGAGAATCGCGGCGGCCAGCTTGCGCCATTGGGGCAGCAGGTCTAGCGCGCCAGCTTCGCGGAGATAGGCGAGGTCGAAGGGGGGAGATGGGACCCCTTTTTCTGCAGCGACGACTTCGTTGGCGAACGCCAGTTGGTGCAAGGGAAGGAAAAGAGCGCTCCCATAGCCAGCGAGTCAAGCCATCGTTACAAACGATGCGGTAGTAAAAATCCGTCGGATGGCCTTCGCGTTGCTTGAGTTTTTTCCGCTTCGTCTCTTCGCGATCTTCCGGATGAAGCAACTGCAACCACGAACCGGGATTCTCCGTCAGCGTGGAGCGTGCCCGTCCCCAAATGGATTCAAACGCGGGACTGACATATTCGAACACACCCGTATTCGCGTTCTGAATCCAGAAAACCTGCTGAAGATGTTCTGTGAGCACTTGACATCGCGTTTGTGCTTTTTCTGCTTGCTCAAAAGCGCTGTTCATAGAACACGCCAGCGCCGAGAGTTCGTCGGTGCCTTTCACTCGCAGTCGTTCTGCAAACGCATTTCGCTGGACGAGACTTTTCGCTTCGCTAAGAAGTTTTCGAATCCGCGACACCTGACGTAGTTGGAAGCCGGATAACGCTGCCAATGAGCAACCGAGTAAAGTGAGAAAAAGAGCGGTAGACAAAACTGGCGACGCAGAAATCAGTCGCGTGAACAAGAAACACGACGATCCCACCAAGGCGATGCTTATAAAAATCGCGAATGTTTTTTGCTGAAGATTCATAAGCCTATGGTGGGCAGCTGAAGCCGTTTTGCGCTTTGCCTTCTGTCGACTGGTTCCCGTGTTCTTTTCCGCGCGCTTTGTCCCGTTGCAGTTTGCGTTGCCGTCCACAGCGAGAACGGAAACCGGGCATTCCACGGCGACAACAAAATCAGCGGGCTCTGACAGATGGAGAAATTTATTGGCGACGAATCGGTGATGTGCAGGTACGCTTGCCATTTTCTGAGGGATTCCCAATGCGGGCGAGGCTCCGCGCAGAGAATTGGCTCTTCCCTTCTTATGGCTGTTTTCATGCAAGTAAAGAAGCACAGGCAGGAGGGCATTACCGTGATCCCATCGAATCCTCGACCCTCGGGACAGCAACGAAGGAGCCAGCGCATCTTACTATCCGTATCGGTAGTGGTGTCTGGACAACAAGCGAATGGATCGCCATTTTTGGAACATACCAAGACGCTAGTGGTAAACGCGCACGGGGCGCTGATTCAACTGCGCGAACCGGTGCTGGCCGGGCAGCAGTTGCGAATTAAGCATTTGGCCACGAACGAAGAAATGGCGTGCACCGTTGCGGATATTGCCCGCGGATCAGGCGAAGCTCCGGAAGTGGGAATTGCCTTCACGAAACCGTCGCCAGGATTCTGGCGGGTAGCGTTTCCGCCGGAAGACTGGAGTCCGCGGAGCCCAGAAGCCAAGCGGGTTTCCAGCGTTACCCAGGCTCGCCCGGTACTGGTGAAAAAATAACCGACAGTCGCAACGAAGCAGAATCGCGTAAACGCAAGGGGCTAGCTTCGCATCCCATGAAGTGTAAAAGCGCCTGAAAGTCTGATATGGTCTGCGGGGGTAAAAACGTGGGGAAAATGCCTATGTGGTTTGCGCTGGGGATCGCGGTGGTATTGATTGTGGGCTTCGCGTTGACGCTGGTGGCCCGGAATCTGCGCGCTGGAGACAAAGCGCCGGGGGTTGGGACGGAGGCGCCGGATTTCACGCTGAACTCCCAGGAGGGCAAGCCGGTCAGCCTGCACGATTTTCGTGGCAAGTGGGTGGTGTTGTACTTTTACCCGAAGGATATGACTCCGGGATGCACCATCGAGGCGCATAATTTCCAGCGCGACCTCGCAAAATATGAGGCGAAAAACGCAGTGATTCTGGGAGTGAGTGTGCAGGACGAAAAGTCGCACCAGGAATTCTGCGCCAAGGAAGGGCTGAATTTTAAGCTGTTGGCTGACACGAAGGATCAGGTTTCCGAGAAATACGACTCGGTGATGAATCTTGGCGTGATGAAACTCTCCGCACGTCACACTTTCCTGATCGATCCTACCGGTAAGGTTCGCAAAGTGTGGACGGATGTCGATGTGAAGACGCACAGCGACCAAGTGCTGGCGGCGATCGACGAATTCGGCAAACAACCCTCCTAACAACTGTTGCGGCTCATCCTGAAACTCGGTACTTCTGACGGTGCTGGCGTTTCCCCTCTGGGCTCGCTACAATGCGGAGCGCTTTTTTGTGAGGAGGCTCCATGCTGCGCCGCGCGTTCCTGCTTGCCGGTTTCCTGTCGGTTGGGTTGTGCTCCGCCGCGTTACTCTTCGCGGTGGCGGTGAACACGCAGACGGTCAGCTACAAGAGTGGGGACGAGACGGTAAAGGGTTATCTGGCATTGCCGGAAGGCGGGGGTAAACACCCCGCCATAATTGTGATTCACGAATGGTACGGCCTGAACGACTGGGTGAAGGAGCAGACGCAGCATTTCGCGGAACAAGGCTACGTGGCTTTGGCGGTGGATTTGTATCGCGGGCAAGTGGGCACCACGCCGGATGAGGCGCATATCCTGATGCGCGGACTCCCGGACGATCGCGGGTTGCGAGATCTGCAGGCAGCGTTTACGTATTTGGCGTCGAGGCCCGACGTCGAAGCGAACAAGATTGGTTCGATTGGCTGGTGCATGGGCGGCGGCTGGTCGATTAAGTTGGCAGAAAACGAGTCGAAGCTGGCGGCGTTCGTGGTGAATTATGGAGCGCTGCCAACGGATCCGGCGGTGATCGCGAAAATTAAGGCGCCGATGCTGGGAAATTTTGGCGCGCTGGATAAAGGGATTCCGCCGGAAAGTGTGCACGCGTTCGAAACCGCGATGAAAGCCGACGGAAAGAATCCGGACATTAAGATTTATGAAGGCGCCGGGCACGCGTTTCAGAATCCGAACAACAAGGACGGCTATCGCAAAGAGGCAACGGCAGACGCCGATAAGCGGATCGACGGGTTCTTCCAGAAAGAGCTGAAGTAATTAGAAAAAGATGAGCACGGGGCCAATAGCGGCCTTCTTCAGCAGTACCTCCAACGCAATCAGGTTTTCTTGAATTTGAAAATCGCGAAATGGCGTTTTGGCGATTAACTGCTCGAAACTGCTGCGGGTATAGGCGCGCTTCAGCAGCATAAAACGAAACGTCAGTTTGGTGATGGCCCGGTTCACGGGGCCGACCTTCATGGCATCCACGGCCTGGTTGATCGTTTCGATTGGAGTATCTTTGCGCAGATCGACAATAAGGGCTTTGCCGCCGGGTTTCAGCACTCGATGCATCTCTTCCAGGGCGCGCTGAGGCTGCGTGAAATTCTTGAAAGCGGCGCAGCACACAATGAAATCAAAAGTGTTATCGGGAAAAGGAATATTGGAGGCGTTCCCGTGTTCGAAATCGATGTGCACGCCAGCCTTGGCGGCATTGGCGCGGGCGATTCCCACAAACGTTTTGCTGATGTCGAGCCCGGTGATTTTGTAATTCCCGAGTTTGGCTAATTCGATGGCGTAGTAGCCGGGGCCGGGAGCTACTTCCAGCACATTGCTGCCCGGGGCTAGTTCGCGAGCGGTGCGTTGAGCCAACTCTCTGAAGCGATCGAGCGATTTTTTCGTGGTGGCCGCATACCATCTGGCAACCAGGCCCTCCATTCCCATGCCCTTGTAAGGTTTTATTGTTGTTGCTTGCGCTGACATAAATCCTCCTTCAGGAACGATGCTACCCGGCGAACAATGCGTGTCTAAGCTGGATTCGGCCAGCGGGCGAGAGTAGTCGGCAAACACACTACCTGGACCGGCGAAGAGAAGAGAGATCCCTCAACCTCAGGCCGCGGGAGACGGCAGCCTGAGGGTCGGGATGACGCCGCTGAAGAGACGATAATTCGGGGCTAAAGGTTGGCGAGGGTCTTCAGCTTTGGGACGCTGAGCAATCGCCGGTCCGCTGTGACCAAGGTGAGGTCGTGTGCCTTGGCAGTAGCGACCAGGAAGCGGTCAGCCGGATCTCGGTGGCCAAGCATTGTCGAACGCAATTCGTGGGCAACATGCCCGTCGAACGGCGCTTCGCGCAAATCCAACTCACTCCGTGTCTGCTCAAAAAATTCGCCAAAGTCTCTTTGGATATCGATGCGCTTCTTTTCCAAAAGGACGATTGCTTCCCAAATGCTGATCGGCGACAAAAAACGCTCGTTTGCCGGATCGCTGATGGCGCGATGCACATCGGAAGAGAGTTTGTGGGGCTCGCGAAAGCCCCATAACCAGATGTGCGTGTCGAGCAGGAGGCGCATCAGCCTTGGTCTTTCTCAGACTCCTCGGGATCTTGCGCCGCCTCCCAATCCGAAATGTCCGAGAGCGATCCGACGATATCGCCGTGAATCGTCATTGTGCCAACTCCACCACCGAGCTTGATTCGTTTGGCGGGTTGCGCAGGTGGTTCGATGCGGGCAATGGGCTGACCAAACCGAGTCACAACGATCGGTTCGCCCGTTTTGCGAACGCGTTCGAGGACCGCCAGGCAAGTGGCTTTGAATTTAGAAATTGCGATCTGTTCCATGGGTGGTACCGAAACCAGAATAGCGCGATTGCTGAGCACAGTCAAACCATAGTCTGACCATGGTCACGTAACTCATTAAACTATTGAATCTGGCTAATTTACAGGATAAAGACAGGCTACGGCTCGTCGTCGCCTTCAGCGGCGCCGCCTAGTTCTTCGCTGGGGGACTTCTTTGGATCGATGGCCGGCAAACCGGCCCTGCTGAGGTCCTTATTTATGTTGGGAATGTCGCGTTCTTTGGTGGCGCTCCAAGAACGGCGGAGCGCGGTTTCACTCTGTTCCAAATCCTGATATGCGCTGGCTGCTTGCGAGGTTGGAGCGACATCCGCACTATCCGCCACCGCGAGCATCGTGGCGAAATGCTGATTCAGTGTGGAGAAATTCTCGGCCGGCTTGCCGCTGCTCGGCACGCCATAAAAACTGTGCTGTTTGGCGCCTTCCAGTTCAGCACACTTATCGTCCAATGCTGAGATCTCTTTGGCCAATCGTTCTTTGCTCGCAGCCTGTTTCGAAAGCTGTTTGATTTGTTCACGCACCGATCTCACTTGCTCGAGCGATTCAAAACTGTCGTCCATGCCCTCAACCGACCCAGTCTCCAAATCAAACTGCTTGCGAAGATCGTCGGCAGAAGTTTGGATGCGCGGATCCATTTTTAGAGCCAGCGACTGCGTGTAGCTCTTGCCATCCACAGTCAGTTTAACGGTGTACGAACCCGGTAGCGCGCGAACCCCCAAGGGACCGAGCGGAGTGTTGTGCACAATCGCGGAAATGGGGAATTCCTGTTCCAGGGCAGCGGGCGCCGGATAGTGCAGGTCCCAGACGAAGCGATGCATGCCTGCCTTGGCAGAAAGAATCAGCGTGGGGCGAACCCAATACATGGGGATGGGATGCTCGGCAGCGAGTTTTTCGACGGACGGGGCTTTGTCTAAGCTGGAATAACGGCGAACCAAACCACCATTCGCATCCAAAATATCCAGCGTAACGGGGCCTTGCGCGTCGGCCGCCAAATAATAATCAAGGATCGCGCCATCGGGCGGATTCGCCCCTGCCGGGACCTCCGGAGGCAGAGGGGTATCGGGGTTGCGATTCCAGCGCCAGCGCAAGGCCGTTTCCGGTGTGAACAAAACGACGGACTGCTGCGACGACGGTTCGTTGAGTTGCCGCAAGGGCGTGAGGTCGTCGAGGACCCAGAAAGAACGGCCGTGGGTGCCGACCACTAAGTCGTCGCCATGAATCGTCAGGTCGCGCATGGAGGTGTGCGGCAGATTCAACTGGAGCGATTGCCAAGAATCGCCGTCGTTGAACGAGACATAGACGGAGGTCTCGGTTCCGGTAAACAACAAGCCTTTGCGCTGCGGATCTTCGCGAACGACGTTTGTAGGAGCATTCTTTGGCAAGCCGTTGACGATTTCCTGCCACGTGGCGCCGTAGTCGCGAGAGCGGAAGAGGTGCGGACGCAAGTCATCGAGGCGGAAAGTGTTAATGGCTGCGTAGACAGTGCCGGGATCGAAATGCGAGGCTTCGAGAATGGAAACTTTCGCCCAAGGCGTGAGTTGTGGAGGCGTGACGTTCTTCCACGTTTTGCCACCATCTCGGGTGAGCTGAATCAATCCGTCGTCCGTGCCCGCCCAAATCGTGTCGGCTTCTTTGTAGGAAGGAGCGATGGCGTAGATGGTGCCGCGATGCTTGCCCTTTTCCGGATCCGCTGCAGAGAACGGCCCCATTGTGGCGGGAATTTCGTAGGATGCGCGAGTCAAGTCGGGGCTGATGATGGTCCAACTTTGGCCCTGGTCGGTGGTTTTGAACAGGACATTCGCGCCAAAATAGAGCGTCTTGGGATCGAGAGGCGAAAAAATGAGAGGCAGGGTGCGGTTGTAGCGATATTCACCGCGGCGAATAGGTTCGGGAGCCACATCGGCGACTTCCCCAATATCCTGGCGAGTGCGCGTTAGCTTTGCGCCGAATACGACATTAGCGTCTTTGGGATCAGGAACGGCGCGGCCGTATTCGAAGACACCGGGCAGGCTCCAGTCGCGAAAGGAAATTTCGCCGTAATCGCTGCGACTCCTGGTGGCGACGCTGCCGGATTCTTGCTGGCCTCCGTAGACCCAGTAGGGAAAACGATTGTCGGTGCTCACGTCGTAGAACTGCGCCGTAGGCTGGTTGTACCAACTGCTCCAGGTGGCACCACCATTCACGGTGATTGCCGCGCCTTGGTCCGCAGTCATTGCAATGATTTGTGGATTTTCGGTGCTGATCCAGATGCGCTGGTAGTCATCGCCACCCGGCGCGCCTTTCCAGCCGACGAAAGTCTTGCCGCCGTCGGTGGATTTCCAGGATGCCGTGTTCGCCACGTACAAGACATCCGGATTATCGAGAGCAACCGCGATGCCCATCGCGCCGGGGCCGCGTCCACCAATACGATGATCGGAGTTTACCAGTTGCCAGGATTCGCCGGCGTCATCGGAACGATAAATTCCGGCCTTGTCTTTTTTCGTTTCCACATTTAAATACACGCGCTTCGGATTACTGGGAGCAATGGCGATGCCGATCCGCGACAAGCCGTCATCCGCGGTAGGCAAACCTTGCGTGATGGGCCGCCAAGTGCTGCCGCCATCGGTGGATTTGTATAAACCGCTGCCGGGGATAACAAAATATTCCCCACTGCGCACTTCCCATGGAGCGACGCGGGCGGCCCAAAGAGCGGCGTAAAGCACCTGCGGATCCGTGGGATCCATCACTACATCGGCCGCCCCGGTGTTTTCATCTTTATATAAAACTTTCTCGAAGGTCTTGCCACCATCCACCGAACGAAACACGCCCCGCTCGGCATTCGGACCATACGGATGGCCTTCGGCGGCAACAAAGACACGATCGGGATTTCCCGGATCGACCACGATGGCGGTGATCTGCTGGGCGTCGCCGAGATTCATATTTGTCCAGGTCTTGCCAGCGTCTGTGGATTTGTAAAGTCCATCGCCGGTGGACAAATCGGGACGTTGCAAGCCTTCGCCGCTGCCGACGTAGATAATGTCGGGATTCGATGCGGCTACCGCAATTGCACCCACGGAGCCGGTAGGTTCATCGTCAAAGATAGGTTTCCAGGTATTGCCAAAATCATCGGACTTCCAAACTCCGCCATTCACCGGAGCCATGTAAAAAACGTTGGGCTGGTGCGGCACTCCGGTGATCGCAACCGTCCGTCCGCCGCGAAACGGCCCGATGCAGCGCCAATGCATTTCGGAGTAGAGCTTCGCATCGTATTGCTGGGCGGCAAGAGGAAGCGCGCCCGATGCAAATAAGCAGACGCACATAAGACGGCGAGCGATTCTCAGAGAACCCATCGATTTCCTCCATTGACCCAAGGAGAATAACGCGCGGTGTGCGACTAGAGCAATCAAGTCTCGCGAAACAGAACGCATCCGGTATAGGCTGTGTAGCGTCAAAGCAACTTGGGAATTTCGCAGCGTGGCGTAGATCAACTTGATGGCTGAAGAACAGAAAATAGTACATGCAAAGCGGCCGGAACCGCGCAATGCGCTGGTGCTAGGTCTGCTTTCCTTGCTGGTGGGCTCGGTGGCGGGACTAATAGGATCACTATTCCGTCTCGGACTTCACCAGTTGGACGTCTGGCGCACGTTGTGGATCGGGAAGGCGCACGCTTGGGGATGGGGTGGAGCCTTACTAGTGATCCTGGGAGTCGCGCTGTTGGCGGCGATTGCCGCATGGATGGTGCGGACGATCGCACCGGAGTCTACGGGAAGCGGAATTCCGTATGTCGAATCGCAATTGCGGGAGGGGTGGATCGGCAACCCGTTCCACATCATCTGGGTGAAACTGGTTGGCGGCTGGATGGCCATTGGCGGTGCTGGCCTCGTCCTCGGGCGCGAAGGTCCTACGGTGCAAATCGGCGCGGTGATCGGCTACATTTTGGGCGGGGTATTTCGTCGGACGGAGGAGGAGCGCCACGTGTTGTTGGCGGCCGGCGCCGGCGCGGGGTTAGCTACGGCGTTCAACGCACCGATCGCGGGCGCTGTGTTCGTACTCGAAGAATTAGTTGGCGCCTTCGATGTACCTATTTCCATCGCAACGTTGGGCACTTCTGTAGGAGCGATTGGTGTGGCCCGGCTGCTGCTGGGGCACTCGCCGGATTTTACAGTGGTCATGTTGCGCCAGCCGAATGTGGGAAGAGTGTGGCCGCATCTGGCGCTGGGAGTGGTGGTGGGCGTCCTGGGCATCTTCTATGCGCGAGCCATCCTAGGCATGATTGCGCTGCAAAAACACTGGAGCAAAATCCCTGTGGAGTTCCGCGCGGCAGCAGTGGGGGCGGTGATCGGTCTAGTGGGCTGGTTTGCGCCCACGCTTGTCGGGGGAGGGGACACCCTTACGCAGCAGGCGCTCACAGGGAATGTCGTGTACAGCACAATGGCAGTGCTCTTGCTGATCCGCTTTGTGCTCGGGCCGCTGTCCTATTCCGCAGAAACACCAGGCGGTTTATTCGCGCCTATGCTCACGATTGGCTCGCAAGCTGGTTTATTGCTGGCGTGGCTGTGGGTTCGCGTGTTTCATAGCGGTCCGTTTCTTCCCCAGGAATTTGCGGTGGTCGGCATGGCCGCGTTTTTTACGGCGGTAGTGCGCGCGCCAGTTACCGGCATCATTCTGGTGATCGAACTCGTGGGAAGTTCCGCTTTGCTGCTGCCCATGCTGGCGGCTGCGTTCGCGGCGATGACTGTCGCGACCGTCGTGCGGCAGCCACCCATCTACGAGTCGCTGCGGGTAGTGCGATCATCCGAAAACTAAGTCTGGCCAGAAGCAAAGAGCAGGCCCATGGTAGAGCCAAGTCCAGCCGAGGCAGTTCGCATGACTGTCAAGGAGTCCATAAGCCCAAGTAAATTTTCCGTGAGACCCCGCTGTCACGGTTGACAGTACCCGCTGGCCGTTTGAATATGGGATAGAAGATTTGGGTCGCCGGGCGCGCCGCCCGTCCATTGGCGACGGAACCAATCGGGGAGAAACACAATGAAACGTGTATGGAAGTACCTTGCGCCCGCTCTGTGTGTGTGTCTGTCTGCGGGCATCGCTATGGCGCAACAAAACAAAAAGCAAGTACCGCCGGAAGACGTGATTAGCCGTTCGATCAAGGCCGTCGGCTACACCGTGGGCGGAGGTTCAACGAAGGTAATTTTTGTTGGTACGAGTGCCGCGCCGAACGCCAGCGGCGAAGCGAAGGTAGACGCGAAAACCGGCGGTACAGACATTGATCTAAAAGTTAAGGGAATGCCGCAGCCCACGGTGTTGGGCGCGGAATTTCTGACCTACGTGCTGTGGACGGTTACTCCGGATGGTAGTACGAACAACCTCGGCGAAATCCCCATCGACAAGAACGGGGATGGCAAGCTAAGCGTGACCGCACAATCGCAAACGTTCGCGATGATTGTGACCGCTGAACCCTATTTCGCGGTGGAATTGCCCAGCGAAGTGGTGGTCCTGGAAAATGACACGAAGAAGAACACCAAAGGGAAGATCTTTCCGGACAATAACTACCAACTGATGAAGCGCAGCCAATACGCAAAGCTTGGAAATCCTCTGGCGCTCACTCCGGACCTAAAGAAGGTTCCCCTAGATATGTACGAAGCACGCAACGCAGTGGACATTGCCAAATCGCGCGGTGCGGAACAGTACGCGCCCGACATTTTTGCCAAGGCAACCAGCAGCCTGCAAATGGCGGAGAACGCCTTGAGTTCCGGGTCGGACAAGTCGCAAATCATTACCAACGCGCGGCAAACCATCCAGTTTGCGGAAGACGCGCGCGCCCTGACCGCGGAACGGCAGGAAGCCGAACGCATCCAGAAGGAAAAGGATGCCGCAGCAGCCGCCTCCGCAGCGAAAGCCAAGGCTGAAGCCGAAGCCCAAGCGGAGGCCGAAGCAAAACGGCAAGCGGAGTTGACGGCGGCACGCGAAGCCCAGATGAAGGCCGAAGCCGA
The DNA here is from genome assembly GCA_035506955.1 of Verrucomicrobiia bacterium. GTDB lineage: Bacteria > Acidobacteriota > Terriglobia > Acidiferrales > UBA7541 > Acidiferrum. Next base: position 19,933 of record DATJOO010000084.1, read on the forward strand.
AGCGGCAGCGGCGCGCCAGCAAGCCGCAGCAGCCGCACAACAGGCGGCGTTGCAGGCGAAAGAGCAAGCCGCCCGCGACGAAGCCGCTCGCGCTCAGGCGCAGACGGCAGCTTTGCGCGCTCAACTGCTGAAGCAGCTCAATGACGTTTTGCAGACTACCGACACGCCGCGAGGTCTGGTGGTGAACATGGCCGACGTGCTGTTCGAAACCAACAAATACGCGCTCAGCTCGGACGCCCAGCTGAAGCTGGCCAAGTTGTCCGGCATTATCCAGGCGCATCCAGGGCTGAACCTGGCCATCGAGGGCTATACGGACACCACCGGAACGCCCGATTACAATCTGAACCTGTCGCAGCAACGCGCGGACGCCGTTCGCACGTTTCTGATTTCCCAGGGGCTGTCGGCGGACACGATTACCGCGAAAGGACTTGGGCAAGCAGATCCCGTTGCGGATAACAGCACGGCGGCGGGGCGCAAACAAAACCGTCGCGTGGAGATAATCGTCTCCGGCGAAGTGATCGGAGCGAAAATGGGGATGGCTCGCTAGCGCGGTAGTTATAGAAAAATCAAAGGGCAGCCTGGATTAGGCTGCCCTTTTCCTTTATCCCGCGCTAGAACCAACATTTCGAAGGGAGTCTGCGAATGAGAAACTCCCTAGGTTTTCATGTGGCCGGTCGATCGAGGAGAGATTCCTCGCTAACGCTCGGAATGACAGTATTGTCTTGTCTGGTGCCCAGACGGACGTAAAACGAAGCGCCCGCCGCCCTTCGCAAAACGCTCAGGGGAGGCAGAAGGCGGCTACAAAAGCTGGACAAGCACTGGAGCAATGAACCGGCCAGAGGAAAAAGCCAACATGCTGGCGCACTCCAAAGGAGGCCAGCTAAGCCTCTGGGCGGCTCAATCCGCGGCTTTGACTGCTTTGTCGACCTTCGGCCGGGCCGGGGTGCCGTCGGCTTTCACGTAGTGGGCGTACCAAGCCAGGTAGCGCTCATGGAGGTCCTTAATGTGGCTGGGCGTCTTGAACTCGTGGTACTCGTCAGGGTAGACCACCAGCAAGGTGTCGCGGCCAAGCGCCTTGAGCGACTCGTACATCTGCTCGCCGCCGAGGACCGGCACGTTCCAGTCGATGTTGCCGCCGACAAACATGGTGGGCGTCTGAATATCTTTGACGTGCCAGAAGGGAGCCACCCGGTCCCAGACATCGCGGTGCTCCCAAGGCAGGCCCAGCTCGGCGATGTAGTCGCGAACGTACTCGTCGTGGCCCCACATGCTGACGAACTCGGCGGAGCCGGCGCCGGAGATTGCCGCCTTGAACCGGTTGGTATGGCCGATGATGAAATCGGTCGAAATGCCGCCGTAGGACCATCCGCCCACGCCAAGCTTGTCGGGGTCGGCAATCCCTTGAGCGATCGCATAGTCGACGAAGGCCATATCGTCCTGGTAGTCTTTGTCACCCCATGCCGCAAAAATAGCTTTGCAATAATCCTGGCCATAGCCGGACGATCCGCGCGGGTTGGGAAACAGCACTACATAACCATTGGCGGCAAACAGCTGCGCCAGATCTTGAAACTCGGCGTAATACGCCCAGACCGGACCGCCATGGGGGCGCAAAATCGTTGGGTACTTCACGCCGGGCTTGTAGTCGAGTGGTTTATACATATAGCCGTGCACGAGGGTGCCGTCCTTTGATTTGAACGAGACGTATTCGCCCTGGGACAGCTTGAAATTTGCGAGCCATGCATCGTTCACATGGCTGAGGCGGGTCAGGTTGCTGCCGGACGCGGTAAACAGTTCGTAGGGCCGGTCCATCGTGGAGATGGCTGCGGCCAAGGTCCCATTCTTCGCGGCACTGTAGCCATCTACAAAGAAGCGTCCGCCGATGCGACGAGTGATCTTGCTGTCCGCCACGCCGATTGCGGCTAGGCTCTGCGTGCCATCGTCGTCGACCAGGAAGTAGATGGACTTGCCGTCCTCGGCGAAATGCGGACTGATGCCGTTGCGGTCGAGCGCGAGGGTTAACACCTTTGGCTGGCCTCCTGTGGCCGGGACGACAGCAATGTGCTTGGTGCCATATTCGAAGAGCTTGGGGTCGAGTTGCGTAGAGAAAGCGATCCACTTGCCGTCGGGGGACCAGGCTGGCTCATGGTCGCCACCCAATCCGGTGGTCACCTGAACAGGATTCACGCCTTTGTCCGAGCTATCCGAGGACACCGTCCAAATGTTGACCGCATAGGTCGCGTCGGGGTCGGGCTTCGAGCGGTTGCTGGCAAAGGCGAGTTGCTTGCCGTTGGGCGACCAGGCGGGTTGATCGTCGTCGTAGTCGCCGGAACTGACTTGTTGCATGGCCTTCGAAGCGATGTCGAATACGTAGAGGTGGGTGCGGCGACGCTCCAGGTAGCCAACTGTGTCCTCTTTGAAGTACAGCCGGTCAATCACCCACGGGCGCTGCGCTTTAGACTTCTTCGCTGAGGCGGGCTTATCCGCGCCGTCTTCCTCTTTGCCCTTATTGGGGGCGCCTTCGAGTTCTTCTGGGCTCGGATCGCGCAAAATCAGCACCAGGCGCTTACCGTCGGGAGACCAGGCGAAGTCTTCGACATCTTGAATTGTGTCCGTGAGGCGCTGCGCTTCGCCACCCTGGCGGTTCAGCAAGTACACCTGCATCTTGCCATCCTCGCCGTCGGCATCCTTGCGGGACGAAAGAAACGCCAGCAACTTGCCATCGGGAGACCACCGCGGGTGCTCGGAATCCTCGTCGGCGTTGGTCATGGGGATCGCATCGCCGCCAGCGGCCGGAATCATCCAGATTTGAGTCTGGTTCTTATCTTCCTTCAGCGAAGTGGAGTTCACGGTGTACGCGATGAACTGGCCGTCCGCGGTGATTTGCGGGTCGTGAACCTCGCGCACGCCGAACAAGTCGTCGATGCCGATGGGCCGGGGCGTGGCAGTTTGCTGGGCGCGAGTAATGGAACTAGTTAGGGCAAAACACAGAAGAAGAAGGAGCACTGGGCGGAGTTGTTTCATGTGGATGAATCCCCCGAGGAAATTAAGGATGAGTGCGTATTTGTTGAGTGTAGCACGGGCACACGCGCGACTCGCGGTTTCGAAGCAGTCTGACGCGGGGCCCAGCGGGCGTCGCGCGCGCTTCGAGCACGCGGGCAGCGGCGAAATCGGCAGTGCTCCCGTCCAACGGTACAGTTACCCGGAGAAATTTTTTTTGATAGCGTGCATTTTTTTCTTGCGTGCACGCACAGACCTTGTATTCTTCGAAAAGTGCACTTGCTTTGGCGGAAATGAACGGCGAGGGGCACTTTAGGAGGACGAGAGAAGAAAATTGAGCACTATATCGCTCCCAGCCGGAGTTCCCTCCCAAGTTTTTCCCTCAACAAAAAAGGCAGTAGCCAAGCTGACACTCTGGCCGCTTGTGGCTGCTACGTTCTTCATGGTGTCTGGTGGCACCTATGGAACGGAATCGATCATAGCCGGCGCCGGCTATGGCCGTGGCATTTTGGTTTTGTTGTTCCTGCCGGTGCTGTGGTGTTTGCCGACGGCGTTTATGATCGGCGAGCTTTCCAGCGCGCTGCCGGCGGAAGGCGGGTATTACGCGTGGGTACGCCGCGGTCTCGGTAATTTCTGGGGATTCCAGGAAGCCTGGCTGTCGCTGGCCGCGAGCATCTTTGATATGGCGATCTACCCGACGCTGTTTGTGATTTACCTGAAGCAGATGGTGCCGTGGTTTGGTCAGGGGAATTACTTACTGTTTGGCGGAGCGGTGACGCTGAACTATGGCCTGCTGGCGGCGCTGTTTGTGGTGATTACCTGCGTCGCTCTGAATCTTGCCGGTATCCGCGTGGTGGGGTTCACTTCGGTTTGGTTGTTCTTTCTGCTCTCGCTGCCCTTCGCGCTTATCGTGCTGCTCTCGCCCATCAAGGCAGGCGCGTATGCGGACACGCACGCGGCGACTACGGGTGCATCAGTCAGCCTGCTGGGTGCGGTACTTGTGGCCATGTGGAACTACATGGGCTGGGACAATGCTTCGACCATCGCGCAGGAAGTGGAGCGGCCGCGCCGGACTTATCCTCGCGCGATGATTGCCGCGGTCATTCTGGTGTCGCTCACCTATATTCTGCCGTTCGTGGCGGTGTACCTGACCGGGACGCCGGCCTCGGCGTTCAACGAGGAAGGCTCCTGGGCGACCATCGCGGGTGCGCTGGGCGGCTCGATTGCCGGAGTCCAGTGGCTGCGGTTTATGGTTACGCTCGGAGGCATGATGAGCGCGTTTGGGATGTTTAACGCGCTGGTGCTGAGCTATTCGCGCTTGCCGTTGGCGATGGCGCGCGATGGCATGCTGCCGAAAATGTTTGCCAAGGTGACCAAGAAGAACACGACGCCTTGGGTGTCCATTATTGTGTGTGCGGTTTGCTGGATTCCCTGCCTGGTGCTGGGCTTCCAGAGGCTGGTGACGCTGGACATTATGCTGTACGGCGCATCATTGATGCTGGAGTTCGTCACCCTGGTGGCGCTGCGCATCCGCGAGCCGCAGTTGCGGCGGGACTTCCGCGTCCCAGGCGGGATGGCTGGGGCTGTCACCTGCGGCTTGTTCCCACTGGCCCTGCTCATTCTGGCTATGGTCGAAAGCGACCATGAGTCCCTCCTGGGGATGAATGCATTGTTCTTCGGCCTGCTCATAATCCTGGCCGGGTTTGGCATTTATTTCGCGACCGGCAGGCTGCGCGAACGGTATAGTGCCGACCTGGTGCCGCAAGCGAATGCCGCGGACTAGTGGCTTAGCGTACTACCGTTATGCTTTTCTTTTTTGAAACTTGCTCGATGCGTCTGCTCTTTTGAAGCTTGGTTCAAGATGTTTCCTCAGAGACCTCCGCGCATGGTACGCGCGCGCCTTAACGGCGGCGACGGTAAGACCCAGAAGGCTGGCGGTTTGCGCGCTAGTGAGGCCTCCCAACTCGCGGTGCAGCACGACAATCTTCAGCTTCTTTCGAAGCCGTCCAATTGCCTGAAGCAAGACCGCGTGACGTTCACTTTCGCAAAGGATTTCTTCTGGAGTAGGTCCGCCGTCAACAATCTCCACTCCGGTGTCACCTGGTGCAGCATCCGCGGTACTTCCGTGAGGCAGATCTGGCACACGGCGCTGGCGCAATAGCATCAAGGCTTCGTTGATCGCTATGCGAGTCAGCCAAGTCGAGAACGTTGAATCCTCACGGAATCGTTGCAAGTTCATAAGCGCCCGCTGAAATGCCCTCTGTACGGCGTCTTCCGCGTCTTGCTGATTACGAAGAATGCGAAGAGTCGTGCGGAAGGTTTTGAGCCGATGACGCTCATAGAGTTCTCCGAAAGCATCTTGATGTCCGGACTTAGCCTGGGCGACGAGCCCACGTTCGTCCAAATCCTGGATTCCCGCGTTATGTGACAGGCCGTTGGGCGTATTTACATTTGACGGAACTTCGATAGCAAGCATCCCTTCCCCTCCCTTTTTCTGCCGTTCGGGCTACCAACGCCCAATGTGAGCGCCCCCGTCCACGTGAAGGACTTCGCCTGTGACTTGACGTGCGTTGGACAGATAGAGAACAGCGTCGACGATGTCGCCGACCTCGGCGATACCGCCCATGGGTTGCAGACTTTGGAGATCTTCTTTGGGGCTGGTTTTGTGCAACGGTGTGTCTACAACGCCTGGGGCAACGGCATTGAAGCGAATACCTTGTCTTGCATATTCAATCGCCAGATGACGGATGACGGTGTTGAGGCCGCCTTTCGTAATCATGGAAACGGAGCTGTTTACACCAGCGATGGGGTTATCAGCGAGGGCGGCAGAGATCGATATCACACATCCCGATTGTTGCTTGAGCATTTGCTGGACCACGAGCTGCGTCATATGGAGAAATCCCAGAAGGTTGACCGAAACGAGCGCGTTGAAGTCGTCCGTTGTAAATTCCGTGAAAGGCTTGGTGATGTAGATTCCCGCATTGTTCACGAGGACATCTACTTTTCCGAACCGAGCAAGGGCTGCTTCTACGCTTTTCGCGGCGGTGTCCTGGTCACGAATGTCTCCGTCTACAACAACCAGATCTGGCGTGGACCGCAACGATTCGCTGGCACGAAGCGACGTTGCGACGACACCATAGCCGCTCTTCAGAAAGCCATCGACCAGCCCGGCGCCAATTCCTTGCTGTGCTCCCGTAACAATTGCTGTCTTGTTCCTTGCCATATCGCCCTCAGTCGACGTTGCCTTGAACAAGTGCAATTAAGCCAAGGGAACCGGAAGGAGACAATTGAACGAAGGTATCGGCGATACCTTCGTATCGGGGCGCATACGAAAAACCGACATGTTTCCTTTATCGGTATCAAAACGAGAACGAAGTAAGGGCAGGCAGGGAGCCGAAGGGCTGTGCGATCTGAGACGCCCAAGCTCCAAGGATTGCTAATACCAAGGTCTGATTGCTTCGCGGACACATGTCTGTTCTTATGCTCGCGTCATTTAAATCTACAAGCGATATGGAAGGAATCGCGTGATGCGACTAAGAGCCTCAAACAACGGCGCAAATGTTAGAAACTTACGGGCCGCACGAAAGCTCCGAAGCGCGGAGCAGCGCCTGAAGGACTTAGACATCGAACTTCCGGCAGCGCCAACACCTTTTGGTTCGTATGCCGAGGCCGTTCGCACCGGCAATCTGTTGTTCCTGAGCGGAATGCTGCCGACCGAAGGACATGCGGCTAAATTCGTAGGTCGAGCCGGAGCCGAATTTGATGTGGAAACATGCCGACAAGCTGCGCGTCTTGCGGCCCTCAACGGCCTCGCGGTCGCACGTGAGTACCTTGGCTCGCTCGACAGAATCACGCGTATCGTCCGACTCGGTGTGTCTTTGGCGACCACGGAAGATTGCCGGGAGCACCCGAAAGTCGCTGATGGCGCCTCGGACCTGCTACAAGACATTTTCGGAAAGGGAAAAAACCCGACTCGCCTCATCCATGGCGTCGCCAGTCTGCCTCTCGGTACGCCGATTGCACTCGAGCTGATTTTCGAAGTGGCTTAATCAAGTCGCATTTTAGGGCCACGGAAAACAGATTTGAAATGGTGAAAACCTGACCAAGCCTACGACATGGGAAGGCCGAGCTTACCAGCCATCTTCACCAGATCTGGGAGAGAATCGGCCTTCATCTTCTGCATGACCTTTCCTCGATGAGCCTTAACCGTGATCTCGCTGATGCCGAGCTCGCCCCCGACCTGTTTATTCAGCAGGCCAGAAACAACCAACGACATTACCTCTCGTTCGCGGGGGGAAAGAGACGAGTAACGATCCTGGAGTTCCTTGAACTCCGTCTGGAGAGCAAACGCAACCTGGCTGCGTTCGAGGGCCTGACGGATGGCGCTAAGTAACACTTCATTGCTAAATGGTTTGGTAAGAAATTCCACAGCACCCGCTTTCATAGCCTGCACCGTCTTTGGCACGTCGCCGTGCCCTGTTACAAAGATGATGGGCAGATCAGGGTACTCGGAGGCAACACGTTTCTGGAGTTCGAGCCCATTCAGGCCAGGCATCGAAATATCGAGAACCAAGCAGCCAGGAACAGGCGCGCGGGTATGGGAAAGAAAGAGCTGCGCCGAAGAGAACGTCTGCGGCTGCCAACCCTCGGATTGGATCAACAGCTCCAGCGACTCTCGCACCGAGATATCGTCATCTACGACAAACACAATCGACGTGGCGTGCGACATGGACAAGGTCCTCCACTGTTGACCTGGCGCCTCCGTCGAACTCATTCTACTCCCGAAACCCAGAACTGCGGCCATTGCTCAATCCAATCCCAGCGCGGTATTCAGCGCTTTCAGAAGAGCCGTGTCGCTGAATGGTTTGAGCAGTAATTCCACGCCTCCGCTGCCCAACGCCCTTTTGCGAATCGTTTCGTCTTTCTGGCCCGTTATAAAGATGATGGGAATGTTGTGGCCGCGCAGCTTTAGTTCCTGTTGTAGATCAAATCCGGTCATGCCCGGCATGGCGAGGTCGAGCACCAAGCATTTCACTTGACTAGCAATGTTGGATTCGAGGAATTGCTCTGCGGACGAGAAAACTTTGCTTCGAAAGCCAAACTCGCCCAGCAAGTCTGGCAGTGACTCGCGGACAGATTCATCATCGTCGACAACGGCCAACAAGGGGCGCTGAATGGCGGGCTCTTCGTCTAGCGACTTCACAAAACAACAATGCGGCTGCCGAGATAGTGCGTCTATTGGACCTTGGTATTGGTACCACAGGGAATAGAGAACAGGAAGGTTGCCCCTGGGCCTTCGTTCCGGACAGCCCAAAGGCGCCCGCGATGACTCTCCAGAATCGACCGGCTGATGGAAAGTCCGATTCCCATGCCGTCGCTTTTGGTTGTATAGAAGGGTTCAAACAGTTTGCTCTCGATTCCGGGATCGATGCCTACTCCTGAGTCTTTTATACTTAGGCGCACAGCGCCGCTTTCGTCCCGATCCGTTTTGACGGTTAATTCTCGAGGACGATCATCAACCGCGCTCATCGCATCCGAACCATTTCGGATAAGATTCAGGATCACTTGCTGAATCTGAACTCGATCACCCATTACGGGTGGCAGTTCTTGAGCGAGATTCTGTCTCAGAGCGACCCGGTTTCTCTCGAGTTCACTCGAGGACAACGAAATCACTTCTCGTGTAGCGTCATTCAGGTCCACGGGCTCGGAAACGAGTTCTCTCTTGCTGTAAAGGGTCCGCAATCGCGTGACCACGTCCGAAGCGCGGTTCCCATCGCGAATCGTACGCCTTGCTGTTTCGCGGGCGCCTTCCAAGTTGGGAGGGTTGCCGTCGAGCATCCGAAGGCATGTGCTGGCATTAGTGATGATGCCGGAAAGCGGCTGATTGACTTCGTGTGCGATCGAAGCCGTCAGCTGTCCCATGGTCATTACTCGCGTTACTCTTCCCAGCTCCGCCTGGGCGTTGCGTAATTCTTCTTCCGCTCGTTTCCGATCATCGATATCAGTATTTATTCCATACCATTTCAAAATGCTGCCCGATTCTCCGAGCATGGGGTTCGTGCGGAACAGGAACCAACGGTACTCCCCGTCGAAGCGTCGCAACCGGCCTTGGACCTCGCCGCCCTTGCCCGCAGACATCATCGATTGCCAGGCAGCAGTGAGTGTGCCCAAATCGTCCGGATGAACGGCGGTCGTCCAGCCTAAACCTTGCAATTGTTCCAAAGGGAGGCCCACGAACGCGAGATAATGCTGGTTAAAGAATTCCGCTGAACCGTCAGGGCGCGCCGACCACGCCAGCGCGGGAATTGTGTTGACAATCAAATCCAGCTCGCGTTCGCTGGCCTGCAACGCTTCTTCCGCCCGTCTTCTGTCATCGATGTCAGTGAGCAGGACGTACCAGCGGACGACGTGTCGTTGCTCGTCGTACAAGGGCAGGCCGCGAGCGTGAAACCATCGGTACACCCCGTCCCCACCGCGAATGCGGTGATCCACGTCGTAAGGAACGGCAGTCTCGATCGAGTGAGACCAAGCGGAGATCACGCTAGCCAGATCCTCTGGATGGACTGCGTCCGTGGTTGACCAGTTTTTTAATTCTTCCGCGGTTTTGCCGAAATACTGGAGAACTTGACGGTTGACGGCTTTGACTGCACCCCTTGCGCCCATGATCGCTACCAATCCTGCGATACCATCAAGGATCAAGCGCGAACTCTGCTCGCTGTCTCGCAGGGCTTCCTCGGCACGCTTGCGGTCGTCAATGTCGGTGCTTGTGCCGTACCATCTGACGAGCTTCCCTTCCTCGAGAAACGGCTCCGCGCGGATGAGGAACCAGCGATAAACGCCGTCATAACGGCGAATGCGCGCTTCGATTTCCCCAGGCGCTCCTGTCACCAGCATCTCGCCCCACCTTTTCAACAACGCGGGCAGATCATCTGAATGGAAGGCGACCTGCCAGCCCCAACCGTGCGACTGTTCAGGGGAGAGACCGGTGTATTCGTGCCAACTTTTATTCAGGAATTCATTTGGTCCCTCGGGCAAGTTACACCATGCCATCGTCGGAATTGCATCGATCACGCGGCGTAGCTTCGCTTCCGATCCCTTTATCTCCTCGAGGGCCTTCTCCAAGGACGCGCGCGCCTGATACAGCTGTTCGTTCGAGGAGGTGAGTTCCGCTGTGCGTTGCGTGACCCTGTGATCGAGCTCTGTTACGAGGTTCGCTTCATGTAGCCCGATTGCAGCTTGATTCGCCGCCACGTTCAAAACGAGCCGCTCGGTTTGCTGCGGGAAGCCCGATCTTCCGGATCCTGCGACAAGTAATCCCATCTCCCCATGCAGTCCTAGTTGAAGCGAAATCAGCGCGATATCGCGCCCGTCCAAAAAATTGCTGACCACTGGCGGGATTTGTTGAGGGTCGTCTGTCAACCAAGGCCGCAGTCTCTCACTGATGTCCTGAGGCTGCGGTTTTTGCTCCCACATCGGCCCAATCCGGATCATCTCCCTATAATCTGAGCCACCCGATTTACCAAATCGTGCATAGATGAAGTCGAGATCCAGCATACTTACGAGAGCCTCGAGTAAATTGCCGACAACCTGGACTGGTGCCCCACCTGTCCACATCGCGGGAAGCGCGAGGATGCTCACCAAATCGTTAATGCATCGCCGGAGTCGCCTGATCTCGTCGGAGGGGCCTTCGGTTTGTACGGCCATATTAGATTCCTGGTGAGGTTGATGCGCTCGGTCCGGTCCGCCGTTCCCGTATCTCTCGAAGGAATTCTGATGGGGGCACAAAGAACGGATTTCGCTGCAGGATGCCGCCAATGATGACCATTGGATGTGTGCGCATGATATCAATCACCGTGTCACCACCAAACTTTCCAAGATGGTAGGTGCAGATGACAGCGTCTTCGTGCCGCGCCCATATATCGTTGACACGCGATTCAAATTCGACCACGTCGTCTACGTAATTCCCACGTTCTACCACCCAGTCCATACGGCACACAATCCGGCTGAGCGGGAATCCGCCCTTGGCGTTGCCGCTCGCCAGATGTTCGAATGCTTCCAACATGCGATCCTGATCGAAACGGCCATCCCGGAGGTACGCTTCCGTGCTGGTTTTTAATTCAAATTGGCCATTGCGCTCCGCGTCCGCAGGGTCAATCCCGGCAGCAACCAGACGTTGCAGGTGCTCAGCCCGCTGATGCGGATTCACGACGTGGACAGCCTTGTGGCCACACTTAAATCCATCCTTAATAAAGGGAAGCAGCACCCGGTATTCTTCCTCTTCGCTATTGAAGAATGCACACACATGACGGGTGTCTGCGAGTTGGGAACCCGCGAAAGAAATAGGGGCTGAGGTCTTCATGACTCAATCCTCTCAAGGTACAGTGCACGTAAAGGTGGGTTAACACACTATCGCGATGAGAGGGGATATTCAACCACCGTGGAGGAAACGTCCACTTGCCAAAAGCGCGCCCCCACTACTCCCGTGGACCGAAGACCTCGCGCAACACCACATTGAGATCATCGAGCGCTTGGGCGCAGTCACCGGTAAAGCTAGAGCCATACATGACGGCGAGCGTTTTGGGCTTTAGATCGGCAAGCTTTTTCAAGTTCTGCGCCGTGAGTGGAGTGTAGGGCATATACTCTGCCAGAATGCCCGCCTGGTATTCCTTCAACGCCTGACGCGAGCGGCCCACGATATCGGTAGAGGTTTGCGGCTCCACGTCGCCGATTTGATGGAACAGGTCTGAACAGAGCAAGGTTCTGTGCGTTTCTTCGAAGAGGACGCCGGCATCCCAGCCATGGGGCAGATGGGCCGTCCTGCAGTAGCGAAAGCTAAACTTGCCAGTCGCGATAGTCTCGCCGTCGGCCAGGGCGCGCGATTCCCGACCAACGAAGTCGTTGACGTTCACGCGGGCGCCCAACTGGCCGCAGATTACATCGGCCATCGGCGCCGCAGCCAGCCATTCATTGAGCGACCCGCACTCGTCCGCCTCAAAATGACTGAAACTGATGCGGCGCAACTCAGAAAGGCGAATGAGCTTTGAGACCGCCTCGCGAATTTCCGCGTGCATTCCGCGCAGCCCGGTGTGGAACAGCAGCGGTTCCTCGTCTTTGACCAGAAAATGATTGAACTGCACATTGCCTCGTTGAGCAAAAATCGAGATCCGATAAATACTCGGCGCGATTTCCGTGGTTACCGCCATAGCAACCTCCTCAATGGATCAAGCAGAAATCGAGTTATGCGGCAGTCCGGCCGCGAGTGACAGCAACCCGTCAAACCTCGTTTTTCTTTGTCCCGGCCAAAATCATTGGCGGGGGCCGGGAGATTGAAGTGTTGTCGCTGGCGATTGGTTCCTCAACAGGTTTCCCGTAGCGAATTCCAGGTTGACTGCCTCTGTAAATAATTCTGACCGTGCGGAAACACTGGATAGGCGAGCCAGGGCCAGTTGCTTCTCCGCGGTAACCACATCGACCAGATTCTTCACTCCGTATTTGTAGGCATCGAGGGATGCCGAGTAAGACTCATTCGCGGACTCCAGAAGCGCCACCGCTGCGTCGTGCTTTCGCAAAGCAGTACGGAATGCTATGTAAGCGGTCCAGACCTCGCGCGTGGTCTGGTCACGTTTCTCCGTAAACTCATCCTGCGCTTCGCGGTGTTTCGATTCGGCGATCAACAGCTCGTTTTTGCGCACACCTCCGTCAAAGATTTGCCAACGGACGCCGAGAGCGGCGGACCACGTGGGCTCGCTCGCGGGTCCGAGTTGCCCGTAATCTGCCGTGGGCCACACAGAGGTCTGCGCTGCCGAACCCGACAGGACAATCTGCGGTTTATATTCGGCCTTGGCGGCACGAATGTCAGCCTCGGTGGAGCGAATTCGTAGAGATTGCGCCATAAGTTCCGGGCGATCCTTCATCGCGCGATCGATCAGCGCCTCGATAGACATGGTGAGTCTTTCCGGCAAAGGCGCACTCCGTTGGCTGTCAATCACAATGCTGGGAGACGGATCCGCTCCAACCGCTTCGGTCAGCGTGACGCGCGCAATCTTTTCCTCTCCGTCCGCGGATTCAACATCGAACACTGCCTGTGCCGTTTCAGCGCGGGCGTTGAGAACGTCGGGAAGAGTTGCAAGCCCATTGTCCAGTCTCTTTTCCGCCGCATCCTGTGTGGTTTGGGCGGTTCGTAACGTATCCTGAGCAGCCTGCAATCTTTCCTGTGCGGTCACCAGCTGGTAATACGCAGTCGCCACGCGAAATGCCAGCGCTTGATTTACCTGAATGACGTCTGCACCCGCAGCAAGTTTTTCCGATTTCGCGGAGTCCACGGTCGCCCCGCGCTTACCAAAGTCGAAGATCAGATATTTGAGTGTGACTTCAGGTTGAACGATCGGTATCTCGACCATGACGTAGCCGCGGGGAGCGAGCGGCTTTGGAAAGGGATTTACCAATCTTTCGTCGCCGAAAACAGCGAGGCCATCTAACTGTGGATAATAGGCGCTCTTTGCTAAACCGAGTTCGCTTGCTTTCTGTTTTGCGCGTTCCCAGATCGTTCGCGTGGTGGGATTATGATGCTCGGCGATGTCGATCAGTTCAGCGAGGGTATAGGGGTGGGCTGGATCGAGCATCGCCGCTCCTTCGCTGGGAATATTGCGAGCGTCGCAATCGGCGACGGCTGCTGGCGAAGACACTTTGCCGGCACATTGCCCCTTAGCTCGGCTAGCGGAGAAGGCGAGAATCACCGACAAAAATAGAACATTGAATCGGATGTATTCGGTCAATCGAAGCTTCTCCCGGTTCAGTTCGCCGCAACAAGCGGCGTTTTTTAGCCAGCCGCCTCCCTGATGACGTCGATGCGAGAACGACCCTATGTCTCGCTAAGATTTTGCAATTCCTCCGACGCGTCATGTCCGGCTAGCGCGCTTGCGCCGAATCCGAGACCTGTTCTTTCACATTTCGTTAGCCATTTAGGGCAGAAGTGCGGCGGCCAGTCTATTGGACGAAAGTATTGACCGGCCCGATCGATACCTTCGTCCAATAGATTGATCCTTAACTTTGTGGCCTGATCGGAACGTGAGACCGACACATACAAGGTCAGCCTGACATGAATACTGGATCGACGGAGCGCGATCGAACCCGAAGGATCTCCCTTCGGCCGGTGGTCGGTTTATCCCTGGCGGCACCGCTGGTGTTGGTTGGTTGCTCCCACGCGCCGGAGTACAGCATCTTCGGCTCTTTTTTTCCTGTGTGGATCTTCTGCTCCGCCGGTGGCCTGGTACTGGCGGCGGGCGCGCACTCCCTGATCGCTCGCACGGCCATCGCTGAACACCTTGCTTTGCCGGTGCTTTGTTATCTCAGCATGGCAACGTTCCTCGCGTGTGTGTTGTGGCTTTTGTTCTACAGCTGAGGGAGTGCTATGCAGACCCGCGGCACTGGCCAACCTGAGCGCGATATTCGCATAGCAAAACTCGTGTGGTACGGCCGCCTGTTCACTGCAGCTATGGTTCTGCTGGCGATGATCGGTTTGATTGCTGTCTACTCGGTCACAACCCGGAATCCCCAGACCGATGACGCCGAAATCTTTGCAAACTACATCGGCATCGCCCCAGTTGTCGAAGGACCCATACTGCACCTGAACGTAGCGGACAATCAGCCGGTCAAACAGGGTGATTTACTTTTTCAAATTGATGACCGACCCTACAAATACGCCCTCGACCGCGCAGTGTCAGACCAAGCCGCCCTCGAAGGCCAGATCGTCGACGAGCAACGCCGAATTCAGGCCGAAGTGCACGCAGTCGCCGCTTCCGGGGCCGCAACCCGCAGTGCCAGCGCCAACGTCGACCGGGCGCAAGCATCGATACGCGAGGCGGAGGCCGATGTTGCGCACTCGGAGGCTGCGCTGGATCGGGCCAAAGCGGAGTCGGTTTACGCCGAAAATAACCTGCAACGCGTCGAACCCTTACTCGCCAAACGGTACGTTACCGTCGATCAGGTGGACCAGGCGCGTACGACAGAGCGGACCAGCGCGCAGGCCGTGCACGAAGCCGAATCACAATTGGCTCTCAATCGAGCCCATCTCAACTCAATGTTGGCTGCTCTGGCACAGGCCAAGGCTTCGGCCGAGCAGAGCACGGCACAGCTTCAGCAATCGCAATCCAGCGTGCTTACCCTCGACCCCCTCGTCAGCCAACGCCGAGGGCGGGCCGCCGCAATCTCCAACGCCCAGTACAACTTCAATCAATGCCGGGTCTACGCTCCCTTCGACGCGCGTGTAACCAACCTGATTATCTCCGAGGGCGCATACGCTCATGTAGGCCAGGAGATTTTCACGCTAATCGATACCCGCGTCTGGTGGGCGCTTGCGAATTTCCGCGAGACACAACTGAAGCATATCCGGCCGGGCATGACTGCGGATGTCTACGTTATGTCCGACCCGGGATTGCGATTTACCGGCGTAGTCGAAAGCACGGGCTACGGGGTTATACCCGATCCTTCGCTCGTGGGCCGAATCACGTCGGGCTTGCCGGACGTACAACGCACTCTCAGCTGGGTGCACCTGGCGAGTCGTTACCCTGTCCGTATCCGCATTCAGTCACCACCCTCTGACGCCATTCGTCTGGGAGAATCGGCTGTAGTAGTGATCCGCGGATACAAACGGAAACCTTAAGATGGCGAGCCAAGCCACTCAGCTGCAGCGCGAATCCGCGAGTCGAACTGTCTCTTGGGTTTGGTTTCGCGAGTTCATACGATGGGAACTTGCTCCGTATCCCGGGCGTGTAAACACGGTGGTCCGCATGACCGTCGCGGCTACATTGGTCATGTTTATCATCGTGACGTTCCGCATCCCTAACGCGGGCTTCTTGGCCGCGTTATTTTCGATTCTCCTGGCCCGCGAAAACCTGGTCGCGACCTGGCGCGGAGGGCGAATGATCGTGGTCGCATTCGTGGTCGCAAGCCTGTACACCCTGCTTGGGATGATGCTGTTTCGTGGTTATCCCATCACGCACTTCTTCTGGGTCATTGGCAGCCTGTATCTGATCTTTTTCGTTATCCGCGCGACGACTAACTACGCAGCGGCCGCGGCTTTCGCCATTCCCATTGGCGTTGCCTTACCAGTATGGGACCGCCCCTTGCCGAGCCAAGCCCAAGTCGAGGATACTTTGTGGCCGGTTTTGATAGTCGCCGTGGGCGCTGGTGCCACGGTGGCAACGGAAGCGTTGTACCGTATCTTCGATCGCTCCGATCCGCTCATCACATCTGTCTACAATCTCTTACTGGTGGTGCAGCAGGTAGTCGAAAGCTTTGCCAGCCACCATCCGGTACCGAAGTCGATCCTCGCCAGAGTTCGGCAATACGATATTATCGGCACGGGTCGGCTCCGGACGATGTTGCAACGTCAGGGCGTCGATCCCACTCAGCGGGCAGAGCGCAGCGCCCTGATCTCGCTAGCCGGCCGGCTCATTGGACTTGCTGCAAATGTCGTGAGCAATGCTCCCCGGCCCAGTAACGACGATGCGATCCGCCTGCATGCACTTTCTGAGAGGCTTGAAGCAATACGTGCTGAGCTTCGGGAGTCTGGGGTCATTTCCTCATCTCCTTCTGTTTTGGAGGGCCAGCCCTCCTCCAGTTTCCCCATGCTTGCAGAACTAGAGCGCACCGTGGCACTCCTCACTCAGGCCTTTCAACACGGCGAGCGCTTTGATGCTCCGAGTGCGCCAGGACAGAACTGGTGGCGCGCTGTGTTTCTACCGGATGCCTTTCAGAACCCGGATTATTCCCGCTTCGCCTTCGCCGGATGCTTGGCTGCTACTGTTTGTTATGTGCTCTACAACGCCTTCGACTGGCGCGGCATCAGCACCAGCGTTCTTACTTGCATCGTTACTGCGCTGAGCACTACCGGCAGTTCGGTCCAGGCGCAATATCTTCGTCTTGCCGGATTTGTTGCCGGAGGCCTGGTATTGGGGATTTCCGCGCAAATTCTCATCCTGCCGGCCATCGACAGCATCTTCGGGTTCGCTCTGTTCTTTGCCGCGGGAACCGCGATCGCCTCATGGTTCGCCACCTCCAGCCCACGGCTTTCCTTTTTTGGCGTGCAAATGGCCCTCGCCTTCTACTTCGTCAACCTGCAGGATTTCCAGATCCAAACCGACCTCACGATCGCGCGCGATAAGGTACTGGGCGCGTTATTGGGGATTCTCGCGATGGGCTTTATCTTCGACCGCTTCGGGACCAAGAGCGATGCCGAGCAATTGCAGAAAATGCT
Organism: Verrucomicrobiia bacterium; assembly: GCA_035506955.1. Classification (GTDB taxonomy): domain Bacteria; phylum Acidobacteriota; class Terriglobia; order Acidiferrales; family UBA7541; genus Acidiferrum. Next base: position 37,187 of record DATJOO010000084.1, read on the forward strand.
GGTGCGGAACGTGCGGATGCTGGCACAGCTTGGAGTATGTCTGGTGATGCACAACGGAGCTATCTCCGTTTCCCAGTTCAGCCGTCTGCGCAGCCAGATCAATGACAACTTCGCTAATCTGGAATCTCTGACGGATGCTGGGCGGTTTGAGTTTGAGTTTCGTCAGCGGCGCGCGGAGCAAATTGCTCAATGTGAGCAGATTCAGAGAGCACAGCCAGCGCTGCGCTCGATTTACTTACTGGAACTCAGTCTGCTCTCACATCGTGGGCAGCGGGAGAACGATTCCGGATTGACGGCTACGCAAAGTCAGGCCCTGGACCATTTTTTGAACGAATATAGCAATGAACTGATGCACATTGCAGCATGGATCGCACACGAGGAGAGCGCTCCTGCGCGCATCAGCGAGGATGCCACGCGCCTGCTGCAGCAAACTTTCGAGAGCCACAACTCCGCGAACTCGCAAGCCATCACAGCTCTTTGTGAGAAGATGGTTTCGTCGCTCTTCTTGCTGCGGAACGAGTGTTAATTCCCATTCTTACTGAGGCCAACAGATCTCTCGCCGGCAAATGCGAGCCTCTGTGATGGATGGACCTGACCTCTTGAACCCGCACACAGGAATTTCCTGGGCGATCCAGGGATGCGATCGGACTTTCTTGATCTGCTCTAGGGTTCTTCGGGGTTCTTGTAGGAGAAAAAGCGCATTGGAGCAGGCGAGGCGTTTCCCGTTGAAGCGCTCAATTCTTCGTCGGTGAATGTCGCGATCGTTGGCTCGGATTAGCCCGCGGTGGAGTAGTCTCTTAGCCCGAAGTTCGTAAGCGCGTTGGTCTCATCTTCAAAACTGGGAACAACATCTAACAAGCGAAACACCCTCAAGACTTCCAGCACTCGGCCTCGCGGAGACAATAGTTTCAACTCGCCGCCGATTCTTGTAAGCGAAATGTACATTTCCACGATAATGCTGACACCAGAACTATCGATCTGGGATAGGTTCCTCAAATTCAGCAGCACCTTGTACTTGCCTGTGGCTACCAAGTCGCGCAGGCGCTTGCTCAGCAGTACACTGCCACCGCCACCGATCGTTGATCTTCCTAAAAGATCAACGATACTTACGTCGCCGCTCTCCCGGACTGAAATTTGAAGCGCCACAATAGCCTCTCTCTTCGGATGATTTTGTGCGCGAGTGGGTTACTTTCTATAAGCAAACCCCGGCCGGCCAAATCTGACAGGCTCGAAGACGAATGGATCGAAGAAAGCTGGACGCTTCCCGGGAACAGTTACGTTCGGTCCGGTTCCCGTTTCAAAACCTCGGCAAGTACTCTCAAATCAATAACCACAAAAGGACGAAAGGCTGTAGCGAAAAGATTTGGTATTCTGCTCGATGTGAGAACGCTACGCGGAAACCGCAGATTGTTTTTGACCGGACTGGCGGGTCTGGCATTCGGCTTTGGCGTTTTGATCGACGGCCTCAGCGCAAAGCAGCAAGGGTCCGCGAAGAACCAAAGCAGCGCTGCGGCCCAAGCTCCATCGGCGACGCCACAAGCCCCGACGGCAACGACCACCCCACCATCACAGCTTCGCGAGGCCCCGAGCGTGGGCCTGAATATTGTCGTGCTGGATCCAGCGCACGGAGGCACAGACCTGGGTGCGCGCGGTACCGAGGGCATACACGAAAGTGACGTCGTGCTGCAGTTTGCCGCCGCCGTAAAGCGCGCGCTAGAAGGGCAAGGTTTCCAGGTGATTCAGACGCGCGAAGGCAACGAGAATCCCTCCTTCGACGACCGTTCAGCACGTGCGAACGCCCAGCGCGGAGCGGTGTTCATCAGCCTGCATATTGCTTCGACGGGACTGCCGGGTACGGTGCGAACGTACGTGGAGCCGAACACGACGGTTTCTCGCGACCCAAGCGGCTTAATTCCTTGGGAGCAAGCGCAAGCGCCCTTTATCCCTCTGAGCCATAAGCTGGGCGACATGGTGCAAGCGGAACTGGCCAAGCACTTCAAAGGCTCGCCGGACGTGGCGCAGTTCGCGCCCATTCGCCAGTTGCGAACGACGGCGGCGCCAGCAATCGCCGTGGAGATTTCCAGTGTGGTGGTCGAGAATCGCGAAGACTTGGATCGCATGGTCCCGGGCGTGGCGGATGCAATTGCACGCGGCGTAGCGCTGTTTCGTCCATCGTATATTGTGCCGGTGATGCCTGGCACCCCTCTGGGGACTCAACCATGAACCCGAAGTGGCGTCTTTGGCTGGCGGGCGGATTGGCCGCGGCCGTAATCGGCGCGGCGATCTATTTCCCCGCGCTGCGCCGGCAGGTCTATAAGGTGAAGGACCTAAGCGAGCAGACTGCCGAGCAGGCCCGGCGTGAATTGCTGCCGCCCGCGCCAGTAAACAGCGGGGAACCCCGGGTGAAAGCGCAAATGTACTGGGGTTCGCGAGCGAACGATGGAACGCTTGTGCCGGTCACTGTGGAGCTGCCGCTTTCCAGCGATCCGACACTGCGCGCAAAAGAAATATTGAACACGCTGCTGGCCGGGCCGGTCGATCCCGAAGCGCGTACTTTACCTCCCGATGCGGCGCTTCTGGCATTTTACATTTTACCGGACGGGACTGGCGTAGCTGATTTCTCCGAAGCTTTGGCCAGTTCGATTCCCTCAGGAATTCAGAGCGAGCAACTGGCGGTCGACTCCATCGCGCGCACGCTGGAAGCGAACGTACCCCAGGTACAGCGGTTGCGCATTCTGATTCACGGACAGGAAGTCGATACGCTGGCTGGTCATTTAGATTTGACGCAGACTTTCCAGGTCAGTATGAGTAATGCCGGGACAGCACCGGCGAAGTCCGGTGTGTCGGTACTGACCGCACCCATCCAGAAGGCCTACGATAAAGTGAAGCGCGCTACTAAGCGGCAGTAGCCGCCCCTTTCTCGAAAGCGCGTTCCAGACTATTCTTAATCAGCTATTGATTTGGTTGTTCCGGGGAGGACTCCGTGAGAAGCGACGGTCGCAGCCCAGACCAGATCCGGCAACTGAAAATCACACCCGATTTTATTTCTCAAGCGGAAGGCAGTGTCTTAATCGAACTTGGCAAAACGCGTGTGATCTGCACGGCCACGGTAGATGATGGCGTGCCTTCTTTCCTCAAGGGCAGCGGCAAAGGCTGGGTGACCAGCGAATACGGTATGCTCCCTCGCGCCACCGAAGAACGGACTCAACGCGAGGCCACGCGCGGCCGGCAATCGGGGCGCACGCTGGAGATTCAGCGCCTGATTGGGCGCTCGTTGCGCGCGGTCACCGATCAGGAAGCCCTCGGTGAAAAGACCGTGTGGATCGATTGCGACGTGATCGAAGCCGATGGAGGCACGCGCACCGCTTCGATTACCGGGGCGTTCGTCGCGCTGGCCCTGGCGATGGAACGAATGGTCGCGGCCGGGATGCTGCGCACTTCCCCGCTGATTGATACCGTGGCGGCAACCAGCGTCGGCATTGTGGACGATGTATCGCTGCTCGACCTTTGCTACGAAGAAGATTCACGCGCCGAAGTGGACATGAATGTGGTCATGACCGGGCGTGGCGACTTCGTGGAGATTCAGGCGACCGCCGAGGGGCGGCCCTTCACTGGCGGCGAGATGCAGGACCTTTTGGCGCTGGCGGCCGCGGGGATACGCCGTCTGAGCGAGGAGCAGCGCACGATACTGCCATCCAAGTTTCTGGGCGGCCGATGACCTTGACTGGCTCCCCGCAGAAGCTCATTCTCGCTTCGGGCAATCCCGGGAAACTTCATGAATATGAGGTTCTGGCAGCGGGCCATACGCTGGCGTTGCAGTTGCTGCCCGGCTTCGCGACGATTTCAGAATTTTCGGAGGATGCGCCGACATTCGCGGAAAATGCAGCGGGGAAAGCTCTCCATTATTCGAAGCACGGGGACGGCATGGTGTTCGCCGACGATTCCGGCCTGGTGGTGCCCGCTTTGGATGGAGCACCCGGGGTGCTCTCTGCGCGGTACGCGGGCCTCGGCGCCAGCAGCGAGCAACGAAATGAAAAATTGCTGGCGGCCTTGCGTGGCAAGACCGGCGGCGAGCGCGTCGCGTTTTTTGTGTGCGTGATTGCCTTGGCTCTGCGTGGCCGCTGCCTGGCGGTTGTATCCGGCAAGGTGGACGGGGAGATTCTCGAGGCACCGCGAGGCGCCGGCGGCTTCGGCTACGATCCGGTGTTTTACTTCCCGGAACTTGGCAAATCCTTCGCCGAACTGAATGCCGATGAGAAAAACCAACATAGCCACCGGGGCAACGCCTTCCGCCGCCTTATGGCCTTTCTGCAGCCTGTGTAGTGGCCGAGGTTTGGATTGGCCCAAGCGCCCACTGCGGCCGAGGAGTCGCGCGACGACCGCCAACTCGCGTAACATAGCAATGCTTCATGGAGAATGGTATGGCCCCAGCGACGAAAACAAAAAAGCCGATTCCAAAAGCAGCGAAAAAGGCTACTAAGGTCGCCAATCCGGCAAAACCCGCTGCCAAGAAAACACCCACGGGCGCAGCCAAAGGCACAGATCCAAAACGCGTCGCTGCGATTCTGGCCAAGCTCGATGAAGCGTATCCCGCCGCCACTTGCGAACTAAAACACGGGAACGCGTTTCAATTGCTCATCTCCACCATTCTTTCGGCGCAGTGCACGGACGTGCGCGTGAATCAAGTCACGCAGGAGCTGTACAAGAAATACAAGAAGCCGGAGGATTTCGCGTACGCGAATCCAGCTGAACTCGAGCAAGAAATCCGCCCCACCGGTTTCTTCCGCAACAAAACGAAGTCCATCATCGGCGCCAGTAAAGGCATCCTTGAAAAGTTCGGGGGACAAGTACCGCGCACGATGGACGAAATCCTGGAACTACCCGGGGTGGCGCGCAAAACCGCCAATGTAGTGCTGGGCACGGCTTACGGCATCGCGGCCGGGGTTGTGGTCGACACGCACGTGCAACGGCTTTCGAATCGCTTGGACTTGACGCGACACGAAGACCCCAAGAAAATCGAGCAGGACCTGATGGCGGTGATCCCACAGGACAAGTGGATCCTCTTTTCACACCAACTGATCTGGCATGGCCGCCGCGTGTGCTTCGCGCGCAAGCCCAATTGCGCCGCCTGCAACCTGGAACACATCTGCTACTCCAAGGACAAAACTATGTAGCGGCGGCTTTACGGCGATTGGCCGGCAGAATAAACCCACCGCTACAGATAGCGCGATACGCCAGTCGCAACCGTCTTGCAGCCTCATTACTCCTTTGACTTGCACCATCCACCATGCGATAAGTTGTAGCTAATGGCGGAACCGGAGAAGCTGCGGTTCGCTCCCTCCAAAGAAACGCTAATCGCTGGGCTCACGCTTGTTGCAATAGCTTTGCACCTCTTTCTGAAATATTTTCTGCGCTTCCCTCCCTTCCGCGCGAATCTCCCGCTATTTGCCGTATTGGTAGCTGGTGGGGTCCCTTTGCTTTGGGAACTTCTGAAAAAACTTTGGAAGCGCGACTTCGGCTCCGATCTTCTTGCCGGTATTTCCATCATCACAGCCATCCTGCTGCACGAATATCTGGTGGCAGCCATCGTGGTGCTGATGCTTTCCGGCGGCGCGGCACTGGAGGATTTTGCCACGGCGCGCGCATCCTCAGTGCTGGATGCGTTGGCGCGACGCATGCCCAGCGTTGCGCACCTCAAGGAGGGGGGCACTCTCGTCGATGTAACGCTCGGCGACATCCGCATTGGCGATGAGCTGACCGTGCTGCCGCACGAAATCTGCCCCGTGGACGGCACGGTGCTCGAAGGCCACGGCGTGATGGACGAAGCCTACCTGACCGGTGAGCCCTACGAAATTTCGAAGACGCCGGGTTCCATGGTGATTTCTGGCGCGATCAACGGCGAAGCTCTACTGGTGATTCGTGCGGAAAAATTAGCGGAAGATTCGCGCTATGCCCGCATCATGGCGGTGATGCAGCAGACTGAGCAGCAGCGCCCGAAGCTGCGACGGCTCGCCGATCAATTGGGCGCCTGGTACACTCCGCTCGCACTGGGCGTAGCTACGATCGCGGCGTTGCTGAGTGGCCAATCCGAGCGTTTCCTCGCGGTTGTAGTGATTGCTACGCCCTGTCCGCTCCTGCTCGCTATTCCTACGGCTATCATCGGGGCCATTTCGCTGGCCGCGCGCCGCGCCATTATTATCAGGAACCCAGCCGTGTTGGAGCAGATCGAGAAGTGCGAAACGTTGATCTTCGATAAAACTGGCACGCTGACCTACGGCAGGCCCATAGTGACCGAAGTACTTTGCGCGGAAGGCTACGATCGGAAACAGCTGCTCCAATGGGCGGCCAGCCTTGAACAATACTCCAAGCATCCGCTGGCCAGCGCCATCGTGGCGGAAGCGAATCGCCAGGGCATCGCGGTGCTCCCCGTGGAAAGAATCAGCGAACGACCTGGCGAGGGTTTACGCGGCATGATTTCCGGCCATGCAGTGCAGATTACGGGGCGCAAAAAAGTGGAGGCATTGCAAGTTCCGTTGCCGCCGCTAGAAAGCGGCCTGGAATGCCTGATCTTCGTGGGCGGCCATTACGCCGCGGCCATTCGCTTCCACGATGCACCGCGCAAAGACAGCGCTTCCTTCATCCAGCATCTTGAGCCGAAGCATGATGTGCGCAAGGTGATGCTGGTCTCGGGTGACCGCGAGTCGGAGGTGAAGTACCTGGCAGAGAGTGTGGGCATCAGTGAAGTGCATGCCAGCAAAAGTCCCGAGGAAAAAGTGGCCATCGTGAAAGCGGAAACCGCCAGAGGCCGCACGCTTTTTGTCGGAGACGGGATTAATGATGCCCCAGCATTGATGGCCGCCACTGTAGGCGTGGCCTTCGGTTCGCAGAACGACATCACTACGGAAGCGGCCGACGCGGTCGTGTTGGAAGCCACATTGGAGAAAATTGACGAGCTCATGCACATCGCAAGGCGCATGCGCCAGATCGCGTTGCAAAGCGCGCTCGGCGGAATGGGCGCCAGCATCATCGGCATGATTGCAGCAGCGTTCGGCCTGTTGCCACCGATTTGGGGCGCCGTCGGACAGGAACTGATTGATCTGGTCGCGGTGCTGAACGCCGTACGCGTGGCGCTACCCACAGAAGACTTGCAGGATTTCTAGAGTTTCGACGCTCTTATGGCTTGGAATTGCTCGACGGCTGCTGCGCAGGGGGCTGGCTTCCCTGCTGCTGGGATTGCGACTGCTGCGCGTTGTTCAGGATGGAACTAAAGTCCGGGTGGTTCGCGGGTGTTTGTCCGGTGGCTCCGCTGGTGGGAGGATGTCCGGGTGGCAGGTTGCCCTGCGGCATCTCCCCTCCGGTGGGGTGTTGCATACCGCCGGTCTGCTCGCTCTTCACGACCACCCATTCCTCGCCTTGCTTCTGTAGCTGATAGGTGCGCGTCATTCCCGGCGAGCTGGCATCGCCGTTTTTCGCGCGGATCTCCACATCCGCCTGCGCCGTATCTCCCGTGACGACCGTCTTCGTCACCGTGACCGTCATGTTGTTCACGTTCAATCCGCTCATCGCCGAAAGATACTTGACCACGGCCGTGTGAATACCATCGGTGCTATCGGTCTTGGCCTTACAGCCGCCCGCCAGCAGCACGAGGCCACTCAACAGCGCCGCCCAAAATGCCCGTCGCATCGGATTTTCCTTTCGAGGTGGAGGATACCGCTGAATGCGATCCGCTGTTTTTATGGTAGCGCAACCATAAGCGAAACGCGAAACCCGGCGAAAACCAGGCCATCTGCCTCCGGCTAAGCCTGTAGAAACGAGGGCGCAGCGCAAAAACATGGAACGTCCTAACCATTCCATTCCTCTAATGTAGTAGTGTATTCAGCGCCGATTCGAGTCAGCAAGTGGGAGGAATTGTGAAAATCCGCGGGTGCTTCGGTTCGCTCATAGTCACCGTATTCCTTATCCTATGCCTGTTCGTTGCCTGGCGAGTCGTCGCTCAGGACGCGCACTTTCACAACGCCCCGGTATCCAGCTCTCAACAGAAGAATCCGTACGCTGGCCAGTCGGCCGCCGAAGCCGCAGGCGGGAAGCTGTATGCCACCGACTGTGCTTCGTGTCATGGAGCCGCCGGCCAGGGAACCGGCAATATCCCACCAGTTGCGATTGGGCCTACACAAGCCGCGCCGGATGGCGAGATTTTTTGGTTCATCACCACGGGTTCGGTGGCGAACGGCATGCCAGCTTGGGGAAGTTTGTCAGAGGAGCAACGCTGGCAGTTGGTCACGTTTTTGAAGTCGCTGAAGAATTCCCCAGCCGCGACGGCTGCAGCCAACGAAAAAGAGTTCACGCCGGTAACGACGACAGCTCCCCCGCCAGCGGCGCCCTTTGTGGACTTCCGCTTCGAGGCTCCGGGCCACAGCCGCAAAATCACGCCGCAAGATTTGCCCAAACCGTATGCCACTACGTCCTCTAACAACGGTCCTAAGGTCGTGGCTCGCCCCGAGAATGCCTGGCCGAAAGCTCCTGCCGGGTTCACCGTACAGCTTTATGCGACCGATCTGAAAAATCCCCGATTGATTCGCACCGCGCCGAACGGCGACGTTTTTCTGGCGGAAAGCAGCGCGGGCATGATCAAAATCTTCCGGGGCATCAGCAGCGACGGGAAACCGAAAGAGGTCAGCGTCTTCGCGACGAAACTCAAACGGCCGTACGGCATTGCCTTCTACCCGCCCGGACCGGATCCGCAATGGGTCTACATCGGGAACACGGATGCGGTGGTGCGATTCCCGTACAAAAATGGTGACCTCAAGGCCAGAGGGCCTGCCTACCACATTGTCGATCTGCCGCACGGAGGCGGCCACTGGACGCGTTCGGTGGAATTCAGCGCAGACGGCAAGAAAATGTTCGTTGCAGTCGGTTCCGCCTCTAACGTGGACGATCCGGACACCACTTCCGCCGAAAAGAATCGGGCCGACATTTGGGAACTTAACCCCGATGGTTCCGGCATGCGCGTGTACGCTTACGGAATCCGTAATGCGGGCGGCGGCCTGGCGATTCATCCAAGCACGCACGAACTATGGTGCTCGGTAAACGAACGCGACGGACTGGGCGATGATCTGGTGCCCGATTACATCACACACGTGCAAGACGGAGGTTTTTATGGCTGGCCGTGGTGGTACATCGGCGGAAACCAGGACCCTCGCCATGCGGGTAAGCATCCCGAATTGCAGAATCAGACCATCGTCCCCGATGTGCTGTTGCAGCCGCACTTCGCTTCTCTGGAAATGGCCTTCTATGAAGGCAAGCAATTCCCTGAGGAATATCAGGCCGACCTGTTCGCGGCGCAGCACGGTTCATGGAACCGCTCGGTGCGCACCGGATACGAAGTCATCCGCGTCCCCATGCACCACAGCGGCCGGGCCAGTGGCGACTTCGAAGACTTCCTCACCGGCTTCGTTGTGGACAACGGCCACGTTTGGGGCCGCCCGGTGGGCGTCGCCGTGGCTTCCGATGGCTCGCTGCTGGTGACTGATGACGGTTCGAATTCCATCTGGCGCGTTGTGTATACCGGCGGCAGTCAAAAGAGCACGACCGGGCAACCTGAACATCATGACGGCACCAGGGCCGCAAAATAGAAAATCGCGCGTGGTGCTGCTCGGTCTTATCACGATCCTGGCGCTGTGTGGCTTCCAATACGGAGACAAACTCGGGCTCAACGGTTTGCCGTTTTCCCAAGTACGCCCGCTGGTTAGCAACTTATCCAAAGCGGAACGAATGGCCAAGCAGGGTAATATCGACTATTTCGCTGGCCAGTCGGTCGAAGGAAAGTCCGTGACTCTGCGTGGCGAACTTACCGATGCGAACTGCTTTCTGGCGACGCAGACCCACGCGTATGACCACGCGTTTTGCGCCAAATTGTGCGCCGCTGCGGGCAGTCCCTTAGTTTTTCTTCCCGACCAGGGTGGCACGCCTTATGTGGTGCTCACACCCAGTAACGGGGTGCCCTTACCTGAAAAATTGCTGGACCAGATTGGGGTTCCTGGAATCGCTGTAACAGGCAAAATGCTCGAGTTCAGAGGAATCAAAACTTTAGCAATCGTTGATTTGACTCGATGACGTAAAATCACGATAAGTGCGGTCCGGCGGATTTTTCTCAGCTTACCGAAAGCGACCGCTCTTTGAGCTCGCGCCAGCTCCGGAATCCGTACAAGCGTGCTACCACGTACCTTGCATCCGCAAGACCCGGCTGGCTGTTGCCCGCGTGTGGATCGAAAGAAAAATAGCGGCGAACCGCAGTGGCTTCCCGGCGTCGCAAATCATGCAGAAAATTTCTGGCTTCTTTTTCGAACTGTTGGATGCTTCTTTGAGTGCGAA
>DATJOO010000085.1:0-70682 GCA_035506955.1 Verrucomicrobiia bacterium
CAAACTCCTACTTGACGATCGTGATCACTTTCTACAAAATCCAACTGCCAGCGTCGCTTCGCTCCGACGACTGATCACAACGATCCCGGAAAGCTGATCACCTTCAGCCCGGAACCTCGATCACCTTCATCGGAATCCCCAGTTTTAGGGTAAATTCCGATTTACTGGGATTCGTCATTAAATTTCTGACTTTTCGTCTATTTTCTTTTCCTGTCACTTTCATCAATTGTTTGTGGATTGGGAATACTAGAAGTTAGGGTTACCGCGTCTGAAATATGCCATCCAGAGCCTAATGGAAACCAAGTTTTCGTTCTATGTATGACTGAAGAACGTTGGCGGCAATATCCCCAATCTTCTTACCAATGGCCCAGAGAAAAGCCTTCAATTTCTGCCCTGATGCCAAACGAGTAGCCTTTGGAACACTTTCATCAGACAACAGGTAAACCGCCGAACTAAGCTCAATGGACTGCTCTCCCCCATGTTCTTTGATGAATTTGAGGAGTTCCTTATCTTCACTGGACAACGTCACGTTTCCAAGGATTTCATTTGCTACCACACCTTGGACCGTGCCGATGATTTGCTGATTAATGTTTATGGAAGATGGCCTCACCATGTGTATTTTAGGCATGCCTCTCGGCTCCCCTTCGAGCAAATGAGCGAGGCCTATGGCCGAGGGAAGCGGTAACGCAGCTGCAATAAGAGCATCGATTTCCTCCCAACATGTGCTCGCCGGTAGAGTTTCCGCTAATTCTGATTCGAGCCTGTGTCGAATCCCCAAAAGTTTCCTCTCTCGGTCTTGCTTCAAGTCTATTTGGAGTCTCCTCGCTTCTTTTGAATAACGCGCGAGTATTTCCGCAATCTCCTTGGGGTCCACATTCTTTTCCCTAAGGAGGGCTTCCGCCTCAGAAGGGAGCGATAGGCACAGGTCAAGGAATTGAGAGAAGTCATAAAAATCACTTGCTAACGACGGCGACGGCGACAGTTCATCACTATGAAATTCGTAGGAAACACCGGAGTCAGTTCGAACCTGGTCTAAACGGATGCCCTTTCGACCTGTTTTTAGAAGATAATCGCGGAAAAGTTGAAGGAGACGGTCAATTTCATTCGCCCACAACCTGCCTTGGGGTACGTATATGCGAAAAAGCAATTGTTCGAGCGCATCCTTTAGGAACTCTGTGGCAATAACGGTGACGTCGGCATTCCTTCGATAAGGCACCAGATTAAGTTTGTACGTTCGCAGAAATGCGTTGACTTCCTCCAAGAATTGCGCAGGCAACTGTTCCTTCTCTAGGACTGTCCTGTAAGATTCGCGGTCCTCGTCGTCTAATCTTTCGAGAATGTTTTTATACTCTTGCTCTCGTTTAACATTGATGTTTTCTGGACTTGAGTCCGTTCGACCTGAAAGTAGGTCTTCATAAACGAAAACGATGTGACGCGAGGCAGTGACTTTCTTCAGAAGTTCCTCTCGGACTGTTCCATACGCAGGCGTCAGAAGGAGCCTATAAACGTCGGCGTTGAGCTTGATGACAACGGCCCGAATAGTGAAGAGCTCAAAAAGGGCGATGATTGTTCGCCAGTTGTACGCACTTGAGGCAAGAAGCTTCTTCTTGTATTGCTCCCCACCGGCTTTCAATGAATGAGTGATTCCCTCGTGGTCCACATTACCAAGCAATAAAACAAGTGCCTTCTCTCGGTCTAGGCCCCCGGTCTCATCGGGGCTCGAGCTTTCGCTGAATAGTGGCTGTTGCATGCGAGTGCAACCCGCTGTGGGCTCAGAAAGAAGAAACCGCTCCGGAGACGAGAGTAGTGCGAGTCAAGGCTCGCTGCAAGTCCTGCAGCGGCACGGGGCCGGTTGTTCGCAAAAGACCTTCCAAGCACTGTAGTAAAAATGTAGTAGTTCTTCGTTCAAAATGGCTCAAATCAGATACACACGGTGCAAGTTCCCTGCGTTGTAACTGCCTGAGGAATATAGTAAAGTCCGAAATTTTCAGAACAGATCAAATAAGCGGCCAGGTTTGCTAAACCGTTGTACTGGCTAAAACCGGTACCGGGGGTTCGAATCCCTTTTCCCCATTCGGACGGTATCCTCACGGAACCGAAAGCACTGTAGTAAATTCGTAGTAGTTCTTTGTTCAGACACAATCAGATCGGATATAGACAGTTCAAGTTGCTTTGGTTGTAACTGGTTGAGGAATATAGTAAAGTCCAAAATTTTCAGAACGGCTCAAGAAAGTGGCCAGGTTTATGAGTCCGCGGCTCTAACCGCTGAGCTACGAGCCCCACGAGCAACAACCAAACGATTTTATATGATTTCATCGGGTTGCGTGGAAGATTTGACTTACTTCACAGCTTGATCTTTTCATTTAGCCCGGTTTACCGACAAGCGACGTAGGATATCTTCCATCAGGCACCACTTCGTGACACCGGACTGCAGCAGGTTGGCGCCCACAAACGCTGTGAACCAATACCAGTTGTGATTCACCCAAGTGCCCAACGCCAAAGACGCCAGCACAAATGTTCCCGCAATGATCCGGATATACCGCTCGATTGTCATACACTCCTCCGCTCACTCATGTAATACAGCACCGGTACCGCCATGCGGGACAGCGCGGTCGACGCCACTTCTCCCGCCATCAGCGAAATGGCCAGCCCTTGAAAGATCGGATCAAACAGGATCACGCCCGCACCGACCACCACGGCGGCTGCGGTCAAGAGCATCGGCCGAAACCGAACAGCGCCTGCGTCTACCACGGCTTGCTCCAGCGGCATGCCCTGCTCACGCCTCAGCTTGATGAAATCCACCAGGATGATCGAATTGCGTACGATAATGCCCGCGCCCGCAATGAATCCAATCATCGAAGTCGCGGTAAAAAACGCCCCCATCAATGCATGTGCCGGCAAAATTCCCACGAGCGTCAACGGAATCGGCGCCATAATCACCAGCGGCGTCTTGAACGACTGGAACCAGCCCACTACCAGCACATAGATCAGCACCAGCACCGCCGCGAACGCCAATCCCAGGTCGCGGAATACTTCGTACGTGATGTGCCACTCACCATCCCATTTGATGGCAATCTTTTTCGTGTCCGGTGGTTGCATCGCCGTGAACTGCTCGATCTTGTAGCCCTCCGGAATCTTCAGCGCACTGATTTTGTCGCCTAGTTTGCCGATCGCATAGACTGGGCTCTCTTCCGCCCCTGCGACGTCACCGACGACGTACACCACCTCGCGCAGATTCTTTCGGTAAATGTTCTTGTCGATCGTCCCTTGCTCCACATGTGCAAGTTCCCCCATGGGTACCATGGCTCCGTCCGGGGCGTTCAAGTACAAGCCACTTAGCGCTTCTTGGCTCGATCGGCTGGCACGTGCCAACTGCACGTGGATCGGCACATCCTCGCGTTCTGCTGGATCGTGTAACAATCCAGCCTGCGTTCCTCCCAGCGCCATCCCCACGGATTGCGAAACCTCCGCGCTCGAGATCCCTCGCAGCGCCGCTTTGTCCTGCTCGGTTCGAAATTCCAGCTTCTTTTGATCGGCAACGACGTACCAATCCACGTCCACCACGCCCGGCATTTCGTCGAAAATCTGTCGCACTTGCTTGGCTACCTCAATTTGCCGCTGAGAATCGGGCCCATAGACCTCCGCAACCAGCGTTGCCACCACCGGTGGACCTGGCGGAACTTCCGCCACTTTCACGCGCGCGTTCCACTTCTTCGCAATTTCCTGAATCGGGCCGCGCATCTCTTTCGCCAGATCGTGGCTTTGCCGCTTGCGGTCATCGATCGCCCGCAGATTCACCTGAATGTCGCCTTGATTCGCTCCGCGCCGCAAATAGTAATGACGCACCAGCCCGTTGAAGTTGTACGGCCCGGAAGTTCCCGCATACATTTGGTAGTTCAGCACCTCGGCCTGCGTGTGTAGATACGCGCCAATCTCCTGCTCCAGCGCCAGCGTGCGTTCCAGCGGTGTTCCTTCCGGCATATCCACCACCACCTGAAACTCGCTCTTGTTGTCGAACGGCAGCATCTTCACGCGCACCGCCTTGAACGCCACCAGCGAACACGCCAGCAACAGCAGCACCACCACTAATCCCAGAAACATCCAGCGCTTTTGCGCGTTCGTCACCAGTGCCATCATCACTTTGCGATACGATCGCGTGCTCCAGCCCTCCGCCTCTCCCTCCGCGTGCTTTCCGGTGTGTCCCCGCAACAACCGCAGCGCCGCCCACGGCGAAACCACGAACGCAATCATCAGCGAAAACAGCATTGCCGCTGACGCGCCCACCGGAATCGGGCGCATGTACGGCCCCATCAAACCGCGCACAAAGGCCATCGGCAGAATCGCCGCAATCACCGCAAATGTGGCCAGAATCGTGGGATTGCCAACTTCGTTCACCGCTTCGACCGCAACATCGGCCCACGGTCGTCCCTGGTTTTCCGTCAACCGGAAATGCCGCACGATGTTCTCGACCACCACAATCGCGTCGTCCACCAGAATACCGATGGAGAAAATCAGCGCGAACAGTGTGACGCGATTCAGCGTGTACCCGTAGGCATAGAAAATGAACAGCGTCAGCGCCAGCGTCACCGGAATGGCCAGCAGCACCACACCCGACTCCCGCCAACCCAACACCAGCGCCACCAGCAACGTCACCGAAAGCGTGGCGAGGAATAAATGCTTCAACAATTCGTCGGATTTGTGTTTCGCGGTCTGCCCATAATTCCGCGTCACCGTCACTTGCACGTCGTTGGGAATGACGTACCCGCGTAGCGAATCCATTTTTGCCAGCACATCGTGAGAAACGTTCGTCGCATTCGTGCCTTTGCGTTTGGCAACCGCCAGAGTTACCGCCGGATAAGTGGCGGCATCCGCGATCGCCCCGCCTGACCCGTAATACACGTAGTTTCCAGGTTCTTCTGGGCCGTCCGTGATTTCCGCCACGTCCCTTAGGTAGATCGGACGGCCTCCCTGAACCGTCACCACGATCTTTCGCACATCATCCGGGCACTGCAGGAATGCCCCGGACTCCACGGCGATTTCCTGATTCGCTTCGGCGAACGAACCGGAGAGCGAGCGCTGGTTGCTCGATTGCAATGCGCGCGAAATCGCCAGCGGGCTCATGTGATACGCCGCCAGCCGCTGCGGAGTCAACATCACGCCAATCTGGCGCCTCTGCCCGCCGAGCAGCGCCGTCTCGGAAACGTTCTCGACTTGCTTCAGGCTTTGCTGTGCTTCCGCAGCGATCCTCCGCAACGCATATCCGTCATAGTTCCTGCCCCAAAAAGTCACCGCCAGCACTGGAACGTCGTCGATGGAACGCGCCTTGATCAGCGGCTGCGAGGCGCCTTGCGGAATGCGGTCGAAATTCGCATACAACTTGTTGTACGTACGGACTATCGCGTCTTCTTCCTTCGTGCCGACATAAAAACGCACGATCACCAACGCGCCGCCCGGCTGGCTGGTCGAATACAGGTACTCCACCCCCGGTACGTCGCGCAGCAACTGCTCCATCGGAATGGTGACGCGCTCTTCCACTTCCTTCGCCGATGCCCCCGGCATGCCCACAAATACGTCGAGCATCGGCACCACAATCTGCGGCTCCTCTTCGCGCGGTGTTTGCAAAATGCTGAATAGCCCGAGCAGCAAAGACCCCACGATGACCAGTGGCGTCAGCCGAGAATCGATGAATGCATGCGCGATTTTCCCTGCCAGGCCCCGGTTCACGAATGTTTCTCCCCGCTGCCCGCCGAGATTTGCGTGGTCTTTTTGCCGTCCAGTTCCTGAGCGCCCGGGTTCAGCACGATGGCGTCACCCGCGGCGACGCCAGACAACACTTCCACCTGTCCGTGGAGGGATTCGCCCAGGGTCACAACCCGCCAGTGCACCAGTCCGTTCGCGTCTACCGCGTACACTCCGCGTAGCTGGCCACGGTTCATCACGACTCCCGCAGGGAGCACCAAGGCCTTCTTTTCTCCGTGCGCAAAGTATGCCCTTCCAAACACTCCGGACTTTATGGTCGTATGGTGCGGCAGGTCGATTCGCGCACTGAGCGTGTGCGACCCGGGATCCGCCCCCGCTTCAATTTCCCCCACTTTCCCTTCCATCGAAGGGTCGCATTGACATCTTTCTCCGCCGGCCGCCTCCTCACTGATGTCTAGTTCCACCCGCACAAGGCTTCCCTTCTTCACGAATAGCAAGGCTTCGGTCGGCAGCGTAGCCTGGAGCTGGTAACGCGACGTGTCCTCCACAACGAACACCGGAACTCCCGGCGATACCAAAGATCCCGGGTCGACCATCCGTCGCACCACCAGTCCATCAAACGGCGCCACGATTCGCGCGTAGCTAGCCACGCTCTCGGCTGCATGCACTTCTGCGGTTGCCTGTTCCTTGCCCGCTTTTGCCTGCGCCAGTGCGGCCTTGGCCTGCTCCAACTGCGCCTGGGCGGCTTGCTGCTTGGCGCTGATTTCGTCGAATTCCTGCGGACTTATGGATTTTTGGTCTTTCAGATACGCGTACCGGTCATACGTTTTCTGCGTCACTTCCGCTTGGGCCTGTGCCGTCGCCATCGCCTTTTCGGCTTGACTGATCCCCGCCTCCGCCACCTGCGCGCCTGCTTGCGCGGCATTTCTGTGTGCCGCAAGTTCTCGTTCATCCAGTTGCGCCAGCAACTGTCCGCGCTTCACGATGTCTCCTTCCTTCACCGGAACCTGCAGCACCGTCCCCATCGTCCGCGGCGCTACTTGCGCGGACACGGTCGCTATCACCGTACCGGGCGCTTCCAGTTCATTCGGTATGCTCTGCCATTCCACTTTTTGCAGACGAAGTCCTTGCACCACTTCCGGCGGAGCAGGTTTCGTTTCGGTCTCGCCGCAGCCCACCAGACCTATCAGCAGCACACCAGCCAATGCCAACCCCATCCATCTCATCCCGGCGATCATTTGCTCCCTCTCCGTGCTTTTCATGGCCTGTCTGCCTCCGCTATAAGTTGCGACTCGGGGGTCAGCACGCCGGCCGCTCGCGCAAGTTGCGCCTGGGAAACTTGCCAATCCTGCAATGCGCTTAAGTACAGCGTGCGCGCATCCAGTTGCGCGGTCTGGGCGCGCAGCAACTCGGTGATGGTCGTCAGTCCCGCTTCGTAGCGGTTCTGCACGATCCGCAAACTTTCCGTGGCCTGCTCTGCCGTATCGCGCGCCGTCGCCGCTCTCTGTGCCGCCGCCGCCGCATCCAGAAACGCCTGCCGCACCTCTAGCGTCACTCCGCTGCGGAACCATTCCACGTTGTGCTTGGCCTTGTTCGCATTCGCCGCGGCCTCCGCGAATCTCGCTTTCGTCGCCCCGCCCGCGAAGAGGTTCAAGTCCAATCGCGCCCCGGCCGTCCAGTTGGTGCCCGAAGGCCCCGCCAAGGTCATCGCGTCGCGTTCCGTCGAACCGAACAGCGCGATCGTCGGCCCGAACTCCGCCTTCGCCGCTTTTCGCTCATCATCGCTTGCGGTTTCTTCCAATTGCGCCGCACGCAACGCCGGCCGCTCCTCCAGCGCCGTTTGCGTCCACTCCTGCAACGTCTTCGTCGAGGCATTTGGTTCGCTGACGCTCCGCGCCAACTCCAATTGCTGTTCCACAGGCAAGCCCATTAGTCGCGCCAACTGCATCTCCGCCATCGCAAGATCGTTCTGGGCGCGAATTTGCCGGTCCTTCATCTGTGCCACGAACACTTTCGCACTCAGCAGGTCCGAATCCACCACAGTCCCCGCCGTGTGCATCGTTTCCATCCGCTTCGCGTTCGCTTCCGCCGTTTTTACCGTGTTCTCGGCAGCTTTTTCGTTTTCCTGTAACACCCCAATGGCGTAATACGCGCGCACGATCTCCAAAATCAGGTCTTGCCGTGCCTGCTCCGTCTGGAAATCCGCCACGGTCACCAATTTCTTCGCCGATCGCTGGTGAAACAGCGTTTGCCCGGAATCGAACAGCCGCCATTGTCCGTCGAATCGCGTTTGAAAATTGTCCAGTGGCGTGGGCGTGTTCAGGTTGTTCAGCGCGAAATCCCGCGCAGTGAACTGCCGTTGCGTCAGCTTCCATCCGAACACATCGATGGGATTGTTCCCGCGCATGAAGTCCTGGTGAAAGTCCACGCGTGGGTACCACGCCGACTGCGCCTGCTTGAGCCGCGCTCGCGCCACGTCGCCATCATCCTGACTGCTTCGAAACGCCGGATTCTGTTGCAGCGCGCTCTGTACCGCCTGCTCCAGCGTCACCGTCATTCCTTTTGTAGTTTCCTGAGCCGCTGCCGGATTGTTCGCCGACATCGCCGCTACGGTTATCGCCAGAAATATCCCGGGCCCCAATCGCATCGCGCGCCTCAACCGTCCACTCGCGCTTCGGCCGGTTCCGTTTTCAGCCACGCGGTTTCGTCTTCACGTATTTCGCGCGTGGTTTCCAGCTTCGCGTTTTTTGCGATCATCGCTCCCACGCTGCAATATTTTTCCTCGGACAACTGGATCGCTTGTGCCAAGGCGCTTTCGTCCACGCTGATTCCGGTCACGATATGCCGTATCCGCACCTTCGTGAACACCTGCGGCGGCCTCTCGGCCTGCTCCGCCTCAACCAACACCTCGTAACCCGTCACTTTTTGGCGGTGTTTCTGCCGCAGCATGGTGATCACGTCGAACGCCGTACAACCCGCCAGGGCAACCGCCACCAGTTCTATCGGTTTTGCCCCCGTGCCCCCGGCCGCATCGTCCAAAATCATGTGGTGGCCGCTCCCTGTTTCAGCGATGAACTGTCGTTCCGATTGCATCGCTCGCGTCAATCGCACCCTTGCCGTAATCATCGCGTTTTCTTCACTTTCCGTTGGCAGCCCGGGCTGCCTTCGTGGAATAAATGCAATCCCTGTTCACTTGTTACAGAAAACGGAGGACCGTCGCCTTGTGTGTTAGAGTTGGCAAAATGCGTCGCGAAATCGAACAGGCCCTCGCTCTCCTCGCCCAAAAAGACCCCAAGTCGCTCGAAGAGGCCCTCGCCCTCCTGCAAGGCACCGTCTTCTCCTTCAGTATGAAAGTCTGCGGCCAGCGCCAAGACGCCGAAGACACCATGCAGGAAGTGCTCGTCAAATCCCTGCCGTACTTGCCTAAATTCCAAAGTCCGCGCGCCCTCCTTGTGTGGCTCTACCGGGTGGCCAAGAATCGCTGCCTGATGTCTCGGCGCCGCAGCAAATTCGCGTCAATGCCGGACCTTTCCCTCGACGAACTGATGCCTGATAGGCTGGAGCTAGAATTACTCTCGAAGGGAGGACCTGCCACACCCGAATCGCAGGCTATTCGCAACCAGTGGGCCCGGCACCTGCGCGAGGCGATTCAAAAACTTCCCCCACAATATCGCATCATCCTGGTCTTGCGCGATATGGAAGGGCTTAGCGACGACGAAGTCGCCGAGATCACCGGACTCAAACCCGGCAATGTCCGCGTTCGTCTGCACCGTGCTCGTCTATTCGTTCGCAAGGAATTGGCGCAGCAGCACTCTCCTCACCCAGCTGCAAAACAACGCACGACACGTCCTAATCAAACAGCTGGCACTCCCGGCCAGCGCCACCGCCGTCCCGGTTCTTGCAAAGCCATGTTTGCCGAGCTTTCGAATTATCTGGATGAACAGCTCGATGATTCGATGTGCCAGCGTATTGAGCAGCACCTCAACGGCTGCGCTCCCTGTGAGGCTTTCCTCGCCTCTCTCGAATCCACTATCGATCACCTGCGCCAGTTGCCCGCCGATCAACCTCGCAGGACCGTGGCTGCAAAGCTTAGCGCCAAACTTTTAAGGACATACTCCTCCCAGCTTGGGGGCGGCAAACTGATCTCACAGGACTAATCGCAAATATTCGGCAGCGAACCCAGGCCAAAATCAGTGCCACCAGCCAGACTAACTCCATAGGTTCGTCCTCGGCGGCGCACGCGGATTAGTTTGTATTCTAAATAATCACCAGCAAGTTGCTTATCGCGGAGCCTGGTCCCAAACGCTGACCGGGGTAGTTCTTGTTGCTGTGCCGTGACACCTTTCTCGAACTGACAGTACGCGGTCGTTTTCTCCTTCGTGCGAATGTTCGCTTTACAATCAGCGCCCTTTTTCCCCCAACCATACCCGCTGTACAGGCTAGCCCGCGTGACCGCTTTTTATTTGTACCTAAACCAACCTGTTAGCACATCTCTCTCTACAGACGCCAGCGGCCCACCGTCCTTGCCCAGGCGTCGACGCTGTTGAATCGGCTCGAACGAGGTAGGTCAATGTCCATTTCTCGCGTCGGTTCGCTTCTTCTCTTGTCTTTTCTGCTCTCTGAAATGACTTCCGCGCAAGTTATCAACGCACCGTCCAAATCGGCGATTCCTCCGACCCCAGCGCCCAACGATATGATTCATCTGGATGTAGTCGTCGCCCCTAAATCGGGCCCTCCTCTGAGCGGCCTCCAGCAGCAGGACTTCACCGTTTTGGACAACAAGAAGGAACGCCCCATCAATTCTTTCCGCGCCGTTCGCGGCCACGATCCCGACTTTCATATCATCGTTGTCATCGATGATGTGAACACCGGCGTCGAGCACATCGCCTACGAGCGCTCCGAACTCGACAAGTTCCTGAAAATGGAAGGTGGCCGTCTCTCCTATCCTGTGGGCTTTGCTTATCTCACCGACACCAAATTCACTTTGCCCGATTCATACTCCACCGATGGCAACGCGCTCAGTGCTTCTCTCGACTCGGCTTTCGTCGGCTTGCATACCATTCTCCGTTCCGGTGGCATTTACAGCGCCCAGGAGCGCTTCGAAGCCTCGCTCAAGGCTCTTTACCAGCTTGCGACTCAACAAGCCGCTGTTCCAGGCCGTAAGTTTGTTATCTGGCTCTCGCCCGGTTGGCCCATCCTCTCTGGTCCTGGTGTTCAGCAACAGCTCGACGACAAGCAACGCCAGGAAATCTTCAATACCGTCGTCAGCTATTCGAACCTTCTGCGTCAGGCTCATATCACCCTTTACAGTGTCGATCCCCTCGGCACTGCGGACTTCGGAACCAATGCGTACTGGTGGCAGGAGTATGCCGGCGGCGTGAATAAGGTTTACGACGCGAATATGGGCAACTTGGCTCTGCAAGTCCTCGCGGTGCAAAGCGGCGGGATGGCTCTGACTATCGGCAACGATATTGCTGCCGAAGTGCAGAAATGCGTCAGCGACGCGGACGCTTACTACGAACTGACTTTTGTGCCGCCATTGGATCAAAAGCCCAGCGAATTAAACAAAGTTCAGGTTAAGGTCAATAAATCCGACGTTGCCGTGCGCTCCCAACAAGTCTACTACTGGCATCCTTGACGTTACTCCCTTGCCTTCGGACCTAGGAACCTACTCGAATATGCGAGAAAGATTGCAACAATCCGAACGCACTCAGCAACCACAGTACGACGGCAATCACTACGACTCCGTTCAAAATCGACTTGATCGTTCCCTGCATCGGGATGAACCGATTCACCAACCACAACAATACTCCTACCACGATCAGCACCATCACAACTTGAATGAGCGGCACAACGACCTCCTTGCCGGCCAAAATGCCTTCCTTACGTCCCGATAAATTTATCCACGCGTGCTGCTACCGCCTATACATGAAATGGCTTAGAGAATTTTTGGGGATGCCTTAATTCTTCACGGCGCTCCCGCCTCGGTTGGCCTTGCCTCGTAGATTTGCGCGCTGTTTCCCGCAGCCGCAGCATGACGGAAAGCTGCCAGTGCCGGGGAATTCGCCAGGCGCTTCGGAAACTCCTGCACGTACTTTGTCATGGCGGGGTGCCAGAACCCGTGAAAATGAAATTCGTGCATCTCCTGAAGGGCTTGCTCGGACGTCCATCCATCGAACGCGATGCGATAAGCGGCAATAAATACCCCCGCGCGATCCCCACCCAGCCAACAGTGCAGGAACACTTTCCTCCGCGGCGTCGCTTGCATGATCGTGAAAAACTGTGCGAGCTGTTCATCCGTGGGCGGTGACCAACCGTTTCCCGGCAGGCTAATCAACTCGATTCCCATGGCCTGGGCGTTCTTCCGCTCCGTTTCCATCAAGCCTTTTCGCTCGCCGCGCAGATCAACAATCGTGGTAATGCCCAATTGTTTCAATTCTTTCAGTGCCGGTTCGCTCGGCTGTGCTCCGCGGTAGAGGTAATCATCCACCTTCCCGGCATCGTGGATCCCCGGAATAATTAGCTTCTGTTCTTTTTTTGCTTGCTGGTTGGAATGCGGCGAACTCAAAGCAAGGCTGACAAAACCAAATACAATCGCCATCAACACACATACACATCGTCTCTGTGCAGACATACCCGAAAAATATATGCCCCAGAGCAATTCTTGAATGCGGCTTTTCCTGTAAATCCGGTTCTTTGCAAACCGGAGGGTGGTGCAACCCGGCTAGGCAAGATTGTGTCGAATGTCGCGCAGCGCGGGATACAACTTGCGATATTCCGCATATTGCAAATTCATCTGCGCAACCGTTTTGGGGTTCGGCTCCACTCGCTTCGCCACTCGCACTGCGCTTTCGCATGCCGTTTCGACGTCAGGCCAATTCCCAGTTCCCACTCCCGCCAGCAATGCTGCTCCGTAAGCCCCGCCTTCATCCGCCTCAATCAATTCCACGGGCATGCCGTAAATGTCGGCTTGGATCTTTTGCCACAACGCAGATCGCGCTCCGCCTCCGCCTAGGCGAATCGACTCAATCGGTACTCCAATTTCCCTAAACAGCGTCAGCGTGTCCCGCAAGCTGAACGCCACCCCCTCCATGATCGCCCGAATCACATGGGAACGCGTGTGTTGAGCAGTGATTCCTACCAGCGCTCCCCGCGCATTTGGATCAAGATGCGGCGTTCGCTCTCCCATCAAATATGGCGTCCACAACAATCCCTCCGCTCCCGGCGGAGTCTTCGCCGCCTCTTCCGCCAGCCTCTCGTACGGATCACGCCCATCGTCTTTTCCTGCGCCAAATTGATCGCGGAACCATCGCAACGACAGCCCTGCACCTTGTGTCACGCCCATCACGTGCCACCGATTCGGAATCGCATGACAAAATGTGTGTATTCGTCCCTTCGGTTCCAACACCGGCTTGCTCGTTGCCGCAAATACCACGCCAGACGTCCCGATCGTCGCGCTCACCGCTCCCGGTTTCACGATTCCCATTCCCACCGCGCCGGCCGCCTGATCTCCTGCCCCGGCCACCACCGGAATACCCCCGCGCAAACCAGTCAGCCGCGCCCCTTCGCCATTCAGGTAACCGCTGATTGCCGGCGATTCGAATACCTTCGGTAACAATCCCTCATCCAACTTTGATATTTCCAGCATCGGCTGCGACCACCGCCGGTACACTACGTCGAACATCAACGTTCCCGAAGCGTCCGCCACATCAATCGCCCGTGCGCCAGTCAACCGGAATCGGATGTAATCCTTCGGCAGCATCAGCGATCGCACCCGTGCCCACTTTTCCGGTTCGTGTTTGCGTACCCACCAGATTTTAGGCAGTGTGAATCCTGTCAACGCCGGATTCGCCGTCCATTCAATCAAACGCTCGGCGCCGACCTGCCTTGTGATTTCCCGGCATTCTTCGTCGGTTCGCTGGTCGCACCAGATAATCGCCGGTCGCACCACTTGATCCCGCGCGTCCAGCAGCACCAACCCGTGCATCTGCCCGGTCAGTCCGATTGCCGATATTTCTTGCGCGCTCGTATTGCTTTTCGCTAAACACTCCTTGATCGCCTGGCAAGCAGCCCTGCACCAGTCCTCCGGCGACTGCTCCGCCCAGCCGATGCGCGGCGAACTCATTGCCTCATGTTCGGCCGTCGCCGCGCTGATCACCCGTCCTCGCGTGTCGATCAAAATCGCGCGAGTTCCTCCCGTTCCTACATCAATGCCCAAAAGGCTCATGTGCAAGAGCTGCTTTCCCCGAATTTCTCGCAATTAACGCGTGGAGAATCGGAAGACAGTTACGGAGTGGAATTCACTGCCCGGCTTCAGTTCGGTAGTGGGGAATGCCGGCTGGTTCGGGGAGTCTGGAAAATGCTGCGTCTCCAGGCACAGCGCGGCATTTCGCTGGTAAGCGATCCCACCCTTGCCCTTGATCGTGCCATCCAGAAAATTGGCGGAGTAAAACTGCACCCCAGGCTCTGTTGTCAGCACCGTCAATACTCGCCCCGTCGTAGAGTCGTACACTTCGGCGATTTCCTTTAGATCCTTACCGCCGCCGTCAATCACGAAGTTGTGATCGTACCCGTTATGCGCCAGGTGCAGCTGTTCATCATCCGCATTGATTCGCTCGCCAACCGGGTGCGGCTTCAGAAAGTCGAACGGTGTACCCGCTACTGGCTTCAGCTGGCCGGTGGGAATCAGACTCGCGTTTACCGGCGTAAACCGCGACGCATTCAGTTTCAGTTCGTCCCCAAGAATGGTCTTTGTTCCATCACCCGACAAATTGAAATACGAGTGGTTCGTCAGGTTCAGCACCGTGGCCTTATCGGTGGTCGCCGAATAATCGATCTTCAGTTCGTTGCCCTTCAGCGTATATTTCACTGTCACCGACAGATTCCCGGGAAAGCCGCTCTCCCCATCCTTGCTCAAATAGTTCAGCTCGATACCATCTGGAATGATGTGGCCTTTCCACATCTGATTGTGAAAGCCGTCCGGTCCGCTGTGTAGTGTGTTGTCGCCGTCGTTCTTCGGCGTGTGATACACCACTCCGTCCAGTGTGAACTGCGCGTGCGCGATGCGGTTCGCGTAGCGTCCCACAATGGGTCCAAAAAATGGATTGCCTTTTCCATGATTGGCCGCGTAATACCCAGCCGGATCGTCAAATCCTAAAACCACATCCGCGAGTTTCCCGCTACGGTCGGGCACTTTGATCGACAGCACGTACCCGCCATAATTCATCACCTGCACTTCTATTTTTCCGCCTTTCAGCGTGTAGATCTCCACTGCTGATCCATCTGGTAACTTCCCGCCACTTCGCTCGCTCACTTCTGTCTTTGCCATCAACGCACCCGCCATTCCTGTACAAACAAGCATCCCTGCCACAGCTGCTTTGAAGAATTTCATGGCACCTCGCTCGCCCACATTCTATGGTGACTGCATACGCCAGACAACCTGCTTGCCCACCACGTCTAAATGCTCGCTCACTTCGCCGATTGCACTTTCGGCATCATCTCCATCGTCCAGATCGCCACCGGCCTCATGTACATCGATGCCCGGTAATTCCCGATAATGTCCCACGCTTCCGGCGTGCGGAACCAGTAGCCCTTCGTCTCATAGCTCGTGTGATACAGCCCCCACAATGTCCGGTACGCTTGCTCGGTCATCCCGTCGCTCAGCATCAATCCGGCCAGTCCCATCGTCGTTCCGGTCCACACTTCGCGTACCTGCTGATTGTCCTTCAATTGGATCAATTTACCGTCCGTGCTAATCCCGTTCACTGCCCCCATATTACCGTCGGCAAATTTCATCACATTGTAGTCAAAAATTTTCTGCAGTGCGCTGCGTTGCATCTGCAAGGGCACCAGATCGCCGAGCCCGGTCAGATTCGCGTACCACTGCCCCGCTAACTGATCCGCTTGAATGTTGTCTTTATACTCGCTTTCCGTGTCATACCGAAAATATTCGCCGTTCCACAGCTTCTGAATATAGCTTGCCTGGGCCTTCACGAACATTGCATGGTAGTCGCTGGCTGCCTTGGTGTCGCCCAACTTTTTTGCGATCTCTTCGGCCGCCCGCAGCGATGCCAACCACAACCCACCGCAATACGCGCTGTCTCCGCGCACCACCCACTCATCGTACGTCTGGTCGGGATATCCCTGGTTTTGCGGAATGCCATCGCCCGTAGTGTCGTACTGCTTCAGGTATTCGATCGATTCGCGCACCGCTGGCCACGTGTACTTCAGAAACGCGGCATCTTTTGCTCCTGAAAGCGTATAGTCACGGTAAACCAGCAGCACGAACTTCGGATTCAGGTCCTTCCATCCGTTCGTATCCTGCCAGCTGAACTGGTTGATTTGCTTGAACGGGTCCTCCGCGGGCACGCCCAAATCATGTGGCGCCGCACCTTTCGCTTTTCGAATGCGGTATTGCGCCGTGCCGCTTTCCTCGCTCTTCCATATCCACGTCATGCGTTCCCGCGATTCCTCTGGTACTGTATCTGCGAATTCCTTCATCACCCCTTTTTCGATTTCCGGCCAGAACTTGATCAGCGGCATCGACCCGTAAAATCGCACGTCCAGCGTTTCGTAAAACGGATAGTCGAAGCATTCCAAGAACGAGTAGGTCGGTGCCTGTTTTGGATCCCCGTCCACGGGACGGCCCCAAAACGTCCCCCCATCCGCCAGCGGGTACAGCTCATTGAACAGCATTCCGCGATACCACAACGGCTTGCTCTCGTCATTTATGTAAGGCGCCTGCCATGCATCGATCGCTGCGCTCCACGTATCCGCGTTTTTCAACGCGTCCCTCGCCAACGTCCACGCGTTCAATCCACTGGTTCCGTAAACATCCGTGTATTTCCGGTACCATTTTCTTCCCGAGCCAAACTCCGCCACAGGAAGGTCCCACGTAATCACCATTGGCACGATCTTTTTCTGTCCCGGCTCCAGCGTGAATCGCACCGCAATCGCGCCCGCAATGCGCTCGCCGCTGCTGGTCCAGCAATCCTCTCCATCAGCAAGCTTTCCATCCTTCGCAAATGGCTTCCACACCTCGTCGCCCGAACCGTCCGGGCTGAACGTGGTCTGATACGTCACCTCCACACCCGGTTCGGCCACGCTGGCGATTGCAAACTGCCCGTCCCACTCTTCCGTGATTTTGCCAACGTGATTCCGGTCCAGCACAATTCCCTGCATGGTCTGATTTGGCCCCAACACTTCGCTCTTTGAATGATTGAAATCGCCCTCGCTCATCGCGTCGGTCAGATCGTGCCGGTACGTGCGAAACCATCCAATCATGTTTTCCCACGACAGCAGCACTGCCACCGTTATACGTTTGTTCGTAGGATTTTCCGCGTGCCACCGATACACCGCCACCGGATAGCTCGTCTCTTTGTAATTGTTCGGCAGGATCGGCGAGAACTGCTCCAACACCACGTGCGCCGGAAATTTTGCCCACTTATAGTCGAACCACGATTTTGGATACAGCGCGTAATAATCTCCCGCTCCCACCGGATAATTCCACTGCCACCCACTCAATCCGTCTTTCGGTTGCCCGTTCATCAGCACCTGCGCCACACCGGTGTTTTCTCCCTCTACCTTTTGGAACATTGCGAATTGATTGCCGGTCACTGCCTCATATTTGTGCACGCCGCTTTTCATGTGCCAGCGCACAAAGTCCCCTCGATAGCTCCGCGAAAACGTCCCCGCGCCGAACCCGCCGACCGGCGCACCCTGCCAGTAGCCGTCGTCCACGTGTTCCGGCTCCAGCCCCGGCTTTTTCGTTCCCGGATTTTCCAGCGCTGCGCCTAGCGGTCTCTTCCAGGCCGCCTTGGGGATGTCATCGTTAGCCGATAGCAGCGGTCCGGCACACCCAAGCAGCAATAAAATCGATACGATCAAGCAACAGTGACGATTCTTGCGTGAATTCATCGGTACCTCCGAGCGGATGCGTGGAGGTTTGGTCAGCTGGCCCAAGCTCGCGCCGTCATAGCAAAACTCTAGTACAATATCGATTTTGTGTAAAGGGCATGCCGGCTCCCATGGTCGGACAGACACAAAGCAGGCGTTGTCATCCCGCCCCTCAGGGTGCGGAAGACCGCAGCCTGAGGTTGAGGGATCCCTCTTCCGCTTTGGGATTCAGGAAAAATGGATCTGTGGCATGGGCCGGTTAGCTCCGGACTCAATGCTTCGGCGAAACCCCCGCACCTTTAGGCCGAATCTTCTCTGCCGGTACGACTCCCTGCCCTTCCAACACACTATAGAACTTGTCCGCTTCCAGATTCTTCAGCGTCTCCACCGCTCCCGAAGGCCAGTGAATCTCCAGGCTGTCAATTTTCGCCGTCTTGCCTAGTCCGAAATGCACCCGCGTGTCGTTCTGCGAAAGATAGCTTCCGCCGCTATGAATTTCATCCGTCTGCGTCATCCCGCCTGCCACCAACTTCAGCCGCGCTCCAATCGCCATCCGGTTGCTCTTCGTGCCCGCCAATTCAAAGCTCACCCAATGGTTCCCTGCTACTCCATGATTCCGCAAAATCTGTGGCGCTCCATCAATGTTGCTGATCACCATGTCCATCTGCCCGTCGTTGAACAAATCCCCGACGGCCAGCCCACGCGAAGAGTTCGGTTCGGTGATTGCCGGTCCTCCCTGTGCACTCGCATCGCAGAACGTCCCATCCCCGTCATTCATCTGCAAAATCTTTGGCTCGCGATAACGCGTGCCTGTCGGCAACGCGTCCACCTGCGGGTACACGTGACCGGTCACCGCAATCAGATCCAGCCAGCCATCGTTATCCAAATCCACAAATGCCGTCCCCCACTTCACGTATGGCAATGACGGAACCGCTACCCCCGATTTGTACGAAACGTCCGTGAAGTTCCAATCGCCATCGTTGCGGTACAGCACGCTGTATTCGTCGGCAAAATTCGTCGCATATAGCGACGGCCTCCCCGTGTGGTTGTAATCCCCAACCGCAATCCCCATCGACGCCTGCTCCGACCCATCTTCATCTACCGCAGTCCCCGACTCCAAGCCAATCTCCGAGAATTTCCCGTTGCCCTCATTTTTATAAAGAAATTTCGGTGTGGAATCGTTGCTCACGTACGCGTCCGGCCGGCCCACATTATTGAAATCCGCCCAGATTACCTGCATTCCGTAGTAGCCATTCGGATCCGATACGCCCGCAACCTTCGATACATCGGTGAACGTTCCATCCTTATTGTTGTGGAACAGCGCATCGCCCGCGCCCTTCAATCCACGCGGCCCGCACTGCACATCCATCCCGCGATATTTGCAGGTCGGCGCCGAACCGAATCCCGGCAAATCATCCAGGTTCAAGTCCACGTAGTTCACCACCATCAAGTCCAAATAGCCGTCACCATCGTAGTCTCCGAAGGCCGCTCCCGCCGACCAGCGCCCGTCCGTCACCCCTGCATGCTGCGCCACGTTCGTAAACGTGCCGTCTCCATTATTGTGGTACAGCACGTTTCCGCCCATGCAGGTCACGTACAAGTCCGGCCAGCCGTCGTTGTCGTAGTCGCCCACCGCGCCGCCCATCGCTGCGCACGGCGTTCCCACTCCCGCCTTCTCCGTCACGTCCGTAAATGTCCCGTCGTGGTTGTTGTGATACAGCGCGCTCTGCGGCATCTGCCCCTTTTTCATCATCGCCACACTGGGCGCATTCGGAAAGAAAATGTCCAGCCAACCGTCGCGGTCGTAATCAAACAGAATCACTCCCCCGCTCATCGATTCGTTGATGTATTTCTTGTCCGGGTCCGAGGCATGCTGAAAGGTAATCCCCGTTTTGCTTGTAATATCTTCTAACTGCGGGATCGTTCGGCCCGTGCACACCACCGCCTTGGCCCCGGCGGGCGGGAGCGACGGTGTGGGATGCCCTCCTTGCGCGCAAGCCAGATTCGCAGCACCAAGACACACCACGGTCGCCGCCGCACTCAACAGTCTCACGCTTCGTCTTCTCAATTTCCGTCCTGTATCCCTATCAATGTAACTATTGGATGCACACGCGCAGCAGCTTTGTTTTCTCACCTGACCAATCTCCCGTCCTTTCGAGCGAAGTGAGAAATCCCTGTTGAATTTTGGCGGTTGGCAACGTTATGCCGTAGCGTGCCTCTCACTATTCGGCTTCGAGCCGCTCAGCGCAAAGAACAGTATATAAAGGTAGCAAATCACCGGCAGGAAGAAAGCATGGTGAATTCCAATGCGGTCGGCAATCCATCCTTGCAGCAGCGGTATGATTGCACCGCCCACGATGGCCATAATCATCACCCCAGAGCCATCGCCCGTCAGCGGTCCCAGTTCCGCCACACCCAGCGTAAAGATGCTCGGGAACATGATCGAATTGAAGAACCCCACCAGGATGATGCTCCACATTGCCAAGTGCCCCGAGGCCAGCATCGAAATCGCCACTAACACACTCGTCGCGAGTGCGCATATTCCTAGCAGCATTCCCGTGTGCGCCGTCGCTTTGCCGCCGTTCAACGTGGCAGCCAACGCAATTGCCGCCGCCGCGATCGCCACTAAAACGAATAGCGGCCGTCCCGCAAACACCAACCATCCGAGCCAGGTGAGATTCGGCACTCCGGGTTGATATCCGGCTGGCAAGCTATTCCCTATCGGATACGAAAGCAAAATCAGCGCCACGCTCAGCGCCGACACCAGCCACATGTATTTTGCCCTCGCTCCACCAAGGAAGTTCGATCCAATGAAACGTCCCAACATCGCTCCGCCCCAATAAAATGCCACGAAGCTTGCTGCCACCTTTTCCGCCAACCCCGCTATGTTCGGCTCATGAAAGTAGTTCACCAAAAAACTACCAATGGAAACTTCCGCACCAACATAAACGAAAATCGCAATCGCGCCAAAGATCAGGTTCGGATGTTTCCAGATCGAATCCTGAACTTTTTCGCCCACTTTGTGTTGGGCGTGTCCGATTTTGGGCAGCTTGAACAAGCCAATAGCAATCGCCAGCACTACCAGTGCGATTCCCAATCCTACATACGGTGCTTTTACCGTGGCCGCTTCCTGCAACCGGTATGCCTGCAATACATCGGGAGGCATGGCTCGGACCTGGTCTGCCGTCTTGGTCGCCGCGCTCAAAATCAGAAGTCCGCCAAAAAATGGCGCAAGGAATGTCCCCAGCGAATTAAACGCCTGCGTCAGGTTCAACCGGCTCGACGCCGTC
Organism: Verrucomicrobiia bacterium; assembly: GCA_035506955.1. Lineage (GTDB taxonomy): Bacteria > Acidobacteriota > Terriglobia > Acidiferrales > UBA7541 > Acidiferrum. The sequence continues at coordinate 20,886 of DATJOO010000085.1, forward strand.
TCCGGCCTCCCCAGCACCGTCACGTACGGATTCGCCGCCACTTGCAGACACGTAATTCCTGTGGCTAGGACGCTCACCGCGACGAGGAACAATGGGTATGAAGGCACACTGGCTGCTGGGAGAAATAGAAATGCACCCAATCCCATTGTCAGCAAGCCCACCACCATGGCGCGCTGATATCCGATCCAATCTATGAGTCTGGCAGAGGGTACCGAAAACAATGCATACGCACCGAAGAAAAATCCTTGAATCAACATGCCTTGCCGATAGTTCAAGCCGAACATCCCTTTGAAGTGAGGAATTAGAATGTCGTTCAGGCACGTGAGAAATCCCCATGCAAAGAATAACGTCGTGACAACTGCTAGTGCACCCGTGTAACTTCTCTCTGCTCCCGCGCCTTCCCCCACCTTCGTCGCGTTCGTTACGCTTACGTTTGCCATGGTTCCCGGGTTCCTTTTCTCCGCCCTCGAGCGGCCCCTCGTTCAGCCCTTGATACTGCCACAGCTTTTCCTTATCCCCAAAGGTATCCCGTCACAAGCCCCAAGCGCGCAAAATGGTGTAAGGTTGTGCCGTATCGTTATTCTTCACGCGATTGCGAGATTCGACGATGACCCATTCCGCCTGGATCCTTCTATCCGCCGCTTTGCTCCTCTCTCTCCTTAACCCCACCACACTTCACGCGCAAAAGTTCACCGGCACCGTCGTTTGGTCCGAACCCGGCCTCCCCGCCGCCGACACTGCCTCCGCATCTCCCGCGCAACTCGCACAAATCTTTCCTGACGCCCGTCTCGTTCCCGCGGACCAACTCGCTGCCGCTCTCGCCGATCCGCAAACGACCCTGCTCGTTCTTCCCCAAGGCTCCGTCGTGCCCGAAGCGGCCTTCTCCGCCATTTCCGACTACCTCCATGGCGGCGGTAATCTGTTCGTTCTCGGCGGCCGTCCCTTCACTCGCGCCGCCTACCGCGATTCCACCGGCTGGCATCTTCGCGATTACAGCACGCGCTTCTCCCGTCTCCTGCAGATCGATCAATACCAGATGACTCCCGGCTCTTCCGGCGCTACGTTCACTCCCAATCCCGATATTCCCGTCGACCTGCCTCAGTTGTCTTGGAACCAGGCCTTCAGTCCCATCATTCGTCTCAGTACTAGCGACCTTTATCCCCGCGGCGGTTCCGCGGGTTCTCTCGACATTAAACTCGACGCGCTCGCCTGGGGCGTCACTGATGGTCGCCGCCTCTCCGCTCCCCTCATTCAGATCGATAACTTCTCCTCCAGTTTCGACAGTGGTCGCTGGATTTTTCTCTGCGCCGACCTCGCACCCGACTTCTACTCCTCACCCGATTCCACCAAGCTTCTCCGCCTCCTCGCTGAACGTGCTCTGCAAGGCGCTCTCGAGTTTTCTGTTCGTCCCGCGCTTCCTTTATATCTTCCTGGCGAACCCGTCGAACTCGAATCCATCGTGCATTCTTCCAAGAAGCCCGCCGGCCCGCTTTCGATTCAAATCGCTACTTATACGGAAGATCAGCCATCACAAAAACAGTCCGCCACCATTTTTCTTCCCGCAACACAAGACACCGTGCTTCCCCCGGCGCAGGGCAAAGGCCTGCAAATCATCGAAGCCCGCCTCTTCGAAGGCACCACCCTCCTCGCTACCTATCACTCCGCTTACTGGATTCGCGATGAAGCGTTCCTCCGCTCCGGTCCCAATCTGGCCGTCAACCCACACTACTTCACGGTCGATGGAAAGCCCCTCGCCGTAGTTGGCACCACGTATATGTCCAGCGAAGTGCAGCGCCTCTACTTCGATCACCCAAACGTCTATGTCTGGAACAGCGATCTTTCTCTGATCCACAGCGCCGGCCTCAACATGCTCCGCACCGGCTGGTGGACCGGCTGGGACAAGCTCTGCGACGAAACCGGTCGTCCTTACGACCGCACCCTCCGCACCCTGGAAGCCTACTTAATGACCGCCCGCAAATATAATCTCCCTGTTCAATTCAACTTTTTCGCTTTCCTCCCCGAAGTGCTCGGCGGCGTTAACGCCTATCTCGATCCCGAAGCCGTCCGCCGCCAACAAAATCTCGTCAGCTCTGTGGCCGAACGCTTCCACGACGTTCCCTTCCTTGCCTGGGACCTCATCAACGAGCCCAGCTTTTCTAAACAGCTTTGGCGCATGCGTCCCAATTACGATCCCATCGAACTTGCCGCCTGGAATGCGTGGCTCGATAAGAAATATCCAGATCGCGCCGCCCTCGCCGCCGCATGGAATCTACCGCCCAGCTCTGTCGCCGGCACGATTTCGCTTCCCACGGAAGAAGAATTTGCTCCCCGCAACATGTACGTCGGCGCCAACTCACTGCGCGTTAACGACTACGTCTTATTCGCTCAGGAAGAATTTGCCAATTGGGTGCGTCGTATGCGCGAGGCCATCCGCGCTGTCCATTCCAATGCTCCCATCACCGTTGGCCAGGATGAAGGTGGCTACCTCGATCGCCTCAATCCCTCCTTCTTTGCCGATTACCTCGACTTCACCACTAACCACTCTTGGTGGCAGAACGATTACCTGCTCTGGGACTCCCTCGTCGCCAAGCAGCCCGGCAAAGCCATGCTCATTCAGGAAACTGGATTGCAGCGCGAACTCACTCTCGACGAAATCGCCCGCCGTACACCTGAGCAGGAAGCCATGCTCTTCGAACGCAAATTCGCGCTCTCTTTCATCGGCGGTTCCGGCGCCATCGAATGGCTCTGGAACTCCAACTCCTACATGACCGAAAGCAATGAAACCCCTATCGGAGCTCTCCACGCCGACGGCACCGAAAAACCAGAGGCCACCGTCCTTCGCGACCTGGCCAAGTTTGCTGCCGCCGCGTCTCCTTATCTCGTCAACCCCAAGCAGCCTGCCGTCGCCATTGTCACTTCTCAAGCCGCGCAATATTCCGTTCAGGCCGACCTGCAAATCGCCGCCCAGCAAAATGCCGTTCGCGCTCTCGGCTACGATCTCCACCAACCCTGTTACGTCATCGCCGAAAATCAAATCGCCAAACTTGGTTCCCCTAAGCTCGTCATTCTTCCTTCCCCGCAAGCTCTCCGCGAATCCACCTGGCAAGCTCTCCTTACCTACGTCCGCAACGGCGGTAACCTCCTCGTCACCGGCCCCGTCTCCCGCGACGAACACTGGCATCTCGTCGATCGCTATACTCCCCTCGGCATGCAAGCCGCCACGGAACCCCTTACCTTCCACAGCGCCAGAGTCACAGGAAGCATCGGTTTATCAGCCCAAGCACAAATGATCCTTCTGTCTTTCAATCAGCAGGACCAGCAACTTCTCGAGTATCTCCATTTCACCTCTGGCGACACTCTTCAGGATTTCTCTCTGGGCCGTGGCCAACTCTTTTGGTGCTCGTACCCCGTGGAACTCTCTGACAGCACGCGTTCCATTGCCGCTATCTATCATCAAGCTATCGAGCGCTCCAATATTCCGCCTTCCTTGGACGGCACGCTTCTTTTCGGTGATCCCACGCTGATCTACCCAATGGACCTCGACAACGCGGTCCTCTACATCTTCGAAAACGAATCCGCCAACGAAGACAGCGTGAATCTCCGCGATCCCTCCACCGGCATTCAATTTCCCGTCCGTCTAGCGCCCGGCCGCGCCGCCCTGGCCCTAATCGACAAATCCACCAAACAAATAGTCGGCAAGTACAATCTCCCCTGAGCATTGCTCTTTCTGAGCTACTACAGCCATCCATAAAAACGGGCGAATCACTGGCACCGGGGGTCGGAGCTTCAGCTTCGACCTAATAAACAAGCAAAAAATGGGCTTCAGCCCCTGAGGAATTGGTTTCTCGCAACTACCTTACCAGCTTGTTCTGCGCACTACCCCTTCGCCCTTCAAAGGTCTATACTCCCCCTCAAGACCTGGGCAAAGGAGTATGCCCATGAGTGTTCCTCAGCGCTTGAAATCCTTTCTCGATTCCAACTACGTTCCTTACCAATCGCTCGCTCATTCAACCACCTATACCGCACAAGGCACCGCCACCCTTATGCAGATTTCCGGCAAAGAAATCGCCAAAACCGTGGTGCTCTGCGTCGGAGAACACGATGCCCAGATCGTTCTCGCCGTCTTGCCCGGCTCGCGCCACGTAAAGTTTGAAAAACTCGCGGCCTTCATCGGTAGACCCGTCAGGCTTGCCTCCGAAGAGGAGTTCATCCGCTTTTTCCCCGATTGTGAATTGGGCGCCATGCCGCCTTTTGGTGCTCTCTACAACCTGCCCGTCTTCGTCGACGATTCACTTTCCAAGGACCGGGAAGTCGTCTTCAACGCCGGCACGCACCACGATGTTGTGCGCATGGCTTACCAGGACTTCGCTCGACTCGCGAACCCCAGAATCTGCTCATTCACTTGATGCATCGCTGTTCTGTGCTCTGGCGGAATTTGGTTATGCTCTGCTCTTGTGCAATCGCGGAACCTCCGTTTCGTCCGCCACGGCTTGGAGCAAGAACCGAATCTTCCGGATGGCTACATAGTCTTCGGCGTTGTCCTGCTCTGCTCAAATCGCCTCGACGAAGCCGAACGCAACGCCCGCCGCGGCTCTTAGCCGCAGTGCGCAAGGCTTCATTGCTTACTTAGTTCTCCCTGATATTCACGATCAACGTAGGAATTATTCCGCTGAGATTCGTGATCTGGGCGCTTTCCTGGCTCTCCGGCCAAACGGGACACACTCCGATAATCTCCGACTTCTGCGCCAGGCCGCGCTGCAACACACCACCGCCCGTCCCTAGGAAATCGATCTGACTTTGTGGTTCAGGCGTGCGAAACTACCGCCTGCTTCTTCTCGATCACTTCGTTCAAACCCGCTTCAATCACGTCCAGCCCTTCATCAAACTGCTCGTCCGTTACCACCAGCGGCACCAGGATGCGCATGATGTTGTTGGTGGTGCCCGCGGTGATCGTCATCAGCCCGTGTTCGTAGCAGAATTTTCCCAACTCCTTCGTTTCCGTGTCTGCCGGTTGTTTCGTGTTGCGGTCGCGCACTAATTCTATCGCGCACATTCCGCCAATCCCACGCACGTCGCCAATCAATTGCCACTTTTTCTGCCAACCGTGCGCCCGTTCTTCGAATCTCTTGCCAATGGCCGTCGAGCGTCCCAGCAATCCGTCCTTCTCAATCGTTTCGAGCGCCGCCAGCGCCGCCACGCAAGACAACGGATTGCCCGCGAACGTACTCCCCAATCCGCCCGGTTGCGGCGCATCCATAATCTCCGCCCGGCCCGTCACGCCGGCTAGCGGCAACCCGCCGCCCACGGACTTCGCCGTGGTGATTAAGTCTGGCTCCACGCCGTAGTGCTCGATGGCAAACATCTTCCCGGTGCGGCCAATTCCCGATTGCACTTCGTCTGCAATGAATACAATCCCGTACTTATTGCAGATCTCCCGAATAATCCCGAAGAACTCTTTCGGTGGCGCCACGAACCCGCCTTCCCCCAGCACCGGTTCGGCAATCACCGCCGCCACTGCGTCTGGCGACACCACTCGCTTGAACGTATCCTCCAGGTGATTTGCGCAAAACATTTTGCACGAGGGGTAAGTCAGGTTGTACGAGCACCGGTAGCAGTAAGCATACGGAATCCGGTAGATATCCGACGCAAACGGCGCAAATCCCGCCTTGTAAGGATTGGTTTTACTGGTCAGCGACATGGTCATCCACGTCCGCCCATGAAACGCATCTTCAAAACAAATCACCGCGGGCCGTTTCGTATACGCGCGGGCAATCTTCACTGCGTTTTCCACGCATTCCGCGCCCGTGTTCACGAAGAACGTCTTCTTCGGGCCGCTGATCGGCGCCAATGCGTTCAACTTTTCCGCCAACGCGATATACGATTCGTACGGCGTTACCCCAAAACACAAATGCAAAAACTTTCCGATTTGCTCCCGCAGCGCCGCCTCCACTCGTGGAGCGCGGTGCCCGCTATTCAGACAGCCGATGCCTCCCGCAAAATCCAGATAGCGGTTGCCGTCCACGTCTTCGATCCATGCGCCTTCCGATTTCGCTGCAAACACCGGCGACACCAGGTGCGGCCCTCTCGGTATCGCCGCTTCCCGCCGTGCCAGCAGCGCCTTCGACTTCGGACCCGGTATTTCCGTGCGCAATTGAATCGTCTTCATCGTTTCTTCCCTTTCTCTAAATCTGTCCCACGCAAGGCCCCATTTCACCAGCTCTTTACGCGCCGTAGTGCGCCGCCCCGCATAGGCGCGCGACCTCAGTACCATCCAATCGGCGCCTCATCCAGATTCACAAACACCTGCTTCGTTTCCAAGTATTCTTCCAGCCCCCACGGCCCCAACTCGCGCCCGAATCCTGATTGCTTGTACCCGCCCCACGGTGCTTCCACATACGTGGGCTGCATGTGATTCACCCAGATAATTCCCGCGCGCATCGACTTCACCACGCGAAACGCCTTAAAAATGTCTCGCGTCCACACCGCCCCCGCCAACCCATACGGCGTATCGTTCGCAATTCTGATTGCCTCGCCTTCATTCTCAAACGGAATCACCGAAGCCACCGGTCCAAATATTTCTTCCCGCGCAATCCGCGCGCTGTTCTCGACGTCATAGAAAATCGTCGGCTCCACGTAATAGCCTTTGCCAAAGCTCTTTGGCCGCCCCCCGCCTATCGCCGTCTTCGCCTCCTTCTTGCCCAACTCTAGATACGAACTCACGCGGTCATACTGCTCCTTGCTGACCAACGGCCCCATCTTCGTGTCCCGGTCCAGCGGCGCTCCTAGCTTGATCCGCTTCGCTTTTTCCGTCATCGCTTCCACAAACTTCGGATAAATTTTCTTCTCCACCAAGATGCGGCTGCCCGCGCTGCACACTTCTCCTTGATTGATGAACACGCCAAACAACGCCCCATCCACCGCCGCTTCCCAGTCCGCGTCCGCAAAGAACACGTTTGGCGATTTACCGCCTAACTCCAGCGTCACCCGCTTCAGGGTTTCCGCCGCGCTCTTCACAATCATTTTCCCCACCGCCGCGCTGCCCGTGAACGCGACCTTGTCCACACCCGGATTCGATACCAGCGCCGCCCCGGTCACTTCGCCTACACCATTAATAATGTTCACCACGCCCGGCGGCAGCCCTGCCTCGGTCAAGTAATTCGCAAACTCTAGCGCCGTCAACGGTGTTTGCTCCGCCGGCTTCAACACACACGTGCAACCCGCCGCGATCGCCGGCGCCAGTTTCCACGCCGCCATTAACAACGGAAAATTCCACGGAATGATCTGTCCAGCCACGCCCACGGGTTCCCGCAGCGTAAAGCTCAGTGCGTTCGCCGGCACCGGCATCACGTTGCCGGTCACTTTGTTTGCCAAGCCGCCGTAGTATTCAAAGCAAGTCGCCACATCCGCGATGTCAAACTCCGCTTCCACAATCGGCTTCCCGCAATTCCGCGCCTCAAGTTCCGCCAAGCTAGCCGCGTTTTGTCTCACCTTTTCCGCCAACTTGAACAATACGCGTCCACGGTCCTGCGCCGACGTTTGCGGCCATGCTCCACCATCGAACGCAGCACGCGCCGCCTTGACTGCCTTCTCCGTATCCGCTGCATTCGCCGCGGCCACGTGCGCGATCACCTCTTCCGTCGACGGATCGTACACGGGAAAAGTCTCCTTCGAGGAGCTGCTCACCCATTCCCCGTTCACATAATTCTGGTAAGTCTTCACCGTTGGTTTCGCTGTGCTCGACATCTTCCGCCTCCAAAGCTCTTCTAAGGGGTCGGAGCTTCAGCTCCGACATATCACCTGCACCAACCCGGGCTTCAGCCCGTGAGGACTCGGCCTCTCAGCCCCTCACATCGACCGCAGATTCGCTTTCTAATTTCCTCGCTGCTTTCCGCCCCCCATACACAAAAAAGAAAAACGCCGCCATCCCGATAAACAACAACGTCCCGCCCACCATCCAGATTTCGTATCGCATCACCGAACTGATCTGCGCCGCCGGGAAAAACGCCACCACCATCGCAATCGCCGTCGTCACCAACCCGCTTATTCCCGCCGCCACCAATGTATTCCTCGAATACTGCTGTTGTTCGAATGTCGGACTCAACGCGATCCTCAGAATGGCTCCAAACACATACAAGAATGGAATCAACTGCAACACTACCGCGAGCGACAACAGCGACTGAAAACTCGCCTGCACATTTCCTGTCGACAGAAAATTCACCGCCACCAGCATCAGCGAAACCGTCGCATGCACGATCAGCGCCGCGTATGGCGTCGCGTACCTTGGATGGATCTTCCCCAACCAGGCCGGCATATAGGAATCCAACCCAGCCACAAACGGAATCCGTGCAGACCCGCCCAGCCATGCCGAACCAATCCCCGCAATCGACAAGCTCAGCAAAAACGCAAACGGCGCCACCATCCACGCCACTCCCACCCGTGACGCCATGTGGCTTACCGCCTGCACGATCCCCTGCAACACGCTGATGCTGTTCTTATCCACCGCCACCAGCAGTGTGAGCGTCGCCCCTATATAAAGGAATCCCGACAGCACCCCGCCCCATGCCACCGCTCCTGGCAACGTCTTTCGTGGATTCTCGATCTCGTCGCCCATAATCGACGCCAGTTCCAGGCCTACTAGCCCGAAACAAATCACGCCGAACGAGTTCAGCACGAACCGCGAATTTGCAGGAACCTGAAAGTCCGACCAGTGAATATTGGTCCCGAATTTCGCGCACACGATCACGCCCAAACCCATCAACAAAAATGCCGCGATAAACGTTCCGATCCCGCCCAAATTGTTAATCCACTTCCCCACGCCCAGGCCTACCACGTTGAGCACCACCAAAATCCCCAACAGCACCACGGACGCGCTCATCGCGAATGCGCGATTATCCGCCAGCCCCTCGTGGCCCGGTCCCAGCACAAATACCGACACTCCGACGAAGTACAGCATCACCGTCGGCACATACATCATGTTGTTCGTCCAGTAGCACCAGCCCGACAAAAATCCGTGGAAGTCCCCGAACACTTCCTTGGCCCACAAATACACGCCGCCTTCACCCGGGTACCGGTGCGCCAATTCGATCACGGCGATTCCTTGTGGCCAGAAAAACAGGATGAGCGCAACCAGCCAGAGCCAAATCGTGACTCCGCCATTCGCGGCGATGGAAGGCAACACATTCAGATTGAAAACCGCTACGACAAACAGCAGCACCAGGTCACGCCGCCCCAGCACCCGCTTCAAATGCGGCTGCCCTCCGGCGGAAGCGGCTTCCGCCGCTATCCCCTTCGTGACCTGGCTGCTCACTCCACTTGCTCCTTCTTCCCCCAAGAAACCGCCGTTGCCAAACGAACGCGAGCATTACTCCTGCACATTTTAGGACGTAGGGGCTTTTAGCCCAGCTGCACGAAAAGCATCGGGGTTGAGCCCCTGAAGACTTTTCGTCCAGCTCCTTCCTAACCCTCTGGTCTTCCTTCTCAGTGTCCCGCCGCGCCAACAAATTTCAGCCCGCGCTCCTCTTGCGTCTTCGCCAAGCCCGGTGCCACTTCCTCGAACACCGCCAGATGCTTGTCGACGTCCGCCTCGGTGTGCTGTACCGAAATCGTCCACTGCTCGTCCCACCAGTACGGCATCGCCAGTACTCCCCGATTCACCATGGCAAACCAGAACTGCCGCCACAGGTCCACGTCAATCTTTAGCCAGTCTCGGTAATTGCGGATCTCTTCGGGATATAGCATCAGCGCCCCGTTCACTCCCGCTTGCGCCACGTAGGCCTGCAATCCTGCCTTCTTCAGGATCGTTCGGTAACCCTCGGCTAGCTTCTTGCCGAGCTTTTCCACGTGCGCGTAATTCTCGCGCGTCAACACTTCGCGGAAGGTAGCCAGGCCCGCTGCCATCGCAAAACGGTTGGTGTTATACGTGCCGCCATGAAATACCTTGTGCTGCACGATCAAACCCATCACCGCGCGGCTCGCGCCAAACGCCGCCAGCGGCACGCCACCGCCAATGGACTTCGCCAGCGTGATCAGGTCCGGCTTCACGCCGAAATATTCGCTAGCGCCTCCCCAACAGAGCTTCGCCCCCGTCTTCACTTCGTCGAAAATCAGCAGCGCGCCATTTTTCGTGCAGATTTCCCGCAGCCCCTCCAGAAATCCTTTTTGCGGCATACAGATGCCCACATTCATCATGATGGGCTCCAAAATAATCGCGGCGATTTGCCCCGGGAATTGTTTGAATCGGTTTTCCACGCTCGGCAAATCATTGAATGTCGCCACTGTTACGTTATCCAGCACCGCCTGGATCACGCCCAGTCCGCCGGGCACTGAATTCGGCGCATGGATATCGCCAAAATCTTCGGCCTTCGGCTTGACGCTCACCAGCGCGGTATCGTGCAAACCGTGGTAGCAGCCCTCAAATCGCAAAATCTTGTCGCGGCCGGTCGCGGCGCGAGCGATCCGGCAAGCGTGCATTGTTGCTTCCGTTCCGCTCGACCCAAATCGCACCATCTCCACCGGATAGCGCGCACAAATCTCGTCGGCTAACTCCAGTTCCATCCCGTGCGGCATGCCGAACGTTGCACCATGCTCCGCGGCCCACTTCACCGCCTTCACCACCGCCGGATGGTTGTGTCCCGCCATTAACGTACCGAAGCACAGGTTGTGATCGATATACTCATTCCCGTCGATGTCCCGGAGCTTGCTTCCCTGTCCTTCCGCTACAAAGATCGGATAAGGATCGTAAGCGCGGTAGTTGCTTGCCACTCCCAGGGGAATGCGCTTCTCCGCTTTCTTGTGAGCTTCCGCGGACTTCGGCGTGCGCTTCTCGTACAGAGCGATTTCCTTCTGCAATGTGTCGTGCATTTCCAACTCCATCCAGGTAGGCCTTCCTCTGGTCACCTGTGGCAGGTCTGTTCCCTGCAGTCAGTCTTGATGGAGGCTTTCCGGCGTGCGAAAAATCTCCGTTTTTGGTAGATGGGGGTCGAAACCCTCACAAAAATTCGCAACTTATGCAGCAAATGACGCTTTTATTTTACGCCCTTCCCTCGCGTCCGCCTACGCCACCCAATCCTTCTCCTGCCGCACAAGCGCTGCGCACCACGCGAGTTCGTCGTTATTGTCACGGCTTCGGCCGTTCCGCAATTGGCGCTAAATTACTGCGGCTCCAGCCCCTGCGGACGTGTTCGTTATTTCCCACGTCCGGCCTCGAATGTCCCCGCAGCATCGCGATCCCGTCAGAACAAGAACTTAATCGCAAACTGCATCACGCGTGGATCCCGCGCTTTTAACACTTCTCCAAACGTCGAGTCCGAAAAATTGCCGTCGGGATTTTCGAACTGCGTATGGTTCCAGGTGTTATAAAACTCTGCCCGGAATTCCGTGTTCAGCTTTTCGGTGATCGGCGTCATCTTCGCGATCACCAGGTCCGTGTTGTTTAGCGCCGGTCCGCAGCACAGCGCGTGCGGCGTATTGCCGAATGTTCCCAATGCTTGCGGGCAGCCTGAGTACGTCGCATCGCAGAAGTTGGCCGTGTTGAACCAATAGTTGCCCGCAGTCGTTTTGGGATTCGTCCGCTGCAATGGCGCCGTCATGTACGGCGTGTTCGTCGATTCGAAAAAGATGCTGGACATCAACTCCGAGTCATTCTGGTCCTGCACGCGAATCGGGAACCCGCTCTGGTACGTGATGATCGCGGAAACTTGCCAACCATTCACAAACTTGCCAGTGACCCCTTCTTTCTTCGGTATCGGCAACTGCCACACTGGGCTGAATACAAACCGGTTCGCCGCGTCCAGCAACGACAACCCACGTGTCGCGTTCGGATAAATCGGATTGAGTTCGTTCTCGAACGACGCACCCTGATCAATCGCTTTGCTGTACGTGTACGACGCCTGGAACAGCAATCCATGCGAGAAGTTCTGTTCCAGCGAAATCTGCAAACCGTTATAGTTCGAGTTCCCAACGGTATTTTCGGAGAAAATGTTGCTGATTACCGGCACACCGTCCGAAGGGCATCCCGTCCCCGTGTAGGGGTTGCAATTCGGCGAAGAATACGGCCGCAGTCCCACCAGCGTCACTGGCGTGCCACTGGGACCACCTACGATCGTGCATCCTGCTGGTTGCGATTTACCGTACGGACACGGAGTGTTTGGACCATTCGGATTCGGCCCCGGTATGTACGGCATGTGGAAGGTCATGCCCGCCGGAACGGTAAAAGAAAATGCAGAGTCAGAATAGAACGGCCCGCAGCTCTGACCGGGAATGCTGTTAATGTCCAGACAAGTTTGCGGATTCCCATAGTTCAGATCCTGCGACGCCAGCAAGCGATGCGCTTGTGTCCCCACATATGCCACACGCAGTAGCAGTGCCGAACTCAATTGCCGTTCTATCGTCAAGTTGTACTGTTCGGCGTATTGCGTCCTCAAGTGCGGTTGAAATTCCCCGTACAGGAGGATCGGCCGGAACAGCGACCAGTCCACGCATCCCGCCGGTCCTCCCGCGTACGGGCACGGCGTCGACGGCGTTTGCGTTATTACCCCGCCGCCGTTGTTCGGCACTGTCGTCCCGTTCTGCAGCAAATAAGGCGTATTGAACAATGGGCTCGACACAAACGTGCTGATCCCGAACGGCGGCTCCGCGCTGAACTGCTCCAGCACCAACTGCTCCATCGGGTTATAGAACAGTCCGAAGCCGGCGCGAATCGTCGACTTCCCCGGTCCACCCGCCAATGCGCCCAATATCCCGTCGGACCAGCTCGGGCTGAACGCCATGCCAATGCGTGGCGCCCACGCGTTGTAGTACGTGGAGGTCAAACCCCGCGGCACACCTTTATCCCCAGGGAATACGAGTCCCGTTGGAAAGTACGCATTATTTGCGGAGTTCGGCCCGCAATTCTGGGATGTCGCTCCAAGTGCCTGCTCGCTGCTCGGGGACAACCAGCACGGATATTGCGTCGTATCCTGTCCGGGCCGGAACGTCTGCAAGCGATTCCCGCTATCCACATACGGCGTATTCAATTCCCACCGCAAACCGTAGTTCAGCGTCAGGTTTGGTTTAATCTTCCAGCTGTCCTGTGCAAATAAGTACAGTCCGTAGTTAGTTGTGTTCAAACCTTGCGCGGCACCTTGCGAATACTGCGTCGGTGTGCCTAGGAAATAATCTGCATACGCGTCGGGACTTGGATTCGATGCTGTGCCGGCCGGGCTGAGTGAGTTGTCCGAACCGCCGTTCTGAAACAGGAAGTCACCGTTGATGTTGTAATACAAAAACTGACTGAAATCCTGGATCCGAAAATCCCCGCCGAACTTGACGCTGTGCGTGCCCAGCACCTTGCTGAAATTGTCTGAGAATTGGTACGTGTTGCCCGTCTGCGGCAGTTCCCCTTCGAAGTTGTTACCGATCGCAAACCCGCCGGCCACGCTCACAAACGGCACTCCTTCGTGCCCTGGAATATTCGTCGTGATGCCCGTCGACGTCGGCAGAAGCGGATCTGCAAAGCAATTCGCGGGCGTCACGTATGTGCCGCAGGCATCGTGCAAGCTTGGAAGAATATTCGTTGGATGGTTCAGATCCCCTTGCCCTTCGCGGAACCAATTGAATCGAAATTCATTTACCGACGTTGACCCGATTGTCGACGTTTGCGCCAAGTTCACTTGCTGCACGCGGGTCTTGAACAGTCCGCCGAAGGTCGGAAGGTTCGCTCCTGCCGCCTGGAAATTCGAAAATGGCTGGGTCTGATTCACATCGTCAAAGTAGTAGTAGGCCGTGAAGTGTTGCGTCGGCGAAAAATTCTGGTCGAATCGGAACGTGAACTGATCGTCATTTTCAATCAAGTTTGGAATTGTCGCGATCTGCCCCGTTCCATACGGCTGCACATAATTCTTGTACAGCGCCACCGCTGTCGGATCAAAACACGCCGTCGGAATCTTCGAACCCGGAAAAAGCTGGCTATAAGGAACCGAAGTACTACCCTCGGCGACAGTATTGTTTGCCATCGACTGCAGGGTTGCGTATGCGCCTGGCGCCGCTATCGCTTGTATCGCAGAGGCGCACCCGGGACGGTTGCTAGGGCTCAGCAGCGTGCTGGCAAACTGATTGTCCGTAACTGCGCCCTGAAATGCTCCCTCTGACGAAAAATCTCCAAAACCACTGGCATTATTCAACTGCGATACCATCTGCGATGTCGGCAGATAAACGTTCCCTGACGAAATTCCTTGTTTCAGACGATTCCCTTCATACGATCCAAACAGAAAGCTCTTGTCTTTCTTGATCGGGCCGCCCAGCGTTGCGCCGAACTGGTTCTGTTGGTAATCCGGCACTGTGGGATCGAAGAAGCCCTTCGTATTCAGCACCTTATTCCGGAAAAATTCGTACACGTCTCCGTGAATGTTGTTCGTTCCCGACTTGGTCACCACGTTTACGATCGATCCTGAGTTTCTTCCATATTCCGCGTCAAACGTGTTCGTCAGCACGCGAAATTCTTCAATTGCGTCCGGCGAAGGCTGAATCGCCGGTCCGTTCACAAAAATATCGTTTCCATCCCCGCCGTTCACCATGTAATTGTTCGACCGCCCGCGTCCCCCGTTCACCGACACCACGCCCGGGTTGTCGCTTCCATAGAAAAGGTCCGCGCCCAATTGCGATTGCACGCCCGGTTGCAGTTGCAGCAACTGGTACGTATTCCGGGTGCTCAGCGGCAATTCGCGCACCGATTGGTCTGTCATCACCGCGCCTAACTGCGTGGTCGTCGTATCGATCACCGGCGGTGCTCCGCTTACTTCCACCGTCTCCGTCGAACCGCCCACTTGCAGTGACACATCCACCGACGCAATTTCGTTCAGCACCAGCACCACGCCCTTCCGCTGGTATTTCTTGAAACCTGTGGCCACTACATCAATTTCATAGCTGCCTACCGGCACTTCCAGGAACAGGTATTCTCCCGTCGCGGATGTTTGCGCTTCACGCGTCGCGTTGGTGTCTTCGTTGATTAGTGTTACCTTCGCAGCTACCACGGCTGCGCCGCTGGTGTCGGTTACCGTTCCTCGGATTCTTCCTCCGGTGCTCTGTGCCTCGCTGTTCGGAGCCGAAAGAACGAAACAAATCCCCAACATAAATGTGAGTAGGGCGGTATGAAAACACACGGACCTGTATTGCTGGCGGCTTCCTGATTTCATTTCGATCACCCCTGTTCCTCGAGAAAGGTTTTCCCCAAAACCTTTTCTTCGTGGTTGTAACCAGACCGAGAACCTTACTATAATCCAGCAAACTTAGAGAAAGCCGGGAGCCATGTCAAGCAGAAAGAATTTGTCCACTCCATCGGATTCTTTACCGCTCCAGCGTCTTCTGCGTATCTCCGACGTGGCTCGCCGTCTCGGCATTTCTTCTTCCGCTTTGCGCGCCTGGGAAGCTCTCGGCCTGGTTACTCCGCAGCGCACTGCCAGCCGTTACCGCATGTACACCGAAGCCGACATGCGCCTGCTGCAGCGCGCCCTTTTTCTGCGTCGGGCTCGCGGCCTTAATCCCGCCGCCATCGTTCACGTCCTGAAAAAGCAGGGCATGGTTACCATTCCTGCCGATGCCCGCCAGTCGACCGGCCAGCGCTTTCGCCGCTTGCGTCTCAAGCGTGGTCTCTCTCTCGCCCAGGTCGCCCGCGCCACCGATGTCTCTGTCGGTTTCCTCAGCGCTCTCGAACGCGGCCAGATGCGTTCCTCCATTGCCACTCTTCAACGCATCGCCCGCTTCTATCAAACCAACATCCTTTCCATGTTCGACACCAATGGCGACGCGCAACTCCTGGTCCGTCCTTCTCAACGCAAAGTCCTCGAAACCAGCTCCAAAGTTCGCATGGAACTGCTCGCCTGGGGCAACACCGCCATGGAGCCACACCTTTTCCGCATCAAGCCCGGCGGAAACAGCGGCGAATCCTACACCCACGAAGGAGAGGAATTTCTTCACGTCCTTCGCGGCGAATTCGAAATTTGGCTGCAAAATCACGGCCGCTACCGCCTCAAGTCCGGCGACAGCCTCTACTTCGAAAGCTCCACGCCGCATCGCTGGAAGAATCCCGGACGCGCCGAAGCTTGGATTTTGTGGGTGAATACTCCGCCTACGTTTTAGGCCGTTTCACTTTTTTGCGGCTGTGCTCTTCAAGCCGGCCGCGGGAATGAGGATTGGGTGCCATTCTTTCGTCGGTCGTTACTCGTTTCATTTTCCGCGTTTCTGTTTTTCGGTGTCTTTACTGCCAGCGCCCAGCAAAATTCCAGCGTATCTCCGGCGGAGATCCTCATCCTTCACGCCAAAGTCTACACCGTCGACGCGAAGCAGCCTTGGGCGCAGAGCGTTGCCATTCGCCAGGGCAAAATCATCGCCGTTGGGACTGATCAGCAGTTGGCCTCTCTCCGCGGCGACACCACCAAAACCATCGACGCTCGCGGTAGGCTCGTGCTGCCCGCCTTCACCGATTCCCACATCCATTTCATCGAAGGCGGCTTTAGCCTGCAACAGGCCAACCTCGAAGGTGCGAAAGACATCGCCGAAATTCAGCAGCGCCTTCGCGCCTACGCCGCTCAACACCACGGCCAAGCATGGATTCTCGGCGGTGGTTGGAACTACACCATGTTCGGCTCCGAGACTTTGCCCAACAAAAAAGACCTCGACCCACTCTTTCCCGACACGCCGGTCCTTCTCGAGTGCTATGACGGTCATACCTCTTGGGCCAATTCCAAAGCTCTCGCTCTCGCGGGCATCACCAAGTCCACTCCGAATCCTCCCAACGGCATCATTGTTCGCGATCCCGCCACCGGTGAGCCCACCGGCGCTTTAAAAGAATCCGCCGGTGAACTTGTTAGCAAAATTGTTCCCCAGCCCACTCGCGACGACGACCTGAGCGCCATTCGCGCCGCCATGAAATGGGCTAATCAAAATGGCCTCGCACGTGTACATAGCGCCGGCGGCGATTTCGAACATCTCGACCTTTATCAGCAATTGCGTGACCAGCAGCAACTTACCATCCGCTTCCATATCGCCCGCGTCCTCGATCCTACTACCGGCCTCCGTCCTGAAGATCTGAATGCTCTCGAATCTGCTCGCAATAAATTCCATGATGACTGGCTTGACGCAAGCTCCGTCAAATTCTTTATGGACGGCGTTGTCGAAGCTCATACCGCCGCGTTCCTCGCGCCCTACGCTGACGATCCTTCCACCAAGGGCTCTCTTTTCTGGGATCCCACCAAATACAAAGCCGCCGTCGCCGTACTCGACGCCAAAAATTTTCAGCTCTACACCCATGCGATTGGCGACTATGCCGTACGCACCGCTCTCGACGCCTACGAATACGCCGAGCAGCAAAATCACTCTCGCGACCACCGCAATCGGGTCGAGCACATTGAAACCATCTCCGACGCGGATATTCCCCGCTTCTCCAGACTCGGCGTCATCGCCAGTATGCAACCCCTCCACTCCTATCCCGACGAAGATACACTCGACGTCTGGGCCCGCAATATCGGTCCCGACCGCGCCTCTCGCGCCTGGATGTGGAAAAGCATCGCGCAAGCTGGTGGTCGCTACACTTTTGGTAGCGATTGGCCCGTGGTCACTCTCAATCCTTTTGAAGGCATTCAAACCGCGGTCACCCGTCAGACCAGTGATGGCAAGCCCCCCGCTGGTTTCGTCCCTTCACAACGTCTGACCGTCGCCGAAGCGGTTGCGGGCTACACCATCGACGCCGCGTACGCTGGTCGCCTGGAAAAAGTGGAAGGCTCTCTGGAGGTCGGCAAAGCCGCCGATATCATCATGCTCGACCGCAATATCTTCGAGATCGACCCCCATGCCATCGATCAAACAAAAGTCCTTCTCACTATCGTTGGAGGCAAAATCGTCTATGCAGCCAACCCCGACTGAACAAATATTTTTCGCTCATTTCAAATCTGGGGTACACACCTCATGCGCCCATTGAAACGCGCACTTGTCTTCTTCGCTTTGGCTTGCTTGCTGGCCTCTTGCCAGAAGCACCAGGATTCTCTCAGCCTCCTGGTCTGGGAAGGCTACGCCGATCCTTCTTTCGTTCATGCCTTTGAAGAAGCCCATCACTGCAAGGTCACCGCTTCCTACATGGGCTCCAGCGACGATCTGGTCGCCAAACTCCGTGGTGGTAGCGCCTCCAACTACGATGTCATCTCGCCTTCCAGCGACGTGGCCAGTTCCATTGCTCGCGCTGGTCTCGCCGAACCTCTCGACCTCACCAAAATTCCAACTTACTCCCAGCTGTCTCCCAAACTCCGCGATCTTCCCCTCGTCAAAGTGAATGGTCAGACCTTCGGCGTCCCCTTCATGTGGGGGCCCAATCCTCTTCTTTACGACACTACCGCCTTCGCGCCGCCTCCCGACTCCTGGGCCGTGCTCTGGGATCCAAAATACAAAGGCAAAATTTCCGTCTGGGACGATCTCTCTACCTTATATATGGCTGCTCAGCTCCTGGGCTACGATAAGCCCGATCCTTCACAGCTCTACCATCTCACCGACGCGCAACTTGCCGCCGTCAAACAAAAACTCCTTGCCCTCAAGCCCAACATCCGCAAAATCTGGTCCACCGGCGGCGAACTCACCAATCTTTTTGAAAATCACGAAATTATCATCGCTATGGGCTGGCCGCTCATGACCAACCAGCTGCGCCAGGCTAACTTCCCCATCGGCGAGACCATTCCCAAAGAAAACACCACTGGCTGGATCGATCATCTGATGATCACCAAGGCCAGCCCCAACCAAGAGCTCGCTTACGCTTTCGTCGAATTCATGATCCAAGCGCAAACGCAGAAAAAAATCACGGATGTCACCCATTACACTCCCGCCAATCCGGCCGCCGCTCAGTTCATGACCGACGCCGAAAAGAAAGGTCTGCATCTCGACGATCCCGACGCCTATATGCAGCGCATTTACTTCTGGCAAGACGTTCCTCGCCGCGCCGCTTATATCCAAATCTGGAATGAGGTGAAAGCCGCTCAGTGACCCCTGCTCCTTCCACTCCGCCCCTGTCTCCTCCGCCCAACGAGGCCTTGTTGGAAGTGCGGAATATCGCCAAGCGTTTCGGCGCTCGCGATGTCCTCAGAAATATCTCGCTGCAAATTCCTTCCGGCGAATTCCTCACCCTGCTCGGCGAAAGCGGCTCCGGCAAAACCACCCTCCTCCGCCTCATCGCTGGTTTCGAGCAGCCCACTTCTGGCGAGATCTGGATGAGTCGTTCCCGTCTCGACGCCCTTCCTCCCTACCAGCGTCGTGTCAACACCGTCTTCCAGCACTACGCGCTCTTCCCTCATCTCACGGTCGCCAACAACGTCGCCTATGGTTTGCGTGTCACTCATGCTCCGGCCTCGGAAATTCCTGCTCGTGTCCAGGCCGCACTGCAAATGGTGAAAATGCAGGAGTATTCCTCTGTTCGCCCTTCCCGTCTCAGTGGCGGCCAGCAGCAGCGCGTCGCCCTCGCCCGCGCCTTGGTCAATCGTCCGCAACTTCTTCTTCTCGACGAGCCACTCTCCGCCTTGGACGCCAATCTCCGCAAGCAAATGCAGGGTGAACTCAAATCCTTGCAACGCGAACTCGGCATTACCTTTCTCTTCGTCACTCACGATCAGGAAGAAGCCATGGCTCTCTCTGATCGCATCGCGCTTCTCAAAGACGGCCATCTCGAACAAGTCGCCTCGCCCCGCGAAATCTACGCCCACCCCGCTACCAGCTACACCGCACAATTCATTGGGCAAACCAATCTTCTTCGCGCCAATATTCGCAACGGCGTCGCCACCTTCGGCCCACTTCGTTGGCCCACCACTGCGCCCGATGGCTCCATTCTTTTTTCTCTCCGTCCCGAATACATTCAATTAGCTACCGACTCGGCATCTATCCCAAACGCCGTCCGTTTCCGCGCCCAAATTCGCCAACAAATCTTCTCCGGCTCCGTCGAACAACTCGAAATCGACCACGCCGACCAACTCCTCCGCGTCCGCATCCCCGCGCGCGGCTCACTAACCGGCGAACACGAATTCCTCTTTAATCCCGCCGACGCCGTTATCGTCAAGGAATAAGGATTCTCGATGCCCGCACAATCCTCATCCTTTCTAGCGACCGCCTTCCGAGGCGGGCACCTTTCCGCCGCCTTTTCGCATTACCAAACAAATATTCGTCATCCCAAACGAAGCGAGAAATCCCTCTTCGATCGCCGCGTCTTGCCCTACGCCCCACATGCCGCAATTGCATGTGGCATTCGAACCCTTAGATTTACTCTCAGCCAAACGATTGTCACCCTGAGCCTGCTTGCCGCAGGCAGGCCAAGCGGAGGATCTCAACCGCCACTTCACGACGACCGCATCCGCCAGCGCGCCCTACGATCCGCGCCACGGCCTACCGGTCACCGATTACTGATTACCGATTACTGATCACTGAAATGTACTCTCGCCTTTACAAATCGCTCATCTCCGCACCGCCTCTCGTCTGGGTCGGCTTCTTCCTTCTTCTCCCCTACGCCCTCATGTTCGCTCACAGTTTCTGGCTCGTTCGCGACGGCGTCATCATCCACCAGTGGAACCTCCACAACTACGCTACGCTCCTGCACAATCCCGTTTATGCTGAAGTGCTTTTCCGCACCGCGCGCATCGCGGCCAGCGTCACTTTCCTTTCGCTTCTTCTCGGCTATCCACTTGCCTATTACATGTCCTTCCATGCCACGTTGCGCAAAGACCTTCTCTACCAACTCGTCATCGTCCCTCTCTGGGTCAGTTATCTCGTCCGCGGTTACGCCTGGAAAACCATCCTGGGTTCCGACGGCGTCCTCAACGGCTTCCTGCAGTATCTCCACATCACCAAGGAACCCGTCAGCTTCTTCCTCTACAGTCCTTTCTCCGTCATCCTCACCCTCACGCACATCTATACGCCCTTCGTCTTTCTTCCCCTCTATGCCTCGCTCGAACACATTCCCCGCAATCTCATCGAAGCCTCTCACGATCTCGGCGCCGGCCCGCGCTCCACATTTTTCCGTGTGATTCTTCCTCTGTCGATTCCCGGCCTTCTCGCCGGCGCTACGTTCGCGTTCGTGCTTACGCTCGGCGATTTCCTCGGGCCCATGCTCGTCGGCGGTCCCTCCAGCATCATGATCGCTAACATCGTCCAGAGCCTCTTCGGCACTGCCTACGACTGGCCCCTCGGCGCCGCCATTGCCGTCTGCATTCTCTTCCTCACCATCGCGCTACTTTTCTTGGCCGAACGCCTCGAGAAACGCTGGGCCTTCCAATGACCACCACTCCCGCAAATTCGTCGCAGCGCGCGCCGTTTCTTGCCGCCTACTCCCTGCTGGTTTTCGCGTTTCTGTATCTGCCGATCGTCGTTCTCATCCTTTATTCCTTCAATCAGGGTGGCGTCGGTGGCTTTCCCCCAAAACAGTTCACGCTCCACTGGTATCAGCAACTTTTCGCCGACGGCTCCATCTGGGATTCCGTCCTCAACAGCCTCCTTGTCGCTCTTGGCGCCGTTGCTCTTTCGCTCACGCTCGGCCTGCTTGCCGCACTCGCTCTCGACCGCGCCAGTTTCCCGGGCAAATCGCTTTTCCGCCGACTTGTCCTCCTTCCTCTCGTCCTCCCCGGCATCATCACCGGCCTTTCCTTATTAATGTTTGTCGACCGCCTTGGCATCCGCCTCAGCCTGCTGTCCGTGTTTCTCGGGCACGGCACCGCACTCATTTCCGTCGCCACCACAGAACTCTTCGCCGGCCTGCAGAAAATGGATCGTGCTCAAGAAGAAGCATCTCTCGACCTCGGCGCCACTCCTTGGCAGACCTTCTGGCGCATTACCCTCCCCAATCTCAAGCTCTCTCTTATCGCCTCCGCACTTCTCATCTTCACGTTGTCCATGGACGAAATCGCCGTCACTTTCTTCCTCCTGGGCCGCGAAAACACTCTTCCCCTCGAAATTTGGGCCCGCCTCCGCCGCGGGATCACCCCAGAAATCAACGCCATCTCCACCCTTATCTTTTTCGCCTCCGTAATCCTCATCCTCATCTGGTATCGCATTCGCTCCCGCACCATCGGCCACGAATCCACCGAACTTCTGGAGCGCCCCTGATGTTCGCCCGTGAGCGTTCTCGTTTCGTCGTGGCAGCACCGGGGGTCGGAGCTTTAGCTCCGACATTCAGCCCTACCAATGATTGGGCTTTAACCCCTGAGGAAGCTCTTTTGCATCACGCAATACCGGCCAAAATCGTTTTTCAGGACTGATAACTTATGACTGACAACTCAAAATCCTTTCCCTCTCGTCGTGACTTCATCAAATTCGTCGTCGCCGGCTCCATCGCTTCCGGCTGTCCCATCGACAAAGCCTTACTCGCCGCTCCTCCCTCCGGCGCTGCCCCCACTGCCAACGTCGAGGGCGAGCACTTCACCATTTGCCATGAAGTCCGTGATGGCCACGACTTCGTAGCTCCCTACGCCACTCGTAAGGTCGACATCCTCATTATCGGCGGCGGTATGGCTGGCCTTTCCGCTGCCTATTTTCTTCGCGGCAAAGATTGGCTTCTTCTCGAAAAAGAAGCCCACTTCGGCGGCAATGCCTATCAGGAAGAATTTGCTGGACAACCTTACTCCACTGGCGCTGCCTACGACTTCCGCGGCAGCCCGAGCGACCACCTCGCCAAAGAAATCGGCCTCCATCTTCTTCCCATCGATATGCCCGATCCCACCATCGACAATGGTGTCTATACCCCCGACACTTGGCGCTCCGGACTGTCCCAGCTTCCCTACTCCAAACAAACCGTCGCCAGCTTCCAAAAATTTGCCGACGACATCCTCAAGCTCGATCCTCGTAAAAATATTCTCGAACTTGACTCCAAGCCCTTCACCGAAATCACCAAAAATTACGCGCCGGAGGTCACCAAATGGTGGGACGCTTACGGCCTTTCCAATTGGGGTGCTGTCACCGAAGACACCACCGCCTTCATCGGCGTTGTCGATGCCCAATATCTGATCAAGGGCGAAGATTCCACCCGCGTGATTCTTCCCGGCGGCCTCGGCTGCATTAGCCACAAACTCGTCGAAGTCATGGCCCCAAAATATGGCGAACGCATGCTCGCCGGCGCCACTGTCGTTTCCGTCGTGCCCGACGCCAAGGAAGTCCGCGTCACCTATATCCAGGAAGACAGACTCACCACCGTAGCTGCCAAACTTGTGATCATGTGTGCGCCCAAATTCATCGCTTCCCGCCTCGTCACCCATCTTCCCGACGAGCAGAAGCTAGCCATGCAGCGCATGCGCTACGCTCCCGTGCCCATGATCAACATGATTTTCGACAAGCGCTTTTACGACAAAGGCTACGACAACTGGTGTCCCGGCAACGCCTTCACCGATTTCATCGTGGCCGACTGGACCATCCGCAATCAGTCGGGATATCACCCCAAATACGAAATCCTCACCTTTTATTCCACGCTTCGCGAAGCGCAGCGCTACCAACTGCTACAGGAAGCCGACTGCAAGGCCTTCGCCGCAAAAGTCCTCACCGACTTCCAGCAACTGCTTCCCGAATTCCATATCGATCCCATCGAGATCCATCTTTACCGGCGCGGCCACGCCATGATGATGGCCGTTCCCAATCAATACACGAAAAATCGGGTGATCGCCTCGCATCCCATGGACCGCATCTTCTTCGCCAACTCCGACTCTGGCGGACCCGAGTCCCTCACCATGGAAGCGGTCCGCATTTCTCAAGCCGCCACCGAATGGGCCAACTTAACGCTAGCCGGCAATTCCACCGCCGCCGCCGCAACCGCCCAGAAAGCCCTGACCGCTGTCACCTTCTAGCCAGTTGCACAGGCTTCAGCCTCTGTCCGTTTTGCTTTTTGTAGCACCCGCTTTTCCAATGCCCGCACTTGGTCTTCCCATTTTGCCCGCGATCATCGTAGGGGCGCAGCATGCTGCGTCCCATGCCCGCACAGTCGCCGGTCTCAAAAAAAACGTTGTGATCCTGAGGAACGCTCGCCAGCGACGAAGGAACTCAGCCACCGCCTCTTGGCATCAATCCCAACAAAAGCCACTGTCATTCCAACTGGAGTCCGCGCAGCGAGGAATCTCTCTTCGATCCCAACTCCATCCATCCCATGCGCTACAATAAAAAACCGATCCACCACGAGGCCAACATGCACCGCGCCGCCATCCTGTTTTGTGTATCCCTTCTCTTCACCGCATACCTCTCCGCACAAACGCCGCAACGTCCAAAAATTTACGGCGTCGCCTACGTCCGCATCAAATCCAGCGATTTCCAGAAAGCCTCCGAAACCTACTCCAAAATCCTCGGCCTCTCCACCAGCGGCGACAGTTGCGCCGGCGTGAAAAATCCTTGTTTCGCCGTGAACCGCCATCAGCACATCGAACTGACTCATGCAGACCCCCGCACCCCAGGTTCCTGGCTCGATGAAGTTGCCTTCCGCACCGACGACGTTCCCAGAATGCGTGCTTACCTAAAATCCCAAGGCGTTACCGTTTCCGATATTCAGACCGCGGCGAACGGCAGCCCTTTCATCGAAGCGCAGGATCCCGAGAGTAATCGCATCGCCTTCATCCAAGTCGAAAAAGCGCCGGCCCCCCCTCCTCCTTCTCCTACCCAAGTGAGCTTTCGCATCTTCCATGCCGGTTTTGTCGTCCATGATCTTCCCACCATGCGTCATTTCTACATGGACCAACTCGGTTTTCGTCTCTACTGGAAAGGCGGCTTCAAAGATCTTCCTCCCGGCACTCCTGAAAAGGACTCCGACATCGACTGGTTCGAAATCCAGGTGCCCAACGGCGACGACTGGGTCGAATTCATGCTGAACATCGCGCCCAACGCCGATCATCAGGAACTCGGCGTGCAAAATCACTTCTGCCTCGGTGTCCCCAACATGCAGAAAGCCCTGGACCAACTCCACAAAAACGGACTCGCTCCCGATTCCAAATTCGCCGATGACAAATCCGAAATCGGCCGCGACGGTAAGTGGCAGTTCGATATTTTCGATCCCGACTGGACCCGCATTGAATTCATGGAGCCCACTCCCGCCCAGAATCCTTGTTGCAATCCCTACACCGCTCCCCACGCCAAGTTGTGAACGCTTGCTCTTCTTCTGTCAGAATGCCTAAGTACCACCATTCGTCATTCCGAACGGAGTCTGCGCAGTGAGGAATCTCTCTCTTTTCTCAGAGTTTGCAGAATTTTGCAGTCACCGATCTACTGCCGTGCTTTTCGTCTCGATTGTCTCTTTCGCCGTCCTGCTCCCGCTCTTCCCGCAGCAAAAGTCTTCTTCCTTTCTCATCGTCAACGCGCAACTCGCCGACGGTACTGGCGCACCCCTGCGCAAAGCGAACGTCCGCATCGTTCTCAATCACATCGCCGAAATTGGCGACTTGCAGCCGCAAAAAGACGAATCTGTGGTCGACGCCAAAGGTCTGGTCCTCGCCCCGGGCTTCATCGACATTCACAATCACTCCACCGATGGTCTGCTCACCGATCCCCTCGCCGAAACCCAGATTGCTCAAGGTATCACCACGGTAGTCCAAGGTCCCGACGGCGATTCCCCCTGGCCGCTCATCGCCTGGATTCGCACCATCCAGCAACTTCACACCGCGCCTAACGTCGCCGTCTTCGCCGGCCATGCCACCATTCGCGAACAGGTCATGCACTCTGACTACAAACGCGTCGCCACGCCTCAGGAAATCCAGCAAATGGAGCAACTCGTCGGTCAGGCCATGAACCAGCAAGCTCTCGGCCTCTCCTCCGGTCTCGAATATGAGATTGGCGGCTATTCCAATACCGCCGAACTCATCGCCATGTGCAAAGTCGCCGCCGCGCACCACGGCATTTACATGACTCACATTCGCGACGAAGCCGACAAATCCTTCGAGGCCCTCCACGAAGAAATCGAGATTGGTGAAAGCGCGCACATTCCCGTCGAGCATTCCCACATCAAGCTCGGCACGGTTGGCGTGCAAGGCAAAGCTGCTGCATACATCCAAGTCATTGAAAATGCTCGCAAGCGCGGCGTCGACTTTATGGCCGACTGCTATCCCTATGATGCCTGGCATTCCAACCTCAAAGTGCTCGTTCCCGATAAGCAGTACGAAAATTCACAAACTGTCCGCAAAGCACTCGACGACGTCGGCGGCGCCTCGCGCATCACCATCACCGAATTCAAACCCAATCCCTCTTATTCCGGACACACCCTGGCCAATCTCGCCAGAGCTGCGCACGTTTCCGACGTCGATATGTTTATTCGCTTAATCCGTGAAGGAGACGCGGCTCAGACCGAAGCCAGCATCATTTGCCAATCGATGATCGAGTCCGACATCAAAGCCTTCTACCAGCAGCCATGGGTCATGGTCGCCAGTGACGGCGGCATCGGCGCCAGTCACCCCCGCGGCGCCGGCACGTTTCCCCGCGTTCTCGGCCTCTACGTTCGCGAAAAACATTGGCTCACCTTGCCCGAAGCCATCCGCAAGATGACTTTTCTGCCCGCTCAGCGTCTCAATTGGAAAGATCGCGGCACCCTTCGTGTCGGCTCGTTCGCAGACATAGTCCTCTTCAATCCTGACACTGTCATCGACAACGCCACCTACACCAATCCCACCGCGCTTCCCACCGGCATCGAAAAGGTCTGGGTCAACGGCATTCTCGTCTGGGACAATGGCAAGCCCACTTCCGCCCGCCCCGGCGAATTCCTGGGCACCAACGGCACTCCCATCCAAATTCTCAACTAGCGTTCCATCCAAATCCCCGCCCCGTAGCACAGGGTTCATAAGCGCAGTGGGGTTCCCGACACAGCGGGTGCCCTACCCTTTCTGCGCCTTTCGCAGAAAGGGTGGGAGTTCTTCTCTTAGTCAGTGGGATGCCCCACATGCCGCCGTTGCATGTGGGGTCTTATGTATAACCTTGGGCTTTCAATGCCTGAAACTAACCAATAGAAAACCGTCCTCCTGAGGAGCGCATCTCCGACGGGTGCCCAGGTTCGCTTTATGAACCTGGGTCCTGGGGCCGCGTATCACACGCCGCGCCACAATCAGCTTGTAGCAGCGGCTTTACGCCGCTGGTCTTCTCCACACTAAATCCACACTGAAGAACGTCGTCCTCCTGAGGATCGCCGGTCCGTCATAGCGCAAAAGCGCGAGGCAGACGCGAGAAGCGATTTCCACCGTCGCGCCTTGCCGCACCGCGCCTCAATACTTCGGCACGCTCCCATCCACCTCGTCTGACCACGCCAATATCCCACCCTTCAAATTGTGGATCTTCTTGAATCCCGCCTTCCGCAAAAAATCAATCGCCTCCGCCGACCGCTTCCCGCTGCGGCAATGCGCCACAATTTCCCGCGAAGAATCGAGCTCATGCACCCGCCGCGGCAATTCGCCCAGCGGAATCAAGTGTCCCTGCAAGTTGCAAATCTGGTATTCGTGCGGTTCACGCACGTCCAGAATGAACAGATCATCCCCGCGATCCAACCGCGCCTTCAACTCTCGCGCCGTAAGCTCCGGTACATGCAGATCCGGTGCCGGCGCTTCTTCCCCGCGAATTCCGCAGAACTCGTAATAATCGATGAGCTTGTGAATTGTGCGATGTTCCCCGCACATCGGGCATTTCGGATTTTTCCGTAGCTTGAACTCGCGGAAGCTCATCTCCAGCGCATCAAACACCAGCAGCCTCCCCTTCAAATTCCGCCCGCTGCCCAAGATGAGCTTGATCGTCTCCATCGCTTGGATCGATCCCACGATCCCCGGCAACACCCCCAGCACTCCGCCCTCCGCGCAAGACGGCACCAATCCCGGCGGAGGTGGTTCCGGATACAAGCACCGGTAGCACGGACCATCCGGCATTCCAAAAATCGTCGCCTGGCCCTCAAACCGAAAAATCGATCCGTACACACTCGGCTTGCCCAGCAGCACGCAAGCGTCATTCACCAGATAGCGTGTCGGAAAATTGTCCGTGCCATCCACTACAATGTCGAAGTCGCGAAACAATTCCAGTGCGTTCTCGCTCGTTAATTTCGTGTCGAACGCCGTCACCTCAATGTCCGGATTCAAGTTTGACAGTCGGGCTCGAGCCGCCTCGCTTTTGTGCTTGCCTACGTCGCTGGTTCCAAACGTCACCTGCCGCTGTAAGTTCGTAAAATCCACCACATCAAAATCCACCAGACCCAGTTTTCCTACGCCCGCTGCCGCCAAATACAATCCCAGCGGCGCGCCCAGTCCTCCCGTGCCAATCAGCAGAACTTTCGCGTTCTTCAGTTTCAACTGCCCTTCCATGCCAACTTCCGGCATGATCAGGTGCCGGCTGTAACGCAGAATTTCTTCATTGCTCAGCTTCTCTCCCGCAACCGCCGCCGTTGTTGGCCCACCTCCTGCGATCGACGGAATAATATTAATCGTGTCTCCATCCTTGGTCGGCGTGTTCTCCTGCGACAGGTACCGGATATCCTCGCCATTCAGGTACACGTTCACGAAGCTCCGCAGCTTCCCTTCTTCTGTGAACAAGTGTCGCTTCAACTCGACATATTCCGCCGTCAGCTGCCCTAACGCCTCCGACACCGTCTTCGCCGGGAATTCCGCCGCAGCCTTCCCTTCCGCATGCGGTCGCAATGGAGTCGGTATCATCACCTTCACACTCATATCAGTCTCCTAACTTTCACTCTTTCACGTTCCCTGACTTCCTCAATCTCCTCTTCCTCATATCTCGCCCGATCCTCTCGCAACTGCCAAGACCGCATCTCTCGCGCCGCACCTTTCTCCACGCTCACAATGATGTAGCTGTACCACGGCCACGCATGCTCGCGATCAAACTCACTCGGCCTCGCTGGATGGTCCGGGTGCGAGTGATACCAGCCCACCACACTCAACCCGCGCGCGTCCGCCTCGCGTTCGGCCGCAATTACGTCGCGTGTGCTTACCGAAAAACGGTTTTGCGGCGAATCGTCCCGCCGGTTTATCAACCGATATGCCGCCAAGATCTCGCGCGGCCTGCCCTCAGCGCCGTCGCGGCCGAACAACGCTCCGCAACACTCGTGCGGGTACGTCTCCAGGCCATGCGACCGGATTTTCTCCGCGCATTCTGCATCCAGCCAAATTTTCACAGTTTCCGCCATGACTATTCTTCATCCCAAAACCGTTCGCTCAAGTATTTCGCTGCCGAATCCGGAAGTATCGTCACTATCACCGCGCGTTCGTCGCGCGGAATTTCCCGCGCCACCGCCAAGCATCCCACCAGCGCCGCGCCCGCACTCGGGCTCACCAGTAATCCTTCCTCGCGCGCTAGCCGTTTCACCATGCGATACGCTTCTTCCGTCGTCACCGCCACGTTTTCATCCGCCAACGTCTCGTCGTAAATTGCTGGCCGCAGCGCGGTCGGCATATGTTTCCAACCCTCCAGCCCGTGAAATGACGAATCCGGCTGCAGACTGATACACCGAATCCTCGGATTAAATGCCCGCAAACGTCGCGTTGTTCCCACAAATGTCCCGCTGGTTCCCAAACCCGCCACAAAATGCGTGATCTCGCCGGCCGTTTGCTCCCAAATCTCCGCCGCCGTTGTGCGGTAATGCGCCTGCCAATTTGCCGGATTGCTGTACTGATCCGCGTAGTAATACGTTTCCGGATCGGTGGCTACCATCTCCTGCACGCGCCGGATTGCGCCGTCCGTGCCTTCATCCGCGGGCGTCATCACCAATTCCGCGCGATACGCCTGCAAGATGCGTTTGCGCTCAGCCGATGCGCTTTCCGGCAAGCACAACTTCACCGCATAGCCCATCGCCGCACCAATCATGGCGTACGCGATTCCCGTGTTTCCGCTGGTCGCGTCGATGATCGTTTTCCCCCGCCGCAGCAGTCCCGCCGAAATTCCGGCCTGAATCATGCTGAGTGCAGGACGATCCTTCACCGACCCACCCGGATTAAACCATTCGGCTTTCGCGAGAAATTCGATGTTCGGGAATTCCCGGCCAAGATTGGCCAGGCGTAACAGGGGGGTATTACCGATTTGCTCCAGCAGCGATTGGCCGGCGCGCAGCGCCCGTTTCCCATCTTCTTGATGGGACAACGGAGCCCCTGTTTCCATGTGCTTGCTTAACGCCACCTTGTTTCTCTCCAGCGAATTTTGCTAACCGCCCTGCGCTTGCTCCTGCTCTATCGACACGACAACAGCCCATCATCCCATTGGATGCACCGGTACATCGGCTCGCTATTTCGCCCCAATTCCAGGTGCCTGTTGCTGTCTGGCGCAAAGTGTCCTCTCGCTGTCTCCCGGGCGCCTTTCGTCCAGCCCGGGGGTTGGGCTTAAATTGTGGCATAACTGGCGCCACCCACGAAAATCCTTTCTTCGGACCTTCTCCCATCCCCAAGCAATTCACTTCCATGCTCATCATGCAGCAGGTCGCCCAGAGCACGAGCCATTTCGACGCCTATCTTTCCGACGGTCTCCTGATTTCCGCAATCTCTCGAACTCGATCCTGAAAACCAGCGATCACAGCAAGCGGCTCGAACAAAATAAATTCCAAATCCTGTAGCGCTCACGCCCTGGCCTACGCAAAATTGCGTCCTTCTCGAATCCCTCGGAGGTGCCTTCGCGCTGCGTCAAACCTTCGACCGCTTCAAGCCTATGTGGCGGCCGAACTCTAGATCCGCCAATCTTTTCCCCGCCACTCTCCACTGCTGTCACCTCGGCGTTTGTAAAAATTACAGCATTCCCTGCATCAAATCGGCGATGTTTCGTACTAGTTCTCTGCCCCTCGGTGAGCACTTCTGCATCCCAACTAATCAAATCATCGCAACTTAGCCTACGCGCAAGTTTGGCGCACAACGTGCTCTCTCTTTCCACGCCGAAGGATGAGCGTCATGCATTCGCAACCATCATTTAGAACCGCGATTTGCATCGACTACGAGAGACTGCTCTACGCTTGCCAACGCGCGCTGGAGAATCTCCATCAGCTGCAAAAGCAGATCGCCTCGCTCTCTCCTGGCGATGCTGAGGCGTCTAATCAACTGCTGCGTCTCGAAGCCGCGTACGCCCGCGCGTTCGCGCATCTGGAATCGCATGACGAGCAGTGCCAACTTTGCCGCTTTGTGTCCAAGCTGGCCCACCGGAATTTTTCCAGCAGCTCCATCGCTGGACTGGAGAAGAAGTCTTTCGTGTAAGTCGTCTGTGTCGCCTGCGGCTCGCCCGCCGCTGGCAGGGGCCACCAGCCCCGTGAAGTTGTCGTTGTCGGCGCGGATTCGGAGAGTTCGTCCCTCTCTGAAATCGCTGGCCTACTCCAACGGCCCCTCGCCCGGGTTAGAAACTTCAGTCACCAAGCAGGCCGCACGAATGAACGCAGTACATTTGTCTCGGAGGGTTCACGTGAAGTTCACTTTGGAAGTCTTGAGCCTGCTGGCGTTCCTGTTCGGTTCGCCGGTCTACCTGCCCCGCTTGGTTGAAGTCGCCCCTGCGTCCAATCCGGCACCCGCAAAAACCAATTCGGCCTCCGCCCAATCCCCCCTCCCGTCGATAAAGTAATCCTTGCAATCTGGTAGCTCGCCGCTTTTCCGCCCACCGCAGATTGCTCTCTGCTAGAGTTCCCCTCTTTCACTCAACTCTACTATTTACTTGTTCTTTGCAAGTGACTGTGACAGACTCTCCGCCAACGCCCCTGGCCCTCGGCGAGGCGAGCGGCAACCCGGCGGCGCATCCTCGAACCCGAAAGGAATCCCTATGTCTTTAAAGACCTGGACGCTTTTCGCTCTTCTCGCCTCTGTGCCTGCTATCGCCTCCGCCAGCACAGCCAGGCAAACCGAATCCATAACTCCTTCCACGCATTACAGTGCCTCCGTTCCCCGCGACCGGCAAATCCAGCTTGCCTTAAGCGCCGCGCCCCCCGAAGTCGCCAGCAAAGCTACCGTCTACATTCTCGGCGCCAAGGGCTATGAAAAAGCCCGCGAAGGCTCCAACGGTTTCAGTTGTATTGTCGAACGCACCTTCCGGGGCACCGTGCAGACCAGTGTCGGGCCGATGTGTTTCGACGCCGAAGGCAGCCGCACACTTCTGCAGGTTCACTTCTTCACCGAAGAGATGCGCGCTCAGGGCAAGTCCGAAGAACAGATCAAGGCCGACATTGCTTCTGGCTACAAGGATGGACGCTTCAAAGCTCCTGGCAAGCCCGGCATCTGCTACATGCTCTCCTCGGAAAACTACCTCTACAATCCCGAAACAAAACAGTCCGGTCCCTTTCCCGGCCATCTTATGTTCTACGCTCCTTACATGACCGCGAAAGATCTCGGCTACGCCGCCGTCACCGGCAGCATGCAACCCTACCTGGTCGAACCCGGACAACCCGACGCCATGCTCGTCGTCGTACCCGCGCCGTAATCGCCCTCGCAGCCGCTAATGCGGTGCTCGCGGCCCGGCCGCGACCTTTTTTCCTGACTGCCATCCGACGCACTGCGCCTCGCCACTTTTTCGTCCTCACCACATCGCGTACACTAGAAGGCTGTCCTTTCAGCGAAATTTCAACTTGGAGACGTCATGGCCCTGGTGCAACCCTTTCGCGCTTTTCGCTATAATCCCGATCTCGCGCCCTTCGATAGGGTTCTCACTCAGCCTTACGACAAAATCACACCGGCCATGCAGGAGCAGTACTACGCTGCCAGTCCCCACAACTTAATTGCCATCGAAAAAGGCCGCACCTTCAAGGACGACGTCCCTCAGAACAATGTCTACACTCGCGCTGCTGCCAATTTGCACGGTTGGATTGCCGAAAACGTGATCCGCCAAGACCCTGCCCCCGTCTTTTATGCCTACACGCAGGAATACACCGTCCCCGGCACCTCCACGCGTCTCACGCGCCAGGGTTTCATCGGTCTCGGCAAGCTCGAAGATTATTCCGCCAACGTCATCTTCCGCCACGAGCACACTTTATCCGGCCCCAAAGCCGATCGCCTCGAGCTTTTGCGCCACACCCGCACCCACACTGGCCAACTCTTCCTGCTCTACGCGGACCCTCAGCCCCGGGTCGACACTGTTCTCGCCGAGGTGCAATCCTCACAACCTCCGGTCACCCAACTCACCGACGAATACGGTGTGATCCATCGTCTATGGCTGGTCGCCGAACCCCACCGCATTTCTGCCATCCAACAAGCCATGGCCGACCAAAAGTTGGTGATCGCTGATGGCCACCATCGCTACGAAACGTCCCTCAATTTCCGTAACGAGAACCGCACCCGCGCGGGCAAGCTCATTCCCGACGCCCCCTACGAATTTTCCATGATGACTTTCATCAACACGCGCAGTGAAGGTCTTACGATCCTTCCCACCCACCGCGTCGTCGCCAACCTGCGCGATTTTTCCTGGAGCGCCGTTCGCCGCTATCTTGAGCCATGGTTTGCTACAGAAGTGCTGCCATTCGACGGTCCTGCGCACCGCGACGAACTCGCCACAAAATTCCTTCAGCAACTTGCTGCCGCCAAGTCCCAACGCGCCATCGGTGTTTATCCTGCACCAGAAAACAACCAGCGCGTCTTCTATATCCTCACGCTTCGCCCTGAGGCGGATCTCGCCCAAATCCTTCCGGGCCTTTCGCCGCTTCAACGCGAACTCGACGTCGTCCTTCTTCATCAGGGCATTCTCGAACCCGCCCTCGGCATTACTGCTCACGCGGTCGCGTCGGAAGCCAATCTCACCTACGAACGCGAAGCCTCCACTGCTCTCGATGCCGTCGACCGTGGCGCCGCCCAAATCGCTTTCCTTCTCAATCCTGCCGATGTCGACCTGGTGGTGCGGGTTGCCACTGCCGGAGAAGTCATGCCTCAAAAGTCCACCGACTTTTACCCAAAACTCCTCTCGGGCATTACCATGTATCGCATTCCGGAATAAAAAAAGGGCAGGGATAATCCTGCCCTTCTTTCGACAATCTTTCTTGACAAACGAAATAACGCGTTTGCTTACTTATTAAAGCTGGCCACCGCTTCGGCTTCCGTGTTGTACACGTCGAAGATGGTCATCAGCTTTGTAATCTGTAGCACTTCCTGAAACTTTGTGCCCAGATGGCACAACTTCAGTGCCGCTCCCTGCGCTTTCGCACTGTGGTGCGATGCCACCAATGTGCCCAAGCCCGCGCTGTCTATGAACGTAATATTGTCCATGTTCAGCACGACCTTCTTCTTTCCTTCGGCCACCAGCGCCTTGATCTTTTCCCGGAGCGCATTGCTTTCCTCTCCCAGCACGATCCGGCCGTCCAGCGCTGCCACCGTTACGCCGTCCACTTCTCGAGTTGTTATCTTTAACGCCACTGTGAGTTCCTCCTCATCCGTACACGAATCCGGCGGCAACCGGGCCGGAATCGCAAAGCATATCTGCTTTTGGTATTTTCCGCAAAGCGGTCTTGTTTACCCTGACTGCACCGCTTTACGTTAATAGTAATCTGCGCAGGACATGTAATACCCGCATGCATTGCAGACCAGCTTGCACCTTCTCGATTCCAGCCGCTGCGAACATACCGGGCAATACCGGGACGGATCTTCCTGCATTTCGGCCGCTGCCGGGCTCGCCACCGGCGATTCCGCAACAGCCTCTCCCTGCCATGCCGCCAGGGACCTCTCCTGCTTTCCGTCCTGTTTCACGGCCTCACGGTTATAGCACATCCCCCTATGCTCATGAAAGCGCACCTCTCCCCCCAACCGCCCCGGCCATCACACCCCGGCGCGCCGCCCGCCGAATCGGAACTATGCTCCAAACGTAAATCAGGGGCGTGGCCCAGCTTGCCGCACTGGCGCCGACGCCCCCGAAATAGCCTTTGCAGCACAGGCTTTAGCCTGTGACCTGCGTCGCTCCTACAACCCACTCTACGCCGTCGTGTACCGCGCCGCCTGCGCATTCATCGTGGACTCGCCCAACTCTGTCAGCTTCGCGTCCGCCGCCTTCTCTTCCTTCAACGTTTCCTGCAGCGGTCCCACGGCGCTCTGCAATCCCAAGTGCCGCGCAAATGCCGCCAGCGTTCCGTACAACCCGATTTCGTAATGCTCCACCTGGTTGCCGTTCGCGATCAGCGCTGCATCCCGCAACGGGGAATCATCGATATTGCTGATGGAGTCCTTCACGGCATTAGACAGCTTGTCGAATACCTCATTGCTTTTGGTCTCCGTCGCAATGCCCGCCGCCGCAAACACTTGCTCCAGCCGGGTCACGTGGTTTTGCGTTTCCCGCAAATGCTGTTGCAGCGCCGTCCGCAATTCCTCTGACCTCGCATTTTCAATCATTGTAGGTAGGCCTTTGTCCACCAACTTTCGTTCGCAGTCATAGGCATATTGCAGCTCAATCTCGAACAGTTCCCGCAGCGATTTCACTTTTCCAAACATGGTTCGTCCCCTTAATAAAGTTGGCTGAAATCCGCAGCCACGGCGGGGCCTTTCTCCGCCGGCACCGTGCAACAAAAAATTCAGCTTTATCCTTTATGCACCGCTGCGTCACCATCTGTGCTCGGGGTCCTTACCGTATTTTGCCGTCAGTCTTACTTTAGGTGGGATTTGGGAAGGTTGCTGCGCCTGGTTCGTCTGACAGCATTCCGTGAGGGCTAACTGCGGCCTATCTCCTTTCTGTTGTATCCTGTCCCGTCTCGCTTTGGAGGATCGTTTGAATTTCGTCCCGGCTCACAACGCCATCTGCAAATGGCCTTTTTACCCAACCGTCGCTCTGCTCATTCCGTTCTTGTTTCTAACGTCCACGCTCTATGCTCAATCCACTTCCCAATCTCCCACCAACTTTCGCATCGAAATCACCTTTCCCGATTCCGCCAGCAATGGCAAGCCTCTCGACGGCCACATTTTTCTCGGCATCAGCACCGATAAATCCTCGGAGCCCCGTTTCCAACTCCGCGAAGAAGAAGCCCAGAGCGCGCAGTTCTTCGGTCTCGATGTCGATTCCTGGAAGCCCGGAACTCCCGCGGTGATCGACTCCACAACTCTCGGCTATCCTCTCGTCTCGCTCCAGCAGCTTCCGCCGGGCGACTACTATGTCCAGGCCGTCCTCAATATTTACGAGACCTTCCATCGTTCCGATGGCCACACCATCAAACTTCCTCCGGACATGGGCGAGGGCCAGCAGTGGTTCGAGAAGCCCGGCAATCTTCTCAGCAAGCCGCAGCTCGTCCACCTTGATCCACAATCCAATAACGTCATTCGCCTCGGACTCACCGAAAATATTCCCCCCGTCGAGCCCGTCAAAGACACCAAGTACATCAAGCACATCCGTATTCAGAGCCAACTCCTTACCGCCTTCTGGGGCCGCCCCGTCTATCTCGGCGCAACCGTGCTCCTTCCCGACGGTTTCGACGAGCATCCCTCTGCACACTATCCTTTGCTCGTCCACCAAGGTCATTTCGAGCCCGACTGGGAATTTTTTGTCGAAAAAGCTCCTGAACCCGGAAGCGGTGCCAAAACCCACGACCTGCAGTATCTCCAATATGCCAACCGCTTCTATCAGGATTGGACCTCGGGCCGTCTTCCCCGCATGCTCATCCTTAGCATCCAGCACGCGAATCCCTATTACGACGATTCCTATGCGGTGAACTCCGCCAACTTGGGTCCCTACGGCGACGCCATCATTCAGGAACTTATCCCTGAAGTCGAAAAGCGCTTCCGCGGCATCGCTCAGCCCTGGGCTCGCGCTCTCGAAGGGGGCTCCACCGGGGGCTGGGAAGCCGCCGCCTCGCAGATCTTCTATCCCGATTTTTACAACGACGCCTACGCCTATTGCCCCGATCCCATCGATTTTCGCGCCTACCAGGCCGTCAACATCTACAAGGATAAGAATGCGTTTTGGCAGGAGAGCCCTTTTGCCAAGCTTCCTCGCTCCGAAATGCGCAACTCCACGGGCGAAATCCTCGCTGTCATGGAGCCCACCGTCCGCCGGGAAGAAGTCATGGGTACCCACGGCCGCTCCACCGAGCAATTCGGCATCTGGCAAGCCGTCTTCAGTCCCGTCGGTTCCGACGGTTATCCCAAGCCCATCTGGAATCCTTCCACTGGCGTCATCGATCCTGACGTCGCGACTTACTGGCGCGACCACTTCGATCTGCGTTTCATCCTTGAGCGCGACATCTCCACTCTTGGCCCCAAACTCGTCGGAAAGCTTCACTTCGCTGCCGGCGATATGGACACCTGGTATCTCAACAATGCGGTCCATCTGATGCAGAACTTCGTGGACTCCCCCAAAAACGCTTATCGTATCGCTGACTTCGAATTCAGCCCTGGAAAGCCGCATTGCTATATGGGTGGCGGAGACATCTCCAATCTTCAAAGTTTTGGCACCGTGTACGAGCGCATCATGCCGGAGATCGCTCGTCGTATGACCGCCACTGCTCCAGCCGGCGCCGATATGAGCTGGAAGTACTGACCGCGCATCACAAAAATTGCTTGGGCCTCCGCGTCTTTCCGGTGCAGAATGCCAACTAGGACACAGCCCGTGTATCCCTTCCGGGCTGGCTTACGTCAAAGTAGATGGAAAGCATTGTAGTGGCCTTCCGGGAGCGCTTTATGCGCAGACTATTGGTTCTGGGTTCTCTCTCTTCCGTCTTGGCTTTCGCCGTAGCTGCCCAGCAACATGCTGCCGTTGCTCCACCTCCCGCGCCTGCTCATCCCGTCGCTAGCGGTCCCTCGGCCACCGGGCATCTTGTGCCCGCTCATCCGTCAACGCATGTTCACTCTGGAAGTCCCGCCGCACCGGTCCGCTCCAGAACCCCGGTCGCCACTCATAAGCCTTCCGGCACTTCTACCGCACAGACCGCGACCCCGGTGCTCGGCGGAGCGGTCAATTCAATTGGCGCGGTGAATTCAGTAACCGGCAATCGGCCGCCTTTCTGTAACCACCCGCGAAACAATCTCCCCGGTGTGAATGCCTGCGCGCCCAACAACGGCGTCGTTATCCCCCTCTATGGTGGCGGCATTTACGTTCCGATTCCTTATTACGATTACGCCGATAATGGTGCCCCGGATCAAGAGCCTCCCCAGGAAGTCGCAGCGGATCAGCCGCCCGATGCGGTCCCCCCGGGCGTCGAACAGGGGCAGCAGCCAATGGAACCCGCGCAACCCGGACCTCCCCGTTACCGCTCCAACGATTTTAATGGCTCGCTCGCCCAGTTTGTCTTTGTCGAGCGTGATGGCACTAAGGTCTACGCGGTGGCTTACAGCTTCAACAACAATAAGCTGCAGTACGTCACCTCCGAAGGCATTCGCCACACCTTGGCCATAGATTCGCTCGACTTCGACGCCACTCAAAAGCAAAACGAGAAACTCGGCAACACCATCAACCTGCCTTCGGCTCCTGCTTCCGGCGTAGCCTAGCCTGTAGCTCACCCCTTCCAGGGGTGCGGCTTTCTTCGGCTGCCCCACATGCCGCCTTTGCATGTGGGGGCCGTGCATCTTGCCCAAATTCTCTCTGACCTTTAATCCAACGCCGTAGGTGCGCCACGATTGGGTGCTATGTGAAAGATGAAGTCTTCGACACTATCGATAAAGCCTTACCCATTCGCGACGGACTCGTCGCTCTTCCGGTCACGCTTTGCGCATCGGTTCCGGCATCACGTATCCCGACGTCGCCGGCAGCCCCGCCCTCTCCAGTTGCACCGTGCTGTGCTCGATTCCAAATTCCTTCACTTTCTTTTGAATCGCCGCCACCACCTCTTCGCAACGGTCCATATGCATATCCGGCACCCGCGCATGGCAACTCAACGCGTTGTGGTCCCCGCCTAGAGACCAGATATGGATGTCGTGCACTTCCACCACATGCTCCACTGTTAAAATCGCCCTCGCCACTTCTTCAATACCTGTCCCTCGCGGCCGTCCTTCCAGCAGAATGTGCGACGATTCCCGCAATATCCCTATCGACGAATACAGCACCAGCAACCCGATCGCTAATCCCAACAGTGGGTCGATCCAATTCTGGTGCGTGTAGCGCATCAGCAAGGCGCCCACAATAATCGCGATGTTAGAGAGCGCGTCTCCGAAGTTGTGCACCAGGATGCTGCGCAGGTTCAGATCATTGTGTCCGCGAATCAACGACAGCGTGATGCCCCCGTTCACCAGCAGCGCCCCCAACGACGTCCAGATCATCCAGCTTTCCACTACCTGCACCGGGTTTTGCAGTCGCTCGATCGCTTCGTACCCCAACCACAGCGCTAACACAATCAGCAACACCGCGTTTGTGTACGCCGCCAGGGTCCCCGCCCGGTGATACCCGTACGTTTTCTCCGAATCCGCTGGCCGCCGCGCCCACTGCATCGCCAGCCACGAAATTCCCAGCGCTGGAACGTCCGACAGGTTGTGCGCCGCGTCGTTCAACAGCGCTACCGACCGTCCCAGTAGTCCGCCAAACACCTCTGCTACCACTAGTCCTAATGTCGCCACAATCGCCCAACCTAGCACCGCAGGCTTCATCGTGTGATGGTGATGTCCATGGTCATCCCCGTGCCCATGACCGTGCGCATGATCATGCGCGTGGCCATGCCTATGCCCCCCATGCGTATGGCTGTGCGTATGCAAGTCCATCACTCGTATTATAAGGAACCGAAACACTCTCCGCGCGCAAGTTTCCTATATGGAGATAGCGGCGGTGCCTTTGCGCTATCTGCAATCGGTCTCTCCCCGTCCCCACTCCATCCCCGATTGACAATCCCCGCCATTAGTATCACAATGTAGCGCTAATCATGCTCGGCGAATTCGAATATCTCCTCATCACCGCCGCCGTCGGCCTCGCCGACAACGCCTATGGCGCCGCCATCCGCGAGAAAATCCAGAACGCCACCGGCCGCAAATGCTCCATCGGCGCTCTCTACACCACCATCGAGCGCCTTGAATCCAAGGGTTTACTTCGCACCTGGATGGGCGAAGCCACGCCTGAACGCGGCGGCCGGGCGAAGCGAATGATTCGCGTTACTCCAAAGGGCGTTTCGGCCGCAAAGGAATTTTACGAAACAGTGATGCTCGTAAGCCGTA
Source organism: Verrucomicrobiia bacterium (assembly GCA_035506955.1). Classification (GTDB taxonomy): domain Bacteria; phylum Acidobacteriota; class Terriglobia; order Acidiferrales; family UBA7541; genus Acidiferrum. The sequence goes on from DATJOO010000085.1 coordinate 60,875, forward strand.
CCGCGTCATGGGCCGTGAGCGGAAAGGGAGGGGCTCGATGACGAACGCGGGCTGGTCCCTGCTGCAATTTGCCGCTCACTTGCTTGCTCCCGAGGAGCGCGAAGCAGTGCTTGGCGACTTCCTGGAATCCGGCGAGAGTGCTTGCCGCGCCGTAATCGGTGTGATCGGTCTAGCCTTTCGTCGTCAGGCTCTCCTTTGGAAGAGTTGGCGCCCGTGGCTCGCCGGATTCGGCCTTACCCTTCCTGGTAGTTTCCTGCTTATGGGCGTTTCAGTGTCGGTCAGCTGGAGCTATCAGCGCCTGCTTTGTCCCCAGCTTCTTGCGGCAGCGTCGCTGACCATGCGCTCCGGACTTCTCCTTTTGTTCTGTCAAGCCATCGTGCTGTGTGGCTGCGCTTGGGCCGGCGGGTTCGTCGTGGGATCCCTTTCGCGACGGACGCTTTGCACCACCGCGGCGCTCTGCTGTGTTCCCTGCCTGTTTTGTTTGTCGAGGTTTCGTGTGGAATCGCTTTCGCCGTTTTGCCTGTTCCTTTTCTTGCTTCCTGCCGTCTGGGGCGTTCGCCAAGGTTTGCGCATTTCCCGGATGAACTTCGACTCGGCAACGGTTCTGGCTCTCACTATCACTGTGTTGATGCTTCCAGCGTGGAGCGCCAACGGCCACCACTGGTGGAACTTGACTTGGGTATTGATTCTGCCGGCCTGGTATTTGGTCGCAACTGCCCAGAGACCGAACCGGCTCCCCGCTGCTTCTTAGATAACGTTCATCTCTTGGGGGGCCACATGGCAGCCGAACGCACTCTCTCGGTGAATGGCGCGAAGCGAGTCGTTTCCTCTCCTCCAGAAACACCGTTACTCTTTGTCCTGCGCAATGAACTCCAACTCACTGGCCCGAAAATGGGCTGCGGCATGGCCCAATGCGGTGCTTGTGCTGTTCTCCTCGATGGCGAAGAGGTTCGCACTTGCATCACGCCCCTCTCCTATGCCGAGGGCAAGCAGATAATCACGATCGAAGGTCTTCCCGCGATGTGGGCCGCTCAAGAGAGCCTGCCCGCCAGCGAAGCCGCTAAGACGCTGCATCCCGTGCAGCAAGCCTGGATTGATGAGCAGGTGCCCCAATGCGGATACTGCCAAAGCGGGATGATCATTGCCGCCGTCCAACTGCTCTCGAAGAATCCGAATCCGACGGTCTCCCAAATTAAGGACGCCTTCACAAACACCCCGCCTTCTCCGCATCTATGCCGCTGCGGAACCTATGCCGCCATTATCGACGCTGTTCAGCGCGCTGCCCTGGTCATGAAAGGAGCAGCACGATGAGCGGCAAGCCCGGTCCGCAAAACGCTTTGTTCCTGCCCACGACCGTTTCCCGTCGCGCCTTTGTGAAGACCGGCGGCGCTCTGTTCGTCTCGCTCGCGATTCCGTTGCGTTTCGATGCGCGCATGCCGTCGACTGAAAATGCCAACTCTCTCGATCCCACTTTGCTCGCTTCCTGGCTGGAGATTCACGCGAACAACACCATCATTGCCCGGACCGGACGAACCGAAACCGGCGTCGGCATCACTGGCTATTACCCGCAAACTATTGCGGAAGAATTGTGCGTCCGGCCAGAAACCATCACTTTGCTCATGGGCGACACGGACTCCACTCCCGACGGCGGATTTTCTGCTGGTTTTCTCAGCGGCATGGGCAATGTGCGAAAGGTTGCGGCCTACACCTACCAAGCGTTGCTGGCGCTTGCGGCCACACGCCTCGGCGCCCCTGTCTCGTCGCTCACCGTCACCGATGGTGTAGTGTCGGGCGGCGGCAAAACCCTTCGCTATGGCGAATTGGTGCAGGGCCAACACCTCGAGCTCAAAATTCCAGTGAAAGGCTCGCTGGCGCAACCCGATCCTGCTGGCTGGGTTGGTATGCGTTCACTCGACGGATTGACCGTCACCGGCGATCCTCCTATGAAGCCCGTCAACGATTTTCGCGTGATCGGAACATCCTTCCCGGCGGGACACATTCCCGACAAAATCACTGGCAAAACCAAATGGAGCTGCGATTTGGTATTGCCGGGAATGTTGCACGCCCGCATGGTGCGCCCCGCAAGCCTCGGATCGGCTCTCGTCTCTGCCGGTGCCATCAACAAAAACAAATTTCCTACTGCCGAACTCATTCAGAAGAGCAATTTGCTCGCCGTCGTTTCTCCCAACGAATGGGAAGCTGTGCAAGCCGCGCTAAGCGTCGCTGCCACCACAAAATGGACCGAATGGTCCGGCTTGCCCGGCAGCGACAACGTAACCAGATCCATCCGCCAGTACAACTGGCAGAAGCCATCCGAAAGCAAGGGCCAAGCCACAGAAACTACGGCAGCCTTGCAAAACGCTGCGAAAAAGATTTCGGCAACTTACGAGCAAGGATATGTTCGTCATGCGCCCATCGGCCCTTTCCTCGCCGTCGCCGACGTCAAACTCGATGGCAACGTCACCATCTGGACCCACTCCGCTCAGTCGCAGGGAATACGCGCACGCATGGCTTATATGCTGGGCGTGCCTGTCGACAAAGTAGTCGTGCGCTGGATGGACCAATCCGGGCAATACGGCCGCACCACCCTCGGTGGCGATGGCGCAGAGGCAGACGCAGTGATCCTCTCGCAACTGACCGGCAAACCGGTACGCGTTCAGTGGACCCTCGAAGAAGATCTGGCGTGGTCCACCGTTTCCCCAGCGTGGGTTTCCGAGCTAACCGCAGCGCTCGACGCCAAGGGGCGCATCGTGGCGCTCCATAGCGCCAACTACGCACCGCACATGTTCGACCCCCGTCCTCTCGGCGCGTTGCTCGCCGGCATGCCCGCGGCCACATCTAAGCCCGGCAACTGGGTCGCCACTGAATGGCCCTACGACAAAATCGTTAACCGCCTCGAAGACGTCTACGGCATGCCGAATCTGGCGGGCGATTCTCCCAATGGTGGACTCCGCGGCAACATCATGCGGACCCCAGGCCAACGTCAGCAGAACTTTGCCCTCGAGAGCTTGATGAATGAGGCCGCGGCGAATGCCGGCGCGGATCCCATCGAGTATCGCTTAGCTCACACCACCGACGAGCGCCTGATCAATCTCCTGCGCGCCACGGCCAAAGCTGCCAATTGGGAAACTCGCCCTTCGCCGCATCATGGTGCACGCCATAGCGGCAGCGCTTCCCTAAGCGGGCACGGCGTCTGCGTGATGGTTCGCGAGAACGCCTACTGGGTAGGCATTGCTGAGCTTTCCGTCGTGCCCAGCACCGGAAAGCTGCGAGTGACAAAGTTCACCATTGGCGGCGAACCCGGCAAGATCATCAATCCGCGCCAACTCGACCGTTGCATGCGCTCCGGCGTGGTCATGGGCTTAAGCGAAGCCCTCAAAGAAGAGGTAAGCTTCGACAACTCCAGGGTCACCAGTACCAATTGGAGCCGCTACCACATCCTCACTATGGAAGAAATGCCGGATATCCACGTCGTGCAACTCTCCCGCGACGATAAAGGTTTTGGCGGCGGCTCCGAGGCGTCCAACGCCATTGTTCCTCCTGCGGTAGTGGCCGCTTTCTTCGATGCCACCGGCGTGCACGCCCGCCGATTACCGCTTACCGATGAACGTGTCCGCGCACTCTGCGGCACGAAGGCCAAAGCGTCTTAGCCGTCCGCAACCAGATTGACTGACCCATGGCGCACTCCTCGTTTCACTCCCTCTTCCTCGCCGCCGCAGCCTCCGTGTTGTTGGATGGTTGACAACATGCTCCCGTGAATTCATTGACGGCCCTACTCGCCGCTGCCACTATCAGAAAAGGTACAGGTGCCTCCTTTCTCAGCTTAGTCAGGAGAGATTCGCCGCAACCCATAGCCCGATGAGCGCCAGCACTCCTATCGCCAGATTGACCTTTTGGGGCGTTCGCGGCTCTACGCCCACCGTCGATCCCGCCACTACCCGCTTTGGCGGCAATACGCCTTGCCTCGATTTTCTCGCTCCCGACGGCACCCAATTCATCCTCGATTGCGGCACCGGCCTTCGCATGCTCGGCAATCGCTGGATCGCCGAGCCTCCTCCCCGTCTTGTGGAGACTCATATCTTCGTGACCCATTACCATTGGGACCATATTCAAGGCTTGCCCTTCTTCGCACCTCTTTACGGCGAAAATAACCGTTTCCAGTTTTACAGCTTCCGCTCCGAATTCCTCGGTCGTGATTCGCTTCGCCAGGTTTTCGAGACCCAGATGGCTTTGCCCTATTTTCCCGTCGACTTCGCTTCCATGAGCGCCAAGCGTAGCTTCCGCGAACTGGAGGGTGAGGAAACCTTCTTCGTCGGCCAGAACAAGGTCACCACCCGCCACCTCAACCATCCGCAAGGTTGCCTCGGCTTCCGCATCGAAACTTCCGCGGGCACCATTGTCTACGCTACCGACAATGAGCCCGGCAATCCCGCACTCGACAACAGCCTTCGCGAACTGGCCGAAGGCGCCGATATCTTTGTCAACGACGCGCAATTCACTCCCACGCAACTCGCCACCACCAAAAAAGGCTGGGGTCATTCTTCCTGGAAGGAAGGCGTGTGTGTGGCCCGGGAAGTCGGCGCCAAAACCCTGGTGCTTTTCCACCACGATCCGGATTCCACCGACCGTACTGTGGACAGCATTCTCCGCGATGCGCGAGAGGAGTTCGATTCCGTCTTTGCTGCCAGCGAAGGCATGGTCATCACCCTTGGCGCTCCTGGCCAACCGGTTCAGGCGCACTTGCCCGGTTCGCGCACCGCCTTGCGTCGCGAAGCGCAGTTCCGCGCGGTCGTCTCCGGCGTTTCTTCCGATGGTCGCAGCTTTCAGGAAGAAACCACCGTGCGCGATCTAGCCTTGCAGGGCGCGTTTATTTCCCTGAAGCACAGTCCGCGCCTGCAATCGGAATTGGAAGTGGTGATGGAAACCGCCGGTTCCAACGGCGTCAAGGAAATGCGTCTGCGTGGTTACGTGGTGCGCTTGGAAGCCGGCACGGAAAAGGGCACAACCGCTGTCGGCGTGGTCTTCACCGATTAGCTTCCAAAAGTCTTAAAAAGGTCTATCCCGAGGAACGTCTCTAACTCAATTCCGCGATCTTCTGGTCCAGATGAGCCAAAGCTGCTTCTAACGACTTACGATGATTCGGATGCGTTGCTGCTTCGAGGTCGTTCTTGATCCGCGTGCGAGAGAGAACCAGTCCGCGGCGCTCGGATTCCTTTCGTAGATCCTCCGGGCTTTTCGTTTTGCCTGAGTTGTCTGCCACAATTTTCCTGTCTTCGACTTGAGATTCGACGTCTTTGCTTTCCCAACCGCGTGCCATATCGCCTCTATTTTCGCACAAATTCCGGGCACCCGAGCCATCGAAGAAAATTTAGTGTGCGCGTCTGTTCGCGCTACCTTTCGGCAACGCAATCGGTCATTCCGTTCGCAGTGAGGAATCTCTCTTGGATGTAAGTCACTCCCAGCCGCAAGCTAGGATCGGAATGACCTTGTTCGTCGTGCTCCCTACGCGCGGGCCGCCCGGCTCTTCGCCACCGGCTGTGCGGCCGCGCTGGCGTGACGCAGTGATTCTTCTGCCAAACGCGCAAAGCGCTCCGCGAAGATTCCCTTGTACAAAAATTCTGCCTTGTGCTCGCCCCAGCGCACCACCAGCACCCAATCGTTTTCCCGCGGCAGCACGTCCACTTTCGCAATGTCCCCGGTGGTGATCACCACTTGAGGGTCGTACGTCTTATCCATGGCCCAGGTTTGCGAACGCGAAATGAACAGTTGTACCGGCTTCGTCGTCGTGGTCGTTCCCACAAATTCGCCGCCGCTTACCACCGTTTGCGCGCCCAGTTCGCGCGCCTTGCGGTCCGTGGCCGATTCCAGTTCCGCGGGCGGCAACAAGATCGAGGTCACAAAGAACATCAACCCAAACACCGCCGTGAAATAGCCGTGCCACAAGCTCAGCGGCAGCACCACCAGCGCCGCGCCAAAGCAGCCCAACGCGATACGGAACAACGTCCACGACTGTTCATTGCGGTATATCTGCAGGAGCTTCGGCGAGCGCTGCACCATGTAAAACACCACGGTTCCCAAGAAGCCCTTGATCCGTTGCAGCAGGTTCTCTTCTTCTACAGAAATGACGTTCGGTGTCGTGCTCATGGAGTTGTTCGGACCGTTATTTTACCTCAGGTTTAAGCCCGGGTACCTCTCTCATTCGCGCAAACGCCCGCCGGATGTGGGGGATAGTAATGGAACCACCCACCACCAACGCCACATTTAACGCGTCAATCACTTCTTCGCGGGTCCATCCCACCTCGCTGGCCCGCACCAGGTGATATGTTATGCAATCGTCGCACCGAAGTACCATCGACGCCACTAACCCCAGCAATTCCTTCGTTTTGGTGTCCAGCGCGCCCGCTTCGTACGCCTGCGTATCCAGGGCGAATGCCCTTTTGATTCCCAAATGTCCACATTTCTGGATCTCTTCGTTCAACTCTGTGCGAAATCTCTGGAAGTCGTCCAACTTCTCGCCCATGCCCCCCTCCGAAACGCGTCTGAGCGTAACACGCGCCGACGCCTCTGGCGAGCATGCCGCCGCCGATTGGTCACCTCGGTGACACCACCCCATCATCCCGCCCCCACGTTGGATGACCCACCTCCATCACGGATGCCAACCTGATACGATCGCTCATAATCTGCGCAGTTTAGCCGAGGTCAGTCTCGCTTCCGGCGCGGACCTGTTTCAGTTGCTGCGCAAATTGCCATTCGGCAACCGAGGGGATTCCCAGTGTCACGACTTCTTCTAACGTTTACGTTCTTGATGAGCCTGACCGCTAGTTTTGATCCGGCCACCGCGCAAACTTCGACTGCGGTCGTCGGACGCCCGACGCCGCCAACTCGTGAACCCAGCACGCCCGGCTACGTAAAAGCGAAGGAACTACCGGACGGAACCATCCCTTCGCCGAACGAAGACGGGAACTTCATCATTGGCCCTACCCACAATGCCCCGCCGGAAATGGTCGCGAACGAAGGAGTACCCAAGGGTGACGTCTTTGAATTCACGATGGAATCCAAGGACAGCAAGATCTATCCCGGCATCGCGCGCGAGCCTAACACGTTCGCCGTAACAGACCCCGCGGATCCCAACAAGGTGACCGTGAACAGCTATCCTGCCCCTTACACGCGACGCGTGGCCGTGTATGTTCCTAAACAATACGTCCCCGGCGCGGAGGCACCGTTCATCGTGGGCGCCGATGGCCCTGACCCGACCTTGTTCGCCGCGCTCGACAATCTGATCGCAGCACGTCGCGTGCCCGTGATGATTGCAATCTCCATCGGCAACGGTAGTGGCGACGCCCAGGGCAGCGAGCGGGGACTGGAGTACGACACGATGTCCGGGCTTTATGCCGAGTTTGTAGAGAACGAAGTGCTACCTCTGGTGGAGAACAAATACAACGTAAAGCTCACGCGGGACCCCGGCGGGCGGGCGACCATGGGTTGCAGTTCGGGCGGAGCCGCCGCCATGGCCATGGCCTGGTATCACCCCGATCTCTATCACCGTGTTTTGAGTTACTCCGGCACCTTCGTCTACCAGCAGTGGCCTTACAACCCCGAGACTCCCCACGGAGCATGGGAGTTCCATGAAACCCTGATTCCCAACAGCCCGAAGAAGCCGCTGCGCATCTGGATGGATGTCGGCGATCGAGACCTTCTCATCACTCGCGACAACTATCACGACTGGGTCCTCGCCAATGAGCGCATGGCCACTGCTCTGGCCGCCAAGGGGTATGCGTACCAGTTTGTCTTTGCGAAAAACGCTGGCCACTGCGACCGCGCCGTGAAAGCACAGACTCTGCCTCTGGCGTTGGAGTACATATGGCAGGGGTATGCGCCGAAGAAGTAAACCGGCCGCACAAAGTTCGCCACCACGCCAAGTTAGCGGGATACCTTCCGATGCTTCATTTGCCGAATGACACCGGCGGATGATAACTTCATCTCTTCGATTACGTCCCACGTGATGCAGCGCCTTACAAGTCCCTCCGACTTCGAGAAACCGATGACCTGCTTAGTCCCGAAAATAATTCGGTTGCATATTTCAACTGTCACGGAACGTACAGGCTCTCGAAGTCAATTCTCCAGTCATCAGGATTTGAGCGAGTAGATTTGAACCACATCTTCGCGGTGCTTCACCCCAAGGGTGCATCTTGCGCCTGCGAGCTTCTCTACAACGTGGCCGACAAGAGCCGCCTCAAGGCCGTGTACTGGAAAAACCGAGCTGCTGGGCTACCTCCAAAGCCGATACAGGACTGCACTCTCGGCTCTAGGCACTATGAGGAACTTTTCCGCGAACCCCGTTAACCGGGACCTTGGAAACAGGCGGGCACTGGAAAAGCTTGCCGTCATTCTTTAGTGCTATTTTTTAGTCATGCCGCACACCGAGCAAAGGCTCATCTTCGCATTCGTCCTGGGATTGGCCGCCATCAACGCCAGCGGACAAGAACACAGCAACAAGCCAAGCATAAATGACATTGAATTGACGCCGAAAGAAGTCGTTGAGCAATTATGGAGCATGGCAACGAGGGGAGACTTGCTAACCCAAGCCGGTTGGATTCACGCATCTCAATTTTTCACAACTCCTGCGGCTTCTCCTGGAAACGGCACGGTATTAGTCGTATCGAATGAGTATGGGATAGTTGCTGTTTCTATTGAAGGAAACTCGGCGAAGGTGCAAATGGCTTATGACAAAGTTGGTCAGCTTGATTCGCAGCTTCGCTTCACACGGGCAACTACTCCAGCCAACATCTACCAAACGGCAGAGGAATATCACCTCATAACAACCCACAGGCATATCGCCTTTTACGCCTCCGATGGAAAGACAAAAGTTGAGGATAGGGTGATTCCTGAAAGCATCATTTGGCAAATCAAGGGAGCAACATCATGGCCGCCGTGGACCACTGTAAATACAGCGATTCGTTATGTGCTGGAGCAGAAGGCAAAAACGAAGGATCCACTCGTGAGAAAGAATGCGGATGAAACCATTCAGAAATTACTGGCTCTCCATTAAGAGCGTTGCTATAAGGTACGGACACTGTATTCGTCCGGGAAGCGCGTTAATCAGGCTGTTGGATTCTGTCCCTGACAATTGTCCAATCAGTATGCTAAGAGTGTGCTCGGTCCGATGACAGGAAGGACCACCCACCATGAATAAACGTCAGCTCATTTTGAATACCGCCTTGCTCGTCTTGTTCCTCGGAGTTAATACGCCGCAATTTGCGCAGGACCGCGCCAAGGGCTCTGAACAACCTGATTTGAGACACAACCACGCGCTCCTGATCGGCTTCCTAAGAACAATCAACACAGCCGAAGTAGGTGAGCTTTCCACTCACGGCGCGTACGCGCCATGGCAGACTCTGCTGGTGCACCAGCAACAATTTTTGGACAAGTGGCTCGCACGCTTTTATTCGCAAGACACCAATGTTCATTTCGGCTCCACGCCGGAAATCCTGCCTGGATGGAACTTGAGACTAAATGTGCAGACTGATGGCAAAGGCTACGTAGCGTTATTACAAGACGCAACGGACAAGAACGGATACGCGGCGGTCACTGATGAAAGCGGGGTAATCCGGGAATGCAAATACCTGCCGTAAACCGCCGCGAGAGCCTACTTGATTCTTATTTTCCGAGCGCGGTGACCTCATTTTCGCTCGCCACGGAACTGTCCTGGCTTCAAAGGCGAAGCGCGAGGCCTCAACGGAGGCGGTGGGGTGTATGCTGTCTTTGGAGCGAAAAGGCAAAATCGGAATCGTAGATCATGGGAGTGGAT
>DATJOO010000086.1:0-67827 GCA_035506955.1 Verrucomicrobiia bacterium
CTCCATCTTCCACAAACAAGGCACACGGTTCTGGCAGGTGTCGTACTACGACGGCAACGGTCAACAGGTTCAGGAATCCAGCAAATCAGAAAAGAAGAGCGTCGCTGAGGCGCTGTTGCGCGACCGCTTGTTGAAAGCCGAGCAGGGATTGCCCGTCGCCGAGATGAAATCTTGGAAATATGAAGATGCTCGCGAGGCTTTTATTAGGGACTCGAAGGTCAAGGGCAACCGTGGTCTCAAGAAATACAAACGTCGTGATGGAGAACCGTGGGCGCTCATGCACCTCGACAAGTTTTTCAAGGGCAGGCTGATGAAGACGATCACGACCGACACGATCCATGATTTCATCGAGGACAGGTTGGACGCGGGGAAGGCGAATGGCACGGTCAACCGAATCGTCGCGGCTCTGAGCAGGATGCTGCATATCGGCGTGAGGGACGGCAAGCTCGCCCGTGTGCCGCACATCCCGAAGCTCGACGAGAGTGCCGCTGTGCGCACCGGGTTCGTGGAAGACCCGGAGTTCAAAAAGATTCGAAAGGCATTGCCGAAGAAGTTGCACCCGCTCATGCTGTTCCTTTACACGACGGGCTGCCGCGTGGGAGCGGCGAAGGCGATCCGCTGGAACCAGATCGAGGAGCGGGCCGGGAAGATGTACGTGAGGCTGCCGGAAGTGCAGGTTAAAAACAAGGAGCCTCTGCTTCTGCGGCTCACGAATGAACTAGCTGCTCTCCTACGAAAGCTGCCGCGCAGCGGGCCAGTTTTTGACGCTACGAACTTGCGCAGAGCATGGGACGCTGCCATAATCGAAATCGCGCTTCCTGACTTACTGGTGCATGACCTTCGGCGATCCGGTGCGCGAAATCTGGTCGCTGCCGGAGTCCCCGAGAGCGTTGTGATGCAGATCGGCGGATGGAAAACAGCGAGCGTGTTCAGGCGCTACAACATCGTCTCGACTAAAGACCTCGACCGGGCGATGGATGCGTTGGAAGGCAAATGAGCCGAAGTAGCTCAGTTGGTAGAGCATCTCATTCGTAATGAGAGGGTCGGGAGTTCGAGTCTCCCCTTCGGCTCCAGATTTTGACCTTAAAAGTGCAGATCAACGGCAGTCGGGCGTTTTCCACAGATGACAAACCACGGGAATCCCTTATAAACACTAGCAAAAGCCGAAGTAGCTCAGTGGTAGAGCAGCCGATTCGTAATCGGCAGGTCGTGGGTTCAACTCCCACTCTCGGCTCCATTTTTTTTCATTCAAACTTCCCGCCAAGCGTTTAAGAACCCTATCGAGTATGCAATCGGCCCGCGATGAGTCGCAGCGTCGAAGCGAATCGAATTGAAAATTGCCGCTTCATTCGAGATTCAACATTTGACATGCTTGACACACGCGTTGAGAGATTCTGTACGACAGAACCAATCGCTGGGAAGTTCGGGGCGCGAGGCTGGATAACAACCGAGCAAGAATCTGACCTGCGCGCGCTCATGATAAGCTGCACGGCGTGGATGAGGCGCCAGCCATGTTGATCTACGATATGACACCTGAAGATTGCCGCAAGACGCTGCAGCGGGAGAATTTTGGAAGATTGGCCTGTGCCAACGGAAACCAGCCCTACATTGTGCCGATCTATTTTGCTCACAAAGGCGAATACCTGTATGGGTTTTCCTCTTTGGGGCAGAAGATCGCGTGGATGCGTGGGAACCCCAATGTCTGTATACAAACAGACACAATAAGCAGCGGCGACGAGTGGTCAAGCGTCATCGTGACTGGTCGCTACGAAGAATTGCCCGACATTGCAGAATGGCCGGAGGATGTCCTGGAGGCCTACGAATTGATTCGCAACCGCGCGATGTGGTGGCAACCCAGCTATGCGTCCGCGGTTCTTCGCGACACTTCGCAGCCTCCCACACCCGTGCACTATCGGATCCATGTCGGCCAAATTACCGGCCGCCGCGCTTTTCCCGGCACAGCCGAGGCCACCGCGGCAGGCTATGGCGCTCCGGGGTAATGGAAGTGCGAACCGCACAGTGGCGGCAAGTCTGCCAGCTCGCGAAAAGATGACTGGCGCGGAGCACGCTAGAAAAGGATACCGGCGACCTGTTCGGCGGCGAGTTGGGCCTTCTGGCGGAGCATTTTCTGGGTCATTGCCGGGTCGTCGGGCGCAGAAGCATACACGCTAACCACGAAAGCTTGATCGCGCACGCGGCTTACCACCTTCTCCACATATCGATTGTCTTTGTCGCGCGCGCCGCAGCTTACTGCTTCATTGCCAATCGCGGGTAAGGATGCGCTTTTTGGCGGGCATTGTGCCAAAAACGTTGGGAACTGCTTGGGAATATCGTTCAACGCATTGACCGCGATGCGCAACTCCACGACTAAAGGTCCCTGTTGTCGCGCAAAATCGCAGATACCGTTGTGCCGGTCCTGCAATTTCACTTGCACCGTGACCGCGCCGCCTAGAATTCCGCGGGCTGTGGGTTCATTGAGCCAGGGGCACTTTGCCTGAGCAAGACTCGCAGTCGGAATGAGCCATGCCAAACAGAAGAGAACTATCTGAAAAGTTCGCATACTAATTTCGGTGTTGTGCGCTTCGTTCGTGAATCGCGCTCCTACGACTTCGTTGCTGGTTTCAGCAATTCCGATTTCAGGATCTTGCCCCCTTCCTGAATCACGTACACGCGATTGACCTCGAGATCTTTCAGTTGGTCGACTTGCCCGCTCAACCATCGAATCTCCACGGAATCGACTTTGGTGGCTTGTTCTAAACCGAAGTGCATGCGCATATCGTTCTGCGAGAAGTAGCTGCCGCCGCTGCGCAGTTCGTCCATCTGCACGAGCGGTTTTTCAGCCGCGGGCACGGTTTTTGCGGTGACGATCACGCGGCTGCCGATGCCGGTGCGATTGGATTTCACACCGACCAGCTTGATCTTGATCCAGTTGCGATTGAGCGTCGAATCACAACGGAGAAGCTGCGGAATGGCATTGACGCAATTTACTGCGATATCCAGGTCACCGTCGTTGTCGTAATCGCCAAACGCGCAACCACGCGCCGGAGCGCTTTCTATAATGCCGGGGCCGCCTTGGTTGGTGACCTCCTGGAAGCGTCCATTGCGCAAATTCCGGTAAAGATATTTGTGTTCGGCATATTTCAGATCGGCTTTGGACTTATCCACTTCGGGATACACGTGGCCGTTGGACATTAGAATGTCGAGCCAGCCGTCATTGTCCATGTCGAAGAAACCCACGCCCCAGCCCAGCAAGCGGGTGTTGACGCCGAGCCCGCTTGGATAGGTGTGGTCCTCGAAAACGGCATCCCCTAAATTGGTGTACAGCGAGTCGGTATCGCCGGCGAAGTTGGTCTTTACGATGTCGAAGTTGCCGTCGCGGTTGTAATCGCCGATAGACACGCCCATTCCTGCTTGCGGCTTGGCCTCCGCTGAAAGTGCTGCGCCGTTTTCGATGGCCACGTCTTTGAAGGTGCCGTCCTTCTGATTGAGGTACAACGTGGCAGGCGCGGAATCGTTGGCTACGTAGATGTCCGGCCAGCCGTCGTTGTCCAGATCGGAAGCCGCGACACTAAGCCCGTAGGTGCCGATAGCGTTCCACATGCCCGCTTTTTCGCTTACGTCGGTGAATGTGCCGTCTCCATTGTTGTGATAGAGAATGTTTTTTCCGCCTTCCAGGCCGGGAGGGCCGCAAGCCACGACAATGCCTTTGTAAGTGCACGGACCTTCTTCGGGCAGTGGCGCGGTCTTCACATCAAAGTCCACGTAGTTGGCAACGAACAGATCGAGATGGCCGTCGCGATCGTAATCCACCCAAGTGCATCCGGTGTTCCAACGTGTTTTCGGGCCGGATTGAATCAGTCCGGCACGTTGGGTGACGTCGGCAAAAGTCCCGTCGCCGTTGTTATGATAGAGCGCGTTTTGCCCGTAATACGTGACGAATAGATCGTCGTAGCCATCGTTATCGTAATCACCCACGCAGCACGCTTGTCCCCACCCGGTGCGAAGTTCGAGACCGGAACCTTTGGTCACATCGGTGAAGGTGCCGTCGCGATTGTTTCTGAACAAGCGGCAATGGGGCTCGTGGCCCTTCGGGAAACCCTCCAAACGCCAGCCGTTTACGAGAAACACGTCGAGCCAGCCGTCATTGTCGTAATCGTAAAAGGCCAAGCCACAGCCGGTGGTCTCCAGCAGATACTTGTTTTTGCCCACACCGCCGTAGATGGTTTCCACTTCCAGGCCCGAACCCTTGACCACGTCGACAAAACTGACTCCCAGCGGCGTACCTTCGATCGGGGATTTCGGGCCCGGAGGTGGGGGGGCAGGTTTGGCGTCGTAGGTACGTTCGATGGGCCCGGTTTTTATTCGGGACGGGTTCTGCTCTTGTTGCTGTTGCTGAGTGGCGAGGGCCAAGATATCTGAAAACGGAAGAACCAGCGCCGTGCGGCTCAACGAGCGAAGAAAGTTACGGCGATCCGAACGCGACACGATTTTCCCCCCCTGCTACCGCTGACCGTTATTACCGGCACCTGATGAGTTAAGAGCAGCGTTGGTATTTTTCAAGTCTGTATGCATGTGCCACGGCACGCTCTCTGTCGAAATTTCCGGATGCTTGCGTAGATATTCGAGCGAGTAGGTAGGCGCTCCGGGATCGATTCGTTTCGTTACGTATAAAGCGGCCTGCGCGGCGGCTTCCGCTTTCATGCCCTTGCGGCGATACAGGATGGCGAGATTGTAGTGTGCGGCAAGGTCATCTGGATCGATGGCTTGCAGCGCCTGAAACTGCGCGATGGCTTCGTCGGTGCGATGCTGCTGGTAATAAGCAATGCCCAACTCGCGGCGCCCATCGCGTGATTGTGGATACTGTTCCACCATTTTTTGCAGGTCCGCGACTTCTGCTTCCGGATGACCTTCGCGGCGTTCCACTAAGGCCAGATAGTACAGCGCACGGGCATATTGGGGATGCAGCGCGAGGGCTGTTTCTAGCGGAGCGCGCGCCTCCGCGTATTTTTCCCACTCCAAGTACGTCAGGCCGACATTCACATAGCCGTCGTCGTAGTCAGGCCGCAGCTTTACGACTTGTTGAAAGGCGTCGATGGCGTCCGAGTATTGCTGCTGATCGAGAAAACCGATAGCGACGTTGTTCCAGCGCATCCAATCCTGGTTGTCTCCGGCGGCTGGCGCGGTAGGTTGATTCACGCCGAGGTTCAGTTCACGTGTGCGCGCTGCTAACTCGATCACGGGATAATGCGGATGATCGGGCCCGAACACGTTATTCAGGTAGCTCTGCCGCAAATGACGATAGTTCACGCGTGCGGTGATGCTGAGCGGCCCTTTGGCATTTGCCGGAATGCGAAATTCGTAACGGACCAGGGCGGAGCGCCCAGACTGAATCGAATTGTCGTAGGCCATGGAGTGGATAGTCCAGACCTTGTGATTATCGACAAAGTCTCCGGAAAGGCTTACCGGGCGGTTGGTAAAACTGTGGGCGCGAGGATCCAGCATGCCATCGGGTTGCAAGAAGCCACTGTGATAGATCTCGTGGCCTGCCGCATCATGAACCGCGACCTCGACCCAGGCCTGGTACAAATCGCGGACCTCTGGAATGAGCGAATGGCCAATATTCTTGTTCTGTACGACAACATACGCCTCCACCAAATCGTTCGGCTTCAACTCAAAAGGGACGGTACCCAGTGGCGCGATCAGGTTGTCGTCTTGCGCCTTCTTTAGCGCAAAAATATCCACATTTAAGTAACGGCCCGACTTCAGAAACTCAATTGTTTGTTGAAGCTGCTCGTCGAAGCCGTAGTAGAAGGGAACCGCAGTGTTTCCGGCAAGCCAACGATGCGACGCCAGCTTTCCGGACTTGGCACCAGAATCGGGGAGAGTGGTTTGCACGCGATGCATGTGGCAGTTCTGGCACGTGAGGAAATCGGCGGAGTAAAAACTCAGGGGGTTGCGATGTGAGAACTTAGAGTTCTGCCACTCGTCATAAGTGGTGAAGGCGCGGATGAATTTGTAGTCGTTCAGGGAATTGGGCAAGTTCGCTTTGTGGCAAGCCGCGCAGAATTCCGCCGAGCGATAGAACAGCTGCATCACCGCTGCGGAGTGCCGTTCGGGGTGTTCGTAAATGTCTCCAAAAGGCACTTCCCCGGGTATGCGATTGCCATTTTCGTCCACCATCACCGCGGGTACGCCCATGATAAAGCCACCATTCCCGGAAGTGGACTGAAGTCCCTGAATCGAGTGACAGGTCATGCATGTTACGCCATCTCGATCAAACGAGCGGTCCACCTGTGAGTCCGGGGTCAGAGCACCGGAAACGACCGCGATGGGATTGTGGCAGCTATCGCAGTGCCGCGAAAACTCAACGCCCTTGGTGCGAATCAAAATGTTGACGCTCGCGCGATAAAAAGGAGTACGGAAGGAATTGGAATGCAGCGCCTGTCGCCACTGTTGATATGCCTCTTCGTGGCAATGGCCACAATATTCTGCGGAGGGGAAAGCGCTTGGCTGGATGAACTGGTTGTCGACAGTGGTGGCGTTTCCGGGCAGGGAAAAATCACCTTTTCCAAAACGAAAATCGTAAGTCTTGCTGGTTTGCTCAGAATAGGTGTTGCTGGATGGATTTTGCGGAGACTGCGCGTAGGCGGCTAACCGCACTATTCCGGTCAGCACTGCTGCAAAGGCCGCCAAAACGGCAATGAATCGAGCGATAGGAAACTTCATTGCGCTTACCTGCCCGCTTCGTCTCGAGAAGCGACCGCTCATTCTACAACTTCAGCGGAAACTGCACCGCGGCCGCTTCCGCACCTGGCGCACCTTGGGCAACGTCCATCCTATATAGCGCAACCCGTGCTTCCTGTAAATGCCAGATCATCTTCTTCTGAGGGCCGTTTCATCTCGATGGCTAATGTGTCTGCCGGGCATTACTGCCGCGATTTTTCCAGTTCCTGTGCCTTTTGGCGCTCCGCCTCGGCCTCTGCCTTTTTGCCTTCGCGATCCAGTGCCTTGGCCAAACCGCGATGAGCCTCGGCGTAATCAGGATCGTCATTCAGCGCCTGTTGGTAACGCGCAATGGCATCAGCGACTAGCCCTTTCTGCAGCAGGGAATTGCCGGAATTTGTGAACATGGTGGCCCGCTGGCGTTTCATTGCTACGCGCTCTAAATCCGCACCTTTTTTTCGCTCGGCCGCAGCGCCGGCGGCGTCACCCTGTTCCGCCAGCACGTTGGCGAGCGTCAGGTGCGGGTCGGGCTGATCGGGCATTTGTCGTATCGCTTCCCGCAGAGCATCGGCAGCCTCGGGCAGATTATTCATTTTTCGGTACACGCTTCCCAGCGTGGCCCAGCCATCGCCGTTCGCGGGATGCAGTTTCATTGCCAGTGAAAGTTCGCGGGCCGCCTCTTCATACCGCCCGTCTTCCATGTACAGAATGCCCAGGGTGTAATGCGGTTCGTGCGCCGACGGGTTTAGCTTAGCGGCAGCCTCCAGCTCAGGAATGGCACCGGCGTTGTCATCTTTCAACTTGAGTGCGAGTCCAAGATTGTAGTGGAGCTGGAAGTTATCTGGATTGTTTTTTAGCCCGGAGTTGAGAACGCGGATGGCCTCGTCCACTTGGTTCATCTGCAGGTAGGCTGCTGCAAGATTCTGGTGCGCCACCGGGTCACGGGGCTTTTCTTTCAGCGTACGCTCCAAGTACGGTACAGCATCCTTTGCGTGCCCAGTGACAAGCAGCGCTAATCCCAGGCTCCCCGCAGCTTCAGTGTTTCTGCGCTCCGCTTGCACCACTTGGCGGAGCAAGGGAATGGCGTCTGCATCGTGGCCCGCTCGCTGCATAGCGAGAGCCAACTGTAGCTTTGCGTCGGCGTATCCAGGTGCGATGCTGAGCGCTTTCTGGAATTCCCCGATGGCCCTGTCGTTTTGCTGATTCGCTGCATAGGCCTTCCCCAGTTCGGTGATGGCCGGAGCGCTGTGCGGAATCAACTCATTCGCCACGGTCAGTTGCTGAATGGCGGGCTGCGCCTGTCCTTGGGCAACCAGCGCTGCTCCCAGGTGCATGTGCGCAGCACCAAGCTGCGGGCTAAGCCGAATCGCCTCCTGGAACTCTCCGGTAGCCGCGGGCCAGTTGTGCTGCTGTGCGTACAGCGAGCCCAACGCATCGTGCAACTCTGCACTTTGCGGGGATTGGGCTACGGCCGTTTTCATTTTGAGGATGGCCGCGGAAACCTGACCTGTGGCCGCGAGCGACTGCGCATAAGCCAGCAGTACCGACGGTGGTAATGTGTGCGCAGGATCCGACGCCGGTTTAGCGGCGGCCTCCGCTTCCATTTTTTCAAAGAGCGCCAGAGCCTTCTGGTGCGCTCCCGTTTGCTGGTAGGCCCAGGCCAGATCGCTTTGCGCGGACACGTCTCCGGGCTTCAGCGCCAACGCCCGCTCGAGTTCTTGAATTGCCTGGGGAAATTTACTGAGGCGTACGAGCACCGCACCTAAAGCGATATGGCCTTCTGCGATTTGGGGCGCTAACTGTACGACCTTTTCGAACTGAGCCTCTGCGGTCTTGTAGTCGTTCTTCGCAGCAGCCGTGGCTCCCGCTTGATAAGCTGCCTGAATTTCTGCGTTTCTGCTGGTCTGCGACGCAGGCGCTTGCGCCGCGTGGCCTGCGGCGGTCGCATATCCCGCTAGCGAAAAAAACAGAACGAAAACAGCAGCAGCCGTCGCGCGCGGCCCACGAAAAAGGTTCTTGTTCTGCTCCCGCGCCGCTCTTCGGCAACGACCCTTGCGGCACTCGATGCGGTTACTGGCTCTCTGCATGAGTGACAGAGATTCTAATGCGAATCGGCGCCCGCTGCTCAATAACTTTGCCGGATTCCGGTTCAGCGCTCGCATCGAATTGAACGCTCAAGTGCGCACTACGATTTTGTCGTCGGTGGATTTTTTGCGGGTCCAAATTGCTGCGACTTTATAATTCCTTCACCCTCTCTCACATAGATCAGCTGATTCGGCTTGATGTCCCGGAGCGTTTCCACCGTCCCACTCGGCCAGCGTATTTCGATCGAATCCACCTTTTCCGCTTTGCCTAGCCCAAAATGAATTCGTAAATCGCTCTGCGAGAAGTAGCCGCTGCTGCTGCGTACTTCGTCGATCTGCGCGTGCGTGGTTTTGTCCTCCCGCGTTGTTGTGACACATTTCAGTCGCGCCCCAATCGCACTGCGGTTGGATTTCGTTCCGATGAGTTTCACCTTGATCCAGTTGTTCCCGGTCTTCGCATCGCAACGCAGCAATTGCGGGTAGTCATTTACGGTGTTCACCACTACGTCGATGTCGCCATCGTTGTCGAAGTCGCCGAAAGCGCAGCCGCGCGACGACGAAGGTGTAGAGATTCCGGGACCCGCGTCGAACGAAACGTCGCCGAATCTCCCGTTCCGCAGGTTCTTATACAGCAGCTTTCTTTGCGCGTAACCGGCTTCGGTCGTCAGTTGCTCCACTTCGGGATACACGTGGCCGTTGCATATCAGAATGTCGAGCCAGCCGTCGTTGTCCATGTCAAAGAAACCGCAGCCCCATCCCAGGTACTGCGTGTGCTTGCCCAGGCCTGCCTGGAAGGTCGCGTCTTCAAACGTGGCCCCGCCCAGATTGTGGTACAAGGTGGGGGTGTCGCCGGCGAAATTGGTTTTTAGCAAATCCAGATTGCCGTCCAGATCGTAGTCGCCGGGAAAAATCCCCATGCCCGCTTGTGGTTTGCCATCGGCGCTGAGCGCACAGCCCGCTTCCGTGGCGATATCCACAAAAGTTCCGTTTTTCTTATTCTGGTAAAGCACGCTCGCGGTGGAGTCGTCGGCCACGTAGACGTCAGGCCAGCCGTCATTGTCCAGATCGGCGGCCAACACTCCTAATCCATAAGTTCCCGACGCGCTGAAAATTCCCGCCTTCTCACTTACGTCGGTAAACGTCCCATTGCCGTTATTGTGATACAAAATATTTTTTCCGCCGGCCAATCCCGGCGGCCCACACGCCACCATCACTCCTTTGTACAGGCACGGCCCAGACTCCGGGACCGGCGCCGTCCTTAGGTCCATATCGATATAATTCGCGACGAACAAATCTAGATGGCCGTCGCGATCGTAATCGAAAAAGGTGCAGCCTGTGTTCCAGCGCTTTCCGTCTCCGGCGACGCCCGCTTTTTCGCTCACATCGGTGAAGGTGCCGTCTCCGTTGTTGTGGTACAGCACATTTTTCCCGAAATAGGTGACAAACAGATCGTCATAGCCATCGTTGTCATAATCCCCAACGCAAACCGCTTGGCCCCAACCCGAGCGTGCCACCCCAGCTTTCACCGTGACATCCGTAAACGTGCCGTCGCGATTGTTCTTGAACAATCGAGATATCGGTTCCTGCCCCGGCGGAAAGCCTTCCAAGCGCGTTCCGTTCACCAGAAAAATATCCAGCCACCCGTCATTATCGTAATCGTAGAACGCCACACCACATCCGGTCGTTTCCAGTAGATATTTGTTTTTGTGTTCCCCACCAAAGATCGTCTTGGTGGTCAGCCCTGATTCCCGAGCCACGTCCACGAAGCTAACGCCGAGATCGCGCCCCGGCGCGTTTGCAGGAAGAATGGGGCCCTCGCGCGGTCGACCCAAGGGAACAGGATTTGCATTGAGCTTTGTCAGCCCGATACCGAGGATTTGCTCGAGTGGTAGAACCAGCGCCGAACGGCAGAGCGATTGAAGAAACTTGCGTCGACTGGCGGCCAAAGACGATATGCCTTTTCCCTGCATTCTCTAGTACATCAAAATTCAGCGCTCTTCTTTATAGCCACCCGTAGCTGTCATTGCAAGTCCGTCCGGCTTTCGCTGTGCACGGTATTTCCATTCAGTTGCTAACGCGTCCGATGTACACGCCGTAAGGTTCGAGCTGGACGTTTTTGAGTGTGCCGTCCGGAACGCTTGCCGCATTTTGCAGCAACTCTTTTACTTTTGCATTGGTGAACCCCTGTGCCGACAAGTCAAAACTCACGTTCTGCGCCGTAGGGGAAAAATTCAGCACTACCAAGACCGTTCCCCCTTGGCTCCTTCGGAGATACGACATCACGTTTGGATCGGACTCGTTCAGTGGAATATACGTTCCTTCGCGAAAAGCCGCTTCGCTCTTGCGCAACGCCAGCACGTCCTTATAGAAGGAAAGGATCGAGTGCGGATTCTTGCTCTCTACCGCAACATTATGTGTTTTTGCGGATGCTGGTATCGGCAGCCAGGGCTTACCGGTGGTAAAACCAGCATTTGCACTACTGTTCCATTGCATCGGCGTGCGTTCGCCGTCGCGGCCCTTTTCGTTCGGCCAGCCCAATATCCCGATCGGATCTTTCACGTCTTCCTTTCGCTTAGGATCGTTGTTCTCCATCCCGATTTCCTCGCCGTAATACATGATGGTTGTGCCGCGCAGCGTCAGGTAAAAGCCTGCCATCAACTTGGCGATGTCATCGTTATGGACGCCGTCTCCATATCGCGAATAGGATCGCCGGATGTCATGATTGGTGATCACGTAGGTCGGCCAGCCCCGCGCGGCATTCACAGCTGCGATATGCGCTCGAAAAGTCGGCGCGGAAAGCGGCAAGTTCGTCAGCATCAAGTCCATCGGCAATTGCAATTCATTCCCATTATTTCCGTAATACTGCTCCAGTTCGGTCACGTTCGAAGTCCACGTCTCTCCAATCAGAACCGCGTCATATTCATCGGCCACTTTCCGCAATCCTTGCAATGCGATGTGCATTTCCGGCAGTTTTTTGTTGTATTTTTCTTCCATGTTCGGCCGGCCGAATTTGTCCTTTCCCGGAAGTACGGGATTGTCGGTCAGCTTCGGATCTTCGAATATCGAATCCACCGCATCCAGGCGAAAACCGGCGGTGCCGCGCTTGTACCAGAAGCGTGTCACGTCAAACATGGCGTTCTCGACGTCCGGGTTGCGCCAGTTCAAGTCTGGTTGTTCCGGGTAGAAATAGTGGTAGTAATACTGATTTGTGTTCGGATCATACTTCCAAGCGGAGAGACCAAAGGTCGATAGCCAGTTGTTCGGCGGCTGGTTCGGGCCCTTTCCGTCGCGCCAGATGTACCAATCGCGGTGCACCGAAGTCTTGGAGGATTTCGAATCCACGAACCACGGGTGCTGGTCGGAAGTGTGGTTGACCACTAGGTCGAGGATCACTCGAATGTTCCGCTTCTTCGCCTCCACGGCCAAGCGATCGAAGTCGGCGAGTGTTCCGTACATCGGATCAATGTTCTCGTAGTCAGAAACGTCATAGCCGAAGTCGACTTGCGGCGATGGAAAGCACGGCGTGATCCAGATTGCGTCTACGCCGAGCTCTTTCAGGTAGTCTAGTTTCCCGGCGATACCGTTCAGGTCGCCGATTCCATCTCCATTCGAATCGGCAAAGCTCCGTGGGTAAATTTCGTAGAAGACTGCGTGTTGCCACCACGGCTGACCAATGGCGTCTGCCGGGTCGGTCTGGGCGCTTGCCAAGGGCAGAAGAAAAGCCGCTGCAAAGAGCAACGCGATAACGGCAAGGCTCATCCGATTTTTCATTGTGCGACCTCCCTTTAGCGACCTTCCGATTGGTGTTCTACTGCATTGTACTTTGCGCAGCCTTGCCACTGCCTTCGGCTAGCGTCAAAACCGCGTCCACCTTCGCATTTTCCCAAACTTCCGTTAACCCGCTCGGCCAGCGTATTTCGATCCAGTCGATCTTGTTGGCCGCTCCCAAGCCAAAATGCACGCGCCGGTCGCTGTTGGAGAGGTAGCTGGAGCCGCTTCGCACCTCGTCGGTCAAAACTCTGTCTCCAACCTTTACGCGAATCCTGGCTCCCAGCCCGTCGCGATTGGATTTCACTCCCTTTGTTCCGATGGTAACCCAATGGTTGTCATAGCGAATCTGATTCACCAACAAGCTTGGAGCTGCATTCATATTGCTCACTACTGCGGAAATTCTCCCATCATTCCAAAGATCGCCCACCGCCATTCCTCGTGACGATTTCGGCAGCATAATACCCGGGCCCGACGCTGCGGAAACGTCTTCAAACTTTCCATTCCCTTTGTTGTGGTACAGAATCCGCGGCTCTTGATAATCACTGCCTAAGTGCTGGCTGTCCACTTCCGGATAAACGTGACCATTCACTACCAACAAGTCCGGCCAGCCATCATTGTCAAAATCAAAAAACATTGTGCCCCAGCCCAGATATTTCGTGTTCAACCCTAGACCGGCAGCAAAAGTGCTGTCGTCGAAGGTTCCATCGCCCCGATTGGCGTACAAGGTGGCCGTGTCGTCAGAAAAGTTCGTCTTGAAAATATCCAGCTTGCCGTCTCCATTGAAATCACCAATGGTGGAGCCCATCCCCGCTTGTTCCATGCCATCTTCGTTGAAAGCGGTGCCGGCCAATACCGCCACGTCCGTGAAGGTGCCGTCATGATTGTTGTGGTACAAGATGCTGGGAGTGCTATCGCAGGCCACGTAAATATCTGTCCAGCCGTCGTTATCAAAATCCAAAGTGGAGACGCCCAGGCCATAGTGGCCGTTGGTTTTGTCGATGCGGGCTTTCTGCGTGATATCTTCGAAGGTCCCGTCACCACGATTGTGGTAAAGGACGTTGGAATTCCATGGCAACCCTCGCGGTCCACACATCACCGGTACGCCCTTCCAGAGGCAATCGGCTCGTTCTCCGGGTTTCGGCGCCGTGGTCACGTCAAAATCCACGTAAGTCGCCATGATTAAATCGAGTTTTCCATCGCGGTCGTAGTCTACGAAGGCGCACCCGGAGCCCCAGGTCTTTCCATTGCCCTGCACGCCCGCTTTTGCGCTGACGTCGGTAAATGTGCCGTTGCCATTGTTGTGGTACAGCACGTTTTTGCCGTAATAAGTGACAAAAATGTCTTCGAAGCCGTCATTGTCATAGTCGCCGATGCACACCCCTTGTCCCCAACCGGTATGGTGCAATCCGGCTTTTTCGGTAACATCGGTGAACGTGCCGTCGTGATTGTTGTGATACAGATGATTTGAAGGACTAGAAGCGGAAGAGGTCGCGTCCAGCGTCGTGCCATTGACCACGAAAATATCCGGCCAGCCATCATTGTCGTAGTCAAAAATCGCGACTCCCGTCCCGGTCGTTTCGATGATGTACTTTTTGGTGTTCACGCCGCCGAACACGTTTTTCACGGTCAGCCCGGCCTTAACTGCGTCGTCGGTGAAATAGGCGAGTGGCTTAGTCGGTTTTGGTTCTTGCGGAGAAAAAGCGAGCGAATAAAGCATCGGTGCGCTCAGCAGTGCGGCTACAAGCAGGGCAGCGCGCGAAATCAAAACCTTGCGCAACAATTTCACGGGGTGTACATGCTAAGTTCTGGGCAACACGCCGTCAAGTCGCTGTTTTACAGATGATTACATTCTTCCTGAACTGATTCGTCCCGTCTGCTATTGTTGGAACGCGCAAGCTGCTCCTTAAGCGCATCTCAATCCAGGGGAACCGCAATTTGTTTGTACGAAGTCAGCCTTGCTGGCGAATGTGGGCGCAAATTGCATCGCTGTGCCTGCTTTGCAATATTTCCGTCGCCAACTCACAACAGACGGCACCCTCTGCGCTGGCTCTCTCCAAAACGGATGCCCCTGGCTATGTCGGCAACGAAGCCTGTGCCAAATGCCACGCGAAGATCTATGAATCTTACCTGCAGACCGCCATGGCTCACTCCAGTGGACCTGCCGATGAAAACCCCCTTATTGGGGAATTCACTCACAAACCTTCCGGTGTGCACTTCGCCGTCTATCGAGAGGCTGGAAAAATCTGGCTCAGCTTTGACCGCCCAGGCGATCCACTGCTTCACGACAAGCGTGAATTCCTTTACTTCATCGGGGAGGGGCGACGCGGACGGACCTACCTTTTTTCAGTGGATGGTTTCGTGTTCGAGTCCCCGGTGAACTGGTACGCTGATCGGCACATGTGGGATATGGCTCCCGCCTATGGCGACGCGAAAGAAATTCCCCTGAACCTGCCTGCCACCACGAGTTGTCTCCACTGCCACGTGAGCGGCGTTCGTGCGCCACTCGACGGCAGCGAGAACCACTATCCCTCGCCTATTTTTTTCTACTCCGGCATTATCTGCGAACGTTGCCACGGGCCGGGCGCGGCTCACGTAACTGGCGGACCGATTGTGAATCCCGCAAAACTGCCCGCCAAACGGCGCGACCAGGTTTGCATGCAGTGCCATCTGGAAGGGAATGCTGCCATCGAACGTGCTGGCAAGCACATCTATGATTACAAGCCCGGCGATGACCTGTCCGAATACGTCCGTTATTTCGTTCTTACGGGGAATGTGCTGGTCGGATTGCGGGCCACGAGCCAGTTTGAAGCACTCGCACAAAGTATCTGCAAAGAAAAATCCGGCGACGCCATGACCTGCACGAGTTGCCACGACCCGCATCGTGCCGTCGCGCCGGAAAATCGAGTGGCCTTTTACCGCGCCAAATGCCTTGCTTGTCACGGCGCGGCTTTTGGCGTCAAGCATCACCCCAAACAGGAGGATTGCACTTCCTGTCACATGCCTGCCTCTCTCAGTTCTGATGTTGCGCACACCCAAGTGACCGACCATCGCATTCCGCGGCGTCCGCTTGCGCAGGCTGTTGGCACCGGCAATGCGGATCAGCCTCCAGGATTGGCGCAATTTCCTCCCTCCGATGGTGGGGAACAGGATCTCCGCGACCTTGCGTTGGCCTGGCAATCCATTGTCAACAGCGGGATGAGCATGGCTCAGCCACAAGCCGAGCAACTGCTGCGTGGCGCCCTGCAACAATCCCCGAACGATCCTGCACTTCTGTCGGGCTTGGCCTACGCAGCACAGTTGCGCGGAGATGACATTCAAGCGCGCTCGTTATACAAGAAAGCGCTGGAGCAGGATCCCTCGTCGGTCGATGCGACGAGCAACTTGGGCGTTCTCGAAGCCCAGGAGGGGCGCATGACCGAGGCTATTCGGCTGTGGCAATTTGCCTTCGAACGGGCTCCGGGAAAAAGTGCCATCGGAATGAATTTGGCGCGTGTATTTTGTGAGGGCGCAAACTACGAAGTGGCGCGATCGTATGTACTGCGCGTCCTACGCTTCAATCCCGACCTCAGCTCCGCGAAAAAGCTACTCGGAGAACTGAATGCCAACCCTCCCGGATGTACACGATGATTGTTCCGTCTCTCACTCCATTGTTTTGGGAGGCCGCATGACGTTTGTTCTGAAACCCTTTGCCCTTGTTTTGTTCGTGCTTCTCACCCAGTCTGCCGCCACGCCATCCCAACAAACCCAACAGCACGGCGCAACTGCGGTTGCTTCTCCTTTCGCGGATATCGATCGCCTGCTCGAAAAGGGAAAATACGACGACGCCATCACTCAGCTAGAAGCTATGCAGAATCAGAGCCCTCCCCCAAAAGGTTTGGCTCATGAACTCGGCGTGGCTTATTACAAGAAAAATGATTTCCCGAAGGCCATCGCGAGTCTGCAAAAGGCTTTGACGGAAAACCCGGAAGATGGTGAAGCTACTCAGTTGCTCGGTCTCTCGCTCTACCTGGGAGGCAAACCCAGTGAGGCCATTCCATATCTTCAGAAAGTCCAGTCCTGGTATCCGCGAGCCAACGTCGACGCCGCCTACATTTTGGGCGTTGCCTACATTCAGACCAAGCAATATGCGCAGGCGCGCGAGGCTTTTGCAAAAATGTTTGGCGTTCCTCCCGATTCGGCTCCTGCCTATCTTTTCTGCGCACGAATGTTACTGCGTCTCGACTTCGGCCCGGTTGCGGAAGAGTATGGCCTCAAAGCCGTTTCTCTCGACCCCAAACTTCCCATGGCGCACTATCTTCTGGGTGAACTCTATCTGTATCAGTCCAAAATTGATCAGGCGACCAGCCAATTCGAACAAGAGATGGCCTTGAATCCCGGTTATGCCAACGTCTACTACAAGCTCGCGGACGCCTACTCGCGGATTCAAAAATTCGATGACGCGGAGCGGCTGCTGCAGCGCTCTATTTGGCTGGATGCAACTTCCACCGGACCTTTCATCCTGTTAGGCAAGGTGCTCGAGAAAAAAGGCGAACCGGAGCTCGCAGCGCGCGCCTTGCAACGCGCCATCAGCATGGACCCGGGCAATCCCATGCCGCACCAATTGCTCGGGCAAGCCTACCGCGCTCTCGGTCAAACCGCGGATGCGGAGCGCGAGCTGAAGCAGGCCGACGAACTGACTCGCAACCCCACCAGACCCTGAGCAGACCGCGGCATTAATGAATCCGCATCAATTCGGCGCGCTTCGCCTGCGGAACCTCATTCAGAAATTCCAAATAGGCGGCATTGGTCCAGCCAAAGCCGATGACGTTGATGCTGTATCCGCTGGTCACTGCCGAGTCCGTTGAACGTGTCACCGCGTCGTATTTCTCCACAATGTAACCGTCTTTCGCGTAATTCTCGGCAACCATATCGGCAAACTTGAATGCAATGCGGTCGGCATCGGCGGTAAAGGCGTATCGCCGGAGTCCATCCACTAAAATCATCTGCGTCGGTGCCCAAGCATACGGGAAATCCCATTGTGCGCCTGTGCGGTAAGGACTCATCACGGCACCGCCTGGCTGCTCGAAGTCCTTCAAGTTACCGACGACAGCTTTGGCCTGTTCCGGAGTGGCTAGCCCGGCCCACAGGGGATAATACGTAGTGATGTATTCATAGTGGGAACGCGTGTTCTTCGTAAAATCGTAGTCAAAGAACTCTCCCTTGCTGTCGTCCCACAAATATTTATTGATGGCGGTTCGGCGCACCCCGGCCTGCTGCCGCCAAGACGCTGCCTCGGCCTTCTTCCCTAGAATCTCGCTCATCTCCGCCAGGTCCATCTCTGATTTATAAAGCAGGCTATTCAGGCACACTGCCGCGTAATGGTGCGTGTCCGCTCCAAACGGTCCAAAGCGGAAGGAAATATCAAAACCCGATTCGCGCATCGCCCGGTCGCCCTTGTAAAAGTCGGCGCTCAACGAGATTTCCTGCAGGTCATCGCAACTCAGTTTTGTCGTCGCGTCCGGCCCATCGCATAAACGCAGCAGGTACGTGGCCCCTGGACCCAAATGCGATTTTTCTCCGGGCTGCCGCTCAACGAGATGCCCCGCAGCTTGATCCGGATGATCGAGGAAATATTCCACCACTTTGCGGTAATGGTTGGTCTCGTCTTTCAAACTCTCGGGTGCCGGTCCTTCTCCAAAATCGTAATAGCGCGATAGCCCGGTGTCGCCCGCCCGCATTTCTGGTTCCAGCCACATATCGTGATCGCGCAGCGCGTAGGCGTAACCGTGTTCGAGCCACGACCGGTCGTCTTTACCTTTTTCCTTTTCGGCTTGATAGACCGCCATGATCATCGACGAAAGATACGGCTGCTGCGATCGGCTCAGGTAATAGGTTCGGTTGGCGTTGAGCACGGCGCCATAATGTTCGATCTCGAAATAGAAATTTTCCACCATGCCTTTTCCCAAGTCGATTTTCCCCGCGCGCAGCAGTCCGCGCAGAATGAAATAGCTGTCCCACCCGTACATCTCGTTGAATCGTCCACCTGGCACCAAGTAGGGATGATCGAGATACAGAAGTCCTTGCGGGTTGATCGTGCTCGGATCGAGTTGTCCTAAATGGTGAATCACTTTCGGAAGCGCCTTTATTTCTACGCCGCATTTGCCTTCGAGTGTGGTTACGCTTTCAGGAACTTGGTAGTCTGCCGGCACATACAAGATCGACTTGCCCGCAAGTTTTGGATCCACGATGGTCGTGCAATCTTCCATCGAGCGCGTCAGCACGTCCCATCCGTTCGAAATGTAGTCGAGGATTGGCTTATACGCGCGTCGGCCTGCCGCTGTTTCGGTCTGCTGTTGGGGAGTCGCCTTCGTTTGCGTATAAGCCAGGGTGCCGGCTATCAGGAAAAAGCTCGCTAGTGAAAATACACGCTTCCTTGTGGATGTCACCATGGTTCCCTCGCTAAAGCAAAATCGCCACGGTTGGCTGATTTTCCAGGTCATCGCTTCGTCGGAGGATGCACCGTTGTCGTTGCATCCTATCACCGTCTGTTAAATTCGCTGGGATTTTTCACTCCTCTGCCGGTGCTATACTCCCACCATGTTTGCTCTTCGTTCGCTCCAGAAGAGAAGTTCGGCTCTGCTCCTCCTCTTTTGTGTCTCGCTCTTCCTGGTGCGCGCTGCTTCTTCCCAGACCGTGGACGCTTCTGTGGTTAATCTGGACGGACATCCTGTCGACCCCTTTCGCCTAGCCGGATCAAAAATCGTCGTTCTCCTTTTCATTCGCACGGATTGCCCCATCTCCAATCGCTATGCGCCGACCATTCAGGAATTGAGCGCGCATTATGCCGGCCACGTGGCATTTTTTCTGGTTTATCCCATCAAGTCCGAAACTCCTAGTCAGATACGCCGCCATCTTCACGACTATGGCTATCATCTTCCCGCGCTCCGCGATCCGGACCTGGCCATGGCGCGTCTCAGCCATGTGAGCATCACCCCGGAAGTCGCCGTTTTTTCTCCCGCTAGAAAGCTGCTTTACCACGGCCGCATTGACGATTGGTATGTGGAGTTCACGCATGCTCGTCGTGAGCCTACGACGCACGACCTCGTTGACGCTCTGGATGCTGCTGTTTCCGGCAAGCCGCTTTCCTCCGTCTCCGCTCCTGCTGTCGGCTGCTACATTCCAGGCCTGCCATGAGTTCCTGGCGATCGATCGGCTCGCTTATCTTGTTTCCGGCCGCTTGTTCTCTTGCTCTTTTCGCCTCTGGTTCTCGCCGGTCGGCATCACTTCCCGCTCCTTCCGATGCGGTCACTTTCAATCGTGATATTGCTCCCGTCATGTTTAAGTACTGCTCTCCCTGCCATCGGCCGGGTGAAGCTGCACCATTTTCTCTTCTCAGTTATCAAGACGCCGCCAAGTTTGCCGCCCAGATTGCGGTGATTACCCAGCGCCGCATCATGCCACCATGGCTTCCCGCTCCTTCTGACCTTAAATTCATTGGCGATCTCCGGCTCTCCGATCAGCAAATCGACCTTTTTCAGCGCTGGGCCCAGCAAGGCGCTCCACAAGGCGATCCGCGCGATCTTCCCGCGCCGCCCGAATTCACTCCGGGTTGGCAACTTGGCAAACCTGACGTCATCCTTCGCGCCCGTAAACCTTACGCTCTCCCTGCCAGTGGCTCAGACAACTATTGGAACTTCATCTTCACCACCAACTTCTCCGCCACGCGATGGGTCCGCGCCATCGAGATTCGCCCCGGCGAAAAACGTGTAGTGCACCACGCCAACATCCTGATCGATCGACTGCATTCCTCCCGCGCTCAGGAAAAACATCCCGGCGATGGTTTCCCGGGCATGGAACTCCGCATCGAATCCGAGTCCTTCGACCCTGATAGCCACATCTTTTTCTGGAAGCCCGGTTCCGTCCCGCACGTTGAGCCAGACGGCATGGCTCTTCGCCTCGATCCCGGTGACGATCTCGTCCTCAACACTCATCTCCAACCTTCCGGCAAACCCGAGTCTATCGAACCCTCGCTGGGCCTTTATTTCACCGACAAACCCGCGACACAATTTCCCGTGCTTCTCGAACTCCAGAACGATAAGGCTCTCGATATTCCTCCCGGAGATGCTAATTTCCAAGTCACCGACGAGTTCACCCTTCCCACGGACGTGCGGCTACTCGCGATCTATCCGCACGCTCACTATCTCGGCAAAGATTTACTTGCCACGGCCGCTCTTCCGGACGGTTCCACTAAAATCCTGATTCACATTCCCCATTGGGATCTGAACTGGCAAGCCGTTTTCTATTACGACTCGCCGGTCATCCTTCCCGCCCAGACTCGTGTCACCATGCGCTACCTTTACGACAATAGCGCCGACAACTTCGCGAATCCCTTTCATCCGCCGCAGCGTGTTCTGGGCGGCAACCGCACCACCGACGAGATGGCTCATCTTTGGTTGCAGGTTCTGCCGCACGGCGACGCGGTTCCGCCAGCTCAAGCCCGCATGATGCTGCAGGAAGCGGTTGCTCGGCATGACGTGTCGCGCGACCCCGCCGATTTCACCGCGCAATACAATCTGGGGGCCATGCTGCAGGCTCGTGGAGATACGGCCGAAGCGCTTCCTCATTTTCAGATCGCCGTTCAGCTTCGTCCCTCTGATTTCATTGCCAATAACGCCCTAGGTGCGGCTTTTCTTGCTCTCAATAATCCGTCTGCGGCCGTCGCCCCGCTTCTTCTCGCTTTACGGAGCAAGCCCGATTACGCCTCGGCCCGCTACAATCTCGGCAATGCTTACGCCTCTCTCGGCAAATTCGACGAGGCCGTCGTCCAATTCGCTGAAGCCGTGCGTCTAAATCCCAAAGATTCCATGGCAGAAGCCAATCTCGGCGCCGCGTTTGCGGAAGCTGGCAATCTGACTGCCGCTCAGGCACACCTCGAAAAAGCATTGCAACTTGATCCTAACAACTCGCTAGCGCACGACGATCTCGAAGAGGTCAGGCGTCTTCGTTCTTCCCCAGTCCAGCAGTAGACTGCGAGACACAGCGCGTTCGGAGTCATTCTTGCTCAGTGCTAGTATTTGGTCATGGCTTTTTCGGTTGGTAACTCACAGCCACGTTTTGCGAGGCCTTCCCTGTACCTGGCTGCGAGCCTAATCTTTTTTTTGATTCCGGGTGCTGCTATCTCGCAGCAAGCAGGGTCATCCGCGGACGCGGAGAAGTTCTACGCGCAAGGCATGGCCGCGGCTGGTAACGGCGATCTCGCTGCAGCCCGCAAAGCCTTCGAAGCCGCAGTTCAGGCCGATCCTCAGAGCGCGCAAGCGCACAACATGCTCGGCACGGTGCTTTTGGCACAGGGCGAGCTCAAGCCGGCCATCGCGGAGTTGCAGCAAGCCATCAGCCTCCAGCCTTCTTTCCCCGAAGCGCACCTCAACCTATCTCGGGCTTTCGCTCGCGATGGCGACGTTCCTTCGGCTGTTCGTGAAGCGCGTGCTTCCGTGGAAATCGCGCCGGAAGTTGCCGAAGCGCACCATGTCCTCGCACATGCACTGGCTTCCTCGGGCGACCTTCAGGGCGCCACCGCTTCTATCCAGCGTGCTATCGAGTTGAATCCGTCCAGCGCTGAGTATCACGACGACCTCGGGTCCTTACTTGTTCAGCTCGGCAAATTCACCGATGCCATTCCGGAATACCTCGAAGCTCTCAAACTCGACCCTGATTTTCCGCCGGCCCATCTTCACCTTGGCGTTGTCTATTTCCAGCAGAAAGATTTCGAGCGTGCCGTTGCCGAACTGCAGAGAGCCACGCAACTCTCTCCGCAAAATTATCTAGCCTTTGCGTATCTTGGCTCGGCGCAACGCGAACGTGGCGACCGGGATGCCGCGATTACAGCCTTCCAATCTTCGGTGAAGGTCAATCCCGATCAGCCGGATACGCAAAATCAACTTGGGCTGCTGCTCCAGCGGGCCGGTCGCACCGACGAGGCTGTCGCTGCCTTTCGTGAAGTGGTCCGCCTGCAGCCCTCCAATGCCGACGCGCAAAACAATCTCGGTCTTGCCTTGCTGCAGATCGGTGATGGCGCGGGTTCGATCGCGGCGTTCCAGGCGGCATTGCAGCTTGCCCCGGACAACACAGCTTATCGACAAAATCTCGGCGATGCTTACTTGCAGAAAGCGGATTTTGCCGCTGCGGTTAGCGAATTCCAAACCGCGATCGAACACGACCCCAAAAATCCCGCGCTTCATTATGATCTTGGCTTGGCTTTGAAAATGGAGGATAAGCTTCCCGAGGCCGCCACCGAATTTCGCAAGGCGGAAACCCTCGATCCTTCCCAACCCGATGCTTTTTTTACTCTTGGCATTACTCTTTGGCAGCAAGGCGACTTTGACGGCGCTGTCCGCGAACTTCGGTCCGCTATCCACGTCAAGCCGGATTACACTGAGGCTTACTACACTCTTGGCACCGTGCTGAAGCAGCAGGGGAAACTTTCGGAAGCGGCCGAGGCGTTACGCGAAGCCATTCGCCTGCAGCCCGATTACCCCGCGGTGCATACGACGCTGGCCGCTGTTCTTCGCCAGTCCGGGGATACCCAGGGCGCGGCGGAGCAGGCGCGAATCGGCAGTGAACTGGCCAAACGTGCAACTGATCTTCAGGCCGCGGTATTTGCCACGAACTCGGGGCGCCGTCTGCGTAAGACTGGAGATCTTGAAGGAGCGATCTCGCAATTCCGGGCGGCCTTAACGGCAACTCCCGACTATGCACCGGCTCATTTTGAGTTGGGGCTCGCGCTTCAGCAGCAGGGGAAAAAAGAAGAGGCTCACCAGGAACTCCAGCGCGCTAATCAACTCGACGCCCACTATCCTGCCCCCTCCGATAACTAATGGAAGCTATGTGGGCTCTTTATGTAACGCTACCAATTCTGAATTGACGGGAACCCCACGCACCACCTTTACATGAATCACCGCCTCGAACGGTTTCAAGTCCGACGACTTCGAAACTCCCAACCCGTGGAGCAGTGCTTCCACCGAATTCTGCTGGCACACGTATTCAACCGCGGCTTGCGTGCCGATCGTGGTGGTTCCCGCCAAGATGAGTACCGAATGGCTTGCGTCCAGCCCTGAGACCAAAGCGATCACCGCGTAGTCTTCGGTCAAGACCTGATTGGATGGCGATGCCAGGTACTCCTTCATTTCTCCATCGGCGGGATGAACGTTAATAATCTCGACATCTCCTTCCCTGGAACAACAATGCTTTTCTTGGAAGACGAATTGCTTTGTCGTGGGGATCTCCAGCAGCGTAAGGTTTTCCGACGGTGAGCCGATGAAAATCAGGTCTGTATTTTTTGCATCATCCAGAGAAAACAGGCTGCCGCGCTTCACACGCAACTGTTGATGCAATTCTGCAAACACCCCGTCTAGCGCATGGACCGCAAGGACTTCACCCACGCCGGTGTAGTGATCGAGAGTCAGAGCCTTGCTGTCGCGTTTCGGGTCGTAATAGCGCATTCCAGAATCCGGACGACCGACGAAATGGGCATTACTGAAAACCACCCAGGGTTGCTCGTGTCCTGCCAGAAAACCGTCCCAAAACGTTCGAATCGGCGGGGGAATAGGGCCATCCACCGCAGTGGTTTCCGCCGAATGCGCCTCAGCACGCTCCCGAAGAATCAGTCGGTCAATCGCCACCGTCAGAGAGCCGGCAAGCAGCACAGACAACAAAACCAATGCTGTCACCCACCGAACCGACAAAGATTTCGGCGCAACTACTTGCGGGGGTGCAGCCACGGGGACAGCCACCGGTTCAGGTTGAGGGGTCCGAGCGCGCTCGTGGTAGGTCAGCGCATATGTTCCCTTCGGTAACCCGACCTCGACCATGTCCGCGACCCCTTCGGAGGCATAGTACTCGGCAAGTTTGGCCCTCAACCGTGCCACTTGTACCCGGACCATAGAGTCCAGATGAGGGTCGAAGTCGCCGCGTCGCCCGAACACTTCCGTCGCAATCTGATACTCCTTTGGCGCGGCGCCTGAATTCTTCAACGAATGATCGGCCAGATAGCGCAGAAGTTTGCGAAGGGAGTCGCTACTGTGCAAGGAGCGGCTAGCGAGAATCTTGTCAACTTGAACTTGATAATCCGCCTTGCTGTTCATTGGGACACTTGCGCGGGATTGTAACACCGAGGTAACGCTTTACGAAGCCCTTTGAGAAACCGCTACTTAATCGATGTAACCGTTTCAGAACCCAAAGACACTTTCCACTCTATGCAAAAAACTGCTACAAGCCATCGCATTATTTTCGTCGGACGCTTTGTCCGGGGTCGCCGTCTTTTGTCAGGTGCCAGGACGAACTGCTCGGAAGATGCCAGATGATGCTGATTTTCCGCGCGCGGCAAAGCGTCGTTTTATGCCGAGGGTTTGGGGGCTTTTGGCGGTTCTTGAGTCAGCGCGATAGGGTCGAATCCGGTCCATTTGCATTTCCATAGCCTCGTGCTCACGAGCCTGTGTGTCTCTTGGTCCGGTCGCTCCTCTATCCGTTGGCCCAGAGGTCCCCTTGCAACACGATTCCGGAATCGGCGGCGAACGGCAAATGCCGGGCGCCATTTGGGGGGAAAGATGAAAAGGCAAGCTACGTTCGTGGCGATCGTGGCCCTGGGTTCGCTTTTCACTTTGTTTGCTAGGCCCGCTCGGGGGCAAGCCGTTTACGGGAGCATTATCGGTACGGTAACCGACCCAAAAGGTGGGGCTGTTCCTGGCGCGACCGTCACCGCTACTTCGACGACCAGAAACGTTCCGTTCGCGGTCACCACGAACGACACGGGCGACTACACCATCTCGCACCTTATCCCCGACACGTATTCCATCAAAATCGAGAAAAACGGATTCAAAGCGTACACCGTCGATACCGTCACAGTTAACGTAGACGCGTCAGCGCGCGTCGATGCGCAGCTGCAAGTCGGTGTCGTCAATGAAACCGTCGAAGTGAGTGGCACCGAGGTCCCGCAACTCGAGACGGACCGTGCCGACGTCGCCACGAATTTCAATAGCATGTATGTGTCTGACCTCCCGATTCTCAACCGGAACTTCACCAGCTTGGAACTGCTTTCCCCAGGCACTCAGAAGCTGGTGGGCTGGAGCCACGCGGCAACCGAAAATCCCCAGGCTGGCCAGCAGATCTTTGCAGACGGACAACATTTTAGTGGAACTGCATTCCAGCTCGATGGCACCGACAACCAGGACGCCATCCTGGGAATCATCGTTGTTAACCCCAATATCGATGCCATTCAGGAAACGAAGATCACTCTGCAAGACTACGACGCGGAGTTCGGCAAAGCCGTCGCCGGAGTGGTCACCGTGGAGACGAAATCCGGGACCAACGAGTTCCACGGCGGTGGCTTTTTTGACTATTGGAATAGCGCGCAACATGCTCGCGACCCATTTACCCAGCCTACGTCAGTTCCTAATGCCAACTACAAGGCCTTCGGTGGGCAGCTCGGCGGTCCTATCCTCAAGGACAAATTATTCTTCTTCGGCGATTACCAGGGAGTGCGGCAGACCAACGGCATCACCAATTTGCTGACCGTTCCCATCCCTTCCGTGGTGCAGTCGTGCAATCCCGCCACCAACGGCAGCAGCAGCAGTCCGGGTTACTGCAATCTCAGCGCCTATCAATCCGTCATCACCTCAGGCAATAGCCTTATCTACAACCCGTACACTCCCGGCGCTCAACCGGGTACCGTCAACGGGCTTACAGGCGCGGGACGCGCTCCATTTTGTGGCCCGGCGGGCTGCGCCACTGAGCCCAATTGGATTCCCATCGGTATGATCTCCCCCCAAGCAGCCAAAATCCTTTCGGAGTTTCCCGCTCCCAATCTCGGCAGCGGCATCACCAACAACTTTACGGGGTCAGGTTCCGGCCCCTACGATCAAAACGCTTTTGACGTTCGCATTGACTATAGCGCTCCGCACGGTTTTGCGATTTTCGGACGCTTTAGCTTGGATTACTTCAATCTTTCTGGTTTAGGTTCTCTTGGCGCATTGGGCGGTGTTGGCTTCGGTCCTGGCGGCCTTAACGGCGAGTCCAACGTACACAACTACAGTTTGGCCACAGGTTTCGACAAGGCCATCGGCACGACTTGGTTGACCGACTTCCGCTTCGGATACTTCAAATACAACCCGCGGACGAACTACTCGGATGCCAATCAGGAGCCCATGAACGGGTTCGGCATTCCTGGACTCAACCTTGGCACTTTCGATACCGGCGGCTTATCCTCCTTTTTCCCCAACATCAATGGCAGCAACAGCTCTGCGGCTCAGGCCCAAGGCCTTCCCAACTTCGGAGACGGCTTGAACGTGGGACGCTGCAACTGCCCACTCATTGAAAGCGAGCAACAGTTCCAGTTCGTGAACAACTGGACCAAGATGAAAGGCAATCACCAAATCAAGTTTGGCGCCGACATCCGCTATGCGATGAACTTGCGCTTCCCCAGCGACTCCAACCGTACTGGCATTTTAAATTTTGACGCCAACGACACTTCGAACGCTGGCGCTGGTGGCCTTGTTCTGGCTACATTCCTCCTTGGCGACGTGAACTCCTTCCAACGTTACGCCAGCACCATCACGGATGCGGCCGAACGGCAGAAGCGCTGGTTCTTCTATGGAGAGGACACTTGGCGCGTCACTCCGAAAATCACTGTGAACTACGGTCTGCGCTGGGAGATTTATTTCCCGGAAACCGTCAACGGCAAGGGTAACGGCGGTTTCGCGAACCTTACCCAAGGCCTGATTCGCGTAGCCGGTTATGGCACGGTCGGCTCGAACGGCAACGTCGACAACACTTGGAAAGCATTTGGCCCGCGCTTGGCCATCGCTTATCAATACGACCCGAAGACCGTCGTGCGCATGGGATACGGCCGCAGCTTCGATCTCGGTGTATTCGGCTCAAACTTCGGACACAACGTTACACAGAACTTGCCGGTGCTGGCCGCTCAAAACTGGGGGGACAGCAACGTCAATCCGCTCGCTACCAACAATATGAGTCCGGTTTTTACTCTGGCCAGCGGACCCCCACCGAATTTGAATCCAACAACCTATTTTGCAAACATCCTTGCCGATATTTCACCCCAGGGGACTCTGCCTCTTCTCGGTCCTGATGGCAGTGCCGCGACGCACATCCGGCCCACCAAGCAAGTATTGCCTACTTTGGACGCTTGGAACGCGACCGTTCAGAGACAGATCACCAGCAGCATTTCCGCGCAAATCGCCTATGTCGGGAATAAAGGCACGCACATGCTTTTCCCGAACGGGCCCGCTTACAACGCGAATCCTCCGGCGGTAGGCAACGGGACGAACCTGATATCCTGCCCGACGGCGGGGAATTGTTCGTTAACCTCATTCGTTCCTTTCACGCCGCAGGCCAACCGTCGTCCGTATTTTCTTAACGGCGTTCCCGCATTTACCTATCCCGGCTTTTTCGTCACGCAAGTCATAAATGGCGTACCTACGCAAGTGCCGTTGACGTGCTGCTCCGTCGACCTTGGCAATTACTTTGGCAACAACGCCAGCAGCAATTACAACTCGTTGCAGGCCAACGTGACCAAGCGCTTCTCTCGCGGGCTGCAGTTCTTTGCCAACTACACTTACTCTCATTCCAACGCGTATGACACCACCCAAGGCTACTACGCCATAGCTCCGCAACTGGAATATGGCCCAGATCAATACAACCGCAAACAGGTCTTCCAGATCAATGCGGTATATCAATTACCTTTTGGACGCGGACGGACCTATCTCAGTGGGATAAGCCGCCCCATGGACTTTTTGATCGGTGGTTGGCAACTCAGTCAAACCTTAAACTGGAGCAGCGGTCTGCCGTGGACTGCTAGCATCGGTGAATGTGGCGAGATTGCAGACACTGGTCCTTGCCGTCCCAACTTTACTCCGGGCGCAGGCGGCTTCAGCGTCGGCAAACATACCGTTACTTCGGGTTGCGGAACCGGCGGCGAGTGCGGGACTTACTGGTTCCTCCCGGTTGCGCCACTTTCTTATAATTTGGCAGGCGCCACCAACGGCGAAGATTCTTGCACGCTCGCCAGACCTCGCTCCGGGCCGTTCTCGCTTCCAGCCTGCGGCACCATCGGCAATGCCGGCTTTGACACGTTCTGGGGACCGCGCGCGTTCTTCTCAGACCTCTCGCTGATGAAGAACTTCCAGATCACCGAGAAGGTTAGCGCGGCTTTCCGATTCGACGCTTACAACGTGTTTAACCACCCCGTCCTTGGTTTCAATTCGAACCAAGGCAATACCTGCGTGGATTGCGCTAGCAATCCTTCCGCGGGGCAAGTCACCGACATTGAAGCGGATGCTACCCCGGGCACGCCCACCGGTATGCGTCAATTGCAGTTCGGCGTGCGCCTGACCTTCTGACCCCTCACACCCCTAAACTCGAACAGGGAGCTCAGTGATGAGCTCCCTGTTGTTTTTAATTTCGCTTTTCCGGGTTGACTTAAAGAAAGCGGCTGCCTAATATTCGCTCTGCGTGGTTACGCCCATGGTAAGCAAGCGCAGTTTCGCTGGAAATGCGTCAATGCGATTCGTGAGAGCCCTTCAATTTTTGTTCCTGCTTTCGCTGGCGGTGGCTTTGTTTGGCGGCGAGGTTGTTGAATCCGCCTGTTTCGTCAATGACGTTTCCAACGATTACATCCAGGCACCTGCGTCTCCGGCCCACCAGCTTGCAAAGAAGGCTCAAACACCCCTTCGTCAGATCGGCGCCATCGGTCTAGGAGAATTGGCTTCTAACTTCGCAGTGATTTCTTCGATTAAACCAGCGCCTTCCTCAGCCTCAGACCTCCTCCGGCTGCTATCCATTCAGCGAAAAT
Source organism: Verrucomicrobiia bacterium (assembly GCA_035506955.1). GTDB lineage: Bacteria > Acidobacteriota > Terriglobia > Acidiferrales > UBA7541 > Acidiferrum. The sequence goes on from DATJOO010000086.1 coordinate 29,419, forward strand.
AGGGTTTCCCTCATAATCGCGGCGTGTTCGGCGGATGAGAGTCTGGGACCAGGTCCCCGGATGCTCCGCGGGCGCGCACTCCGATAGTTTGGACTCACCTCTCCTCCTAGGCTTACGTGTTAGCTATTGCAAAAAGGAGTGCTCTTGGTCATCACCGACGAAGAAATTTGGATTATCCCCGTGGTTACGAAAGAGGGGAAAGTCGAGTACCTGATCGCCATGGATTCCAGCCGCGAGAGCGCACGTGCGCGAGCGCTAGATTGGGTCAAGACGCAATCTAACCTTCAGGACGTAGGGGAAGCGAAAACGCCTTTTCACGTTTTGTAGGTCGCGCCGTTGTTTCAAATCCCACGGCGATGATTGCGTCTTGCCGTGGCCGCACCTAGAATGGGACTGGATTGTCGCGATGCCTGAGAGGGCGCGAAGGTCTGCCCGGCCCCTTCTCTTAAGGCGATTTATGAAGCCTGCAAGACAGCGCGAAGGTGTGCCCCGGAGAATCGTTGGCTTCCATCTCGACGATCACCTGGATTGGGTAGCTGAACTGGAGTGCGGCCATCAGCAGCACGTTCGCCACAATCCTCCATGGATCGTGAGGCATTGGGTTACAACGGCCGAGGGCCGGCAGGCACACATCGGACACAGTCTGCAATGCATCGCATGTAATTTGCCGGACGCGTCGCCGCAGTCAGGGAAACGAGATTGACCGCCGGGCCTCAGATTTTACTTTTGGGCCAACAAGCGGAGCTCGGTGGCTTCAGACCAGGTCCGTTCAGAGGGCAATCAAGGTGAATGCTTCGTTCACCGCAACTGGCTAAATCGAAATCGCTCGACCATCTTGTTTTCCTCATCCAGCAGTTCGCGGGGAACGCCCTTCCGCACAGCGAACACATACCAGCCGCAGCCGTGCGGCGCAGCACACTCGGCTGCTTCCCACAGGCTCAAATGTTTGTGCAGGCAACGCCGATGACTCCAAGAATCCGTCCATCCTGCTTCGAAGTGAAGGTCACTGGCTGGCAAGGGTGGCAGCGGGGGCGATGGGGGTGGCGGAGCGGTACGCGTCGATTTTTGGCGCTTCGGAATTTTCCTTCTTGAGGTTTTTTCGGGTCGGCTGGTGGCCCACGCTCTCATCGCGGTTCACCTCGCTGGCAGAGAGCATATCATTAGGCCAGCTCAGCAGAACTGTCCCTTGGTACAGGTGTCGTGGCTGTTGAATCGTTCCGATTGCGGCCCGTGCGAATTGTGTCTTTGCGAAGTGCCGGGAGATTGTTTACAAGGGTGCAAAAATGTAGCATCACAGTAAACGCTTTCCTGGAATTAGTTTCGGAAATCAGGCGCAGCGCTTGGCGCTGAGTTGGTGCGATACCTAAAGCCGCGACTGCCCCTAGGAGAATCGCTTATGCACTTTGGACCGAGTAGTACTCGGGTTCTGATTACGGTCTTCGCGCTGGTGGGGATGATAGCCGCGGCACAACCGACGGCGGCGCAAAAGGTAGAAATTTCGGTGGAGCCTTCGAAGGCTGGCGTGAAGATTGACCGGAACATTTTTGGGCAGTTTGCGGAGCACCTGGGGCACGGAATTTATGATGGGATCTGGGTGGGACCGGATTCGGCGATCCCGAACACGCGCGGAATTCGTAACGATGTAGTGGCGGCACTGAGAGCGATCGAGGTGCCGAATGTGCGTTGGCCGGGTGGCTGTTTCGCCGATGAATACCACTGGCGCAAGGGGATTGGGCCGCAGCGAGCAGTAACACTGAATCCGAACTGGGGCGGAGTGATCGAACCGAACACGTTCGGAACGAATGAATTCATGGACTTCCTCGATCAGATAGGCGCGGAGGCGTATGTGTCCGTCAATGTCGGCTCGGGCACTCCGCAAGAAGCGGCTGAATGGCTGGAATATCTGACCGCGGGGCAGCCGACGACGCTGGCAAAGGAACGCGCGGCCGACGGGCATCCGGCGCCATATAAAGTGGACTTCCTGGGTATCGGCAACGAAAGCTGGGACTGCGGTGGGAACATGACGCCCGACTACTACCTGAGTCAGCTGAAAATCTATAGTCACTTCGTCCGCAACTTCAACCCGACACAGCAAGACAAACAGCAGATGCTAAAGATCGCGGTAGGTCCGGGCGGCGACGACCCACGCTGGGTTGACTGGACGCAAACGATTATGAAGGCGTATCAGCGGCACACGTGGAGCTGGGACATCAATGGGCTTTCGATGCATTCCTACACCGTGGGGAAGTGGCCGCCGTCGTATGCGTCGGTGGGATTTGGAGAGACGGAATATGCGCAAATTCTGAAGTACACGTTGGAGATGGAAGGGCTGATCGACAAGTATTCGGCAATCATGAATCAATACGACCCGGAGAAGAAAGTGGCGCTGGTGGTAGATGAATGGGGCGCGTGGTACGCGCCGTTGCCAGGTACGAATCCGGGGTTTCTGGTGCAGCAGAACAGTCTGAGGGATGCCATCCTGGCCGCGCTGAATCTGAACCTGTTTGCGCGCCATGCGGACCGCGTGCGGATGGCAAACATAGCGCAAATGATTAACGCGCTGCAGTCGATGGTTATGACGGACAAAGAGAAGATGGTGCTGACGCCGACCTACTACGTGTACAAGATGTACGTGCCTTTTCATGACGCCACTTTTGTACCGGTGACGTTCGATGCAGGGACCTATACGCACGGCGACGTCACTTTGCCACGGGTCGATGCGATTGCAGCGAAGGACACGGCAGGTAAATTGTGGCTGGCCGTTACCAACGTAGATCCGAATCGGGCTGCGGAGATCGAGGTGAGCTTCACCGGTGCTGGGGCCAAGTCCGCGTCGGGAGACACGTTAACCGCACCCAAGGTGGACAGCGTAAACACATTCGACGCGCCGCACACGGTGGTGCCCAAGCCTGTCACAGCAAGTGTGCAAGGCGGGAAACTAACAATGAAGCTGGAACCCAAGTCCGTAACAGTTATTTCCATCGAGTAGCAAAACAGGACGGATTCGGCGAGTAGACCTGGCGGTCATTTCGACGAAAGTGGTGCGCCCGGGTGGACCGCGCGGAGAGTAGAACGAAGATCGATCCGCTTCTCAGGAAGCCATCAATAGTGAGGGTAGCTCCAATAAGTTGGGTTTGTCCAAAATGTCGTGTACAGTGGCGTGTGGTTGTGCAACTAACCCGCCTCTTTTCAATAAATCTGGAGAATTCGCTTTGGACTTTGTTTTGCGATGCTACGCTCAAGGGGAATTACCGTGCCAATCGTGCTCGATTTCATAAAGGTTTTGCTCATAGCGTTTACCAGCCTTTTCCCCGTGGTGAATCCCATCGGATGCGCTCCCATTTTTTTTGGACTGACGAAGCAATACCCGCAGTCGGCGCAGCGGATCTTGGCGCGCAAGATCGCGGGATATAGCTTTGCGATTCTGGCTGCCTCGTTGTTGTTTGGCACGATGATCCTCAATTTCTTTGGAGTCAGTCTGCCGGTCATTCAGATTGCGGGTGGGCTGGTGGTGGCGGCGACAGGTTGGAAACTGCTGAACCAGTCAGACGAAGATTCCGCCAAAAATAACGCTCCCGGAACGCTGGAAGACGCGCTGGAACACGCGTTTTACCCGCTGACACTTCCGATCACAGTAGGTCCGGGGTGTATTTCGATCGCGATAACGCTGGGTGCTCATTTGCGGGTGAGGGCAGGAGAGATGGGATTGTTCCACGGCATACCCCGGCACTTTATAGCGGCACTGATCGGGATGTTTCTGCTTTGCGTGCTTGTTCTGGTTTGCTATGGGAGCGCCGAACGATTGGTGCGGAGACTGGGCAAGTCCGGAACTACGATTCTGGTGCGCCTTTCCGCATTTATCCTGTTTGCGATTGGTGTGCAGATCCTGTGGAACGGGCTGACTGCGGGAATCCCGAGGCTTTTTGGGAACTGAGCGATACCAAGAACGCTTGATAGCGGACGTTATGTAACCCACTCGGTGGACAGCCGATGAAGTGCCAGCATGGAAGCAATATCGCTGTCATAAGCGATTTTTGTAGCCCTCGGGGTCGAATTACGGCACAATGTAGCCCCGCCTCTTGTCCCGCCCCCAGCCCAGTGCGTCAGTGCAAACTCTCTCTGTGGAGGAGGAAGGAAGAGGCGTCTCGGGCTAATGGTTCCTTCGGCATAGCGAAGCAAAGTGGGGGCTGTATGTTGTTCCAACGAATTTCCAAAACTCGAACTTGCCCGGTATGCAGCGGTGGAGATGCTTACCGTGTGAGGCGCGCGGGGTTTCCCGTTAAGGTTGTTTGTAAGCTGCTGAACCTGCGCCCGCACTGGTGTCCCGATTGCGATACTTTCTTTTTGGGGCCCAAGAGTTCCAGAGAGCAGCGGCGCGTCGAGTCATCGATGCCCGAGTCGCGCACAACGAAAACGGGTAGCGGTGCCCAGCCGCACGCGGGTAACGCGTAATCGTCTGGAGAAAGAGGCGGTCGATCGTGGCGCAAGGCCGTTGCTACAAGAAGCGGAATTTAGCTCGATGATGTGCGCTTAAACCGCAGGCGCCGCGGCAATGCCTAGATTTTCAAACGGAACATTCAGGATTGGATATTGTTTCCAATCCTTGTAGTCGAAGTGCCACCACTCTTCTTCGTTTACGGTGAATCCCTCCGATTCCATCGCTCGCCGCAAGAGATCCCGATGCCACCTTTGTAAGGAGGTGCCGCCCGGAAAATCGGGAAACGAACGCGGCGACATTTCATCGTACATGCCGGTCATCTCGACCGGCTTACCTGTGGACAGGTCGTATAGCGTCAAGTCCACCGCGCAGCCGCGATTGTGGCGCGAGCCTTTTTGGGGATCGGCGACGAAAATGTGGTCGACGGGGGGTGCGGCGTCCCAGAAAATCTTGGTCACATACCATGGCCGGTACGCATCGTGGATTAACAGGCCGTAACCCAACGGCTGCAGTTTGTGCAGCACGCGGAGTAATGCTTCTGCTGCCGGCCGCTGCAGAAACGCGCGCGCCTGAGTGTAGATCGGAGTGGACAAGAAATTGTTGGATTGCGCATAACGAATATCCAGATGAATCGCAGCATCGAGCGTGGCGAGTTCGACAAGCTCCGGCTTACGAAATGGTCCCTGCTCTGCTGGCGGTGGCGTGGCCAATGCAGCGCTCCGCAACTGGTCGATGGGTCTTAGTGGTTTGATGTGGAAGTAGTTCGCCGGATTAGCACCAGGATCGGTGCGGACGAACGATTCCGATAAATAGGCAAAATACGGTGGACGAGCCGGTTCCTCCTCTATCGAATAGCTCCAAGCGCGTTTCACGGGGTCGGGAACCGACATTAATTTCAAATTGAGGTCAAAATAAATCTCTTCCTCTGGCTTCGCGGGGTAATGCAAATACGGAATTTGATTGCGCTCGAGGATAATCACCTGCACTTTGGAATTTCCGTTGTTGCTGTATTCGTAGATGCCGACGAACCGTTTCCATGCCGCAGGGGCATCGGGAGGTTTTGGCCCGGGAAGAAGGGAAGATGCGGTGAACTTGGTGGCGGCTCGCGGAGGAGGGGCGTTGGCAGTTTGCGATTGGAGGAGGGGAGAGGCGAAGGAGAGACAGAGAAGAAGGAGGAGGGTGCGGGTGAGGTGGCGGGTCATGGGAATCATCATAAAGGCGGGGAATCTAGTTAACAATAATCGGATACCCCCCCTCCCCCTAGTAAAAATTAAAAATAGTGGAAAGAAAGAAGTTAGCTTGAAAATCTTTAAAAATGTTTAAAATTTTTAAGGCGATGCGCTCGGAAAATCGCTGCTTCGTCGGGGCAAGGGACAAGGCATCAGGAGAAATAGAAGAGCGGGAAGATTGGGGTGAGTTAGCGATAGAGGAAACGTGGAAAAGCAAGGTTTAGAGACACCCTTCGCATGTGTACTATACAGTATAATAGATAGTATGGCAATAAAGATTTAAGACAAAAGAACAAGGGTGAGCTTCAAGTAAAGCTTCAATTAAAGCAGTGCTTTAAGGGACGCGCGGCGTTGCAGTGGTTCCTCATCGGTGGACCCTTGCAGGGCCGATACCGTCGACCAAAAGGCGGAGCAAGGTCAGTAAGGTTCGATACGGATTCGCCGTGGCTGCCCACTGGAGGCCATGTATTTGGCGTCGGTGCGGATATGGGGCGCAGGAGTCCTGCGCCCCGACGAAGACCAGGGGCGTAGAGCCGATGCTACTTTTTGGCGGTGGCTGCGGAGGCTTCGAGGCCTGGCGCGACGATAGGATTGAGAAACGGCATCATGCCGCGGAGTTTCGGGCCCAGTTGTTCGATCTGGCTGGTCTGTTCGGCTTTGCGCTTGGCCAGGAAGTTTGGGCAGCCCTTTTCGTTCTCTTCGATCCAGGCCTTAGCAAAACTTCCGTCGCGAATCTCGGCAAGCAGCTTCTTCATCGCTTCACGGGTCTGGGGGGTTACGATGCGCGGGCCGGCGTGATAATCGCCATGCTCCGCGGTGTCGCTGACGGAGTAGCGCATATAGCTGAGGCCGCCGCGATAGATAAGGTCGACAATCAGCTTCAATTCGTGGAGACATTCGAAGTAAGCGACCTCGGGTTGGTAGCCGGCGTTCACTAGCGTTTCAAAACCGGCTTTGATGAGTTCGCTGACGCCGCCGCACAGCACGGCTTGTTCGCCGAAGAGGTCGGTCTCAGTCTCTTCCGTGAAGGTGGTTTCCAGAACGCCGGCGCGAGTAGTGCCCAAGCCTTTCGCATAGGCGAGCGCAAAGGCTTTAGCTTTGCCGGACGCGTCTTGATGCACCGCCAGGAGAGCGGGTGTGCCTCCGCCTTCGGTGAACACTTCGCGGACGCGATGTCCGGGAGCTTTGGGGGCAATCATGCTGACGTCGACGTGCTTGGGCGGCTGAATCGCGCCAAAGCGAATGTTGAAGCCGTGAGCAAACATCAGCGTTTTTCCGGGAGTGAGGTGCGGCTCGATGGCTTCCTTGTAGAGTTTCGGTTGCTTGGTGTCTGGCGCGAGAATCATGATGACATCAGCCCACGCCGCCGCTTCCGCGGGAGTTTTGACGGTCAGACCGTCTTTTTCGGCCTTGGCGCGCGAGGCACTGCCTTCGGGAAGCCCGACGGCTACCGAAACTCCAGAATCGCGCAGATTCAGGGCATGGGCGTGGCCCTGTGAACCGTAACCGATAATCGCGACCTTTTTTGCCTGGACTAAAGAGAGGTCGGCGTCGTTGTCGTAATAGAGATTAGCCATTGCGTTGTATTGTTCCTTTCGTGGGCCGCGTTGCGACCGGAAGAAAATTTGTTTTGCGATAGGGTTTAGATTGAGTGCCGGGTGAGGCGCAGCATGCTGGGCCCCTACGAAGAGGCTGGCGCAGAATCGTTGTCCTCAGCCGAATTCTCGGCGGCCGTCGGCGGGCGCAGCAAATCATTGCCACGGGTCATGGCGATGCGGCCGGTGCGGGCCATTTCCAAAACGCCGAAGGGGCGAAGCACTTCGAGCAAGCCGTCGATCTTGTCGACGGTTCCGGAGACTTCGACGATGAGGGATTCTGGGGCCACGTCCACGACGCGGCCGCGGAAGACCTTGATGAGTTCCATCAGATGAGGGCGATTCTGCTGGTCGGCGGCGACTTTGATCAGTGCCAAGTCGCGCTCAAGCATGGAGCGGTCCGAAATATTTTCTGCGACCAGGACGTCCACCAATTTTTCGAGGCTCGCTTCCAGGCGTCGCGCACCATTCTCGTCGGTGTGCGCGCAGATGGTCATCCGCGCGATCTCCTCATTTTCCGTGGGGCCAACGGTAAGCGAATCAATATTGATGGCCAGACGGCGCGTTAAGGAAGCGACGCGGTTCAACACGCCCGGTTTGTTCTCTACATAAGCAACTATGGTTTGCATGCCAACCTCAATCTGAACTAGGAACTTAAAACTGGTAACTAAAAAACTTTTCTATTATGGCTCGGAAGCGGTTTCCACCAAAGGATTGTTGGGACGACGAATCATTTCGTGCAATGCCGCTCCTGCGGGAACCATGGGATACACCGAATCTTCCTGCTCGACGCGGAAATCGAGCAACACGGCTTGATCGGTTTCGCGCGCGGCCTCGATTGTCGGGATCACTTCCTTGCGCGTGGTGACGCGTTCGCCGCGAATGCCGAACGCGTTGGCCAGAGCGACGAAATCCGGAGCAACCAGCGGTGTGGCGACGTAACGCTTGTCGTAGAAGAACTCCTGCCACTGGCGGACCATGCCGAGATAACCGTTATTGATGATGGCGATGTTGACCTTGATCTTTTCCTGAACAATGGTGGCCAGTTCACAGCTGGTCATCTGGAAGCCGCCGTCGCCGACCACGACCCAAACCTCGGAATCGGGTTTGGCGAATTTGGCGCCTATAGCGGCGGGCAGCGCAAAGCCCATCGTGCCCAGTCCGCCAGAAGTGACCAGGGTGCGCGGCTGATTGTGGTGGTAATACTGCGCCTCCCACATCTGATGCTGACCCACGTCGGTGACAACGATGGCGCCGCCTTTGGTGACCTTCCACAAATCGTTGATGACATGGGCGGCGTAGAGGTGACCGCTGTCGGGCAAGGATTGGATGTCGCGGACCGCGGAGCCGCCCTTGAGTTCCTTGATGTGTGCAAGCCAGGCGCTGTGATCGCGCTCGTGGATGTGCGGAAGCAGTTGCTCGAGGGTCTCGCGGGCATCGCCGACGAGGGCTGCGTCGACCTTCACATTCTTGTTGATTTCGGCGCGATCCACTTCGATGTGAATTTTCTTGGCGTTTCGCGCATAGGTGCGTAGATCGCCGGTGACGCGATCATCGAAGCGCATACCCACGGCGATGAGCAGGTCGGCCTCCTGAATCGCGGTGTTGACCCAGGCTTCGCCATGCATACCCATCATGCCGAGGTTCATGGGGTCGGTGGCAGGGAAGCAGCCGATGCCGAGAAGCGTCATTGCCACAGGAATATTGCTGGTGCGCACAAACTTTTCGAAAGTGCGCATGGCACCAGAAAGGATAATTCCGCGGCCCGCCAAAATTATCGGCCGCTTGGCGGAATTGAGAAGCTCGACCGCGCGATCAAACTCTTTCTGATCGTGATTGTTGCGGTGTCGCTTGGGCGGAAGCTTTGGTGCTGTATCTTCCCAATTAAATTCAACGGAAGCCTGTTGCGCGTCTTTGGTTATGTCGACAAGCACGGGCCCAGGCCGGCCGGAACTGGCCACGACGAAAGCTTCGCGAACAGTCCGCGCAATGTCTTCAGCCTTGGAGACCACCACATTGTGCTTGGTGATGGGCATCGTTACGCCGGTAATGTCGACTTCCTGGAAGGCATCGGAGCCGAGCAATTTGCTGCTGACCTGACCGGTGATGCAAACCACCGGCGAAGAATCGAGCATGGCGGTGGCAATACCCGTGACCATATTGGTTGCGCCGGGACCGGAAGTGGCCATAGCGACGCCCACGCCACCGCTGGCACGCGCGTATCCATCAGCCATGTGCGTGGCACCCTGTTCGTGGCGCACCAAGACGTGATGCAGCTTGGAATGGCCAAGCGCGTCGTACACGGGAAGAATGGCGCCGCCGGGATAGCCAAAGACGTGGCGGACCCCCAGGCGCTCGAGCGTTTCGCAGAGGATTTGCGCACCTGTCAGCTTCATAGAGTTCTCCCAGTCGAGACCGGAGCGGGTCCGGCGGAAAAGCTTGCAGGCACGGCAGTGACAGCGCCGAGCGAAGATGAAGAGACCAGCAGGGCGTATTTGGCCATGACGCCATTGGCATAACGAGGTTTCGGGGCTTGCCATGCCGCAAGGCGCTTCTGCAGTTCGGCGTCGGTTATTTCCACGTTGAGGGTGCGGTTGGGCACGTCAAAGACGACGATGTCGCCATCCTGGATGGCAGCGATGGGGCCACCGACAGCGGCTTCGGGCGCTACGTGTCCAGCCATCAAGCCGTGAGTTGCCCCGGAGAACCGGCCATCGGTAAGCAAGGCAACGGAGTCGCCCAGGCCTTCGCCGACCAGGGCGCCGGTAACTGCGAGCATTTCGCGCATGCCCGGACCGCCGCGAGGACCTTCGTAGCGAATCACGACGACGTCGCCCGCTTTGATCTGGCCCTTCGCGACGGCCGCGAATGCTGCTTCTTCGCCGTCGAACACACGGGCAGGTCCGCGGAAATTGAGGATATTGTGACCCGCGACTTTAATCACACAGCCGTCGGGCGCGAGATTGCCCTTCAGGATGACTAAGCCGCCGGTGGACTTCAGCGGATTGTTTTTTGTGCGGACGACTTCCTGGCCCGTTGTTTCCTTGGCTTGGGAAGCTTCTTCAGCGAGGGTGCGTCCGGTGACAGTGAGGCAGTCGCCATGGAGCAATCCTGCTTCAAGCATGCGCTTTGCGACGAGCGAAGTACCGCCTGCTGCATAAAGGTCGGTTGCGACAAAGCGTCCTCCTGGTTTGAGATCCGCGAGAATCGGCGTCTTCGAACTAATGCGATCAAAATCGTCGATCGAGAGAGAAACTCCAGCCTCCCGGGCAATCGCGAGCAGGTGCAGAACAGCGTTGGTGGAGCCGCCCGTGGCAGCCACGCCGGCAATGGCGTTTTCGATGGCTGCTTTGGTGATGATCTTGGACGGAGTCAGGTTTCGTTTAAGTACTTCGAGTGTGAGCTTTCCGGCAACAGTACCGGCGCGCGCTTTCCCCGCATCGGTAGCGGGTATACTGGAGAGGCCCATAGGGGCGATCCCTAGAAATTCGCAGACCATGGCCATGGTATTGGCGGTGTATTGGCCGCCACACGCACCGACGCCGGGACAGGCGGAGCATTCCAGCTCTTTGAGCTGAGCATCGGTCATTTTGCCCGCCGCGTGCGCGCCAATGGCTTCGTAGACGTCCTGAATGGTGACCGCATGCCCTTCAAATTTGCCGGGCGCGATGGAACCGCCGTACAGGACCAGGCCCGGGATATTCAGGCGAGCCAAAGCCATAATTCCGCCGGGAATGGTTTTGTCGCAACCGACCAGCACGATCAAGCCGTCCAAGAGATTGCCGCGAGTGACGAGCTCGATGGAGTCGGCGATGACTTCACGGCTGATCAGGGACGCGCGCATGCCTTCGGTGCCCATGGTGATGCCGTCGGAAATGGAAACGGTGTTGAATTCGAGGGAGGTGCCTCCGGCGGCGCGAATGCCGTCACGCACATGCTGAGCCAGTTCCCGCAAGTGGTAATTGCAGGGGCCAATCTCGATCCAGGTGTTGGCAATGCCGATCAGAGGCTTGCGAAAATCGTCGTCTTTCAGGCCGGTGGCGCGGAACATGGCGCGAGCGCCAGCGCGGTTCGGTCCATCGGTGAGTGCGGAACTTCTCTGTTTCAACGAGCTGTCAGACACGGAGAGATTCCTCCAGGAATCGATCGTAAACCTAAGAACGACATGGGGCCATCGCCCCTATGGAGGATGGTGCCTGAAAAAATCTCGAGAATCGAACCAGGTCTTCATCCACCCATCACAGCAAACGCGGGATATGAGAAAACTCACACCCAGGGTTCGCATGGCGGCCTGCATCGCGGAGCGCCAGCGAAGTACCAGCATGGGACAGGGCAGGGGAATGAGTCAAATTAATAGAAGTGGAGACGAAAATAAGACGAAATTATGATAGAACAGGAGCACGCTCACCACGATTGACCCGCATCTGATGTTCATGCCGCCTTGAGGGATAGACCGTCACTTTCAATTTGTGAAATACTTTGCGTCGCAAAGCATCCTGTAAAGGAAGGAGTGCATCCATCCCCGGCAAGTGGGCGGGCGGAGGACTATGCAAGGTTTATTTTGGCAGCAGCGGTAGCGAAGGAGTCGAGGCGGCGGGAAAAGTTGGGAGCGCTCGCTCTGCAGTTAGGCGAACAGTTCCGGCAAAAGCTGAGAGCCGCGTTGGTGCCGTTTGAAATCGTGAAAGAAGTGCGCGGCATGGGCATGCTCAGCGGCGTCGAATTTCAAGCGTCTGACGCTGCGTGGTGGAAGGCGAAAGAGGGGACCGAGTGAGAAGTAGTCGAGGGGCGAAAGAGGTCTTTGTAATCGGGGGAGGGCCGGCAGGACTTGCTGTGGCGATTGCGGCACGACGGCGGGGCTTCACGGTTACGGTTGCGGACGGCGCCGAGCCATTCATTGATAAAGCTTGTGGGGAAGGCTTGATGCCTGCCACGCAAGGGGCCCTTGGGCGCCTGGGCGTGGAATTGCCGGCGAATGTGGGCTACCGATTCAATGGCATTCGGTTCCTGGACAAGTCCGCGGCAGTGGGCGCTGACTTTCCACATGGCCGCGGAATTGGGATTCGGCGAACGGCGCTGCATGAAGTCTTGGTGCGCGAGGCGGAACGATCTGGGGTGAAATTGTTTTGGAAGACTCCCGTGAGCGGAATCGAATCCGGAGGAGTCCGGCTGAACAGCGGGTTGCTGCCCGCGCGATGGATCATTGGGGCCGACGGCGGACATTCGCGAGTGCGCCGGTGGAGCGAACTAGATGCCACGGTGAGGAATCACCAGCGCTTTGCCGCGCGCCGACACTATCGCGTGCGGCCGTGGTCAGAGTTTATGGAAATTTATTGGGGGCCGAAAGTACAAGCATATGTGACGCCGATCGCGAGCGAAGAAGTTTGCGTGGTGATGATAGGGGAGACGGTTGCAGACGCGGAGTTTGGACGGGCGTTGAGCGTATTGCCAAAACTGCGCGAGCGTTTGGCCGGTGCGGAACTGGGCAGCCGGGAACGTGGAGCCAGCACGGCGATGCAGTCGCTGGGGCGGGTTTGGCGCGACAATGTGGCGCTGGTGGGCGATGCGTCCGGTGGAGTGGACGCTATCACGGGCGAGGGACTGCGGCTGGCTTTTCAGCAGGCGGTGGCACTTGCCGACGCTATGGAGCGAGGGGATTTGCGGGACTATCAGCTAGCGCACCGCAGGATAGCGCGGCGGCCACTGTGGATGGGAGCGATGCTGCAGCGGTTGGGGAGGTATGACGGTTTCCGTGGACGCACGCTAAAAATGTTGAGCGAAAATCCGGAGCTGTTTGCGCGGCTGTTAGCGATTCATGTGGGATACGCCCCCGGCGGGGAGGTGGTAACCGCGGGTGCGGCGCTGGGTTGGCAGTTGCTGTTCAATTCAATTAGGGAGCGAAACTGAGGATGATGAGAGCGAGCAAGTGGTTAGCGGGGTTGGCTGGGATTATTGGGGTAGTGGGAGTCGCGGCACTTTGGACGGTGAGGGCAGCGCCGCCACAGGCACAAGCCGCGGCCGCTACGGAGAAGGAGATTACGCTCAAGATCGATGCAGCGAACAGTAAAGTTCATTACACGGTAGACAGCACATTGCATACAGTCCATGGGACTTTCACGCTGAAAGATGGGTCGATGGTGCACTTCGATCCTGCCACTGGAAAAGCCGGAGGCGAGGTTGCGGTGTACGCAACGAGCGGCGAGTCTGGCAATAGTTCGCGTGATGAACGGATGCACAAAGAAATCCTGCAAACCGGCAAATATCCAGACTTCATCTTCCGACCAAATCAGGTGGAAGGCAGGGTGAGTCCCGGCGGCAGTTCCGACGTGAAGTTGCATGGGGTGATGATGATTCATGGTGGGGAGCATGAAATGGTGGCGGTAGTGCACGCGGAATTGTCTGGGGACCAGTGGAAGGGAACTGCGAAATTTGACGTGCCCTACATTCAGTGGGGAATCAAGGATCCAAGCAATTGGGTATTGAAAGTGAAACCATTAGTGAATGTGGAAGTGGATATGAGAGGCGCGGAGAAGCAAGAGAAATAAAGCCAAAATGGCGAGTGTTCTGAGAGGGCCACAGAGCGTTTTTATTTGCATATCGGTATCGCTTCCCCCACAATGAATTATTTGGGACACAGCGTTCAGATTGAACTGCTGTCCCTGTGCAGGTCTACCAACAGAAAACTGAGGAATTCATGGAAAAGCCAAACAGTATTGCTCCGCCAAGAGGGAAGCTGGGAGTGCTGTTGCCGGGTATGGGAGCGGTGGCAACCACGTTTATCGCCGGTGTGGAGTTGGTGCGTCAGAAACAGGCAGTGCCGGTAGGGTCGCTCACGCAGATGGGCACAATCCGGTTGGGAAAGCGAACCGACGGGCGTTCGCCGAAGATTAAGGATTTTGTGAAGCTGGCGAAATTGGAAGACATGGTGTTCGGCGGCTGGGATATTTTTCCGGAAAGTGCGTACGAGGCAGCAGCGAAGGCTGGGGTTTTGGACGCGCACCACTTGGCGGCGGTGAAGACATTCCTGTCGAAGATCAAGCCGATGCCGGCGGCGTTTGACCACGAATACGTGAAGATGCTGAACGGCAAGCACGTGAAGAACGGCAAGAACAAGTACGACATCGCCCTGCAGGTCAAGGATGACATTGCGAAATTCAAGAAAAAGCACGGTTGTTCCCGGTTGGTGATGTTGTGGTGCGGTTCCACGGAAGTATTCATGAAGCAGCACGAGGTGCATGAGACCGCCGAGTCGTTCGAGAAGGCGATGAAGGAGAACCATCCCGCTATCGCGCCGTCGATGTTGTACGCGTGGGCCGCAATTACGAGCGGAATCGCCTATGGGAATGGCGCGCCGAATCTGACCGTGGATATTCCAGCGCTGCAGGAGTTGGCACAGAAACATAATGTGCCGATCGGCGGGAAAGACTTTAAGACCGGGCAAACGCTGCTGAAAACCGTGTTGGCACCGGCGTTTAAAGCACGCATGCTAGGACTGAACGGCTGGTTCTCCACGAACATCCTGGGGAACCGCGATGGCGAAGTGTTGGAAGATCCCGGATCGTTCAAGACCAAGGAAGAATCGAAGCTTGGTGCGCTGGAATTTATCTTGCAGCCGCACCTGTATCCAGAGCTTTACAAGAAGATCCATCACAAAGTGCGCATCAACTACTATCCGCCGCGCGGCGACAATAAAGAAGGCTGGGACAATATCGACATTTTTGGCTGGCTAGGCTACCCGATGCAGATCAAGGTGGACTTTCTGTGCCGCGATTCGATTTTGGCGGCACCGATCGTGCTGGACTTGGTGCTGTTTTTGGACCTGGCGCAACGCGCGGGTCTGCGCGGCATCCAGGAATGGTTGAGCTTCTACTTCAAGTCGCCGATGACAGCACCGCAGCTTTATCCGGAACACGATTTATTCATTCAGTCGATGAAGCTGAAGAATACGCTGCGCTGGCTACAGGGAGAAGACCTGATCACGCACCTGGGGCAGGAATATTACGACTAAGCAGCACGGAACGAGTGAAGAGGGAGGGCGCAGAGATGATTCTCGGCGCCCTTTTTGTTTGAGGACCTGCAATTAAGAAATGTGTTACCGAGAAGGGGTCCAGCATGCTGGACCCCTACGAAGAGGGAGGCCTCCCTTCGCACGAACGCTGAGGGCAGGCAGAAGGAGGCCGCTACAAAGGCGCGACGGAGTTGACACGCGGAACTCCCATACAAGCTCAGCAAACGGAACAGTCGCTATTATGGAAAACAGACTAAAGTCTGTGCTACAGACGCTCGGGAGATTCCCACCGGCCTGAGTGGGCAGAGCGGAAACAGGCTTCGATGACGGCCATGTTGCAGAGGGCATCCTCAAGGGAATTGGGAACTTCCGTGTTGTTGCGGATGGCAGCGGAGAACAGGTCTGCCTGGATGGTGAACTGGTTACAAAGAGGAAACTCTTCGACGATGGCGCTGCGACTGGCGTAGAGGTCCTTGCAATCATCAATGAATATGCGACAAGGCTTGTCGGTGGGGGCGTTGAAGGGAATCTCGACGTCGATGCGGCCCGCAGTGCCAAAAAATTGCATCTTCTGGTAGTAGACCACTTGCGTGGAAACGGTGAAGACAGATTGCCCGGTGGGAAATTCGAGAATGGCGGAGGTCAGGCGGTCGGTCTTGAAGCCGGGATCACGTTCGATGCAGGCAAAGACGCGCATGGGTTCCTCGCCGAAGACGAAGCGCGAAGTTTTGATGGGATAGCAACCGATATCGAGCAGCGCGCCGCCGCCGTATTCTTCGATATTGCGCGTGTTTTCCGGATCCACATTGAAATAGCTGAAATAGCCGAGAGCGGACCGCAATTTGCCGATGCGGCCGTTGCGGGCCAGTTCGGCAGTGCGCAGCCATTGCGGATGGGTGCGGACCATGAAGGCTTCGCCGATTTTGACGCGGTAATTGTCGCGAGCTTCGAGCAGGCGACGGGCTTCTTTAACGTTCAGACTGACAGGCTTTTCGACGAGGACATGCTTGCCGCGGCTGGCGGCACGGATGGACCATTCCACATGAAGGTGATTGGGGAGGGGGTTGTAGATGGCTTCAATTTCGTGATCGTCGAAGAGTTCTTCGTAAGAGCCGTACACCTTGGGGATAGAGAATTTGGAGGCCAGGGCTTTCGCTTTGTCCAAGGAACGCGAAGCGATCCCGGTGACTTCGACAAATTCGCAGTTAAGCATAGCGGGAATGACGCGGCGTTCGGCGATGGAGGCGGTGCTAAGAATGCCCCACTTTACTTTTTTCGTCATGGCTAACCCCGGGAGAGTATCGCAGAAATAAGATGGGAATCCCAGTGGTGACGGTCACAAACTCGTCGGGGCCTCCGCCGGCGCCGCGCAACTTTTTTAACTTTGTGGGGAACCTTTTCACCGCAGAGGCTGCCGAGGTCCACTGAGGAAACGGATATTGTGGTGCACGGACCTTTCATGGCAATGCACAGCGGTTCGTAATTAGGGGGTGTTCGCCAATGGCGGTACATAGTAAAATTAAAGGATAAATTCAAGAAGCGTGGCACTCCTACGGGCGGATGGGTGAGCCCAACACCTTGTTGGGTTATGGGGACCTGATTTAATCTCGTTCGAAATGGATGTTAACCGGGCGATTTCATCGAAGGTAAGCGGAAGAACTCTGTAGATAAGGGGAAGACATGAAAATTGCGGTATTAGGTGGAGATGGATATTGCGGCTGGGCAACCGCACTGTATTTGTCGGCAAAAGGGCATAACGTCGCGATCGTAGACAACTATATACGACGGCAATGGGACCATGAACTGAGCGCGCAAACGCTAACGCCGATCCAGCCGTTGAGTGATCGCCTGCGTACGTGGTCGCGGTTGACAGGGAAGACCATCGATCTGTTCATCGGAGACATTTGCGACTGCGACTTTCTTTACTCGACGCTAAAGACCTTCGAACCGGAAGCGATTGTGCACTTCGCCGAACAGCGTTCCGCTCCCTATTCGATGATTGATCGCAAGCACGCCGTGTTTACGCAGGTGAACAACGTGGTAGGCACTCTCAACGTAGTGTTTGCCATGCGCGAATTGCTGCCGGATTGTCACTTGGTGAAGCTGGGGACGATGGGGGAATATGGCACGCCGAACATCGACATCGAAGAGGGCTACATCAACATAGAGCACAACGGCCGCAAAGACGTGTTGCCGTTTCCCAAGCAGCCCGGATCGTTCTATCACCTGTCGAAGGTGCACGACAGCCACAACATCATGTTCACCTGCAAGATTTGGGGACTGCGCGCCACGGATCTGAATCAAGGCGTGGTGTATGGCACGATGACGGACGAGGTGGCGCTGGACGAGGCGCTGATTAATCGCTTTGACTATGACGACGTGTTTGGCACGGTGCTGAACCGCTTCTGTGTACAGGCCGCGATTGGTCAGCCCTTGACGGTATATGGGAAAGGTGGACAGACGCGTGGGTTCCTGGACATTCGCGATACGGTGCGTTGCATCGAATTGGCTTGCCTGAACCCGGCGGGGCGTGGAGAGTGCCGGGTGTACAACCAGTTTACTGAGCAGTTCTCTGTGTTGGACCTGGCGCATAAAGTGAAGATCGCGGGCAAGGAGTTGGGATTGAATGTGGAGGTGGACCACATTCCGGATCCTCGCGTGGAAGCAGAAGCGCACTATTACAACGCAAAGCACTCGAAGCTGATCGATCTGGGGCTGGAACCGCATCTTTTGTCGGATTCGCTGGTGGATTCGCTAGTGAATATCGCGATCAAGTACAAGGATCGCGTTGACCCCGCGTTGATGTTGCCGCAAGTGAATTGGCGTGAAGCGAAAAACGAGCGGCGGATTCAAGTGGGAGTTGCCGCGAAGACCGCGATGGCGGGAGCCACGACGCAGGAAGCGCCGGTAAGCAAAGGACGCAAGCGATAGGGGCAGCGACGCGCGCCTTGCTACGATTCGGGTTGAGGCGAAGCGCTTTTGGAACTGTGGGATTTGGGTAGCGTGAGAATGCCATCGCGCAAGATGTAGTCGACGCCGCGCCAGCGAATGGTTCGGCGCGTGAAGCTGGCGATCCAGATCAAGAAGGCCGTGAAGTCCCAGATGGGAATCAAGAGCATCTTGGACCAAAGCCCAGATTGTCTCAGTCCATGAATGCCCACCAACCAGGTGAGCAGCACGCGCCAGAGGAAATATCCGCCCAGGAAAATCGCGGCAACGGCCGCGGTTGGATGTACGGCGAAGGCGACCAGCGCCCAGGGCAATCCGAACGTAAAAATGAGTCCGATGTGTCCCCACGGGCGCATGTTGCGCATCACGGTCATCCAGCGTGTGCGCTTTACCCACAGATCTTTCATGGAGTTGAAATCGGGTGTGGTGCGCACAACGTAATTGAGCAGTTCGACGGTGAAGCCTTGTTCGGCGACGAGGCGGCAAGTGAGCAGATCGTCGGCCGGGCGATTTTCGATGGCTTTGAAGCCGCCAAAGCCTTGCACGTGGGCACGGGTAGTCACAATGGTCTGCCCAAAACCGAATTTCACGCCATCCAGGAGCCAAGCCACGAGAATCGCGGGGAAAAAGTCGCACATCATGCCGATTTCCTGAAGCTTCTCGATGAAAGTGTTATCCATGGCCATGGAATAGAAGCAGGTAACCGCGCCGGTCTTGGGATTCTGCATGGGGGCGACGACGGTGCGCAGATAGTTGGGTTCGACGCGCACATCGGCATCGACGAGAACCCAGGTATCGTAACGCGCTCCTTTTGAGAGGCGATCGAGGCGCGCGACCTTGTCATTGATAGCGACATGATCCGGGCCATAGAGCAAGCGAATCGGCGTATTCGGAAAATCCTGCAGCAACTTTTTGAGGATGGGCACTGCCGGATCGGTTTCGTCGACGCAAAATAGGATTTCGTATTCGGGATAATCCTGGCGGCAGAAACTGGCGAAGTTCTCATACGCGCCTGGGTCGAGCCCTTTGACGGCCTTCAGGCAGCTCACCGGGGGAGTGAAAGGTTTGCCAGGCACGGCGAGCGGAGATTGTGCGAAATATTTCCAGGAACTGAAGAGGGACAGAAAGTAGTAGATGAAGGGAATGGCTGCGATGCCAAGCAAGATGTAGAGTGCGATCGTCACAATCGGTGTGCCAAGTTTATTGATTTATTCGTTGATCAGTGAAAAAAACAATTGTGCGGGTCTGCAAGACCCACCGCTACACTCCTCACACCACTCCCTTGAGCGATTTGTGCAAGTGGCCGATTTTGAGGAGTGCAATCCATAGAGTAACATTAAACAAGAACCGAAATCAGCCGCGATGCGGAGAGAAAAGAGCGACCTGGACGAGAATAGCGCAATCCGGGTGAGTAAAGGACTGCATGAAACTGCATTTGAAGACGTATCTGGCGATCCTGGTAATTGTGATTTTCGCGCCAATGGGGAATGTGCTCTTAGGAAAAGGCATGAAAGGTGTTGGCTCTGCGGCGACATGGACGCTGGCGCAATTTTGGCCGCTGGCCACGCGAATTCTGGGAAATCCTTACATCTGGCTCGGAATCGGGTGCCAGTTGACGTTTTTCGTGGCCTATATGTCGATCTTGAGCTGGGCGGACTATAGCTATGTGCAGCCGTCGACCGCCCTTTCGTACGCCACCGTGGCATTACTGAGTCATTTCCTTCTGGGTGAATTCATCAGCCCACTGCGTTGGCTGGGCGTCTTGGTGATTTGTACAGGCGTGTTCATCGTGGGACGAACGGCACCGCGTTCGCATACGGTGCCGCTGCCATGATGCTGCTGACCTTTTTCTTATTCTTTCTGATCATTGTGTCGGGAACGGGCGGAGAATTGTGCGTAAGCCGCGCCATGCGGGCGGTAGGTGAGCTGCACGACTTTCGGCCGAAATCGGTATTGGCCTTTGTGTTGCGCGGGCTGCGGCAACCCTGGATGTGGCTCGGCGTGGCGATGATGGCAGTGGCATTTTTCTCGCTGTTGGCGATCTTGTCCTTCAGTGATGTGAGCTTTGTGGTGCCGGTGAGCGCATTAAGCTACGCGGCAGGAGCGCTGGGAGCGAGGGCTTTCTTGGGGGAACGCATCAGCCACAACCGATGGCTGGGAATCCTGGTGGTGTCGATTGGCGTAACGATTGTGTGGTGGAGCGGCCGGCACTAGCGTTGGCAAGCCTGGGCACTCCAAAAAGAAAAAAGGCCAGAGTTTTGCTCTGGCCTTTTGTGTTTGGTGAATCCGGATTGTGCCTATCGACCGTGGCCTCCGCCCTCGTGTCCTTGATGCTCGGATGGGCGGTTCTCGTGCTGCTGCTGTTCGTGCTGGGTCTGAGGATGTGAGTTGTTGGGATGATTGTTGTTATTCGCGTTGTCGTGATTGTTGTTCTGTTGCGAATTGTTCGGCCGGTTGGCGTTGCTGGTTTGCGGATGGCCCTCGGAATGGGAAGTGCCGTTGTTGGGCCGATCGTTGTTGGCGTTGTACGACGTGTTGGCGCGGGCGCTGGGTGGACGATCCATGTGCGCATTTTCGGGGCGGTTTGCATTCACGGCGGCATTATGCGATGCCACCACGCCTTCCCCCTTAAACACGCCCGGACGGGCCGTAGCCGCGACTGCCGGGCGACCGTGATTCTCCGAAGCGAGCATGGTGCGATCGTTGCGCGCCATCTCTTCGTGCTGACTCTGTAGCGGAGTGGGTTGGGCGTGATGCTCATTCATCGCGGTGCGTTCCGCAGCGGTCGGTACAGCGGTAGTTCCACCGGCTCCGCCGTTGTAGCTGACGTTGTTGTTGACGACCGTTTTGTTGATCACCGTGTTGTTGATGTAGGTGTTGTGGATGACGGTAGTATTCACGTTGCTGACCGCCGTGTTGTAATGGAACACGCCGCCCTGCCACATGCCGCCGACGAAGCCTACGCCACCATACCCGAAGCCATAATTAATGCCGCCGTAAAAGCCGACGTGAGGACCCCAGTATCCGGCGTGCCACATGTAGGCACCGCCGACAAAACCCCAATAGCCCGGAGTCCAGAGGAAACCCGCAGTAGGAGCCATCACCCAAGTGCCGGGCACCCAGAAGTATCCGGCGGGTCCCCACGCCCAGTAGCCAGGCGTCCAGATATAACCGGGGGCGGGGCAGAGCGGCTGAGCATATATCGGCAGGGCCGGTGGCCCGATGTGAATAGAGACACCAACGGCGACTTGAGCCGAAGAAGGTGATGGGGTCAGAAAGCCGACGAATGCGATGAACAGGAGCACAGCAACAACTTTAGACAGGCGGATCATAAGATTCCCCTTGAACGCGAATCTAAAAGCTTTCGTTTTGCGTCCCAGATTTAAGCCAGCTGGGCGCCAGCTAGCCAATTGAACCCAAGCCCGGGAAAGAAGTTGCTAGCGGTCCAGCGAGATGCCTGCTATCAGGGTATCTGGAGTTTCGAGCGTCATTAGGATTGTTGCTCAATGTGCCGCGAACCACTAACCCTGTACGGCGGGGCAGGAATCCAGTTAGTACCGGATGGACGGGAAGTCCGACCAGGCTCAAGCTGTCGGCTAGGCTGGGGGCATTGCACACGACTGATTCGGTCCGTGTGGCCCCGGTGCTGGGCGGAATGACGGTCAGTGAGTGCGATGCGCCTTCGGCTTTACCAGCAGGAGGTGAAAAATGAACGATCAAGGAAGTCACCCGCGAAGAGATAATTGCATTGGGCTTGGTGTCGTTGCAGTTGCGTTGGGCGTATTACTGGGAGCGATGCCGGTTCATGGGCAATCACAAGCCAGCACGTCTTCCAGTAACAAACCAGCGGAGAGAACGATAACGCCTGGAACGATCGTACCTGCGGTTTTGCACACGCCATTGTCCTTGCACAAATGCAAGCCGGGGCAGGAAGTGTCCGGCACGGTGGCCCAAGATGTGCCGATGGCCAATGGAGTGAAGATTCGGAAAGGCACGGAGATAAAGGGACATATTGTGGAAGTTACAGCAAACGCCAGCGGGACCGGGCAACGAGTCGCGATGCAGTTTGACAAAATGCATTGGAACGGCCAGTGGATCCCGATTGTGACGGACCTCCGAGCCTTTGCGAGTTCGGTGGACGTAATGGAAGCGCACGTTCCCGATGAAGCTCCCAACGAAGGCTCTCCTTATGAATGGTTGCCCACCACGCAGGTCGGGGGCGATTCGGTGTACGGGCAGAGAGGACAAGTAATGAGCGCGGACGAACCATCACAAGTCGTCGGAAAGTCAGTGCCCGGTGGGGTGCTGGTACAAGCCAGCGCAAAAAAAGGGACAAAGTGTCGCGGAGATGTAGACGGCAACAATGGGCCGCAGGCATTGTGGGTGTTCTCGAGCGGCGCTTGTGGAGTTTATGGAGTGGATGGACTGTCGATCGTGCATGCGGGACGTACCAACCCTATCGGGACGATCATCTTGGAATCCAATGCGGACAACGTGAAATTACGTGATGGAGACGGCATGCTGTTGCGAATTCATTAGCAGCTAAGTGCCGACTCAGTCGAAATCACTTCACCGTTTGTTGCGAGCCTCCCAGATATGAACGATTGGAGGCTCTTCTGTTTTGCACGTGCCGCGACAAACTTACATCTGTTCCGGTAGAAGCGCGGCACAGCCGGTCACTTCAAGTCCCACCACGACAAGATTCAGGTTTAGGCCTGATTGAGGATTGGAGCGAGCGATACCAAGCTGAACTTGCTAGCAGATCCGGTTGATGCTTACGGTGGAACCGGAAAAATGAATGCAAAGGGGGAAACTTGATGGGACTCATACGATTGGCCAGCCTGGTGCTGTTTACTGCGCTGGTTTCAGGGGCGACTACACTGGCGAAAGACGTACGCACCGATTACGACAAGAAGATTAATTTTGAGCAGTTTCACAGCTATTCCTGGGGACAGGTGCAGACAAGCAATCCCCTTTGGGAATCGCGAATCAAGGATGCTGTCGACAAGGAGTTGAACGAAAAAGGCTGGCAGAAGGTGCAGTCTGGTGGAGACGTGGTACTGATGGCGGTTGGTGCAACAAAGAACGAACAGGAATATCAGACCTTTTATGACGGGCTCGGCGGCGGTTGGCGCTGGGGCGGCTTCGGCGACACGATGGCCACGACAACGACGCAGAACTACCGGGTCGGAACGCTGGTTGTGGACATGTACCAGGCTAATTCGAAGCATCTGATCTGGCGCGGCACGTCGAGCGACACGCTGTCAAATAACACCGAGCACAACGAAAAAGACTTGGACAAGGCAGTAGACAAGATGTTTAAGAAATTTCCGCCGAACAAATGACATTGGAAATTACAGAGAAACGAGCCAAGGGAGGAGGAGCAGCATGAACCCTAATGTAGCGATCGCCATTGCGTTCGTGGTCGGTTTTCTGGTCGGCGTCGTCGTGATGTACGCAGCACAGCAAGCGAAGACCGCTCGATTGAAGAAACAGTTCGGGCCGGAGTACGGGCGGGTGATTGCCGACACGGGCGACCGGCACCGGACGGAAGCAGTCTTGGAAGAGCGGCATCGCAGAGTGCGAAAGCTGACCCTTCGGCCGTTGAGCGCCACGGAAAAGGCCAACTTTCAAGAAGGCTGGCGAAGCGTGCAGGCGCGATTTGTGGACGATCCGGCGATCGCGCTGACGGAAGCGGACGTTCTGATTGGTAAAGTGATGGCCGCGGAAGGATATCCGGTTACGGAATTCGAACAACGGGCCGAGGACATTTCTGTGGATCATCCGATTGTGGTGGAGAACTACCGCGACGGCCACGCGATTGAGCTAAGAAACCAACAAGGTCGCGCATCGACAGAAGATCTGCGCAAAGCCATGATCAATTATCGAAGGTTATTTGAAGAGTTGGTTGGGTTGCCAGAAGGCGAGCCCGCAGAAAGGATAAGGCTGTGAGCGACGAAATTACACTGAGACCAGAATCGCGCGATCCCAATGTTATTCCTGTTAATCGAGAGCCGGAACGCGAAAATAATCCAGAGGTGCGGCGGGAGAACAAGGTGCAGAAGGAGTCGTTTGCGCCACTGTTCTCGAATGACGACTGCCGTGGGTTGCGTTCGCGTTGGGGAAATCTGCAGGTGGGATTTGTCGATGAGCCGCGTCGCGCGGTAGAGCAAGCAGACGAATTGGTGAACGAAACGATTCGCGGGCTCACGACCGGCTTTGCCAACGAGCGAGAAAAGTTGGACAAGCAGTGGCACCAGGGCGCGGATGCTTCCACGGAGGACCTGCGCGTGGCCTTCCAGCGGTATCGCTCGTTCTTCGAACGCCTCCTTTCCCTGTAGCACCCCTTCGCTCGCGTAGCGACAAAAGGCCGGGCTTGAAACTTATAAGTCCGGCCTTTTGGTGCGCGCCTGTGACCGCAGTCCTAGACAGAACGGCTTCCCGATGGGACGCTCTCAGCGTCCGGGACTCCCGGCACGCCGGAGGCCCTCATGTTTACCATCGTGCAATTGTTAGTTCGTTGGATCGCGCGCATTACGGCGGCGACCATAGGGGCATTGTTTTTCGCCTTCGTCTTGGGAGAGCCTTGGGGGCTAGGTGCGCTGCGTATTCTTAACGCGCGCTCGTGGGTAGCTATGGTTTTCTTGTTCGTGGCGGTCGTGGGGATGCTCGTGGCTTGGAAATGGGAGTATCCGGCAGCGCTGATTTCCATCTTTGCGTTGGCGGCTTTTGCGGCGGTGGTTCACATAAACCGGTACGATGTATTGATTATCCTGGCGATCCCCAATTTGCTCTACCTGGTTGATTGGAAATTGCGGCGGCATCATCCCGCACTTGTCAGCAAGGCCGGCTGAACTGAGCGCGGTCCGGAATTCCTGATTGGCTGGGAACGGACGGATCTACTGACCTCAAGCAATACCCATTCATCGGTGGACGCTCTAGCGAAAGTCGCGAACTTATTGCGTTGCGCTCGAAAGGAAAGCGCGCGCTTTAGCGTATCCCGGCTTAATCATAGAATAGATGTAATCGCAGCGCCGGTCGTAGGGCAGAAACGCGCTCTTCATCGCATTAAGGGTGATTTTCTCGAAGTCGTCGAGGGAGAGACCGAAGGCCTCTGCTGCAGCTGCGAACTCCTTGCTCATTGAGGTATCACTCATCAGGCGGTTATCCGTGTTGAGAGTCACGCGGAATTTCTCCTGGTACAAAATCTTAAAGGGATGTTCCCCAACGCTCGGCGCGGCGCCGGTATGGACATTGCTGAGCAGGCAAATCTCCAATGGGATGCGCTTGTCGAGTACATATTGTGCAAGATCACCGAGTTTCACGGCTTTGCCGCCGGCGACCGCAATGTCGTCAATCAGGCGCGTGCCGTGACCGATGCGATGAGCGCCGCAGTACTGAATTGCCTGCCAGATCGATTCTTTGCCAAAACCCTCTCCGGCATGAATGGTGATGTTGAAATTCTGACGTTGAATATAGTGGAAAGCATCGACGTGTTTCTTAGGTGGAAAGCCGCCTTCTTCACCGGCCAAGTCGAACCCGACGACGCCGCGGTCGCGGAAATCCACGGCAAGCTCAGCCATCTCCAGGGAAGCATCCATGTTGCGCATGGCGCAGATGAGCAGGCCGGAGCCAATGCCGAACGATTTGCGACCTTCTTCCAAGCCCTTCAGGACGGCGGAAATCACTTGCTGATGGGTTAGTCCCTTGCGGGTGTGGAACAAGGGGGCGAAACGGGTTTCGAAGTAGATGACGCCATCGCGGCTGAGGTCTTCGGCTTGCTCGTAGGCAACACGCTCGAGCGCTTCCTGTGTTTGCATGACCGCGATGGTGTGCGAGAAGCCCTCCAGATACTTCGGAAGGCTTCCTTGATTAGCGCCCTGGTGGAACCAGCGCGAGAGTTCTTCCGGACGGGTGCTTGGGAGTTGGTCGTACTTTTGCTCCTTGGCCAATTCAATGATGGTTGCGGGCCGGAGTACGCCGTCAAGATGCTCGTGCAGCAACACTTTCGGAAGAGTCTTGAGCACAGCGTGATCGAGCTTCATGGGCGCCTCCAGGCAGGCCCTCTCATCGTTTATAGCGGGTTCATCCCGCTGGTTCAATGGCGTAAGGTCTCTACTGCACCACGCCTTATTATCACAAGGCAAGGCAGGTGTCAGATATGGCGCACCAGGTGACGTTCCGTGGCCCGGGTGTTGCGCACCAAGAGCAGAACCAAAAGCATGCCAATGAAGGGAATGAGCCCGGCGAGAATCATCAGCGGGTCGAATAAATGTGTGCCGGTGGCGAGGCGAGCGTCGGAAAGATGGCCGGCGAGTTCGTAGACGATGATGGTGCCGATGGCGGCGCCTGTGCCACTCATGCCGCTTATCGAAGCTACGGATTCAGGATAAAAGAGATCGGACGGCAAAACATTGGCGATGGTAGTGTACGAGCCGTAGCAAAAGGTCGCGAGAGCGAAGAGTACCGTGAGAGTGGCCAGGTGAACGGTGAAAATCGTCGGGATAAGCAGGGTTACGCCGAGGCCGCCGAACACCACCACGGCTTTGCGGGCTTTTCCCAAACTCCAACCGCGCTTGATTAAATAACCAGAGACCCAGCCACCGAAAAAATTGCCCAAATCGGCGGCGACAAAGGGAATCCAAATGGCTATCAAACCACTCTTCAGCGATATTCCTTTCGCAACGAGGTAAATGGGGAACCAATCCGCGATGAAAAAGAACACCGGATCTGTGAACGTGCGCGCTATGATCGTTCCCCAGGTTTGCGGGAGCTTCAGCAACTCGCGCCATTCAGGCGATGGGCGGGAGATGGTGGCGTCCGAAACGCTGTCGGCGCTGATCATGTGAAGTTCCGCGGGGCTGATCCGCGGATGTTGTTGAGGCGGATAATAGAGCCAGCGCCAGGCAATGAGCCAAAGAAAACCGAGCAAACCGGGGATCACGAACGCGGGCCGCATCCCCCAGCGGAAATACAACGGCAGGATCATTAGCGGAGCGATGGCGGCACCGATTGAGGAGCCGCTGTCGAATACTGCAGTGGCGAGGGCGCGTTCCTGCTTGGGGAACCATTCGGAGACGGCTTTTGTAGCGCCGGGCCAGTTGCCGGATTCTCCTGCGCCTAAAAGAAATCGTATTCCGAGGAAACTATAGAAGCCTCGTGCCACAGGGGTAAGGACGGAAACAATCGAGTACCAGAGGACAGTGATGGTCAGGCCACGCTTGGTTCCGACGCGATCCATGAGGCGGCCGCACAAGGTCTGGCCGATGGAATAGGCCACGCGAAATGCCACGACGATGTTGGCATAGTCCGTGTTGTTCCAGTGGAAGTCTTGCTTGAGGAAAGGAGCGAGGACGGAAAGAGTTTGCCGGTCGATGTAGTTGATCGCGGTGGAGACGAAGAGGATACCGGCAATCCACCAGCGCAGCGAAGGGAACGCGCGCCGGCCACTTGGGCCGTCGGGGGAAGGTGAGGACGCTGCGGAGTTTTCTATCAAGGAGATCCTCGACGAAGAAGCAAGCGTTTTAGACTGATTGTGCCAGCGCAGACCGAGTTGCAGCGCTCAGGAGCGCCGCGGATTCTTTGTCGAGATAAATCGTGGCGTTGTTGTGCGTACGCAAAATGGAGGAAGGCGCCAAGGGACTGATCGCACCGTCAAAGCACGCCTTGATGGCTTGCGCCTTTTTCGGCCCGGGCACGATCGCGAGAATTTCTTTGGACTTGAGCACCTGGCGAACAGACATGGAAATGGCGCGCTTGGGCACGGCGTCGAAGTTTGGGAACCAGCCCTCGCCCACCTGCTGGCGGCGGCATGCGTCATCCAGGTTCACTACGATATACGGTTCGCCGGTCTCGAAATCGGCGGGAGGATCATTGAAAGCAAGGTGGCCGTTTTCACCAATACCCACAAAGGCTACGTCTATGGGAGATTCGCTGATCGCGGCATTAGTGCGGCGAATTACTTCTGACGGATCTTCTGCGCCGTCGAGGAGATGAGAGTTGGTGATACCGGTTTTGGAGATCAGGCGATCCTGGAGGAATTTGCAAAAACTCGCGGGGTGGGTCATGGGCAAGCCGATGTACTCGTCGAGATGAAAGAGTTCGACGCGCTTCCAATCGATACCGGGAGTGGCGATGAGTGCCTCGAGAAATTCGAACTGCGAAGCGGCACTGGCGCCGATGATACGGGCGCGACCTTGTGTGGAAATTGCGCGCTGCAGTGCAGAGGCGGCTTGGGCTGCGGCGGCGTTGCCCAAGGATTCGCGATTGTCCAGAATTCTTAAGCGCATGGGAACCTCCTGCTCCGGCGCACCGCACGAACGGTCGCAGGGTTAAATCGATTCAATCAGGCCTTGACATCATACCAGTACGCGTGGTGTTCTTGCGTGCAATGAGAGCAAAATTCAACGTGACGGTCTGGATGAAATGAAAAATCATCGATATTGGCGAGCGGTGTGGACTGCGGTTGTTCGGGATACCTCGTTTGTGATGTGGATAGTCTTCGCCGCGTTTTCTGCTTCGATGACGGTGCAAGCGCAGACGGTGCGCGTCGATGCGACGCCAAGTCATGTGGCGAATACCTTCCGCCCTCTTTATGCGCTGGGTTCGACCGTCGACCGAGTGCCGAGCAACGCGACCGATCCTTTTTTTGAGCCGGACCAGATCAAGCAGATTTTGTCGGCGGGCTGGGGCATGATCAGCTACCGGCAGAATACGGAACTGTTCGTTCAGGCGTGGCACTGGAACCCGAAAGGGACCTGGAGCGATCCCGCGGGGCGGGGCTACTTCGTGGGCGATGCCAATCCTACGGAGATGATTCGTCATTCTTACGGGTACTCTTTGCCGCATCGCGGCTTCACGCGTAACGGAGGTTCGGAGGACGACGGCTATTCGCGACTGGATGATGGTGATCCCAATACCTACTGGAAGAGCAACCCGTACTTGGCGAAGCTGTTCACACACGAAGAAGACGCTCTGCATCCGCAGTGGATCGTTGTTGACCTCGAGAAGAAACTGCCGGTGAATGCGATTCGGATTGATTGGGCAGAACCCTACGCGAAAGTGTACGCGCTGCAGTATTGGGTGGGGGCCGGCGACGCCATGGATGAGCAAGGAACCGGAGATTGGAAAACGTTTGCGGCGGGCGAGGTTAAGAGCGGAATGGGTGGCACGGTGACGTTGACGCTGAGTGATTCGCCGGCAGAAATCCGGTATGTTCGCGTGCTGATGACGGAATCTTCGAACACCTGCGACACGCACGGGCCAAATGATCCGCGCAATTGTGTGGGCTATGCGATTAAGGAAGTGTATTTGGGCACGGTCGACAAGCAAGGGCGATTTCAAGATGTTCTGCACCATTCGCCGGACCAGAAACAGTCGGCGACGTTCTGCTCTTCGGTGGACCCCTGGCATGAAGCATCGGACCTTTATGTTCATCCCGATCGCATGGAATCGGGGGATCAGCCCGGATTTGATTTGTTTTACAGCAGTGGAATTACGCGCGGTTTGCCGGCCATTGTTCCCATCGCTATGCTTTACGGTACTCCGGAGGACTCCGTCGCACAGATTGCCTACATCGAAAAGCGTGGATATCCGATCGCGAAAATCGAGATGGGAGAAGAACCGGACGGGCAATACATGGTGCCCGAGGATTACGCGGAGTTGTATCTGCAGTGGGCCACCGCACTGCATAAACTCGATCCTGCGTTGAAACTGGGCGGCCCGGTTTTCGAAGGCGTGACCGAAGATATTCAATCGTGGCGAGATGGACAAGGCCGGATTTCCTGGTTTGGGCGGTTTCTGGATTATCTCAAGGCACGTGGCCGCCTAGCCGACTTGGCGTTCATGTCGTTCGAACACTACCCCTACGATGGCTGCGAAACGCCCTGGGAAAACTTGTACCAAGAGCCAGACTTGATCACACACATCATGCAAGTGTGGCGCGACGACGGCCTGCCTACAAATGTGCCCATGCTGGATACCGAAACCAATGACCATGGTGGCGAAGCGGCGGTGGATGTGTTTGGCGCGCTGTGGCTCGCGGATTCTTTTGGTGGCTTCCTGACCGCGGGTGGTCAAGGTACTTTCTACTATCACGATTTGCCGTATTCGCCGGCGCACGCCAATTGCGCGAACAGTTGGGGCACGTATCACATGTTTATGGTGGATGAGCATTACAAAATCCGGCAGCGCACTTCGCAATATTTTGGAGCGCAGTTGATCACGCAGGAATGGGTGCAGGCGGGGGAGGCGGAACATCGGTTGTTTCGCGCGGCAAGCGATGTGAAGGACGCTAAGGGACACACGCTGGTGACCGCATATGCGGTGTTGCGGCCGGATGGCCAATGGTCACTACTGGTAATCAACAAAGACCACGAGAATGCGCAGCCGGTGCACGTGGTGTTCAACGACTCAGATGGAAAAACCGCATCTCGATTTGCGGGTCCGGTTACGATGATTACCTTCGGCAAGAATCAGTACACGTGGCACCCGAACCGGAAGAAGGGCTACGCTGATCCGGATGGCCCCGCCGCAAGCTCAACCATTCAAGCAACAGGAAATACGATTTACACTTTGCCACCCGCATCGGTCACTGTGTTGCGAGGCAAGATCGCAGTGGAATAGGCGTATTTTCGAATATCTTTTAGACGTCAGCCCTGCAGCCGGATTACGGTCGCAGGGCTGACATCTGGCAAGTGTCTCAACTCAGTGAAGCAAGTTGAGAGTATTGGTGGCGTCGTCCACGAAAACCACCTTTGGACCTGGACACCGCGGGTTCGTGTGGATCACTGGAGAGGCGAGTCGTATTCCGGCTGGAGTCATTCAGCCTTAGTGATTACCAAAGCTAACGCTGAGACCGGTGGTGGCGCCGTAGTCGCTGGTCGCAAAGCCAGGTGGAGGCCGGTTGTCGAGGTTGCTGTAAAACGAACAGTTCCATTTGAGCTTGCCCCAAAGCTTCACATAGTAGGCAGCATTAAAGTTGAAAATGAGGCGACCTGGATCGTTCAATGCCGGGAGCACATTGGCGTTAAGGGCTAAGGTGGTTCGATCAAACCGGAACAGCTTCACTTGTGTTCCGACCAAAGCGGAGGTGACCTGCTGCGTTTGGGCAGGCTGAATGGCTTGTTGATAGTTGATTTGCTGCCAGGCAAAGCCTCCGTAAACGGTGAAAAACGAAGCGCCCGTATTTACGATATTTCGCCCAACACCCCCGCCAAACATGCTTTGCAGCTGCACACCGAGAACAGAGCTTTGCAGAAAGTCGGCCACGCCGGTGTAATACCAATTGTTCCAGCGCAGGTCTTTTTGTCCTGAAAAGGTTAGTTCGTTTCTGGTAGAAACATTAGCGCCAGCACTGGCAGAAAGGTTGGAAGTGTAGTTGGTTCCCACGGACCAGTGTTCTTCTACGTAGTTCACGTCCGTAGCTAAACTGTATTGAGAAGTTTCGTTGCCTTTTGTGAAGTTGAAACCGAGGTCGACTTCTCCGTTGAAGCGCTGCCAGAGATTGGTGGAAGTCTGATCGACGTCAACGACCTGGGCGCGAGCGAGCACCACGGGCTTGTCAGGCACCTCGACGACTTCAATTTGCAACGGCCGCGCCTGCGGACTGCTTGCGGTAGAGAGCGTGCCTTTGTAGACGCTCCCGTCGCGGGTGCGCACCAGGAAGAGTTGCCTGCTGTCAATGTGGTCGACCTTGTTCCAGTCGACCGAAATGGTATTAAGGATGTAGTCGACCTTGACGTAGAGCGTGTCAGAGCGAAGTCCCTTCACCTCGCAGGTAATCTTGTCGCCGTTCTTCATGACGATGACGTCGGACTTCTCGCGGGCGGCAAGCGGAACGACAGTTAACAAAGCCGTGAAAAGCAGACCAAGTTTGCAGTTCATGGTGAGTCCTAAATAAATGTGGCGGATCCCCGGGAACAAGAAGCCTACGTAAGGATATTGTCCCAGCCGGTGTGCTTGGAACTAAATTCTACCTGAGTGAAGTGTGTCGACAAAGCTCGCGATCGTCGAAAAGTGTTCAGGCGGTACGCTAAGAGCAAGCAAGTAGCTTCGCGACCTGGGCGCAGTGGAGACAAAAGGTGGGCTGCGTAGGGGTGAACGGCGGGGGAAATTTAGTTGGCGACTCGCAGGTGATGTCGTGCATCTAAACATCGCACCTAACCTTGCGAGGACTCGAGATGAATTCATTGCGTCCGAGAGACAGTATTACCTGGAAGGAAATGTTGAAAGCCTGGGCGAGGGTCCTCGACGGCAGAGCGCCGATGCTTTCTATTGAAATTACCAAGGAATGCCCGCTGCGTTGCCCGGGATGTTATGCGTACGGGGAAGATCATTTAGGAGGCGGCACGGTTCTCCGGGAGCTTAGCGATTATCGTGGGGACGCGCTGGTGGATGGCGTGCTGGCGTTAGTGCGAAAGCACCGTCCGATGCACGTTTCGCTGGTGGGCGGCGAGCCACTGGTCCGGCATCGCGAACTCAGCCGTATTCTTCCAGTTCTCGGAGAAATGGGCGTGTTCACACTGGTGGTGACCAGTGCGGTGATACCAATCCCGGCAGAGTGGATGAAGATACCGCGGGTGCGCGTGGCGGTTTCTGTGGATGGGTTGCCCGAAGATCATGACCTGCGTCGCAAGCCAGCTACGTACGAACGGATTCTGAACAATATTAAGGGACGCGAGGTGAACATTCATTGGGTGATCACCCGGCAGATGCTCCAACGGGCGAGTTATTTGGAAGAATACGTGGCGTTCTGGAATCAAAGGGAAGAAGTGAATCGAATTTGGGTGAGCCTTTATTCACCGCAGTTCGGTGAAGAAAGCGCCGAAAGGCTGAGACCGGACGACCGAAAACTAGTGGGAAGGGAATTGGGTCGTTTGGCGAGCTGTTATCCGAAACTGCTGATGAACGAGGGACTCGCGGCGAGTTTTGCCAGCCCTCCGCAAAACCCAGGCGACTGTTTGTTTTCAAAGATGTCCACGAATTATTCAGCGGACCTGAAGACTCCTGTGGAGCCGTGTGTCTTTGGGGGTACGCCGGACTGCTCGCAATGTGGATGTGCTATCAGTGTTGGCCTCCATTGGATCCGGACGGTGCCGGTGGCCGGCCCGCTGAAAGTCGATCATTTTGTCCAGAGTTCCATCGGAATCGGCCTGGCGATGAACCGCTTCCGTGAGGGCTCGCTTCCCCTGCCGCGCTGGTTGGGCTTGCAACAAAAGGCCGGGGAAAAATCAAAGTTGGCACAAATAGAATCGTGAGAGTCCCTCAGAGCTATTCGTCGATCGCGAGTTGAAAAGACCTGTCTTGAGCACCTTGACGGTGCGGTGGGCCGGAGTAGCGTTCTCGCGTGCTGCCGTTGCATAGTTCTTGCGTGGATTCAGCGAATTCACCTGCCCGGCAGGGATGTTAACGATCATGATCGCTCTTCCTTTATCGTCAGATTGTGGCCAATCACGGGAAGGCGCGGCTTTAAAAACGGGCCTCGGGTAGATGTACCCGCTTCGCACTCTTGCGGCAATGATTGCAGATTCCGGGCGAGTAAACGCCTACGTGGAGGCGATTGCGGCGGCGGTGCGTCCAGGTGATGTCGTTGCGGACATCGGGTGCGGACCCGGTCTGCTTTCGCTGTTGGCGTGTCGTGCGGGAGCGCGGCGTGTTTTCGCGATAGAACCAGACGAATGCATTCAACTGGCGCGCGAAGCTGCCACGGCAAATGGGCTCGGAGACGTTATAGAATTTTTTCAGAGCGATTCGTCACGGACGGAGCTCCCGGAACGGGTAAACGTGATCGTTTCTGACCTTAGGGGAGTACTTCCGCTTTTTCGGGATGTGATACCGGTGTTGGAAGACGCGAGGCAAAGATTCCTCGTCCCCGGTGGAATCATGATTCCGCTGCGGGACATCTTGAAAGCTGCACTGATCGAAGCGCCGGAATACTATTCCGAGCTGACTTCTCCCTGGGAGAGAAAACTGGCCGGGTTGGATCTGAGTTCACCGCTCTCGCAGATTCTGAATCAGCTGCACAAGGCAAACTTTGCTGACGAACAATTACTGTCAGCTCCGCTGGACTGGGGTGTGCTCGATTACACGGTTGGTGCGCAAACCCACGTCGCCGCGGAATTGAACTTTGACGTGATCAAGGCTGGAACCGTTCACGGGATTTGTGTCTGGTTTGAGACGAAGTTATTTCAGAATATCGGGTACTCCACCGGGCCGGGAATCCAGTCGGTCTATGGTCATATGTTTTTGCCTTGGCTAAAACCTGTCAGTCTGGAGCAAGAAACCAAAATTCACGTGTCGCTGCACGCGGATTTGATTGCCAGTGAGTACGTCTGGCGCTGGGATACAACGATTCCGGGAACTTCCGGCGAACCGGCGATCCGTTTTGCCCAATCCACATTTCAGGGCACAACTTTCTCGTTACAAAGCCTGCGGCGCCAGGAAATGAGCTACATGCCGACATTATCCGAGGTTGGCCAAGCGGAACTCTGGATTCTGGAGCGTATGAAAGGAGAGGCCACCTTGCAATCCATAGCGGAAGGCGCTTTCGCCCAGTTTCCCGGGCTTTTCACCTCCCTCGCGCGCAGCATTCGACTTGGTCGCGGAACTGTCGAAAAGGCTTTCTCGTTAAAGTCACCTTGAGGTTATGAGTTTTAGCTGAATCACGAATCGCAGCCCGAATTTTTAGCCGCAGGTCGGGTCAGAGGCCCAACACGGCGCGAATGCCGCCGACACGTTCGTAATTGACGATAATGACGCCTTTCGGGGTGACTGTGCTGTCTGTCACCTTAAATGCCGTCGGCATCGTTCCATCGGCAAACAAGCGTTTTCCACTGCCTAGCGTTATCGGAAATATCTTTAGCCACAACGCATCGACCAAATTATGCTTGAGTAGTGTTTGAACGAGATTTGCGCTTCCATAAACGTGTAAATCCGGCCCCTGCTGTTGCTTAATTTGGGTGATTTTTTCCGCAATGTCTCCGTTTAGAAACACAGACGCCTGCCATTCGTGAGAGGTCATCGTGTTCGAGGCGACGTACTTCGTCGCTGTGTTGACGGCCGGCCAGATGTCATTATGTTGCGGCCAGAACTGTGCCCATATGTCAAAAGTGTTTCTTCCCAGCAGCAAGTCAAACGGCAGGTTCATCTGCTTTGTTATTGCCATTGAACTAACCATGTCGGAATGTGGACCGATCCACCCGCCAAACTCGAAGCCTCCACTGGTATCTTCCTCTGGGCCACCTGGGGCTTGTATGACTCCATCAAGGGAGACAAATTCAAGCACATTAATTTTTCTCATGACAGAATTCCCTCGAGTCCTATCTGATTTTTGTCAGCCATTGGCCTTGGCCTTGCGGCGAAGTTTCTGTTTTTTCGAGATCGATCGGATGATTAGCTTGCCTTTGCCACGTTGAGGCAGCGGCTTCTTGGCCTGGGCTATTGCCGCAGCAATGAGTGCCCCAATCCCTGCGCGTTTAAATACAGCTGCGGAGTCAATCCTGATGAATCTATTTTGTCCGCCACTGCCGAGAAGTAGTTTCTGCGGATCGGCAAGTGTAGCCCCGTAATAAAAGGACAGACCAACTCCGTTGGCAGCCGCGGCGATGGAAACGATGCAATCCGAGGGTCGCTCGGTGGAGCAATATCCGATCACGAAAAAGTTGTAATTGTCGTAGATTAGCTCGTTGGCGGAAGGCATCCGCTTGCGCAATACTCTTCGGACAGAGCGGATCAATGCAGCGTTTCGCGTATCAAATTTGTTGATAAAGCCGGCAAGCTGTCGCTCGGCGGTAGCGGTGGGTCGAGTTGCAGCTCCTGTTTTGGATTTCGTCATGTCCCAGCGCCGTTGGTCAAATTGCACGGGCAGTATAGCGCGGATGAGTGCGCGATTGGCAGCTTCGAAGAACGTGGGGTTGGACCTTTAAATGTGGGGTGGAGTTCCGTCTTCCCAATTGGGAACCATGACCAAGAACACAGCCAGGGGAGGAAAGCTTTTGAGCTATGGATAGGCGTCCGGGGACATGTACCAGTAGTTCACAGAAATGCCCGGGCGTTGTGCCGTTGATTCTTCATCATCTACTTCCTCCATAATTCGTTCTGATTCGCAGTCATCCGTACACACTTCGGTCAAAAAGCGAGGGTGAGATACCCGAACCAGAGCACCGGCAAGAGAGCCTGTGCCACCGGGTGTGGCTCGCCGCTGAAGACATGGGCTGCTTCGCCGATTTTTTATCGGGCTAGCCTAAGCGTGCGGCACTTGGGCGACGACGCTGCTCACTTGCCTTTAACAGTTCTTCCAAGTCCGCGGCTGGGCGAATCTCAATCGGTCCGAGTCCGTGCTGAAAGCCTGGAAGCTGCGAGACGAGCTGAATGGCGTGATTGAGGTCACGCGCTTCCAGGATGGAAAGGCCGCCGAGTTGCTCCTTGGTTTCCGCATAGGGGCCGTCCGTGGTGGCGACTTCGCCGTTTTTCCAGTGCACGGTTACGGCGGTCTCGGGGGGCTGGAGAGCGATCGTACCTGCAAGATGCCCGCTGGCGCGCAGATGGTCATTGTGCTCGAAGCATTTATCGAAGAGGGCGTTTCGCTGCTCCTCGGTCATGCCTTCGAATGTTCCCGGCTTGATGTAGCCCAGGCAGATGTATTTCATTCGATTTCTCCCCGTTCGGTAACGCTCGTGCGCCAGCGGCTCGGCTTGTGCGCCGGAGTGTCCATCCTATAGTCGTCGTCGGCAGGGAAATTCGACATGACGGTCGAACTTTTATTTCAATTCTTCGAGGCGCTTGGCGAGAAAACGGCGGTCTGATTCTTGGGATGCCAGGGCGAGCGCCTTTTCGTAGGAAGCGCGGGCTTCCGGAATCCGGCCTAGCCTGCGGCACATATCCGCACGGGCGGAGTACGCCAGGTGGTAGTGGGAGAGTTGCTCGCGCGTCAGCAAGTCATCGATGAGAGAAAGACCGTGTTCTGGACCTTCGCACATGGCCAGCGCCACGGCGCGGTTCAGTTCGATCACTGGGGATGGCTGAATGCGAAGCAAGAGGTCGTAGAGCAGGGTAATCTGACGCCAATCTGTGGCGGCGACGGAGGGACTTTCGGAGTGAACGGCGGCGATGGCGGCTTGCAAAGTGTAGGCGCCAAAGCGCCGGGAGCGAAGTGCGTTTTCGGTGAGTGCGATGCCTTCGGCGATCTGCTGCTTGTTCCAGAGTGAACGATCTTGTTGTTCGAGGAGGATGAGGTCACTGTCGGGAGAGGTTCTGGCGGCGCGCCGGGATTCCTGCAGGAGCATCAGGCCGAGCAGGCCCATCACTTCGGGCTCCGGAAGAAGGTCGAGGAGGAGTCTGGCCAGGCGAATGGCTTCTCGAGTGAGTTCGACGCCTGTAGCTTTGGCGGAGTAACCTTCGTTGAAGATCAGATAAACGACGAGGAGGACCACGCCCAGGCGGGTTGGTAATTCCTGGGTTGATGGGACCTGGTAGGGAATTGCTTTGTCGCGGATGAGAGATTTGGCGCGGACGATGCGTTGGGCCAGCGTTGCGGGGGTGACGAGAAACGCGCGGGCGATTTCTTCGGTGGTCAGGCCGCAGACTTCGCGAAGGGTGAGTGCGACTTGGCCTTCGGGAGGGAGAGCGGGATGGCAGCAAGTGAAGATCAGGCGGAGCCGATCATCTTCGATCTCTTCGTTATCCGGGGAAGCTTCGTTGATGCGAGCTTCCATATAGAGCATAAGATCCTTCTGCGACCGGTCGAAGCGAGCGCGCCGGCGAATCCCGTCGATGGCCTTGAAGCGAGCCGTTGAAATCAGCCAGGGTCGCGGCTTGTCAGGAATACCCGTCTGAGGCCAGACGACGAGAGCGGTAGCGAATGCTTCATGCATGGCCTCTTCGGCGAGATCCAGATCACCGAGGAGGCGCACGAGCGTCGCCAGGACGCGGCCGGATTCGGAGCGATAGATGGTCTCAATGGTGGTAGTGATTTG
Source organism: Verrucomicrobiia bacterium (assembly GCA_035506955.1). Taxonomy (GTDB): domain Bacteria; phylum Acidobacteriota; class Terriglobia; order Acidiferrales; family UBA7541; genus Acidiferrum. Next base: position 67,608 of record DATJOO010000086.1, read on the forward strand.
TTCCGGCACTGGCGACGGCATGTTGGGAAGGTATCAAGGGGAGAGCCGGGAGACAACTGTGGGCTGAGTCGAATTGCATCGATTCGCGTTGGAGCGAAAAACGTGCCAGGCGAAGAAGATTTTGCCCGCGCGGTTTTCGTTGTCCCGGCTCCAGAAAGAAGAAGGGCTTCCTATTGGAGGTTCGGAAGCCCTTATGGATCAGTAAGAATGGTTGCGGGGG
>DATJOO010000087.1:0-110926 GCA_035506955.1 Verrucomicrobiia bacterium
ATGGGAAAATCAGTAATTGCGGATTGTGCTCCACATTCCGCTAGCAACAACGCTTCCTTCCGATTGGCGATATCGTCTAGGGGTCTAGGACGCCGCCCTCTCACGGCGGAAACCCGGGTTCGAATCCCGGTATCGCTACCAACCCTTCGGAAAACAATTAATCGAGACAACTTGGGAAGGGGTTGCCCGTTATCCGTAACGTTGTTTTGCTGTCACTCCGCCGGGAGTGATCATCCCCATGCTTCGGCTCTATTGGCCAAAGAGACGCCGCCTTCCCTCATTGATGGCGCCGCCAGCAAACTTCGCTTTGGGAGCGGCTAGCCAGTTCGCTTCCTTTGCCTTGCCCGCCGAATCCGCCTTGATGGGAAGGTCAACGGAACCGCCGGCGTTGGTAATAAATTTGTTGCGAGCAGTGAGCATGTAGCGGTTGAGCGGATTGGGAACGAAAAAGTAGCTGGCGTCACACATCGTGAGCGACCAGAAGCCGTTCACTGGCGGAAACTGTCCTTTGTCAAAGTGCATGACATACTTCTTGGTTCCTTCGTACTCCTTATCACCAACGCTCTCTGCACGTAGTCGGTGCCGTACACACCGATGCTCTTCGCAATGCATCCATCCATTTACCAGTACTGCCGCTCACTTCGTTATTGTTCATTAGAAAGTGCTACAGTGGTTCCTCAGGGAGCAACGATGAACACACGCCTATTTCTTCGTCTCAGCTTAACGGTCTGCCTGTCTTCCATGGTGCCAATATTTACTCCCGCTGATGGCGGCGACGTACCCAAGACTGCTTGGAAGCGCCCTCTTGGCGAACCACTTTCCAACCCGGGAACCCGCAAGAACAATTCCGACATTGATGACGGCTCCTGGCAAGGCGCTCCCGTCGGTGGTTTTGGTGCGGGTACTTTCTCTCGCACCTATCGCGGCGATTTCGCGCGCTGGCACATCAAGGCCGGCGTTCACAAATACGCAACCGTTTACGCTAATCAATTTGCGATGTTCCAACGGGCCGAAGGCGACCCCACGGGAGTCGCGAGCGTACTGATGACCGGCCATCCGCCTAACGGAGAACTTTCAAGTTGGCAGTGGGATTACCCCACAGGGGCGGGCGAATATGCCGCGCTCTATCCAAAGTCCTGGTATGACTATCGTTGGGAGAAATTTCCCGCGCACGTGGTGGTCGAACAGTTTTCCCCCATCTTGCCCAACAATTACCAGGAATCGAGCTATCCCGTGGCTGTGTATCGCCTGCATGCGGAAAATCCTACAAGTCGCACCATCACCGTGTCTGTTCTTCTCTCTTGGACCAACATGGATGGATGGTTTCGAACCTACACTCACGATTTTCAAGGTGCATTGAATCAGGGCAACCAAAACTACTTCCGCGACGAGTCCATCGCGCCATCCCGAAAAATGACCGGCATCGTTTTTGGTCGCGCTCAAGCGGGGCAATCTCCTAACGAATGGGATGGAAAGTTTTGTATCGCCGCAGTTGAATCTCCCGGCGTGCAGGTGACCTATCAAACGCAGTTTCTCGCCGACGGTGACGGCAAGGCGGTGTGGGCGCCATTTTCCAGGGACGGCAAACTGGCAAACAGCGCCACTTCTTGGGTCAGCGCCAGCGAGAAAATAGCAGGAGCCATCGCGGTTCGTTTCACGCTGAAACCCGGCGAAAAGAAGACTGTTCCCATGGTGATTGCCTGGGATTTTCCGGTTGTCGAGTTTGGTCAAGGGCGCCGCTGGAATCGTCGTTACACTGATTTCTATGGCACCAATGGCCATAACTCTTGGGACATCGCCCGCGACGGTTTGCGGCATGCTGACGAGTGGAGTGGCGCCATCGATTCTTGGCAGGCTCCTTATATTGATGACGAAACAAAGCCCGCCTGGTATCGCGGCATGCTTTTCAACGAACTCTACACGTTGACGGACGGTGGCACATTTTGGGGCCGCGAAGCAGGCTCAGACAAACAAGCGCCGCCAAAATTTGCCCTTTTGGAGTGTTTCGACTACGCCTACTACGGAACCCTCGACGTCCGATTCTACGCGTCTCTGCCCTTACTGAAGTTCTGGCCCGTCGTGGACAAGCAGGTGCTGCGTGAATTTGCCGACACTGTCCCGCGCGAATATCCAGAGCTCGGCCTGTGGGTTTGGAAAACCCAGCAAACCGGCGTTCCCGTGCTCCACAAGCGCAAGAAGATTGGAGCGGTTCCCCACGATTTGGGAATTCCAGAAGGCGACCCGTTTCTTTCCGTAAACGAGCCAGGCTGGCAAGACACAAATGACTGGAAGGACTTGAACTCGAAGTTCGTTCTAATGGTCTATCGCGATTATGTGCTGACCGGCAAACAAGACAGAGCCTTCTTAAAGGACATGTGGCCCGCAGTACAGGCAGCCATCACCTATCTCCAGCAATTTGACCACGGCAGCGGCATTCCGGAGAACTCCGGCTATCCCGATCAAACCTACGATTCCTGGGTGGTGCGTGGCGTCAGCGCTTATTGCGGAAATCTTTGGCTGGCCGCGTTGCGCGCCTCCGAAGAAATGGCCAGGGTGCTGAACGAAAATGACGCGGCACTCCGTTATCATGAGCTCTTTTTGAAAGCGCAAAAGACTTACATCGACAAGCTCTGGAACGGCGAATATTTCCGCTACGACATGGAAAGCGAATATCGCGACGCCATTCAGGCCGATCAATTGGCGGGACAATGGTATGCAAGCATGACTGGTCTGGGAGATCTTGTCCCTCAGAACATGCAAAAGTCTGCCTTGAAAAATATCTACGCCATTAACGTACTAAAATTCGCCAATGGCGAAATGGGCGCCGCCAACGGCATGAACCCCGACGGCACCATCATGCGCGGCAACGAACAGGGCGAAGAAGTGTGGGTCGGCACTACCTTTGGATTAGCGGCGCTCATGTTGAGTGAAGGTATGAAGGACGAGGCTTACCACACCGCATGGGGGCTGTATCACGTGATTTACGAGACCAAAGGGTATTGGTTCCGCACTCCCGAGGCTTGGGACGACACCGGCAATTTTCGGGCCTCCATGTATATGCGCCCCGCCGCAGCATGGGCCCTTGAAATGGCCGGCGGCCAGTAATCGATCGGAGGATGCCCTTTATTCTGGAAGAGGCATCTGCCCTTTGATCTCGAAGTTCGTTTCAACTGCCTTCGCGTCCATCCCAGGTTGCGCGCCGCCGATCGAAAGTTTATAAGAGCCAGCCGCAATTAGCCGGTCACCTGCCTCGTTGACATAGCTAAGGCTGCGCGGATTCACAGTCAGTTCGACATGCTGGGTGCCACCCGCGGGAACGCCTACCCGCGTAAATCCGCACAGGGCACGCTTCGGCGCGCCGGCCAACTTTGGATACGTCAGGTACACTTCGACCACCTCATCTCCGTCTCGTGCGCTCATGTTCTTCACGTCCGCGCTGACCGTCACCTTTTCTCCCGCCTTCAAGTTTTTAGAGGAAAGTTTTACGTTGTGATATTCAAATTTCGCGTAACTCAGACCATACCCGAAGGCATAAAGTGGGGTCCCGCCAAAGTAGCGGTACGTCCGGTTCGACATTGAGTAATCTTCGAAGGGCGGCAGATCGCTGGCGCTCTTGTAGAACGTAACCGGAAGCCGTCCCCCAGGGTTATTGGCGCCCGTCAATGTCTCCGCGATTGCCGCTCCTCCTTCTTCGCCCGGATACCACGCTTCGAGAATCGCATTCGCATGCTCTTTCGCCCAATTCACGCTAAGGGCGCTGCCATTCAGCAGTACAACGACCAGCGGCTTACCCGTTGCCGCGACGCTCTCAAGCAAATCCTGCTCCGGCTTTGGCAGATCCAGCGTTAGGCGGTCCCCGCCCTGAAATCCCTCTTCGCTGACAGGCATTTCCTCGCCTTCTAACTCGCTCGTCAGCCCCACGACCGCGACCACCACATCCGCGTCTTTTGCCGCTGTAGCTGCTTCCGGTTCGGGTTTCAGATTCAGCTTAGACCAGATCAACTCGCCCGCTTCTTTCGTGCCTTCGGCTGGTCCGTAATCGATCTTCACGGCATAAGGCTTGTTCGCCTCAAGATGCACATGGCCCAACTTGGTCTCCACACCATTCGTGTGGTAGGCCATCGTCACCACTTTCCCGTCGAGCCACACGCGGAAAAATCCATCTCCGCGAAAGCCAAAGTTGTAGTCGTCCGTTTCCTGCGGTGTGAGCGTCGTTTCCCAGGTCACCATGAACTCTTTACTTTTAGAGACTTCCGAAGGTAGCTGCGACGCCTCTATAGCGATGCCGGGTTCATTCCGGCTCGTCAGCGGTTGTCCAGGCTGCCCCGAACTGAAGAACGCCAATGCATCCTTCAGTACGTAGTAATCGGCTCGCGCCCCCTGCTTGCCATCAATGGTAAGGAGTTGCGGTGGAACCGGCGAAGCCTCTTTACTCAGAAACTGTGTGCCGCGCACGTAGTGTATCTGTGCACCGGGAATCACCTTCTGCATGCCTTCCAGCACAGAAACCGTGTGAGTAGGAATCCCGTTGTAGTTGCCGAGCAATACCAGAGTTTGGTCGGCAAGCGGTCCTACCAGTGCGATCTTCAATCCAGATTTCAGTGGCAGCACGCCGTCGTTCTTCAGCAGAACCATCGACTCATTGGCAAGTTTGCGTGCCAACGCACGATGCTCGGGGCCATCCAGCAACTTCTCGTCAATCTTGTCGTACGGCACCATCGACGGCGGATCAAACATGCCCAGCTTCATCCGCGCGGCGAACAAACGCTTCAGTGCCGCGTCAATGTCACTTTCCTTCAGTAAACCTTGCTTGACCGCCTCGACATAAGGCGCATAGTCACGGTCGTCGGTGATCTTGGCAAAAAAGTCGACGCATTCGTTGTCCATGCCCATTTTCAAACTGACCGCGGATGCTTCCGGTTGCGTGGGCTTGTAGTGATGACCATTAAAAATATTTTGTACCGCTCCGCAATCGGACACGACGTAGCCTTTAAAATTCCATTTGTTCCGCAACTGATCCACCAGCAGGAATTCATTTGCGCACGCCGGCTGTCCGTTGACGCTGTTGTACGCGCACATGATCGATCCCGCCTTCGCTTCGGTAATTGTGGCGCGAAACGCTGGTAGGTACGTGTCCATTTCATCGTGCTTGCTCACGGTCACGTCCGCAGTATGCCGTGTCGGCTCGGGTCCGCTATGCACCGCGTAGTGCTTGGGAGTAGAAATCGCCCGGTAATAGCGGGGATCGTTGCCTTGCATCCCGGTCACAAATGCCACGCCCATGCGCCCCGTAAGAAAAGGGTCCTCGCCATAGGTTTCTTGTCCACGGCCCCAGCGGGGGTCCCGGAAAATGTTGATGTTCGGCGCCCAGAAATCCAGGCCTTCAAATATGTCGCTGTGCCCCGCACGCAGGTCTTGTGCGTGTTTGATGCGACCCTCTGTGCTAATCGCCACCGCCATTTCCTTAATGCGCGGCGAGTCGAAAGTCGCGGCCAAACCGATCGGCTCCGGAAACTCGGTCGTCCCATTTACCGCCACGCCGTGCAGAGCCTCGCTCCACCAGTCATACGCCGGCACTTGCAGTCGCTGAATCGCGCGCGCCTGATTGACGAGTTGCGACGCTTTTTCTTCCAGCGTCATACGCGAAATCAAATCGTCCACACGCTGCTCGATGGGTAAGGCGGGATTCAGATACGCGGGCTGCGACGAGGATGAAGTATTTTGCGCAAGAGCTGGCGAGCCCGGCGAAATCAATCCCACTGCCAGTGCCGCCGCGATTACACAGTATTTCCCAAACCGAATGGAATCCATCGAGGTCTCCTCGACTTCTGCAAATTTCTCATCAGGCCCGTGTGTAAGGGTAAGTAAGTGGGCCCGAGTCTCTCGGATTGCTTTTGTGTGGAGAGTTTACATCACACTACGGTTTTTCTCGACCCTGAGTCGTAAACTTGCTCATGCGATGCCGCCCGTGCTCAGGCCACTGACGTTCTCGTCCTGCCACGGAGGTAGCAGTCGGATTAATATGTACAGAATTCCGAAGGGAAGAATCATTAAGGCAATGGCAGGTAACAGCCCTTCCTTCGCTACAAATCCCATTTTGTAGGTCGTATATCCCAGGAAACTTTTCGAAAAGAGTTGCCCGCCAATCACCACGTTCCACCGCATCGCAAAAATTCCAATCAGCGTCAAAAGTGAGGCCAGCGCGTAGATTCTTTTGCGGACCGCTTCCGACAACTTTAAAAGTTGCACAAGTGCAAGCAGCGCGAGCGGAGTGATTGTGCCCACAAAAATCTGTAGCACGATCTGCGAAAAGAACAGTCGCGAATGCATCATGAAGTCCAGGCTGCGGAACGACTCATCGGCCTCGTAAATTCGGTGAATCAAATCCAGCATCTCCAGGGTGAAATCGATCACGAATATGTAAAAAAGATATTTCGCGATAGCATCCAGGCAGTAAATGTCGATCGCCTTCTTGCGCAGCGCCGTTGTCGCCATGTACACCAGCAGTACCAGCGCAATTCCCGACACCATTGCCGAAAAAAGAAATACTACCGGCATCAACGGTGTCGACCACCACGGGTTCGCTTTCACCGACCCGAAAATGAATCCCACATATCCATGCAGCAAGAATGCCGAAGGGATGCCGATCACGGTGATAATCCAACCTGCTCGCTCATCGATATGTAGCGCATTACTGCTGATGTTGTAAGAGCCCAGCGTCAAAACGCGATAGAGTTGACGCTTCCATCCGCTCGAGCTTTGCGCCAGCAGCACGATATCCCGCCGGTAATCCAACCAAATTTCCAACAAGAGCACCGCCATCAGGTACCAAAGGTATACGAAGCCAAACATCGCCATTGCCGATGCGCGGTGCGGTGTTAGATACATTTCCAGCGAGCGTTCCGGGTGTCCCAAATGCAGTTGCAGCGGCATCGGTGCCACGATCAGAAACGCCAGCGCCGTCAGCAGCGCTAGCCGGTAGGTGGGCTTAATCGCCTCCACCCGGAACACCCTTTCCAGCGACGCCAGAATAAACGCGCCTGCCACCAGACCGGTTAAAAACGGATACAATACGATCAATACGCTCCACTGCAGCTCTACCTCGTTCGGATACATGAATCCGTCCATCCGCTTTCTCCTTAGCGCACTGATCCATCCAAGCCGTTGTAGAACATCTTCGCGCCGGTCGCCAGGTGTGGCTTAAGCACCTGGACGCTGTGGGTCTTCAAGAAGGCGTGGATCGGGTCATTGGGATTCTTCAGATCCGCCAGTTGTCGCGCGCCGGTGGGACACACTTCACAGCACGCCGTCGTCAATCCTTTGGTGATGCGGTGGTAGCATAGCGTGCATTTTTCCGCCGTGTGTCTTGTGGGATGGAAGAACCGGCAGCCATACGGACAAGCCTGGATGCAGTAACGGCAACCCAGACAATAGTTGTAATCGATCAGCACTACGCCGTCGGCGGTGTGGAACGTAGCTCCCACCGGGCAAACCTGCGTACACGGAGAATCCACGCAGTGATTGCAAAGTTTTGGTACAAAAAAATTCTTTCCATCTTTCCAGTCGCTTTGTGGGAATCCTTCTTTGCCCCCGTCGGGTGAATCTACAACCGGATTGTCAATGTGCCAGTCATCCACGTGGTAGCGCTCCACCCAGGTGCGGAAATAGCCGTCAGGCACATCGTTTTCATTTGCGCACGCCTGCACGCAGCTACCGCATCCGATGCATTTCGTAATATCCAACAGCATCCCCCACCAGTGGGCCGTCGCATTGTAGTTCGGTGCCTCATCCGGCGTGCCCGCCAGCACAAACTCCCAAGCTACCGCGGCAGCCGGCAACAAGAGGAGTATCTGTCGACGATTGAGACTCACTTTTTTCCTCCTGCATCGAACCCTGGACTGTGGGGTTGGTGACACGTGTTGCACAACTGCCCCTGCGCGTGCTCCTTCTGGTCCACTTGGGGAAAGCCGCCCGGTTTCGCCACGTTTTCGGAATGGCAGCGCACACAGAGCGTCGCGACATTCGGCAACACCGGTTTCACCACCGTGGGATCCTCTGCATGTTTGGCCAATGGACCGTGGCAAGATTCGCAGTTCACATGAGCGTGTACGCCCTTGACCTTAACCTCCAGAACGTCTGGATGGCAGCCCTCACATTCTTGATGTCCGGCGTATCCCAACGGCCGGCTCATGATTTCCTTCAATGCGTCGCCGCGAAAGTGTCCATATTGTCCAAAGCTCTTGGGAAGAATCGCTGCTCGCACTGCCACAAAAGCAATTGCACCCAACAGGAACACGGCTGCCACGCGGATCAAATGCGCGTAGTCCTGAAACTTATTCATTTCGATCCTCGGGGAAGCCAGTGCGGTCTGGACGACGGGTGATGTGGTTCAGCGAGACTGCGTAAACTGCAAGAAACGCTTGGTCCGACTTGCGAGGTCATGGTGGGAACCTAGCCGGAGCGAGTGGTGTGTAACGAACGTCCGCACGTTAGACCGTTTGGCTCACACAGAATTAGGACCGCAGTCACGGGTCCGTGTGACGTCGCTCACAATCGCCTTCGCGAGAGCAACGCCTCCATCCCGTGCCGGAAGTCATTTACAGGCGTAATCAGACTCGTGACGAACTGCCCTTCGCAAGAGAAGTCATAGAAGTGCCCGGGGTGCACTATCAACTGTCTCGATTGCATCAACTCAATCGCGAACTCCTCGTCACCTTGCCATTTCTCCGCATTGCCGCGTTTGACGCGAATCACCGCGTTCCAACCACCTTCTGTCTCCAATAATTCGTACTTATCCGCTTCGGAAAGCCTCGCCTTCAGAAAGCTCCAGTTCTCGGAAATCCGTTTCTGTATTTGCGGCTGGATGCTTTTTCGCTGTTCGAGAAGAGCTGAAAAGGCCCACTGTGTCGGAGAGCCCAAGGAAAGATAAGTGTCAGCGATAATTTCCAGCCGGGCCATTGCTTCCGCTGTTCTCGATGTTGGCCCGCTAGTCACCAGCCATGCCACCTTCATCTGTGGCAGGCCTGCAACCTTCGAGAGCCCACTCAACGTAAACGTCAAGCCATCGGAGTTCGTCACGAATGACTGTCGCTTTTGCCCATCCAACGGGAAATCCAAGAACACTTCGTCCACAATCAGCGCTAGATCCCGGTGTCGGCAAATCCGATTTAGGCGCTCACGTTCCTCTGCCTTGGTGTACGACCCCGTGGGATTGTTCGGATGAACCAGTAGAACTGCTCGCGTCTGCGGTGTGAGTGCCCGCTGGAGCGACTCAAAATCGATGAACCACCCGTGCGCGTACTGCAACTGATAAGGCACCAATCGGACATCGTGCAAGTCCGCGAGAAACTCGAACAGCGGATAACTGGGTTTGGGGACCAGTATTTCGTCGTCCGGATTGCAGAGCAGCCGAAAAATGTACGAATACGCTTCGCTTGTGCTCGTCGTCAGCACCATCGATTCCGAATCGACCGTTTCGCCGTGATCTTCACGATAGTATTGTGCCACCGCCTTCCGCGCCCCCAGCAAACCTTTTGAAGTTGGTTCGTAGGTTAGCGACTTGGAATTTTGGAATGCCTGCTGGATAGCTTCCGCGTCGTAATCCAGACCGCATTCGGTGGGATTGGAAACCGTCAAGTCAATCACAGGCTGTCCAGAAGCCCGCGACTTCTCTAGTGCTTGGGTGAATTTGTTTCGGCTCAACTTCCAGTTGGTTCGGTCAGAGAACATTTCTGCACGCCGACAATATCACAGCCCTTTTTGCGAAACATAATCATCGGCAATCGTCCCGGCAGGAATCACAGAGTACTAGTGCGCGGACCTACCCACTCCATGGTGGGAATTCACTCATCATCTGATGAAAATCACAGCGTCAGGTGCGTTGAATTACACAACGCTGGTTGCCCATCCATATTTCAGATTTGATTCAACTATGTTTTCCATCAGTTACATAGCTCGATCTGAACAAATGTTCGATTTGGTGCAATACATGCCTGTGTCCCCGCATGGGACTTTAGCCAGGGTCTATTTGGAGTTCCGCCCTTCTCGTTCCAGGTGTGGTTGACTCCCGGCGATTTTGACTAGCCTCCCGTTTCGCTCCCCTTGGCTGTTTGCAGTTCCACAATTTTTGGTTCCTCTCCTGACGGAGGCACGTACAGTGCTTGATCAATCGAATTTCCCCATGCCCACAAGCTTCCGGAACGGCGTAGATCGTCGGACCTTCTTTAAGGTTGTCGCTCAAGCCACCGCCGCAATTGGCCTTACCAGCAGTCTTGCCGCAAAAGTGGTGGCTGCAGTCGAAAAGGGCGCTCGCCCTTCGGTCATCTGGCTGCATTTTCAGGAATGCACCGGTTGCACGGAGTCTCTGCTGCGCACCTCTCATCCCGGCTTGGCAGAGGTCCTCTTCGATCTTATCTCTCTCGACTACCATGAGACGCTCATGGCCGCGGCCGGTCACCAAGCCGAGCAAGCTCTGGAATCGGCCATCCAGAAAAATGCCGGCAAGTACATTCTCGTCGTCGAAGGTGCTCTCCCGACCAAAGAAAACGGCATCTACATGCAGATCGGCCAAAAGACCGGCCTTGACATCGTCAAGCATGTGGCCTCGTCAGCCGCTGCTGTGGTCGCCATCGGATCCTGCGCCTCTTGGGGCGGTGTGCCCTCGGCGGACCCGAACCCAACCGGTGCCAGCGGAGTCAACCAGATTCTCCAGGGTCGTGCGGTTGTCACCCTGCCGGGTTGCCCTGCGAATCCTTATATTCTTCTGGGCACTCTGTTGCAGTTCGTCGCTCTGGGAAAACTACCCGAACTCGACGACTTGGGGCGCCCGAGGTTCGCCTATGGCCGGGTGATTCACGAACACTGTCCGCGCCGCGCGCACTTCGATGCCGGACGTTTCGCCGAAGAGTTTGGCGACGAAGGGCACCGTCTGGGCTATTGTCTGTATAAGTTGGGCTGCAAAGGTCCATCGACTCACGCCAGTTGTTCGGTCCTGCAGTTCTGTGAAGTGGTCGATGCTTGGCCCATCGGGCTTGGCCATCCTTGCTTCGGCTGCACCGAGCAGGAAGTTGCGTTCCGTGTACCTATGCTCAAGCCGGCCGAAATTGTCCGTCCCACGCCGCCCGCAACTTACGCACCCGTTACCGCCCCGATTGGCCGAGTCAGCCCGATTGCTACGGGACTCGGTGGATTGATCGGAGGTGCTATTGTCGGCGCGGGCATCGTCGCTGCCAAGAAGATGAACACTTCCCAGCCCGCTCCAACTGCTCCGCCTCCGCCGCCTGCCAAGACCGATTCTGGTTCCAAAGTCACGGAGTGATCCATGGACGTCAATCGCAGAGACATCCTCAAGGGCCTTCTCGGTGGATCAGCCATCGCCGGCGTTGTCGCGACTGCGATTCCCGCTGCCGGCAGGGACTCAGATGCCATTGAGCCTGTGCCCGATGCCGTTGGTCTGCTTTACGACGCCACCAAATGCATCGGTTGCCGCGCTTGCATGCCCGCCTGCCAAAACGCCAATGGCTTAACGCCAGATCGTGGCGGCTCGGGTGGGCTGTATATGCAACCCGACACGCTCAACGCCCACACCAAAAACATCATTAAGCTCTACACGTCTGCCGACGGCCATGAAAAGTCCTTCATGAAGCAACAGTGTATGCACTGTGTGGACCCGGCGTGTGTCTCCGGTTGCCCGATGAACGCGCTGCACAAAGAGCCTGAGGGCGTCGTTGGCTGGAATCCCAGTTTGTGCATCGGCTGCCGCTATTGCCAGATTGCCTGCCCCTTCAACATTCCCAAGTTCGAATGGGATAAGGTTAATCCCAAAATCGTCAAGTGCGAGCTTTGCCGCCACATCGTTGGTACCACCGTCTCTCAGCCTGCCTGCACCAAGGTTTGTCCCACTCACGCCGTCGTTTATGGCAAGCGCACCGATCTGCTGGCGGAAGCTCACCGGCGTATTCAAGCCGATCCCGGTAAGTACTTCGAAGACCGCGTTTATGGGGAATTCGAAGCGGGTGGTACCCAATGCTTGGTTCTCTCTCATGTCGACTACGCAAAACTGGGCTTGCCCACTCTGGGCAAGCAATCCGCTCCCGCCCAGGTTCGGCAGATGAGCGAATTCATCTATCGCGGTTTTCTCACTCCGATCGTCCTCTATGGCGGCTTGGCGGGAATCATGCACTACCGCTGGAAGCACCACCTCATCCACACGGAAACCTCGCAACACCATGAGGGCGATCCTGCGGCTAAACCGGAACAGGAGAAAAACGCATGATCGGCAAATGGCAACGATGCGTTCGATTGGATCAGCCGCTTTTCACCAAACCCTTTTACCTTTTCGCTTCTTTAGCTGCTCTTGCTTTTCTTCTCGGTCTATTTCGAGAACTGACCGGCCTCGGCTATGTCACTGGGCTGAATGATGGCTACTCCTGGGGCCTGTTCAAAAACTGGAACGTGACCGCTCTCACCGCCATGGGCTCAGGTGGGTACGCCATTGCCATTCTTACTTGGCTGTTCAACCAGCGCAAATTTCATCCCATCATGCGTACCGCATTGCTCACCAGTTTTCTTGGCTACGGCACCGGTATGATCGCTTTGGGCTTCGACGTGGGCCGTCCCTGGAACTTCCTGCATTTCAACAACCCCCATAACTGGAACCCGCATTCTGTGCTCATGGAAGTGGCCGTGTGCATGACCGCTTACGTAATCTTTGCCCTCGACGTCGAAAACATGCCTCCCTTCCTTGAGCGCCTCTACATGAGCCCCGATCCCAAGAAGAGCGCATGGGCCATGAGAATCTTTTACGCTATCCGCGCCAGTTTTCCTTTCTTCGTAGCTTTGGCCTTTTTGTTGCCTTCCATGCACCAGTCTTCGCTCGGTGGCCTGATGTACCTTGCTGGCCCTCGTGTTTATCCCTTGTGGCAGACCCCGCGGATTCCACTTCTCTACCTCTTGATGGCCTACATCCTGGGGCTTGCTTGCGTCCTCTTGGTCCTGCTTCTCAGCAGCATGGTTTGGGATCTTGGCTGGGACATGGACATCCTCGAGCAACTAACCAAGCTCATGGGCCGCATTACGGTCGCTTGGCTCGCCATCCAGTACATCGACTTGGCGTATCGCGGTGTGCTGCACTTGGCCTTCAATTTCGATTACTACAGCGTGTGGTTCCTGTTGCAGACCTTTATGCTGCTTGTTCCAGCACTTCTGCTCTGGTTTAAACCACTTCGCTCTCAGCCAGGTACTCTTTTCCTTCTGACTTTTATTCTCACCATGGGTGGCTTGATTTACCGTTTCACGCCCACCACCATTGCCTTCTCTCCGTTGGGCAATTACAGGTACTTCCCGTCCATCGCCGAAATCCTGATGAGCATTGGCTTCACCTCTTTCGCCGTCACACTCTTTCTTATAGCTGTAAAACGCTTTGCCATCCTGCCCGCTCCGGCAGGAGAGGTTACCGCTGGTGCCGCTGTCCAGCCATTTGACACTTTGTAGTGGGAGAAACGTTCATGAGCAACCGCATCACCATTGATCCCATCACCCGAATCGAAGGCCACTTGCGCATCGATGTTCAGGTCGATGGTGGCAAGGTCAACGACTCTTGGGCCTCCGGCACCATGTTTCGCGGCATTGAAACCATTCTGCAAGGCCGCGATCCTCGCGAAGCTTGGCTGTTCTCTCAGCGATTCTGCGGAGTTTGCACCACGGTTCACGCAATCGCTTCTGTGCGCGCGGTCGAAAACGCCGTCGGCATTCAGGTGCCACCGAACGCCCAGTACATCCGTAATCTGATCCTGATTGCCCATGCGCTGCAGGATCACACCGTGCACTTTTACCATCTCTGCGCCCTCGATTGGGTGGATGTGGTTTCCGCTCTGAAGGCTGACCCGGCGAAGACGGCGCTGCTCGCGAATAGCCTCTCTCCTTGGCCGCGCAACAGCTATCAGGACTTCAAGCAGGTTCAGGATCGTGTCAAAGCCTTCGTCGAAAATGGCCAGCTCGGCATTTTTGCCAACGGGTATTGGGGCCACCCGGCCATGAAGCTCCCTCCCGAAGTCAATCTGCTGGCCGTGGCCCATTATCTTCAAGCCCTCGAATATCAGCGCAACGCCAACCAGATTGTCGCCATCCTCGGCAGCAAGACTCCCAATATTCAGAACCTCGCGGTCGGCGGTGTGGCCAACGCCATCAATCTAAATAATCAGGCCACCTTGAACATGGACAAGCTCTTCATGATCAAGACCCTCTTTGAAGACCTCATTCGCTTTGTCCAAGAGGTTTATTTCGTCGATGCCTGCGCCGTCGCTGCCATGTATCCCGATTGGTTCAATTATGGTGCCGGCGTAACCAACTATCTCGCCGTTCCCGATCTTCCTCTGGACTCCGCAATGACCGAGTTCGATCTTCCTGGTGGTGTCGTTTTTAACGGCAAACTCGACGCCGTTTATCCCATTAAGAACCACACCGATCAACGCCTGGTAAACGGCGTCACCGAAAACGTCTCCCACGCCTGGTACGAAGGCAATAAAACCTTGCATCCTTGGAAGGGCGAAACCGATCCGCATTACACCGGCTTCAAAGACGATGGCAAGTACAGTTGGGTGAAGTCACCCCGCTTCGAAGGCCATCCTATGCAGGTCGGTCCTCTATCCCAGGTCTTGATTGGCTACGCGCAGGGGCATAAGCTGACCCACAAGTGGGCGGGCGAAGCCATTAATCGGGTCTCCGCCATCTCTCAGAAACAGGTCACACCGGCCATGTTGCAATCTACACTAGGCCGCATCGCGGCTCGCGCTATTCGCGCTGCCATGCTCTCTGATCTCGCCAACAAGCACTGGGATTTGCTGGTCAAGAATATTGCCTCGGGCGACGTCAGGATTTACGTCAAGCCGCAATTCGGCGAAAAAGAACTTCGCGGTGTTGGTTTCCACGAAGCTCCCCGCGGCACCCTGTCGCACTGGGTGGTCATTAACGATGGACAAATTGCGAATTATCAAGCCGTCGTTCCCACTACTTGGAACGCCGGTCCCCGCGACGAGACCGGTGCTCACGGACCGTACGAGGCTTCGCTCCTTGGCAATCCGATTGCCGATCCAGAGCGTCCCCTTGAGGTTCTCCGTACCGTGCACTCCTTCGACCCCTGCCTGGCTTGCGCCATCCACACTTTTGATCCGGACGGAAAGGAAGTCATTCACGTTTCCTGAAATAGGGGGATTTATGCACGACACCCTGAGCTCTGCGCCCTTGAAGATTGGTGAGAAAACCATCGACGCCGAGCACGATCTGCAGATGCAGTTGCTCGATGCCTTATCGCAATCTCTGTCGGAAGGTGGCGATTTCGCGCCAACTCGCCACATCCTGGAACAGTTCATCGAGTTCTCCGACATGCATTTTCTTTCCGAGCAGCTCATCATGCGGCTCCATAGCTATCCGGCCTATGAAACTCATCTGGAAGAACACACCCGCCTCATGAAGAAGGTTCGTGATATTCGCGAAGAAATCGTCCGCGGTGAAAAAGTCTCCAGCCTGCAACTCATTCTCGAACTGCGAGACTGGCTCACCACCCACATCGCCGTCGAGGACTCCGCTTTCGGCGAATTTCTTAAGAAGGAAACCTCAAACTCATGAGTTCTGGGCCGCGTATTGGTGTTCTTGGGATCGGCAACATTTTGATGGGCGACGACGGCATCGGCCCGTTCGTCCTTAAAATACTGGAAGCCTCTTACGATTTTCCCCCAAATGTCGTGCTTCACGATCTCGGCACTCCCGGCTTGGGTATCACTTCCTTTTTCGCCGATTACGACGTCATTATCCTGATTGACGCCGTCAGTGCTAAAGCTGAACCCGGCAGCATCCAGCTCTATCGGAAAGACCAGATCCTTCGCACGCCTGTTCCGCAGCGGATTAGCCCTCATGATCCCGCCCTCGTCGAGTCCCTTCTTTTCGCGGAATTTAGCGGTAAATGCCCCGCCCAAGTCTTGCTCGTTGGCGTGGTTCCCAAATCTACAGAACTTGGCTGTGTTCTCACCTCCGAAGTCCGCGCAGCTGTCCTGCCCGCCATGTCCGCAGTGCTCGCTGAACTTCAACGCCTGCACGTAGACCCAGTACCCCGTATACAGCAACAACCCCCTTCCATTTGGTGGCAAGAAAAAGTAGTCTCTGAGGGCGCCCCGGGGGAGGCTTGCTATGTGCCTGGCTATCCCAGGTAAAGTCGCGGGCATCGCCGAAAAAGACGGCATTCGCACTGGCCGCGTCCTGTTCGGTGGTATTGCCCGCCAAGCGTGCCTCGATTTTGTGCCCGAAGCGAAAGAAGGGGACTACGTCCTGGTTCACGTTGGCTTCGCCATCACTGTCATTGATAGAGACGAGGCTGAACGCACCTACGCCCTGCTTGAGAGTATGGGAGTCCTAGCTGAAGAATTAGCCCCAGATGGAGTTGCTCCAGCAGAATCATGAAGTACCTGGATGAGTATCGCGACGCCCGCATCGCTCGCGCGCTAGCCGCGGAAATCAAGCGCCGTTCCTCGCGTCCCTGGGTGCTCATGGAGATTTGCGGCGGCCAAACGCACACGCTGATGCGTTATGGTATCGACGAACTCCTTGGCGACAGCGTTGAACTTGTCCACGGTCCAGGTTGTCCCGTTTGTGTCACGCCCCTCGAAATCATTGACCGCGCCATAAACCTGGCCCGTCGCCCGGAGGTGACGTTGGTCTCCTACGGCGACATGCTGCGCGTGCCCGGATCGGATACCGACCTCTTCCATGTGAAAGCGGAAGGCGGCGACGTTCGTATTGTGTACTCTCCGACCGATGCCGTTAACCTCGCGCGCACTCTACCGGACCGCAACGTCGTGTTCTTCGCTATCGGTTTCGAAACCACCGCGCCTGCTCATGCCATGGCAGTACTCCAAGCTGAGCGCCTCGGCCTGAAGAATTTCAGCTTGCTCGTTTCTCACGTTCTTGTGCCGCCCGCCATCCGTTCGCTTCTTGGCTCCCCGAAAAATCGTGTTCAAGGCTTTATCGCCCCCGGCCACGTTTGCACGGTCGTGGGCTGCCGCGATTACGAAGATCTTGTCCGCGAATTTCGGGTTCCTATGGTGGTCGGTGGTTTTGAGCCGATCGATCTTCTTGAAGCCATACGCATGCTCGTGATCCAACTCGAGGAAGGTCGCGTTGAGCTGGAAAATCAGTATGTCCGGTCGGTGCAGTATGAAGGCAATCGACCCGCTCAAATGGCGGTCGGCCGAGTTTTCCAGGCTGCCGATCGTAAGTGGCGCGGCATCGGCCCCATATCCGACAGCGGCCTCTATTTGAAGCCGGACTATGCTGCGTTCGACGCCGAGCGCATCTTCGACTTGGCTGACATTTGCGCCCAGGAGCCACCGGAATGCATCAGCGCCGAAGTGCTTCTCGGACACAAAAAGCCTACAGATTGCACCGCTTTCGGCACGCGTTGCACTCCAGAAAAGCCGCTTGGCGCTCCCATGGTTTCCTCAGAAGGTGCTTGTGCCGCCTACTACCAATACAAACGCCACCTCGTTACACTCTGACTCTGTGAGTACCGGTGAACCCAAGGACCTAACCGCCTTCTCCTGTCCCGTGCCGCTTGTGCCGCGTGAGCGCATCCTCCTTGGCCACGGCAGTGGCGGCAAACTCAGCGCCGAGCTGTTAAAAGATGTTTTTCTGCCTTCTCTGGGCAATCCCGTGCTCGACCGCCTTGAAGACCAAGCCATTGTCTCCCTCAACGGCGTTCGTCTTGCGGTAACCACCGATTCCTTTGTCGTGAAGCCGCTGTTCTTTCGCGGTGGCGATATTGGCTCCCTCGCGGTGCATGGCACGATCAACGATTTGGCCGTGGGCGGTGCGATTCCCCTTTGGCTCAGCGCTGCGTTTATTCTCGAGGAGGGTTTGTCTTTCGAGACACTGAAGCGCGTAGTTGCCTCTATGCACGAAGCTGCGTCCAGTGCTGGCGTCCAAATCATCACCGGAGACACGAAGGTTGTAGAGAGGGGAAGTGCCGACGGTCTGTTTATCAATACCACCGGCATCGGCCGTGTTCGCGACGGTGTTTCCCTCTCCGCCAGTCAGGCGCAACCTGGCGATGCCATCCTCGTCAGCGGTTTTCTTGGTGATCACGGTATTGCCATACTTGCCGAGCGCGAAGGCCTCCAGTTCGAAACGCAGGTACAGAGCGATTCTGCGGCGCTGCACGCTCTTGTCGCGCGGCTCCTTGAAGCCACTCACGAAGTACGCTGTTTGCGGGATCCTACCCGCGGCGGACTTTCCAGCACGCTGAATGAAATTGCACTCAGTTCTCGCGTCGGGATGGCGTTGGACGAAACGTCCGTTCCCGTGCGGGAAGAAGTTCGCGGCGCTTGTGAAATGCTTGGTCTCGATCCGCTTTATGTCGCCAATGAGGGCAAACTGGTCGCCATTGTCGCTTCCTCTGCTGCGCAGGCGGCGCTCCGTGCATTGCAAAGCCATCCGCTCGGTAAGGATGCTGCCATCATCGGCCGGGTGACCGCAGACCATCCTCGTATGGTTGTGCTGCGTACGCCCTTAGGCACCACCCGCATCGTGGACATGCTCGCGGGTGATCAATTGCCCCGTATCTGTTGAGGAAACACATGCACGAAATTGGTATCGCGAGTTCCATCCTTGAATCCGTTGCTGCCGAAGCGCAACGCCACCCCGGCGCACAGGTCATAGCGGTCGGCGTTCGTATCGGAGAATTGTCCGCCGTCGACAAGGATGCCTTGGACTTCGCCTTTGAATGCATCACCCGCGAGACGGAATGGGAACACCTCAAACTTGAAGTCGAATGGTGTCCTCGCCGCCAGAAATGCCTTGCCTGCGAAGAAGAATTCATCGTCAAGGATCTCAATCTTGTCTGTCCCAGATGCGGCGCTGACAACTCCACGTGCATCGGTGGAACTGAATTGGACATTGCTTACCTGGAATTGGAGGAGCCATGCGCGAAGTCGTAGAAAAGAAGGTTCTCAGTGAAAACGATCGCTTGGCTGCCGAACTGCGCCAACGTTATCGCGACCAGAACATCCTTTGTGTCAATTTCATCAGCTCTCCCGGTTCCGGCAAGACCGCTCTCCTTGAGAAAACTCTTGCTGCCCTTGCTCCCACTCAGGCCGTTGCCGTCCTTACCGGCGATATCCAGACCGACAATGACGCTCGCCGGCTTTCCCGCTATGGCTTTCCTGTGCGCCAGATCGTTACGGGCGGCACCTGCCATCTCGACGCCCGCATGATCGACCGTCATCTGGGGGAAATGAATTTTCGTGGCCCTGGCCTGCTGCTCGTCGAAAACGTTGGCAACCTAGTCTGTCCATCGAGCTACGATCTCGGCGAAGCCGCAAAAATCGTGCTTCTTAGTGTGACCGAAGGCGAAGACAAGCCCCTAAAGTATCCGGGTATTTTCCACCGGGCTACGCTCATGATTCTCACCAAAACCGACTTGCTTCCTCACGTCGATTTCCAGCCCGGTTTCGCTCTCGAAAATGCCCGCAAAATCCATCCCGAAATCGATTACATTGCCCTCTCTTCCCGCACGGGCGAGGGCTTCGATAAATGGCTGACGTGGCTGGACGCCCTCCAACGTAAATTTCAACAAACCGCCGCAGCGATCAATTCCTGAGGGACGCGAGACTCTGCCATAATTCCTACATGGACGAATCGTCCAGAGCAACCCTTGCGCGCAAATCCATAGACGTTATTGGCATCGTCCAGGGTGTCGGCTTTCGCCCGTTCGTCTACCGGCTCGCGCTGGAGTGCAACCTCACCGGCTTCGTTGCCAATACGCCGGCCGGTGTCACCATTGAAGTCCAAGGCGAGCCCGCGGTGCTCGACCGCTTTCTCGAGCGCTTGCCCGCGGAGCTTCCCCCGTTAGCGAAGGTGACCTCCCTTATTCCTCGCGATACTGAGCCCCAGCCTGAGACTGCCTTTCGCATTCTCGCCAGCCGTTTGGACGCACCTCCCAAAGCTCTGATTTCTCCCGATGTCGCTGTTTGTGAGGACTGCTATCGCGAAATGATGAATCCACGCGATCGCCGCTTCCGCTATCCCTTCATCAACTGCACGAATTGCGGCCCACGCTTCACGATTATTCGCGATATCCCCTACGACCGTGCTCGCACTTCTATGACCGCCTTCCAGATGTGCGCCGCCTGTCAAGCCGAATACGACGATCCCGCCAACCGCCGTTTTCACGCGCAGCCCAACGCCTGCTGGGATTGTGGCCCGCAACTTAGACTGCTTTCCGCCGAAGGCACCCCTCTCGATGTATCGGAACCGCTGCGCGAGGCCGCTCGCCTCCTCGAGCAGGATCGCATCATCGCGGTGAAAGGGCTCGGCGGCTTTCATCTCGCCTGCAATGCTCGCTCCGAAACAGCCGTAAATTTGCTCCGCGGTCGTAAACGGCGCGTCGAGAAGCCTTTTGCGGTAATGCTCCGCCGCATCGAGGACGTCAATGGCTTCTGTGAACTCGACGACGCAGCGCGCAAATTGCTCCTCTCCGTCGAACGCCCCATCGTCCTTCTCCCGCGTAAGCCCGATTCCGGCCTTCCCGAGAGCATCGCTCCACGCAATCGCTTCCTCGGCGTTTTCCTCCCCTACACTCCTTTGCATCATCTCCTGTTTGCCAACGGCAAGTGCGACGCGCTCATCATGACCAGCGCCAACCTAAGCGAAGAGCCTATTGCCATCGACAACAACGAAACCGTTCGCCGGCTACATGGCATCGCCGATGCCTACCTGATCCACAATCGCGATATCCTGCGCCGTTGCGACGATTCCGTCGTGCGTTTTGCCGCCGGTCGCACCCAGATGCTTCGCCGCTCGCGCGGCTTTGTTCCCGTGCCTGTTCCGCTGGAACGAGAATCGAATCCCATTCTTGCCGTTGGTGGTGAACTCAAGAACACCGTTTGCATCATACGGGGCAGCGAAGCTTTTCTCAGTCAACATGTCGGCGACCTCGAAAATCTAGAGAGCTATAACTTTTTTGGCGAAGCTCTTCAGCACTTGCAGCGCATCTTGGAGGTCTCTCCCAAGGTCATCGCCTACGATCTCCACCCCGACTATTTCTCCACGAAGTGGGCGCTCTCTCAGCAAGGTATGCAGCTAATTGGCGTGCAGCACCACCACGCACACATTGCCTCTTGCATGGCGGAGAATCATCTCGATGGAAAAGTGATTGGCATCGCGCTCGATGGTACGGGTTATGGCACGGATGGGGCGGTCTGGGGCGGGGAGGTGCTCGTAGCCGATTACCACGATTTTGAACGCGCCGCGCATTTCGAATACATTCCCCTGCCAGGTGGAGCAGCCGCCATTCACGAACCCTGGCGCGTGGCCTTAAGCTATCTGGTGAAGCATTACGTCAAGGACCTGAATAGCCTTGACCTGCCGTTTCTTCGCGGCATCGATGAACGCCGTCGCGAAGTAATCCAACAGATGATTGATCGACAAATCCACTCTCCACGTACTTCCAGTTGCGGCCGTCTCTTCGACGCCGTGGCCGCACTCACCGGTATTCGTTCCACCGTGAACTACGAAGCCCAAGCCGCCATCGAACTCGAAATGGCAGCCCACGATTCGGCTGACCAGGGCTGTTACCCCTTCGACCTGATTCCGGAAGACACGCACTGGCAAATCGGCACGCTTTCTCTTTTTCAGTGGCTGCTTCGGGACCTGCGCCGTCAGGAACCAATCGCCGATATCAGTCGACGTTTCCATGCCGGCCTTGCCGCGATCCTCGTCGAACTCTCCGAAAAGGTCCGCGAACAAACGAAGCTGAATCGCGTCTGTCTCAGCGGTGGGTGCTTTCATAATGTTTTGTTGTTTCAACTAATGCTCGACGGCCTGCGCGCCAAATCCTTCGAAGTCTATTTCCACTCGGAAGTTCCTGCCGGCGACGGTGGCATCAGCCTCGGCCAAGCCCTAATAGCCGCCCACCGCCTCCAAACGTAGCAACGCTTGAGCCGGTTCTTTTGTAGCGGCCGCCTTCTGAGGCGGGCGTTTTCCTTGCTGTTGTGGGGTTGCGGCAAGGTGCCCACATGCCGTTGTTGCATGTCGGGTCTTTCTTTAGTTCATCGCGTTCCGTACTTTCGGCTACCGGTAATCCCTTTCCCTTCGCTTACCACAATGGTCAGTCCCGCCGGAACATTCGTCAGTCGGTCCACCTGCCCACTCGGCCACCGTATCTCGATGGCATCGGCTTGAGTGTGCTGTGCCAGCCCGAACGTCAACACCAACTCACTCGCGGACATATAACTCGATCCGCTCCGCATCATTTCCAATTGCGTCTCGCCGCCCGCCGTCAATTTCACCATCGACCCAATTCCATCGCGATTCGATTTTGTGCCTACCAGCTTGATTCGCAAGCTCTTCTGCTGCGCCGCCTCGCCCGCGGCATCATTTTCGAATAAATACGCCCGCCCACCGTTCGTCGACAGAAGCAAATCCAGTCGCCCATCATTATTCACATCCGCGTAAGCCGCTCCCCGGCCCACGCGCGGCGAATCGAATGCCGCCCCCAGGCTCTTCGTCGTTTCCACGAAATTGCCTTTGCCCAGATTCCGAAACACGTGCGGTGGCATAGCGTACTTCACATTCGGTTGTACTTTCTGGATGTCGCTGTCAATGTGTCCATTCGCAATAAAAATGTCCGGCCAGCCGTCCAGATCGTAATCGAAAAAGAAACAGCCAAATCCCAACGTCAACAGCGTGTCACGCCCAATCTCCGAGCGCGGCGCCTCATCCACAAACAAGCCTTTTCCTTCGTTGTGATACAGCGAGATCATCTGATTGGAAAAATTCGTAATTAATAAGCTGAACACGCCCGACCTGTCGTAATCCCCTGCATCCACGCCCATTCCCGCGCGCGCCACACCATCCTCGCTGAACGCTACACCCGCGAGCACCGCCTTCTCAGTAAAAGTGCCATTTCCGTTGTTGCGATACAGTTTGTTTGGCTGCGTGTCATTCGATAGCAGCAAATCCGGCCAGCCGTCGTTGTCGTAATCCATGACTGCTATCCCTAATGTCTTCGATGTGGGTTCCCCCAGCCCAGCCTTTTTCGTCACATCCTCGAACGTGCCGTCTCCGCGGTTGTGCCAGAGTCGCACCGCCGTCCCTTTGTACGACTCGGGCGTGCAATACGACTTGCTCTTCCCGTCCAGCGTGCAGTACAAATCTCCCTCGATCGACCACTGCACATAATTCGCTACCACCAAATCCAGCTTGCCGTCTTTGTCGTAATCTACCCACGCCGCGCTGGTACTGAACTCCTTTGGACCCATCAATCCGGCCTTCTGCGTGACGTCCGTGAACGTGCCATTGCCATTGTTATGGAACAGGTGGCTTTGCCCCATCGCAGTCAAAAACAAATCGTCATAGCCGTCGTTGTCGTAATCGCCCACCGCCACGCCCATTCCCATAATCTCAACATCGAGCCCGGCTTTGTGCGTCACGTCCGTAAACGTTCCGTCGTGGTTGTTGTGGTACAGCTTCGGAGTGCTGTGTTTCGAAGGCTGCCCGGGCCAGTTTGTCCCATTTACAATGAAAATGTCTGGCCAGCCATCGTTGTCGTAATCGATGAACGCCACGCCGGGCCCCATCGTTTCCGGCAGGTACTTCTTCCCATATGCGCCATTGTTATGGACAAAATGAATTCCGGCGCGCTCTGTAATATCCCGGAACGTAATCGTCGATGCGTTCTTCGAACCTTGCGCCATCAGTGGTATCGCGAACGCTAACGCCAGCACGAATCCCCAGCCTGATTTCACGTGTTCTCTACCTTACCGTCGCGGCCCACTCCCAACGCGTCCGCGACCCGGTTGATATAGTTAAACCAGGAAGCAATCAGAGTAATTTGCAATATTCCGCGATCGTCAAATCCCACCGATCGCAACGATTTATGGTCTTCCGGACTGCACTGCGTTGCATCCTTCGTCAGCTTCACCACATATTCCAGCATCGCCTTGTCTTGCTCGCTAATCGGCGCGCTCCGAAAATCCTTCCGCAACGCTGTTACCATCTCGTCGTTCAACGTCACTCTACGCAGAAACTCTGCGTGCGATTCGATTCAATAAAAACACCGGTTGGTCACCGATACCATGGTCGCGATCATTTCGTGCTGGTCGCGCGTCAACGGCAAGTCAGGCGACATCATCGCCCCAAACGCCGCGAACGAATGAAACATCACATCGGGAAGTAGCGTATGCGATCCCACGATGCTGTTCTCAAATCCGTTGTCTACCACCGGCACCGGCGTGGCATATTCGACCGGATAGAATTTGCGTTCTTCCATTACCGCGTCGCGCACCCGCTCGTCATCTTCGATCCGAATCGTTTTGATCCAGGTCATAGCCCCGCCCTTTTGTGAGATATTTCCGAATTCTTATCGCCCGGCGGCGTTATGCGCTTTTCGCTCTTTGGCTACCGCTGCCGGTCCTGCGTGTTTCGCTGCAAGCGCAGGTCCCAACGGCACGCTTACGTGCTCGTGTATCGCCTGCCGTTCATTGTTGTCGTCGGGATGCGCTTGCCGGTAGGGCCCTGTTAATGTTTGCGAAGCCTCGTCGGCCTTGAATCGCAAGTACCGTTGCTTATATTCCTCAGCGGTTTTGTCGTCGCCCAAACCCGTGTAGCACAGCATCATATTGTAGTTCGCTTGCAGATCCTCCGGATCGATCGCGAGCGTCAGCTGCAATTCCTTCACGGCATCCGCGTACCGCTTTTGCAGAAACAGGATACGCCCCAATTCGTTGTGCACCACGCGATCTTCTGGATACTGGGCCAGCACTTCACGCAGAACGGCGGCCGCTTCGTCGTATTTTCCTTCTTCCCGCAAAACCTTCGCATAGAAGAAATTCGCCCGTGCCAATTTTGGCTGTAATTCCAACGCTTTTTTCAGCACCACTAACGCGCCATCGGTATTGCCTTCTTGCACCCGCACACGCCCCACGTTTGTCCAACCATCCGCATTGTCGGGCGCCATCTGCGTAATTTCGCTGAACGCTTGTTCCGCTCCAGCCAGATCCCCTTGCAAGAACAATCCGATTCCATAATCGTTCCAGCGCGTCCAATCGTCTTTCACCCACGCGGTTTTCGGTACCGGTGCAGTGGCCGAATGGGGCAGCACGCTCAACGTTTTCACGTCTTCCGCCACGGTGATGATGGGCAGATTGGGAATTTCCTTCCTTACGCTGGAAACTCCCGACAAATCACCGTTAAACGCAAATTTCCGGTCGTCATAATCTGGTGTGTGTGCTCCCTGTGGTTGCGACGTGTCCGGCACTCCTCCAAACGAAAACTCCGTGTTGTACCACTGAAACTTTCGATAATTCAGCTTCGAGCGCAATGTAATGTGATTCCCTGCGTTTTCCGGAATATGCATCCGGAAATGCACCGTATCGGCAGCACCCGGCGGGATCAGGTGCACATATACGGTCGCTCGCGTTGACCACGCGTTTCTCTTGTTGATCGGATGTCCGTGCGCATCGATTTGCAGCGATTTATAGAAGTGCGCTCCAGCTTCAACGGGTCCTTTCCCGTTGTCTTCTACTTTTCCGCTCCAGAAAATCGTCTGTCCCTTGTCGTCAACAGCTTGCAATTCCAGCCACACGTCAAACGCATCCACAGTTCCACCGGGGAAGAAATGTCCCACCTTGCGCGTCCGAACCACTACATCGACGAGAACGTCGTCCCCACGCCGCACCATGGGATTCACGCGATCGAGTGGCGCCGTTATCGGCCGCGCTTCTCCTGCCGGGCCCGTCGGCAGTGCGGTTTCCGCTTCTTCTCCCACCGCAAAGGTTGTCGAAAGCTCTTGCTTGCCCATTCCCGTCTTGGCTTCCTCTTCCTTCTCCACAACAGGCGAAATCGCAAAAATGTCCACGGTCACTTGTTTGTCCTGCAAAAACGTTTTCGCCGTTTCCAGTTGCGTGGGATCCTCATTCGCAAAAGGCACTGCCGTATTCGCACCTGGGAAACGGTGCGAATGGACATAGCCGTCGATGTTGCCGTCATCGTTCGAACGCACCAGCGGCATGTGGCAATCCGAGCAGATCATGGGGGTCGCGGGATAGTAAAACGACCGTGCGCCCTTCCCGGAAACGCCGCTTCCTTGCCAGTTATCGTATTCGTTAAACCCGCGTACCCACCGATAGCTGTTCACGGGCACGTCCAAATGCACCTTATGGCATCCGGAGCAGAATTCCGGCACCTGGTTCCGCATAAACGGTTTCAAAAATACTCGGCGGTGTGGTTCCGGATTCAATCGCACCATGAAATCGTGCAGGCCCCGCACCACCGGATTCTCGCTAGCGGCCAGCGCGTGCAACTTCGGATACTCCAGGACGAAATCTCCCTGTCCCATGGTGCTTTTTACTTCCACGATGCTGTGGCACATCAGACAGCTCAATCCCGCCCGCGCTTCCGGCCGGTTCACGGTCTGTTTGATCGGCGTATCCATCAGTCCGCTGAACAGCAACGCTGGATCGTGGCAGCCTGCGCACCACTTCGAAGGCTTCACACCCGCGACGTCCTGCATGTACTCAATGCTCTTCCGGTACCACTGGTTGTTGAACGACGAAAAGTGGTGCGACGAACTTTCCCACTGCTTATAAATATCCGCGTGACAGCGCTCGCACGCTTTCGACTGCATGAAGTAGTCCGCCGGAATGTATTTGCCGTCGCTGGTTTGCCCAGAACTGGGAAAGAACTTGCCCTTGGGCCCGTCGCCCTCATTATCCATGGCTGCCGGAGCAATCGCCGGATTCGTCACGCGATAGGCATTGTTCCATGCTACGTTGCGTACCCACCACGCTCCCGCCGCAATGGCCGCGGCACTCACGACTATAGCGGCAAATCGAAGCCCTCGCTGTAGAGTGTTCGCTCCCAACCACCTGCGCTCCTTCATCCACGCACAAGTCAGCAGCACCGCGCCGATGCTACAGAGCGCGATATGCGCATACAGCCACGCCCTCAACCGGTGCGGCGTTCCCAGGTAAATCAGAGCCACGCCCAGCACCGCGCCAGGAGCCAGCACCATCCAGCCAGCGCGCGCCAGCCATTCTTCCTGCCTTTGCCCGCGAAACAGAAACACCACCAGCCCCACGGTCAGCAGCACACCCACACCCGTGTGCAGCAAAACCGTGACAGCGTACGAAATCGTTGCTGTTGGAGAGGCGTACAGATAAACGGCCGTCAGCGCGAGAACTAAAACGCTCAGGGAGCGCCAGCGTTTCATTTCCTATCCCCCGGTTCTATCCCCACTCGCGCTAACCTTCGCACAATGAAAAATGCGGCCGGGGGGTCGAGGCCCGGCCGCCAATTTGTTGGGGTGCTTCTTGAGTCGGCGAAGGACTTTGAGAAGCGTTGCTAAGTTGATCCATTTATAGATTCTCCGCGAAGCAATGACAATAGTGCGAAACTATTATCCCCGCACTTCTTCTGTAACTCCCTTGCTTTCTGTGGCTTGGAGCGATTTGCCCGTGGCCAGATTTTTATATTCCTCGCTACGTCCGCTGGGCCAATCGATTACCACCCGCTCAATCTTTTCCTCCCTACCCACTCCGAACGTCACCGGCAATTCCGATTGCGACAAGTAACTCGAACCGCTGCGCACCACCCGCGTCTGCTGCTGCCCTCCCACAAAAATCCGCACGATCGCCCCGATTCCATCGCGATTCGATTGCGTGCCTACCAGCTTGAATCGCACACTTCGATTCCCATTGCCCACATCATTGCGATACAGATACGCGCCGCCGTTGTTCGTGGTCAGCAGCACGTCCAAATCTCCATCGCGATCAAAGTCGCCCACCGCCAGCCCTCGTCCTACCTTCGCGGTGTCGAACCCTCCCCCCACCTGATCCGCTATGTCTTGGAATTTCCCTCCGCCCAGATTGTGAAAAAGTTGCGGTGGCTGCGCGTAGCCTACGTTCCCTCGTATGTGCCGCACGGTTTCGTCAATATGCCCGTTCGCAATCGCGATGTCCTGCAGTCCATCCAAGTCCGCGTCAAAAAACACACACCCAAATCCCAGCGTATTGCGCGATGCCGCTCCTAGGCCCGTCTGCATTGCGACATCGTCGTAGCCTTTACCCTGATACCGGTACAGCCCGATCATCTCGTTGTCAAAATTTGTGATTACGATCCCGGGCTTGCCCGAATTCTCGAAATCCGCCACGTCTACACCCATCCCAGCGCGTGCTTTTCCGTCGCTGCTGAAGGCCAGCCCGGCTTCTACGGCAATATCCTTGAATTTCCCATTGTGTAGGTTGCGATACAGCTTATTCGGCTGGGTGTCATTGGCGACCAATAAATCTGGCCAGCCATCCTGGTCGTAATCCAACATCGCCACACCCAGGGACTTGGAGCTGCTGTCAAAAATTCCGCTGCTCGCAGTTACATCCTCAAACGTTCCGTTTCCCCGATTGTGATACAACCAACACGTATCCCCGCGATACGCTTCGGGGGTGCAGTACGATTTATTTTTCCCATCCAGGCTGCAAAATACGTCGTGCTCTGCCGACCATCGCACGTAATTGCACACAAACAAATCCAGAAAACCATCGCGGTCGTAATCAAACCACACTGCCGAGCTGCTCAGCCCAGTCTTTCCGTCCAGGCCGCTCGGCTTGGTTACGTCCACAAACGCTCCCTTGCCGGTGTTCCGGAACAGCCGGCTTTGTCCCACGCAGGTAATAAAAATATCGTCGAACCCGTCGTTGTTGTAATCGCCGACAGCCACGCCCATCCCGTACATCTCTACATCCAACCCCGCGGCCTTCGTTACGTCGGTGAAGGTCCCATTCCGGTTGTTGTGATACAGCTTCAGTGTGCTTCGCTGACGTTTGTGCCCTGGCCAATCCATCGAATTCACCAGCAGAATGTCCTGCCAGCCGTCGGCGTCGTAATCCAGAAACGCGCAGCCCGATCCCAGCGTCTCCGGCAACAGTTTCCCGCCGTAGGCACCGCTGTTATGTTGAAAGTGAATCCCGGCCGGGCCGGTTACATCGACAAAACGGAAGCCTGGACTTGCAGCCAGCAACCACCTGGATGTCGCTCCCGCGATCAGTCCGGCTCCAATTCCATTCCAGATAAACTCGCGTCGCTTCACGGAAGATTGACCAGCCCGTTGCGGATCGCATATACCACCAGCTCCGCGGTTTTGTGGATTCCCAGCGCGTCCATAATATTGGCGCGGTGCACCGACACCGTGTTCACGCTCAGCTTCAGTTCGGTTGCGATTTCCTTGTTCGACTTTCCCGCCACAATATGCTGCAGAATCTCCAACTCTCGTTGGGTCAGGCCTGTATCCCGTTCCCCCTTCAGCGTGCCTCCACGGGTGATCTGCGGATCCAACACCGTCTTGCCATCCGCCACTTTTTTGATAGCACTAACCAAATCCAAGTCCATCGCGTTTTTCAGCACATATCCTTTCGCACCCGCCTCTAACGCTTGTCGGATTAGCGTGTCTTCCGAATGCATACTCAACATCAAAATCGCTGTATCCGGCCGCTTCGCCAAAATCCGCCGTGAAGCTTCAATGCCATTAATCTGCGGCAGCGCACAATCCATCACAATCACATTCGGCTGCAGCTTTTCCGCGCATTCCACGGCCTCCAGTCCGTCGCTGGCTTCACCCACCACCTCGAAAGTCGGCTCGTCTTCCAGCATTCGTCGGAACCCGCGTCGCACCAAAGCGTGATCATCCACCAGCAACACCTTTAGCCTATTCCCCATGGAACTCCACCATTGTCCGCGGAATCTTCAGTTTCACCAGGGTTCCTGTTCCATTTGTCGAGCCCGCCGTGCCTCCGGATGCCGCCACCGTCAGCGCCCCACCTAAAATCTCGGCGCGCTCACGCATCGCGACTAAACCAATTCCGGGTTGTCCTTCTGCCGGCGCCAATCCCTTCCCGTGATCCTCCACTTCCATTTCCAGCTGCTCTGGCTGGAATCGCAAGCGAATCCACGCCTCCTTGGCGCCCGAGTGCCGGCTCACATTATTCAGTGCTTCTTGCAGGACACGATAAATTTGCACACCCGCATTCGCTCCAATCGCGTACGGTTCACCGCTCTTTTCATAGTGCAATACAAGCCCACTTTGCCGCTCCACGGTTGGAATGTACCAATCCAATGTGCTTTCCAGTCCTGCTTCGTCCAGCAGTACCGGATGCAAGGCCTGCGACAAGCTCCGAATGTTATTTAGCGTGCTTTGCGCGATCTCTTGCACTTCTTGCAGGTCCTTATGTACCGGGGAATCCGGCGGGATCTGCTTATCCGTCCGACGCAGCATCGACCCGATCGCCGTAAGTACCTGCCCGAATTCATCATGCAGTTCCCGCGAAATATGCCGCAAGGTCGATTCCTGTGTCGCAATCAATTTCTGCGCCAGATCGCTGCGCTGTGTAGAAAGCTCCTCCACCTGCGCAAACAACCGCCGGTTGTTCCGAATCAAATACAAGCTCGTGATCGCTATGGTCAGCAGAATCGCCGCCAGGAAAAAGTACAGCTGTCTCTGTACGCGTCCGTAAATCGCCGCAATGCGTCGCGCCGCCTGCTCTTCCGCTTCGTTGTTCTGCACCAGCAACCGCGAAACTGCCGAACTCAATGCTGCTTGCCTCGGCTGCAACGTATCTCGAACCTGCTCTCGCGCTGCATTCGCGTCGTATTGCGCCAAAGTGAACATGCGCTCACTGGTATCCCAGAATTGGTTCATCGCCTGCATCATAAAGCGCCGCTGTTCGGATGTCGGTGTAGCTTCCGAGAGTGGTTCCTCCATCCGCAGTGCATCATCCAGGTCTGTATGGATGCGGTCAAATTGCGCGCTGAATGCAATCAACGGATAGGGTTCGCTGGCGTCCAGCATGTCCCGCATCGCCATGCCCACCGAATTCAGATCGTTTTGGATGCGCAGAAGTTGTAAGGAGTCCCGGCGATTGCGATCCACCATTTCACTCTGCAATTTGCGCAGACCAGCGAATTGCACGGTGATATACGCCGCATACACCAACACCGCCAGAATCGTCACCACCAGCCCGAGGTACAATCCTCGCGCTGGCCCTGGTTTTCCACCCGCATTCTTCTCCACGCAAAAAGCATATAACGCCCCGCCAAAACCCACCAACTCCGCCGCCCAGCTCTCGTCACTGCTATACTCAACCGTCGCTCTGCACTTCATTGTCAAAAGGAACAAATGAAGACCTTAGACGTTGGCCTCATCGGTTTCGGCCTGGGCGGCCGCTCCTTCCATGCTCCCGTAATCAATGCTGTCCCCGGTCTCCGCCTTGCCGCTATTCTCCAACGCTCCGGCGATTCCGCCGCGCAGCTTTACCCGCACGCGCGCATTGTTCGCACCCTCGACGAGCTTCTCGCCATTGACTCCATTCGCCTCATCGCTATTTCCACCCCCAATCAAACCCATTTCTCGCTGGCCCAGCGTTGCCTCGAAGCTGGCCGTCACGTAGTGGTTGACAAGCCCTTTACTACGACGGTCGCGGAGGCCGTCACCCTCCTCGAGTTCGCGCAACAAAAGAAGCTTGTTCTCTCGGTCTATCACAATCGTCGCTTTGACGCCGACTTCCAAGCGCTTCGCCAAAACATCGCTGCCGGTGCGCTCGGCCGTGTCCTTCGCTTCGAATCCACTTACGACCGTTTCCGCCCCTCTCCGAAGCCCGGCGCTTGGCGCGAACAGCCTGGTCCCGGCAGCGGCATTCTTTACGATTTGGCGCCGCATTTGATCGATCAAGCCATGACGCTCCTGGGCACGCCGCAAGCTCTCTCCGCGGACGTTCGCACCGAACGCCACAACATCTCTACCGATGACGCCTTCGACATTTTTTTGTATTACCCGCAAGGCGTCCGTGCGCTTCTTCGCGCCACGATGATGTCTGCTAACCCACGCCCTCGCCTCGTTGTGCTAGGCGAGAAGGGAAGTTACCTTAAACGAGAATTCGATCCCCTCGAACCCACGCTGCGAGAAGGCAAAGTCCCCACGGGCTCTTCCTGGGTTGTCGAGAAGGAAGAAAATTTCGGCGAGCTTACCCTTGTCGAAAGCGGTGTAACCACCACCGGCAAAATCCCTTCTACCGGTGACTGGCGCGAATTCTACGTCAACGTCCGTGACGCCATCCTCAGTTCCGTGCCCCTACTCGTGACGCACCAGCAAGCCCTCAATGTCATGGTCGCCCTCGAACTCGCCCAAGAAAGCAGTTCTAAACGCTGCGCCATTCCCTGGCAGTCCGTCACCGCTTCCGCGTAAGGCATGCCAAGCCAAGGCCTAATTTTCCTATAGCCCTGAGTGTGCCTCGCCCAAATTCGCATCCACCCATCGTATAATTTCATCGAACAATAAGGAGACACGCCCTTCCATGCATATCGAACTTGCACCTTCTATTCTCTCTGCCAACTTTGCGGAACTCGCCTCGGACGCCCGCAAAGCCATAGAAGGCGGCGGCACCATCGTTCACCTCGACGTTATGGACGGCCACTTCGTTCCCAACCTCACGATCGGTCCTCCTGTCGTCAAGTCACTCCGCAAGGAACTGAAGACCACCTTCGATTGCCATCTTATGATCGAAAATCCCGACTTCTTCATCCCCGAATTTGCCGAAGCCGGCGCCAACTGGATCTCGGTCCACCAGGAAGCCTGCATTCATCTCGACCGCACCCTCCATCTGATCGCGTCGCACGGCTGTAAGCCGGGCGTTGTACTCAATCCCGCAACACCGGTTGAAACGCTCACGGAGGTTCTTGATCTTGTCCACCACGTCTTGGTCATGAGCGTGAATCCCGGCTTTGGCGGCCAAAAGTTCATCCCCAATTCGCTGAACAAAATTGCGGCATTGGCGCGTATGCGCGCCGAACGCAAACTCGATTTTCGAATTGAAGTCGACGGTGGAGTCGACCTGGAAACGGTAGCGGACATCGTCAAAGCTGGGGCCGAACTGCTCGTCGCCGGTAGCGCTGTTTTCAGTCACGGCGATATTCGCACCAATGCTTCCAAACTCCTCGAAGCCGCCCGCGCCGCCGTCCTCACCCGCGCTTAAGCGAACTCCTTGCAGAAGGATGTGCGTGTCACGGGGGGCGGAGCTTTAACTCCGACATTAACCGCTCTGCCGTCTTAGGGTTTTAGTCCCCTGAGGAATTGTTGTTCGACATTTTCCCCGGTCGCAAATCGCTGGCAATGCCCGTCTACGCCGGCACTTTCTTCCGCAACGTAGCTGCCAATGCCCTCACTTGTGCACGCGTCTCTTGCAGCGTTTCCGTGCAGTCAATCGCCACCGTGGCGTGTTTCAGCTTTTCCTCCACCGGCAGTTGCGCCGCCATGCGCCGCTTTGCCTGCACCTCGCTCATACCTCGCGCCCGCAATCGTTCCAACTGCTGCTCCGGCAGGCAAAACGCGACGACCAATCCATCCAACTTGTCCGCAATTCCGGCTTCAACCAGCAGCGCCGCCTCGACAAAACCCGCATCCTTCACGCCAGCCCGTTGCCAAGCCTCGAATTGGCGCATCACAATTTCTTCCACGCGCGGGTGAATGATCTTATTCAGCTTTGCCAGCTTCGCGGGATCCGCAAACACCAGCGCACCCAGCTTTGCCCGGTCGATTTTTCCTGTCGCATCCGCGAGATCTGCGCCAAACTCCCGCAATACTTCGTCATGCGCCGCCTGCCCGGGCTCCAACAGCTTATGTGCCACCGCGTCCGCTTCCAGAACGGGAAATCCCATCTCGCGCAGCATCGCCGCCACCGCGCTCTTCCCACTAGCAATCCCGCCGGTTAAGCCCATTTTCAGCATGTCTGTTTTTTCGCTAAAAACAACCCGTTAACCGTTAGCTCGCCATCACCGAGCTTTTTCCCCGCCGCAACCTTGCGGCCTTCACGGTATTGCTCATCAACATCGTTATGGTCATGGGACCCACTCCGCCCGGCACCGGCGAAATTGCTCCTGCGGTGAACACCGCGTCGGGATGCACGTCTCCGATCAATACATTTCCCTTAGCACGGAACTTCTCCAGTCTCGCTGGAAAATTCTTCAGCAGTTTCTCCGCCTCCGCCGTGTCCGTCACCTTATTCGTGCCTACGTCTATCACTGCCGCACTTGGTTTGATCCAATCCGCCTGCACGTACCCGGCTTTTCCCATCGCCGCCACCACAATGTCCGCTCGCCGTACCACTTCCGCCAGATCTTTCGTCTTCGAATGACAGATCGTCACCGTGGCATTCGCATGCATCAGCAGCAACGCCATCGGTTTCCCAACGATGTCGCTCCGCCCCAGCACTACCGCGTTCGCACCTTCCATGGGAATCTTGTATCTCCGCAACATCTCCATGCACCCTGCTGGAGTGCATGCCACCAGCCCCGGCCGGTTGCTCACTAGTTTTCCCAAACTCACGGGATGAAACCCGTCCACATCCTTGGCCGGGTCCACTGCCTCCAACACGCGTTTCGAATCTATCTGCCCTGGCAGCGGCAATTGCACCAGGATCCCGTCCACGTTGTCGTCCGCGTTCAAATCCCTAATCAGTTGCAGCATGTACTCGGTCGAGACATTTGCAGGTGGCGCATGCAGCCAACTCTCCATGCCCAACTGCTCGCAAGCCGCAATCTTGCTCTTCACGTACAATTGCGACGCCGGATTGTCTCCTACAAGCACGGCCGCCAGCCCTGGCCGGATTCCATGCGCAGAGAGCTTTGCTATCTCATGCTTCATCTCGCCAAAAATGTCATCGCGAATCTTCAATCCATCTAAAATTCGTGCCGGCATGCTCAGAGAATAGCACACGCCGGCTGCGCCTCAGAGCGCGCTCGGCCTCGCAACATCCTTCCTTTCTTCTTCACCTCAGCGTTGCAAAAAATCTCATATAATGCCGCCATGTCAATTTTTCAGCACTGTTTTCGTGTTTTCGTTTCCGCTTGGTTTCTCGCCCTTCCTCTCGCGGCTCAAAATGTTCCGGCTCCCCCCCGGACCCAAATGCCCAACGGCAAACTCCTGGGCCAGGTGCCCGGTGCGCCCCGCCGCATCAATAATTTCCCCACGGCTGCCTCCATTTCTCCAGATGCTCACTACGCCGTGTTCCTCCACAGCGGCTATGGCGCTTACACCTCCGATCGCAAGCAATCGTTGACCGTGCTCAATCTCGAAACCAACTCCCTTCGCGATTTTCCGGATGCTCGGCTCGGTCACAATTCTAAGCAAACTTATTTTCTCGGCTTGGCTTTTAGCATCGACGGCAAGCACCTCTACGCCTCCATGGCCTCGCTCACGGATCCCCTGGGAAAAGGGCAGGGAACTACTGGCAACGGAATCGCCGTCTACTCCTTTGAGGACGGCGAGATTCGCCCTGAACGTTTTCTGCCCATCGCACCCCGCACAACTATTCCTCGCGGTAAGGTGCGTCGCAACGAATTCAACGACGTCACCTATCCTGCAGGCCTCAGTGTTGGCCTGATAGACGGTGTTGAGTGCATGCTTATCGCTTCCAATAGTTCCGATGAAGCCATCTTGATGAGCGCGTCCGATGGCAAGATCGTCCGCCGCTTCGACCTCTCGACTTTCCATCGCATTCCGGGGTCGCTGCCTTACACCACGGTGATGACTTCCGATGGGAAGCGCGGCTTCGTCTCCCTCTGGAATGCTTCCTCGGTCGCCGAACTCAATCTCCAGACCGGCGCCGTCCGTCGCGTCATTCCCCTTCAAAAACCCACCGCACCTCTCGAAGGTGGCTCTCACCCTACTGCCTTACTTCTTTCCCGCGATAATTCGCGGCTCTTCGTGGCACTCACGAATCGCGACGAAATCGACGTCCTTGACACGAACAACGCCAAGACTCTCTATGCCTTTTCCACCAAACTCCCCAACCAAACCTTCGGAGGCAGCGATCCAGGGTCCCTTGCCTTGTCTTCCGCCGAGAACACGCTCTTTTCTGCGAATTCCATCTCCGACTCTGTCGCCGTTTTTGATCTATCCCACGCTCAATCCGGCGGCGAACCGTTGCGCGCCATAGGTTTCATTCCTACCGAATGGTATCCGACCGTCGTTGCAGCAACCGGCACCGATCTGCTCATCGCCAGCGCCAAAGGTCGCGGTTCGGGCCCAAATCCGGTGCCAATCGCCACGCGTAGCACCGGCCGGCCCCTATATCCCTACAATCCCGCCATGACCAACGGATCCCTCGCCCGCATTCCACTCCATTCGCTTAACGCCAATCTCGCCGCTTGGACCGACCTCACCGTGAAAACGAACAGCGCGCAAGGCAACATCGATCGCATTCCCTTTGCCTCAGGCGAACACAAGATTCATCACGTGATTTACATCATCAAGGAAAACCGCACTTACGATCAGATCTTTGGCGATCTATCAGAAGCCAATGGGGATCCGCATCTCGTCATGTACGGAGAAGACATCACGCCCAATCAACACAAACTCGCCCGCCAATTCGGCATTCTTGACAATTTTTACGACAGCGGCGACGTCTCCGGCGATGGCCACATCTGGTCGACCTCCGCTTCCATCTCCGATTATGTCGAGAAAACCTGGGTCATCGGCTACCGTGGCAACCAGCACACTTACGATTCCGAGGGCGAGTTTCTCCTGGGCAACGCTGCCCAGGACGATCTACCTTACGCTGGCGAGCCTGACGGTGGATTTCTCTGGAAGGATTTCGCAAGGCATGGCATTACCTATCGTCATTACGGCGAATTTGTCCTTTCCACCTGGTGCTCTTCGGTCCTGAAGTCCAAGCTACCTACCAGCGGCCCGCCGCCGCTTCCAAGTGCCAGTTGCACCCGTGCAGTGATCAAGCAAGGCGAGCCTCTGGAAAAAAATGTGGG
This sequence comes from Verrucomicrobiia bacterium, assembly GCA_035506955.1. Taxonomy (GTDB): domain Bacteria; phylum Acidobacteriota; class Terriglobia; order Acidiferrales; family UBA7541; genus Acidiferrum. The sequence goes on from DATJOO010000087.1 coordinate 36,850, forward strand.
CGATCCTCGTGGTGGCCCCAGTCCTTATCCGTGGGATATTCCCGTACTTGCCAAAAATACTGCTTCGCAGGTCGAACTTCGTGGTCATTTCGACCCGCTCTTCCCCGATTTCGAAACCATGTATCCCGACCAATTGCGTACCGATGAATTCTTAAATGAGTTCAACGCCTCCGTCTCTGCTCGCAATTCCCGCAAGGACACTCTTCCTCAGTTCATTCTTTTGCGGCTGCCCAACGATCACACCGCTGGTGGTGCGAAGGGTCGGCCCAGTCCCAGTGCTTCCGTTGCCGATAATGATCTGGCCGTAGGCCGTGTTGTCGACGCCGTCTCCCACAGCCCTTACTGGGACGACACGGCCATCCTCATCCTCGAAGATGACGCCCAGGACGGTCCCGACCACGTCGATTCCCACCGCAGTATCGCTCTGGTTATCAGCAAATACTCGCCGCTTCCTCAACCCAAGCCCTACGTCGATCATACCTTTTACACCACCATTAACATGATCCGCACTATCGAGGCTTTGCTCGATGCTCCACCAATGAACGCCAACGACTCTCGCGCCGCGGTGATGGCTCCGCTTTTCAACGGCCCTGGCACGCAGCAACCTTACGACGCCGATTACCGGGCTCGCGACAACGGTCTGCTCTACCAAGCCAACACCAAGGAATGGAAAGAAGGGAAGAAACTCGACTTCAGTCATGCCGACGCCGCCGACAACGTCGTCCTCAACAAATTCCTCTGGCAGGATCGTATGGGCGGTGCCCCGGAACCAAAGCCTCAGCACAACGTCTTTCCACCGTCACGCTAGCCCTACTGAGAAATGGCTGATTGATCACGCGGAGGAGTGAATCTGTCATCTGAGCTTCCTCCAAAACCGGCTAAACGCGACACCTCGTTGTTCAGCCACACGGTCTTATTGCACCACGAACTTCCTCGACCTGAGCGCCGTTTCTTCCTCCTCGCCATTTCCCGCCTGCACTTGCATCACATATTCCCCCGCCACTAATCCTGTGATTTCCATTTCCGCCGCAACCGGCATTACATGACTCGGACCGCGACTCCTTCCCTCTACAATCTGCCAGCCTGTATCGATCTTCACATTCATGCTTTTCGCTTCGCGTATCCGCAAACGAAAACTAGCCTTGTTTGCAGCGGCTCCATATATTTCGAAATACGCGACCAATGCCCGCCTGGCATCGAATCGCACATCCCCCGCTGGATCAAACTCCACGCCGGTGCTGACCAGCGGTACAAGTTTCGGCGCTCCTTCTGCCGCCTGCGCTCCCTCCAAGGCAGCATGAAACCGCTTGCACAACAGAATGTCGCCGAGCCCCAAACTTCCGGGATGAATCGCTTCCACAGCTAAATTCAGCTCTTTTTTCCCGAACTTTTCTCCATCAGTTACCACGATCTGTGCCTTGTAAGTTCCTGGTGCCAACTCCACCTGCGTTTCATACCGGCTGGGGATTGCCGCAGCCTCCCACTGCGCTAAAAACAAACGATCTGGCGGTAAAGGTCCGCGATAAAAATTCCACGGTGCTGTGCTGCTCAGATCGCTGAACCGCGCCACAATTTTTCCATCCTTGTCGCGAACCACACCCATCACTGCCACGGTAGCGTACAAATTCACCTTCACCCATTTCCGCTTGAACGCGCCCGGTGGAAACTCTACGGCCACATCCACGCGATTCTTTCCCACGTCCGCCAAAAGCCAGCCCGCTTGCGCCGCGACCGGAATGTCCCCCTCTTGTCCGGAGCCAGCAAACTCCTCCATGCGCTGCCCCAGCTTTGTTCCTCCTAGTGGATCCGTCAGTGGATGCCTCGTGTTGCAGTACTCGTCGCGCGCATACACGGTAGCGTGCCGCCGTTTCACCTGAACTTGAATCCGGTGACATGACCCTCCCGAGGTCGGTGGCGGAGTATACGACACGAGGTAAGTTGCGATGGGCGAAAGAGTCGGACCGCCCGCCTGTGGCCAAAGGTCCGGACTCGCCCACATTCCACGTGGCGTGTATGAAGTTTCAATGTGGTGGGAAAGGTTGTCCTGCACATCTCGCACTCGTGGCAGTTCTAGCGCTATATTGTTGATGTGCTGGGCAACACCGTCTTCCGATACCCGAAAATCCCGGATCGCTAAGCCCGTAACCTCTTCGTCTAATTCTTCGCGCCGGCTTCCATCCCACCCGCGGTGCGTTCGATCCAGTACCACCACTGGCACCACCACCTCCGGTGCCTCCACTCGAATCGCAAACGGGCTCTCCGTCTGTGCGCCCGCCCCCACGCCCCCCAACAAGCAAAGGGAAACGCCCAACAGCAACTTAACCCGTGTCCCGAAGCCCCGGTTCCCCATTCCGCCTCTCCGACAAGAGGTTCACAGCCGCAGCTGCGCGGTTGGGCGGCCCGAATGGTAGATGTGTCTCAACAGGGATGTGTTTCGCCCAAAACCAAACGCCCGGGCTTCTCACCCGGGCGCTCCGTCTCAGGATTACGCTTGTAAGCTGTCAGCGGCTAACTAGTCCCAACTCGTAGTACAAGCGGTCTTTAAAGTCCTTCCAGATCAAATAGCAGAAAGCGATGCCCATCGGCCAGAATTACGCGATTCCCAACTCCGCGTTCAAAAACCCCACAAAATACTTCCACACCAAGTAGTACAGAATCAGCGCAACCGGCAGCGTCAATGGCAATAGCGCGAACACGATATGCGGCACCGGGAAATCCAGCAGCCGTGTCACCACATAACCTCCCGGCACCAGCAACAGCGGTAGCAACCCGCCAAATACCCCCAGCGAAAAACGCCGCTTCGCCAGAAACGCCAGATACAACACGTTCCACAGGCCCCACGCATTTGGTACCCCCGCCATCGGGAACACGATCACGCGCTCGATTGGAACCGGAAGGTCCACCACATATCGCAATATCGTGTAACCCGACATCGCCACCAGCAGGAGCACCGTCGGTACCGCAATTCCCGCCAAATACGCGCGCACATACGGATGCTTGTTCATGACTCCTCCTTCACAGGTGGTACAGCAGTGCCGGAATCACTCCCGGGAACAGCAGTGTCATCGCGCTTGCTGCCGCTAGCAGCGCCCAATCCCACCACGGCACGCGAATCACCCGCTGACTCAACCGTTCCTGCATCTCCGCCCAAAGGTCTCGCCGCAATTCCTCGTTCTGCGGCGGATACGCCTCCCTCAGCAAGCTCTTGATCTTTTCCAACTCCGGGTCGCTCATGCCTGCACTCCCACTCTCGACAATTCCTTCCGCAAAACTCTTACTCCGCGAAACACTCGCAGCTTCGCCGCTGCTGTCGAAATACCCAGCGCCTTCCCCACTTCCTCGTACGGCTCTTCTCCCACCAGCGCCAGCAGCACCGCCGCCCGCACTTGTGGCGACAAGTGGTCCATCGCCGCATAAATCAGCCGCCGCAATTCGTTCTGTTCCGCCGCCACCGGCGTTCTCCGCGCCGGTAGCTCTTCCGGCAATTCCACTTCCGGCTGCACCCTCCGCAGATGATCTAGCGCCACATTCGTAGCGATCCGCCGCATCCACCCGCAAAAATTTCCCTTCTTTGCGTCAAAACGCGACCGCGCCCGATGGATTCTCCAAAACGTCTCCACGGTCAACTCCTCCGCCACCGCCGGATTTCGCACAATCCTCACGATCCACCGGAACACTGCTCCTTGATGTTGCCGGAACAGGCATTCGAACGCCTCCGCATCGCCCGCCGCGAATCGCTCCAGCACCTCCACTCGCGCACCCTCCACTTATCCTTACTCCCCCCACTGCCCCAACGTTACATCCTTTTTCCGCTCCCATTCCGCACGCGGCCACATTGCCATTCTGTAGCACCGGCTTTACGCCGCCGTCTCCCACAACCGTCACCAAAAAGAAAAACGCCCGGGCTCGTCACCCGGGCGTCTCCTGAAACTGAAAACTGTCGACTGCCAGCCGTCGGCTACAAACTCCCGACCCCCAACTCCCGACTGCTAGTAGATATCGTACTGCTCCCAATGCAGCGTCGCATCCGACTGAATAATGATGTGCTTATGCGCATTTTGCTCGAGCTCATCGATCAGGATCGACTCCCTCGTCTTCAGCGCCTTAGCAATTTCCGGATGCACCCGCAACGTCAGGTTTGGTCCTTCATGTTCTGCCGCCGTCGCCATCTTGCGCGCCTCGGCTTGGATCTCGTAGCACAGTGTCGGAATCGACTTCACCATGCCCGACCCGGTGCAATACGGACACGGTTGGCACAACACGCGTTCCAGAGCCTGCTTCGTGCGCTTGCGCGTAATGCACACCAGCCCAAATTCATTGAACGAAAGTGCCTTCGACGGCGCCTTATCTTGCTCCAGCGCCATCTGCAACGCCGAGAGCACCTTCTCCCGGTTTCGCCGCTCTTCCATGTCGATGAAGTCCACCACGATAATTCCGCCTAGGTCGCGCAGCCGGATTTGCCGCACGATTTCCTTCACCGCTTCCAGGTTGGTCTTGACGATTGTGTCTTCCAGCCGCGTGGACCCTTTACCCACGAACTTGCCGGTATTCACGTCGATGGCTACCAAGGCCTCGGTGTGGTTAATCACAATGTATCCGCCGGACTTCAGCCACACTTTGGCGCGCAGTGCCTTATCGAGTTCGTGCTGAATACCGAACTCTTCGAAGATCGGCTGTTCCTTCGTATACAGCTTAACCTTGCTCACCAACTTCGGTTGGAACCGGCTGACGAATTCCACCACCTTGCCGTATTCTTCTTCGCTATCGATCCAGATGCCGGTGAAATCGTCACTCACGTAATCACGCAAAATGCGTTCCACCAGGTTCAGGTCGCGATGCAAAAGCGCGGGAGCCTTCCGTTCCTCATTTTTCTGCTTGATCTCGTTCCAGGTCTTGCCCAGGAACTCGATGTCTGTCCGGATTTCGTCATCGGTGGCTCCGCCCGCTGCTGTTCGCACGATGAACCCGCCCGGATAGCTGCCGCGCGCTTCGCCAACCAACCGCCGCAATCGCGAACGGTTCTCCGCGCTCGCGATCTTCCGCGAAACTCCGATGTGGTCGATGGTCGGCATGTACACCAGAAAACGTCCCGGCAACGCCACGTGGCTGGTAATGCGCGCGCCCTTCTTGCCCAGCGGTTCTTTGGCGATCTGCACCACCACATCCTGCCCGGCCTTCAACATCTCCGAAATCAGTTGGGGTCTGCGCTGCGGCGCGTGGCCTCCGTGGTGTCCGCGATGATGACCACCACCGCCTCCTCCACCACGCCGGTCGAACCGTCCTCGCCCGCGATCTCCTCGGCGATCGAATCGTCCTCGTCCTCCACGATCTCGCCCGCCGCGATGCGGCCGCTGGAAGCGCGAACGTGGGTCGCTTCCCACGCGAGCGGAATCCCGCCGCACAAACTCTTCGCGCGGCGCATTTGCGTCACGCGGGCTGCGCGTTTCGCCTGGCAGCAGAACTACATCCTCTTCCACCACCGATTCGCGAACCACTTCTTCGCCCGAGGCTGCGGCAATCGTTTCGGCCTCTACGTGCTGGAGTGCCTCGTCGTGCGCCAAGTCTGCGCGCTCCGCTTCGCTCAAGCCTGCGTGGCTATCTTCCGTTTCTTCCTCCGCGGTTTCGCTCGCCGCACTCAGCGGACTCTCCACTTCATGCAGTTCTTCGTGCAACTGTTCGTGCACTTCTTCCGTTTCCTCTGCGTGATCCTCTTCCGTCAGTTCCTCTTCTTCGGCTTCTTCGTCAAAGTCCGCGCCGCCCGTCAAGGTATCCGCATCCGCTCGCGCTTGCGTCTCTTCGTGCTTAGCTTCCACCAGGCGCGCCGACAATGCCGTCAAGTCCTCGTCGCTCAGCCCTGTGGTCCCGTTGCGGTGCGGTTCCACATGAGTTCCTTCATGTTCTTCGACTACATGCGATTCCGCTCCTGCCGCCTCAATGCCAGCTTCCTCGAGATGCTCCTCAGCGGCGGATTCCCCCGCAGGCTCGTTATCGGCCAATACCCAATGCGGCAGGCTTCCTGTGAATCTCCGCGGTCCGCCGCTTGATGCCTGTGTCCCAAATGCTGGTCGCGCGATGGGCTGTTCGAAGTCGGGTTGCCGCTCTTCGTGCTCCGGGGCCGGTTCTGCTGCTGCCTGTTGTGGCCGTCCACGATACTTCGCCAACGACTCGCCCGGCAGCACAATATCGTCTTCTCGCGATTCCACGGGGCCCGAAGGTCCAGGGGCGCGATCGCCACGATCGGCCGAGCGCCTGTTGTCGTAGCTGCCCCGTTCTCCTTGCGGCGATGCATACTTCGACGGCGGCAAATTCCGTCCGCCCTGATGCCTGCCGCGGTCGCCTCCTCCTCCGCGTCGTCTACCCCACCGTCCGCGCCGTCCGCGGCCACGATCACCTCGATCGCCACCACGATCCCCTCGATCATGCCCTTGGCTGCGATCCCCGCGGTCGCTCCGTTCATGGCCTTGCCCGCCTACTCGTGGCGGATAGTTCCGCGTCGGATTGTAGTTGGGCGAAAAATTCTGCGGTGCCGAAGCGTTCGATTCCGGCTGGCGTTCCTCCAACTCCGCGATTTCTTGCCCTTCGCTCGCGCCTTCTTCCCCATGATGTCTTTCAGCGCCGGGTTCGGCTCCGGGTAGTTCTTCGCCGCCGTGGCCTTCGTGGGCCTGCGGATCATCGAGGTGCAAAATCTCCTCGCGCGCGCCGCCCGCTCCCGCCAGGCTTTCCCCCGGCAGCACCTCGATGGACGCACCCGCTCCGCGCGCCATCGGAGCACTCGCCACCGGTGCTTCTCCGTGGCCGTGGTCGTAGTCCTCCAAATTTTCGAAAACGTCGCTGACGTACAGGAAGGCGTCCCCATCCAGGCCGATATCCACGAATGCCGACTGCATGCCCGGCAGGACTCGCGTGACTTTTCCTTTGTAGATGCTGCCGACGAGCGCAAACTCTTTCTCGCGCTCAATGTAAATCTCGACTAACTGTCCTTCTTCCAAAATGGCGACACGTCGCTCGTGCGACGACGCCGATATAACCAATTCTTTCGACATGAAAACTCCTTGGGATGCACCGCCGCCTGTACCTCTCCGTGCGAGGTCCGAGGCAAGGCGCCGTCCCGACCCTGTTCGGGACACGCTGGCCACACCAATGGTTTTGTTGTTGCGGCTATGCGATCGAAGCCGGAGGGAGTGGCCGCATCGCGGCCCTCATACTTCCTTAACCTCTTGCCTTCGAGGCTTCTCCGTTGCCGGGTCGCCCCCGGGGTAACGGCGAACGTTGCTATCCTCACTCTTAGAAATCCTTTTTTCTACTGGCGTACCCGCTTCAAAGGTCCGCCCCACCGGCGCAGCCTCCCTGAAAGAGGTTGTGCGCTCGGTTTGGCTCTTGTTTTAGTTGACGAAGCGGCGCAGCCGGACATTCATCACTAGTCCAATCGCCAGAAACACAAACAATGTGGCCGATCCTCCGTAGCTCATCAGTGGCAATGGAATGCCTGTTACCGGCATTGCCCCAATGACCATGGCCACATTTACCAGAACGTGAAACCCTAACGCCGCTGCTACTCCCATGACCAGAAACATTCCCGCGCGGTCCTTCGCACGCTGGGCATTCTGCACTAAGCGTAACAACAGTGCCATGTACAGCCCCAAAGCAACCAGCACGCCTTTGAACCCCTGTTCTTCCGCCCAGGCCGACATAATAAAATCGGAATACCGGACCGGAATATATCCCAGCTGATTCTGCGTGCCGTTACCGAATCCTTTTCCCCAGAATCCGCCCGACCCTACCGCTATCTTTGACTGCAACACCTGATAGCCGGACCCCTTGGCGTCTTCTTCGGGGTGCCTAAACGACGTTACTCTTTCCTTCTGATACGGTTTCAGGAAATGCCACCCCACGGGCAGCATTAATACTCCTATCACCACAATCACTGCCGCATGTTTCCACTGCAGCCCCGCCAAAAATGCTCCTACGATCAGCATGGGCATTAATACTAGGGCGGTACCCAGGTCGGGCTGCTTCAGAATCAGTGCTAGCGGTAAGCCTACCAGAAGGCCCGCTTTAATCAAGTCCTGCAAGCTCAGCTCGTCCGTGCGCACTTCCGCAAAGAAGCGAGCCAACACTATGATTATAATCAATTTGACGAATTCTGACACCTGAAAGAATTCGCCCAGTATCGGAATCCACCGCTTCGCCCCGAACCGCGTATGCCCCACCAGCAGCACCGCCATCAAGGCCGCCAGCGCTGCGATGTACAGCCAAGGTGCTTGATCCAATATCACGTGGTAGTCCAATCGCGACAACACAAACATCAACACAAATCCGATCACCAGCCAGCGGATCTGCTTCATGTGCATCCCCGCCAGGGCGCTTCCGTGTGTCGCGGAGTAAATCTCGATTACGCCCAGCGCGCAGATCGCTGCCATGATGGCCAGCAACCACCAGTCGTAATCCCTCGCCCCCGGTGCATCCTTCATTCTTTCTACCTGCCTCACACAACCGAAAAAATTCCTGCCTAGAGCCGTTGGTGGTTCCTGATCACTGATCCCCGATCTCTGTTCGCTGCTTACTGCTCGTCCGGCTTCTTCTTCGCGCTGACCGCGACCACAGCTTCCGCCTCTTCCGGTTTCACCGCGACCTTTGGCGCTTCCGTCGCCGCTGGCTTCGGTTCTGGCTTCTGCAAATGCTGTGCTGGTTGATTCTCCGCGGTTACTTGCCCTTGCGTCTTCTTATTCTTTTTATCGTAGTACGCCTTCACGATATCGCGCACAACCGGGCCTGCAGCCTGGCCTCCATGTTCTGCCGTATCCTGCACCACCGCCGCCACTATAATTTCTGGATTTCGCCGGGGCGCATATCCCACGAACCATCCATCATTCTTGCCTTTGCCCAATCCCATACGGCTCGCCGCGGCGTAACTCATCATCTGCGCGCTGCCGGATTTCCCGCAGAATTCGATCCCCTGCAACTTGATCCCATTCCCGGTCCCGCCCGGCTCGTTGATCACCCCGTACATGCCCTGCGTGACTTGTTCCACGGTGTTGTCCGACAGTTCCACGTGCATCTCGCCCACGTTTTTCGCATCTTTCAGCAGATGGGGTTGTTTGAAGTCACCGCCGGAAGCGATTCCCCCAATGACGTACGCGACCTGGATCGGCGTCACCATCACCGAGCCCTGTCCGATCGCCACCGAAATTGTCGACCCCGCGTACCACTTGTGGTGATAAACCCGCTCCACCCATTCCTGCGAGGGCACCAGCCCAGGCTCTTCGGATGGCAGGTCGATTCCCGTTTTTGCTCCGAGACCCAGCATCTTCGCGTATTTCGCGATGATATCAATCCCCATGCGCATGCCCACGTTGTAGAAGAACACGTCGCACGATCGCACAATCGCCTCGTGCAAACCAATCGAACCGTGGCTGCCTTTCCCATACACCCAGCATTTATGCATCTGCCCGTAGAAAACGCCATAACCAGAGCAGAAGGCCGTGAAGTTCGGCGGCGGCACCTTCGATTCCAGCATGGCCGTCGCCATGATGATTTTGAAAACCGATCCGGGCGGTAATTGCGCTTGCGTCACCCGATCCAACAGTGGGTGCGCCGGGTCCGCATTCAATCTTTGCCACTCTTCTTTCGAGATTCTCACTGCGAAATCGTTCGGGTCCGGCGCGGGATGGCTCGCAAACGCTAGCACTTCTCCGGTTCGCGGATCCAGAGCCACCACTGCTCCTTGCTTGTCTCCCAATCCCGCTTCCGCCACCTGTTGCAGGTCGTAGTCAATCGTTAGCTGAATCTGTTTGCCGGGAATGGCTTCCTGCTGGTCCAGGTGCCCCATCTCTTTGCCGACGCTGTTCACGATCACGCGCCGCATTCCGTCGGTCCCCACCAGCAGATCGTTATATTCCCGCTCCAGTCCGCTCTTGCCCGCGATGTCTCCCGGTCGTAGCTTTCCGTTGCTGGAGAGAATCTGATCCTCGCTGACTTCGCCTACATATCCGCTCGCATGGGCCATGAATCCGCCGGGCAAATACCTGCGGCGCTGCACCATCAACATTTCCAGGATGGGGATGTCTGCGCGATGGGATTCGATGAACGCAACGTCGGCTGGAGTCGCTTCCGGTTTGATCACAATCGGTTGAAACGCGGGCAAACTTTTCGCGTTGTTCAGTTGTTCTTTCACATCGTCCAGGGACAAGCCCAAGCCGTCCGCAATCGCCGGAAGATTCTTGTCTACGACCCCTTGGTCGTCTCGCAATAACAGCACGCTAAACGACGGATAGTTATCCACCAGCACGCGCCCGTCGCGGTCCAACATTCGTCCCCGCGGCGCAATGATCGGAATCGAGCGCACCCGATTGCGCTCCGCCATCTGTCCATATTTGTCGGAATCGATGAGTTGCAGTTTCCAGAAGCCCAGCAACAGAAGCGCGATCATTCCCACGATTACGTAGGACACTGCCGCCAATCTTTCCTGCGGCAATCGATTGTCGTTGCGAAACCAGTACGACACGAAAGACCTATGCGCAGGCTCTCAGGGCTGAGCGGTCCCGCCCGCGCTACCTATCACTCTGCAGCGAATATTTTCGAATTCTTCTTCATCCCACGGAGCACATTGCTCGCCCCGCACTTCCCTCAGAAGTCCGCGAATCGCCGCCAATCTTCCGAAGCCGCCATCTTCGCGAAGCCTTTCCCAAAGTAGCATCTGGCCTCCCCCCACGCAACTCGTACTAAAGGACAGGTTTCTCGTTGCGCACACCTGGAAATTTACCGCCTTTCTGCCGCTTTTAAATCGATTTATTAGATACTCCTCAACTTCATTTTCCCTTTTACGCCACTCCTCCTGAATTTATAATAGTAACTGGTCAGGATTTTGTATCGGTTTCCCTGTCCGCTGGAGGTTTGTGTGACGCGTCTGTCCCGGCCCGTCTTGGTTCGTTTTGTGCTTCCCGTGTTTGTCTTGAGCGCCTGCTTGGTCATTTCCCTTGGCGTTCTTCGTCTTCGCTCCGCTTCTCCTACCGTCGATAAGGCTTCGCTGCAATTTGCCACCGTTGAGTCCGGTTCCATGATCTGCCGCGTCGATGGCTTGGGCTCTTTGGTACCGGAAGACGTGCGTTGGCTTTCTGCCGGCACTGATGGCCACGTCGATCAGATTCTTTTGCTGCCCGGGGCTCATGTAAAACCGGACACGGTCATCCTCGAGCTGAGCAATCCCGATCTCGATCGCCAGATCACTGATGCGGAACTCGCCATGAAGAAGTCCGAGGCGGAACTCGCCAACCTTCGCGTTCAGCTGCAGGCCCAGCTTCTCAACGAAAAAGCCCTCGAAGCGCAACTGGAGTCCGATGCCACGCAAGCTAACCTTGAAGCCGAACGCGACGCACTCCTCCTCAAGAACAACCTCGGTACCGAAATGAACGCAAAAATTTCTCGCGCCAAGGCGGACTCGCTGGCTACTCGTCTCCAGATTGAACGCGAACGTCTCGCCATTTCTGCGGAAGCCCGCCAAGCGCAGTTAACTGCCAAACAAGCGGAAGTTTCGCAGATGCAAGCTCTGTATGCCCTGCGCACCGAACAGAAGCAGGCCCTCATGGTTCGGGCTGGCATGACGGGCGTTCTTGAAGAAATCTCGATCGGCCTTGGCCAGCAAATTGGTCCCGGCACGATTCTCGCCCGCGTGGCCAATTCCGCCCGCCTCATGGCGCGCATTCATATCCCCGAAGCGCAGGCTAGCAGCATCGAAATTAATCAGCTCGCCAACGTCACCTTGCAGGATCATTCCTATTCCGCCAAAGTTGTCCAAATCGATCCCAACGTGCAGAATGGCACCGTCAGTGTTGACCTGAAGTTCACCGGCCCGCAACCCCACGAAGCCCGCATGGATCTTTCCGCCAGTGGCTCGATTGATGTCGAAAATATCCCTCGTACAACCTTCGTGAAATGGCCCTTGCAGACCCATTCCGGCGCGCCCATTTCCTTGTACAAGCTTTCCGACGACGGCACCCAAGCCACTCGTGTCCCGGTAACCCTGGGCCGCTCTTCCGACGACAGTGTCGAGATTGCCCAGGGATTACAGCCCGGCGACCGCATCATCGTTTCCGACATGTCTTCCTGGCAACGCTTTCCGCGCCTGCAGCTAAAGTAACTGGCGCTTTCACGTCCGAACTAAATTTTGTCCATCGGTCGGAGTTCGTTACACTTCTTGATTCCACATGCGCTCAACTTCTGACAACCCGCTACGTCTCTCGCTCATCGGTATGTCCGGTTCAGGGAAATCTCACTGGGCCAAAAATCTCGCCGCTCTCGGCTTCTCAATGGTTTGCTGCGACGACCAAATCGAGTCCCGGCTTGCTCCCGTGCTTCAAGCCAATGGCCACACCGGCATTAATGGGGTCGCTGCTTGGATGGGCTGGCCGGACAGCCCCACCTACGCCGAACGCGAAGCGCAATACCTCTCCGAAGAGATCGCAGTCCTCGACGAGGTTCTGTCCGATCTCGAAAAAGATCCCAAGCGCGGCCTCATCCTCGATACTACCGGCAGCGTCATTGCCACCGGCAACCACACTCTGCATCGCTTGCGTCGCCAAACCACCGTCGTCTATCTCGCTGCTTCGCAGAACGAAGTGCAACTCCTCATTGAACGCTATCTCCGCGACCCTAAGCCGGTACTTTGGCAGGGTGGCTTCCGCCCCGCTTCCGGCGAGACCCCGCGTCAAACAGTACTTCGCTGTTACCCTCAGCTCATCGCCGCGCGCAGCCATTCTTACGAGGCTCTCGCGCACGTCACGCTTGCCACCAAGCACCTTCACGAATTATCCCCGGCGGGAACGTCCCGCAGCGCGGATGCCGGCAAAGCCTTTCTTGAAACTCTCAACGCGCAACTGCAATCCCGCCGATGACCGTTGCTTCCCCGTTTTCTTTAGTAGCCTTACATCTTGAAACAACGCGTCCTTTGCGGCGGCATTTTATTTCGCCACGCACTACACTATGAACAAAGAACAAAGGTTCCTGATCTCTGGTCTCTGGTCACCGATTACTGATAACTGATTACTGACTACCGAGAACAATGCGCTACCGTTCCACTTCCGGCAAAGCTCCACTTACCTCTCTTCGCGGTGCCGTCCTCCGCGGTCTGGCCCCGGATGGCGGCCTCTACATGCCAGCCGAAATTGCCCGCCATACCCCGGAAGAACTCGAGGACTTTCGCCGCCTTCCATTCACGGAGGTCTGTTTTCGTCTGGTGCGGCCCTTCGCGACGCCTGACGTTCCCGAAGAAGTTCTATGGCAAATCGTCGCCGAGGCCATCAATTTCCCGGTCAAACTCGTCTCTCTTTCCCCGGCGCTGCATATCCTCGAACTCTTCCACGGTCCCACTCTTGCCTTCAAAGACTTCGGCGCTCGCTTCTTGGCTCGTTTGATGGGTTACTTCGTCCGCGGGGAATCCCGCCCGCTAACTGTTCTCGTCGCCACCTCCGGCGACACCGGCAGCGCTGTTGCCCACGGCTTTCTCGGTGTGCCCAACATCCGCGTCGTGATTCTCTATCCTTCGAAGCGCATCAGCGAAGCTCAAGAAAAGCAATTCACCACACTCGGGCAGAACGTTACCGCTCTGGAAATCTCCGGCTCCTTCGACGATTGCCAGTGTCTCGTGAAACAAGCTTTCGCCGACGAGCAACTCAACCATCGCGCTTTTCTCACCTCTGCCAATTCCATCAACGTAGGCCGCCTGCTTCCACAAATGTTCTATCACGTGGCGGCTTACCGCCAATTGCCGGTTGCCTCCGTGCCCCTCGTCGTCGCTGTTCCCAGCGGCAATTTCGGCAACCTCACCGCCGGTATCTTCGCTAAGCGCGTCGGCGTTCCCGTTTCTCGTTTCATTGCCGCCACTAACGCCAACGATGTGGTTCCGCAGTATCTGTTATCCGGGAAATACGAGCCCCGCGCTGCCATCGCCACTTATTCAAACGCCATGGACGTCGGCAATCCCAACAATTTTCCCCGCCTGCTCGATCTTTGCCGCAACCGTTTCGAAAACGTCCGCAAGGAGATTTGGGGACACGGCGCCACCAACGAACAAACGCTTCAAGAAATGCACGCCGTATGGGATCGCTATCGCTATGTATCCGATCCGCACACCGCTGTCGGCATTCATGCTTGGGAGGCTTTCCGCAAAGAGCACCCAGAGCCATCGCAAGGCCTTGTTCTAGCGACAGCTCACCCTGCCAAATTTGCTGACGTCGTCCAGAAAGCCATCGGCCAAGCCCCTCCGCTGCCCGAACGCCTCGCCCGCCACCTCAACCAACCCAAGCTTTCTATCCCTATTTCCGCCGACTATTCCGCCTTCAAACAATTCCTCCTCTCCCACTAAGACACCACCGGTCATTCCGATCGCGCTCCTCGAAACGACAAACGTATTTGTTACTCTGTAGCGGCGGCCTTACGCCGCAGGTTTTTTTGGGGGGGGTGGAAACTACAGCGGTCTACGAACTCCGCCTCAGCCGGTCCAACGCCAGGAACAGCACCGTTCCCAGCAGCGCATTCACCGCCGCCGCGATCGCCAGGTGCACATTGAACCATGGCTCCGGTTGCGCCAGCAGCAACCGCCGCACCAAGACCAGCACTGCTTGATGCACCACATAAAATCCGAAAATCAGCGAAAACCGCGCCGCGGGATGCTCCGTATCCAACCTTGCCCCAATCGACGACGCCAAATACCCAATCACCGTCTTCGCAATCCCGTAATACCCGATCGGCACTGTCGGCCCGCTCAGCGCGTCCTGCGCCCATCCGATCATCATTCCCAACAGCAACCCCGTCGACGGGTTTCTCCGGCTCAGCCCGAAATAAATCGTCACCAGCAGCGGCAGTTCCAGTATGTTCAGCCGCGGAAAATACACCGGAACGGTTGCCTGAAACACCAGCGCCGCCGCCGCCACTAACACTACGGCTCCCGGGTAGAACTTGTGGACCTCGATGTGTGTTTCGCCGCCGTGCAGTTCGTACGTATCGTTCATGGCTTCTCCGCCGCCGCCGGAGCTGCTGCCGTCGTGTTCTGCTTAGCGGACGTGTTTGCCGAACTTTGCGCCTCGCTCTTGAACTCCACCGGCGCCTGGCTCAAAAGCACGATCACCGCTTCCAGCCGCTCTAACTTCGCCGCAGGCTGCACGCGAATCTGCTTAAACGGGTTTCCCGCTTTTATCTCCACTACGGTGCCAACGGGGATATCTCGCGGAAAGATTTTGTCCATGCCGCTGGTTACGATCTTCTCCCCAATCGCAACGCTGTCTTCGTTGGCCACAAACTTCATTTGCATCATCGGCTCGCCCGTGCCGCCCACCACTCCTTGCGTGCGTGAATCTACCAGCATGGCCCCGGCACCGCCGTCCTTGTCCGTCAACAGCAGTACCTGTGCGGTGTTCCCAAACACCTCAATCACTTTTCCCACCGCTCCGTCTGGCGTGATCACCGCCATATTCAGCTTCAGTCCGTCTCGTTCTCCCCGGTCAATCTCCACGGTTCGGCTGGCAGTTCCCGCGCTCGCGGCAATCACCCGTGCCGCTACGATCGGGACCTCCTCGTGGGTTTGCTTGAAGTTTAGTATGGCGGCCAGACGGTCCGCCTCCGCTGCCCGAGTTTGTAGTTGCGTAATGGTCAGTTTCAGCGCATCGTTCTCAACCCGTAAAGCCTCGTTCTCTTGCGCCGTCGTGTGCAGCGCAAAATAGTGCGTCCACACCCCACGAATTTTTCCGAATCCCCACGAACCCGACCGTTCGAATGGGTACGCCGCCGAGATCGCCCACACCCGGATCAGTCGTCCGTGCGAGTCACGCTTGATCTGTACCGCCAGCATCAACAGTTGTGCGATCAGCACACCTGCCAGCAGTGTCAGTGACTTATGTTTCGATGGAATCGCTACCATTTCCTGAACCGTGCCCCGTCGCTCGTTGTCTGGAAGGTGGGTTTCCGTTCCACGAGCCCCCGCCGTTTTTCAAGATCTTTAGATCGAACCCTGCCTGCCACTTCATTGGCTTCGCTGATTGTTTTTCTTACTGAAACCTGGAAACTGCCTCTAATCGATGCACACTTGCCGCAACAATTTGAAGTCGCTCAGCATCTTCCCGGTTCCCAGCACCACCGATGCCAGCGGATCGTCCGCGATCGATACCGGCAACCCGGTCTCTTCACGAATCCGTTTGTCCAGGTTCTTCAACAGCGCTCCGCCGCCGGTCAGCACGATCCCGCGATCGCTGATATCCGCCGAAAGCTCGGGGGGAGTCCGCTCCAACGCCACGCGCACTGCATTCAAAATCGTCGCCACGCACTCACTCAACGCTTCGCGAATCTCGCTGTCATCAATGGTCACCGTGCGCGGCACGCCTTCGATCAGGTTCCGGCCCTTCACTTCAATCGTCAGCGGCTTCTCCAGCGGGTAAGCCGAACCAATTTCCATCTTGATCTGTTCCGCGGTGCGTTCTCCAACCAGCAGGTTGTACTTCCGCTTCAGGTATTGCATTACCGCTTCGTCCATCTCGTTTCCGGCAACACGCACCGACCGCGAATACACGATGCCGCTCATTGAGATCACTGCGATGTCCGTCGTGCCTCCGCCGATATCAACCACCATGTTTCCGCTGGGCTCTTCGATCGGCAGTCCCGCGCCAATTGCCGCGGCCATGGCCTGTTCCACCAGATAAACTTCGCTAGCGCGGGCGCGGTACGCGGAGTCCTGCACCGCTCGCTTTTCCACCGGCGTAATCTCGCTGGGCACTCCAATCACAATCCGCGGATGCACCAGCACGCGACGGTTGTGTGCCTTCTGGATAAAATACGTCAGCATCTTTTCGGTGACCTTGAAGTCCGCGATCACTCCGTCCTTCATCGGCTTGATGGCCACCACGTTTCCCGGTGTGCGTCCCAGCATGTCCTTCGCCTCGCGCCCCACCGCTACCACTTCGCCACTCGCTTTGTTGATCGCTACGATCGAAGGTTCGTTCACCACGATTCCTTTGCCGTGGGAAAACACCAGCGTGTTTGCTGTCCCCAGATCGATCGCCAGGTCGGAGGAAAACAAACTAAACACCGACCTCAGGTTGTATCCGTTCTTATTCAACACTTCTTTCCCCCTGCGGAGAGGGTCCTGCCTGGTAGGATCTCCGCGTTCGCCTACCACCAGTCCGACTTACCATTGTCGCTGGATTCGGCGGCGCGCGCAAAATCGCAACCTGCTTTTCCCCAAATCTCTTACTTCGGTACGACGATGGAAACTTTTTGTGTGGCCGTTCCTCCACGCCGGTTCGACCCGATCACCACCAGCGTGTGCTCTCCGGGTTCCAATGGCTCCGTGAAATGCCGGAACGTTCCGTCCGGCGAAATATTCGCCACCGGTTGCCCATTCACAATCAATGCCGCTCCCGGTTCTGTCTTCCCCATGATTTCTGCCACGCGCCCGTGCATCTGCGTGCTGACGATTTCTAGCAGCATGCTCTGTGTTTTCCCTTGGGCCACCAGGGAGAACTTGAACATCTCGCTGAATTCGCTGGTTTCTTTATTTGCGTTTGTGGCCGTCACATTCCAAAAATAGTCTCCAGCTTCCAGGCCGGAAACGTCCGCGCTCGTTCCGCTTACCGTCACCTGCTTCGCCATTTTTGTAAACATTGTCGTCGGACTGATGCGCAGCGTGTAACCCACCGCGTCATCCACCGGTTCCCACTCGAAGTGAATCGTCGCCGCCTTCGGACTCTCCGAAATAATAGGAGCCAGATTCAGCGGCGCTACCAGATTCGGCGGGGCCAGCACATTCGATTTCTGCATTGCTCCGCCGGTCGGGACGCTGACCTTCTCCCACTGTGTCAACTCGATCGTCTCGTTGCCGCGCTTCACTTCCGCGCCGCCGTTGGCCACTACGATCTCGTGCTCGTTCTTGTTCGGGTCGTTCTTCACCGTAGCGCGGCTGTTCTGTTTCATGTACGCTGTGGCGTCTTCCACGCTAACTGCCGCTTGTGCGTCACGCAAAGTCCAGGTCGGCGTCGCCAGATCCACCGCGCCGGTATTGATACGCACTTTCGTGTTCGAATAATCCCGCGTCACAGTGTTCTCTTCCACCGTGATCAACGTATCCTTGTTGATGGTGTATTCCGTTCCGTCCGCGAAGGTGACGCGCGCCGCTCCGTCCGAGCCCGTCTGAATCAAATCGCCTTTATCCAACGTGGTGTGATAATCCGCATCCACCCACGTCACCGAATTCACCTTCTTTACCTGCACCCTTCCGTCCAGGTTCACGAACTTTGCTTGCGTCTGTGCGCTCGTCAACGCTTCCGTTTCCGGATTTCCGAGCGCTTTGTCCAATTTCTTTTCGACGGTTTCCGTCCAGTTCGGCACCGTCACATACATCCCCGCGACCACGATCACCACCACCAGCACGATCAATAGGGCCACCGTCTTGTAGGAAACCGTGTGCCAATACACCTCTACGGGCCGAATCTTCGGCGCCTGTTGCGGTGCCGGGGGGGCCGTGGGACGGCGGGGCTCAGTCGGGGTCTGTGTACTCACAATTGTGCGCGGCGGCTGCTCCAATTTCGCAATCTAGCACACCCAATTGCACATGCACGGATTCCCCAACCCCCGTTGGTCAATCTACAAATAGCGTTTCCGCCGCTTTTCGCTGGACTGCGGGGCCCGCACTCGCGGTCCAGCCAGTGGACCTGCGCAATGTGTCAGAATCCGCGTTCTAGTCAGCGCTCAGGCTCCGTTGCCTCGGTCTTGTTTGCTGTTCGCTGATCGCTGGTCCCTGATTACCGATTACCGATTACTTCCTCTCTCAAAAAACCTCGCCTTATCAAAATCGCGTCCCACCGCTACATCAAAGAATCCCACCATCATTTCATCCGAAGTCTGCTCTCCCCAGCGCACCGCCGCGTCCGGATCCGGATTGTGCGGGTTCTCCCGCGAATTATCGAACCATGCCACCGCCTGCAACTTGGTTCCCGCCTTCAGCGCCAGCGGCTCCGCCAGTCGATAACTCATCTGCCAGTGAAAGTGATAATTCACCCGCAGCAGCGTATCAACACTCCCATCCTTCTTTAGGAGGTTGTACTCAAACCGTGTTCCCCGCAGATGCATGTGCGGAAAGAAACTCAGCAGCAGCGCATCATTCGGCAGAGTCCCCCAAGCTTCCACGCGATAATCTGGCACTCCAGGCGGAATCACGAAGTGGTCGTTCGTCAATTGCAGCGTCAGCACGCGCTTGGCAGGCGGCTCTTTCGCGAATCGCAACCCAATTTGCGTCACGTCGTTTCCCGCTTTTCCATTCGTCGTGTAATGCATCTGGAAAACCAGATCCGACCCCGCCGGCACGTACTTCGCCATGCCCTCAGCCCAATTGTCCGGAGTACTCCCCGGCGCGTATACCAGCAAAATATCGCTGTCGGTCCACATTGCGTCGCGCCGCTCCTCCTCTGTGGCCAACGATTCTGCGGTAAACGGTTTCCCCACCGGCGCGTGCCGCAACCACGCCGACCCCGGTGGCCGCACATACACCACAGCGTGATGCACGTTTTCCGGCATGCCCGGCAGGATTTCCGACCCCTGCACCCACCGCCCTTCCGGGAAATTCGTTGGCACGATCTCGTAGGTGTAATCCACTTCGCCATCTGCCGGAATTTCCACGGCTTCCTTCATGGAAACCACCAGGTCCGGCTTGGTGATCGACCATCGTCCCGACCATCTCCTCTCCGGCGGTGCTTCTGCCGGATTCCCCGCGGGTGTGTTGCTCTCGGCCCATACCACCAACTGCGCAATTTGCCCTTCGCTCAACGACGGATCATTTGAGAATTTTCCAATTCCCCGTACCGCGAACCACGGCGGCATCGTCCGATTCTCGGTCGCCACGCGAATTGCTCCCGCAAACCGCTTTGTTTCCTCATACGACTCAAATGCCATCGGCGCAATCCCCCCGGTCCGATGGCACACCTGGCAGTGCCCCTGCAAGATGGGCAATACATCCTTATAAAATGTCGGCTGCGTGGATGACTTGGCGCCCATGCCAGAATTTGCAAACGATGGAACCATCGCCGCACACACCAGCAGTCCGATTCCCAATACCAATTCCCATTTTTTTTTCTGTGGTGGCAGACTCATCTGTTTTGAGGTTGCCTTAACTCTGGAGGTCGGCGCAAACGCTAAAACTCCTCTTCACTCTTGCACTCTTAAACTCTTCTACTCTTGAACTTTTCCCTACGCCCCCGCCACATTCGCCTTCAGCAGAATATCCAAATCATCCGGGTGAATCGCACAAAGCGCCGCATCGTCCTTCTCAATCTCGCCATTCTTAACCAATACCACCAACGACTCCTCCAGCGTAAACGACCCCTTTTTCTTCGTCAGCGGTATTTCCTGATGTAAATGCTGCAACGCGTTCCTTCGGATATGGTGCCGTGCTCCGTATCCGACCATCAACAATTCCGCCGCCGGCAATCGCCCTCCGTGTTTGCTCGGCAGCAACATCTGTGTCAATACCGCCACGAGCGCCATCGCCAATTCCTGCCGGATGGAGTTCTGCCGCTCCACTGGAAACGAATCTGTGATTCTTCCCACCGTCGACGCCACATCCGTCGTGTGTAAGGTCGATAGCACTAGGTGACCCGTTTCCGCCGCGGCTACCGCAATGCGCATAGTTTCTGGATCCCGCATTTCTCCCACGACGATCACGTCGGGCGCTTGCCGCAGCGCCGCCCGCAACGCCGTCGGAAAGTCCGGTGCATCCGTTCCAATTTCCACCTGCTCGATCACGCTGCGAACATGCGTATGTTCGTACTCGATTGGATCCTCAATGGTTACGATGTGTCGAGCTTCCCGCGTATTGATCTCGTGAATCAGCGCCGATAGCGTTGTGGATTTCCCCGACCCCGCTGGTCCGCCAATCAGCACTAATCCTCGTGGCAAATGTGCCAGATTCGCCACCGTGGGCGGCAGATGCAATTCTGCCAACCCCGGCACGCGCGTCGGCAGCGCGCGGATTGCCGCTGCGGCATGGCCCCGTTCGCGGTGCAAGTTGATGCGAAACCGCCCCACTCCCTCGATCCGGTACGATCCGTCCGCGATCGAGTTCTCCCGATACATCTGCAACGCAGGTCGCGACAACGCGGGCAGTATCGCCGCCTCAATGTCCGCTCCATCCAGTGTGTTCGCCTCGATCTTCCGCACTTCCCCTTGCACTCGTACGCACGGCGGTGCGCCTTCCACCAGCAGCAAGTCACTTCCGCCCTTTTGTACCAGTGCGGTCAGCCACTGGTCCAGCCTCGCGGTAACCCCCGCTTCTGCGGGATCGCGTCCTTCATTCAGCTCTTGCACCAGCCGATTCAGTTCACCGGATTCATCCATATCTGTCTCGCGATACCCTGACGTTTTCCCGCCTTATTCTCTGCCACTCTTCCACTCTTTTACTCTTAAACTCTCATCCTTTTCTCATGCCCCGGTCTGCTTCCTCATCTTGGGCCGCAATTCCAAATTCCGCATCAATCGATGCAGGTAATTCGCATGTACTCCCAACAGTTTCGCGGCTTCCGTGATATTCCCGGTCGCCTGCTCCAAAGCGCTCACGATCATCTGCCTCTTATATTCGCGAATCCCATCATGATATTTCGCCGCTGCGCTGGGCGTGCAGACCTGCCCGTCCTGCAAGCCCTCGGGTAGATCTTCCGCCAAAATCTTCTCGGAGTTCCCGATCACCACTGCTCTTTCCATCGCGTTTTCCAGTTCCCGGATGTTCCCGGGCCAATCGTATTGCCGCAGACACGCCAGCGCCTCTTCGCTGATCCCCGTCACGCTCCGGTTGCATTTCTTCGCGTAACGCGCCACAAAGTGCTCCGCCAAGTCCCGTATATCCTCGACACGTTCCCGCAACGGCGGCAGTGTCAACGAAATCACATTCAGTCGATGAAACAGGTCGCCTCGGAATTTTTCTTCCTTCACCGCCTTCTGCAGGTCCTTGTTCGTTGCCGCCAGGAACCGTACATCAATCTTGATTGGCCGCGTTCCGCCCACCCGCACAAATTCCCGTTCCTGCAGCACCCGCAGCAGTTTCGCCTGCAAGATCGGCGAAAGCTCCCCAATCTCATCCAGAAAAATCGTCCCTCCTTCCGCTACTTCCAGATACCCTTTCTTCTGGTTCACCGCGCTCGTGAACGCCCCCTTCTCGTGTCCGAATAACTCGCTCTCCAGCAAGGTTTCCGTCAGTGCCGCGCAATTCAATCCCACAAATACCTGTTCCTTGCGCGCACTGTTCTTATGAATCGCTCGCGCGGCCAGCTCCTTCCCCGTACCGCTTTCCCCGCAAATCAGAACGGTCGAGTCGCTGGCGGCTACTCGCTCCACCATCTGGTACACCTCGCGCATTCGCCCGCTTCGTCCGACCATGTCATGCGTCAGGCTCACCTCGGCCTGTAGCCGTTGATTCTCGGTCTTCAACTTCTCAAACTGCCGCGCATTTTCGATTCCCACAACGCCCAGTCCCGCGATCGCCGCCAGCAACTCCAAATCCGCGTAGGTGAATACCGCGTCGCTCGACTCCAGATAAATCACACCAAACGTCCGTCCGTTGCTGCTCATCGGCATGCACACAAATGCTCTGCTCGGTGTATTTTCCTTTGAGCCGCTATTCCACACAGGCGCCCCATCTCGCAGCACCCGCCGCAATACCCCCTGACTCACATGCACCGGATGTTCTGGCCCACGCATGCGATCCCATGCCACCTGGGCACGCACTTCCTCCGAATTTTCCTCGGTCAACAAGATCGCCCCTCGTTCCGCGGGAACCACATCAAAGATCATTCCCAGCAATTGCCACGGCAAGGATTCCTCGTCTCGCAACGATCCGATCGCTCGGCTGATCCGTAGCAGCGCACTCAGGTTTCTCCCCATACGCTCGCTAGGTTCTAGCGCGGCCAATCCTCCGGGCGTCAAATTCCGCAGTTCTTCCGCGCGTAGCTCCACCGCCTGCATATCTGCCACTTCTGCATCATCCATCTTCACCGTGCCGCTCGGCGAACGCGCTGCCTTTTCTTCCTGAAAGACGAACAGGGAATTCCCGATGGCTATCTCGTCTCCATGGCTCAAGGCCCGGTGTTTTACGGGGATACCGTTGACGAAGGTTCCTGCGTGGCTCTCCAGGTCCTGCAGAATGTGTTTTCCTTCAATCTCCGCGATACGGCAGTGGTGCCCCGACACCCACGTATCTTCCAGCCGGACCGCGTTGTCCGCGTCCCGGCCCAACGTCAATTCCTGACGGATCGGGAATTCACTCTTCCTCAGCGCGCCATTAATCCCAACAAGTTTTGCCTGCATAATTGGCCCGTTTGCTACCACTCCATCCCAAAATGCGGCGCCATTCTAGCGCTGCGCTTCCCCAACCGCCATAGCCTTTGTCTATCTTTTTGGTTAGACCACCTATCTGCCCAGAGAGTTTCTTGGGGACGAGCCGACGGAGCCTGCAACCGCCCAATATTCAGCGCAATACGTTGACCTCCACGTAAAGGTGCCCGGAGAACGAATCGTTGCGGACGCCCTGCAGCCTTTTCGCTAACCCCTCGGATAGACTGCCGGGGCTGGGCTGATTTCTTCACTTCAGTACCCATGCCTTTAAACCCGGTGCACTCAAAGGCTTGGCGCTAAACACGGCGCTCCAGCACTTTTCCGTTCGTGTGGTCCTGCGTTTGCCATCTAGTTTTGCGTCTTTCGCCAAGCGCTATCGAAATAAAGAAGTGAGGTTGCCATGAAAATTCAAAACATTCTTCGCCACGCCACCGCCGCCGCTTTCGGTCTCGCCCTCCTGTGGGCCAGCACGGTTCCGGTGCAGGCTCAAGAGATTAGCAATAGCGAATTTCCAGACGGCCCCTATGTTTCCTCGTTTGATCAAACCATAGCCAACTTACCAGCATCTGCACCGGCGACGCCCACGGCTACACCGGCGGACAACGCCCTCACCACTGCCGCTGTTCCCACTCCTACCGTCGCGGAGCAAGCCGTGGTCTCCGTCGGCAACTACATCCGTGACACGTTAATCGCCTCGTCGCTGTTTGGCTTATCGCTCTTCGCTCTATACGCCATTGCGGAAATTCGTCGCAGCGCCTTGCCAAATCGCAATCGCTTTACGCGCGGTGCCGCTCTCTCCTGATCATTCCCCGGCACCCAAGCTAGCAACCTCCGGGAGCCCTCCCCACTCCCGGAGGTTTTTTGTTGCGATCACCCTTCAGATTTCGCGGCGCTCTTAACGCACCGTCATTTCGAGCGAAGCGACAAGTTCCTTTTCGATCGATCCCATCCTATGTAGCGGCCGCTCTTCACACCGGTTGCTCTCCTCGCGCATGCCTTCCATCATCGTTGTGGCTGTACCTCGGCTTTGCGGTCCCGCTCTTTGTGTAGGAAGTGGCTATAGGCTCCAACGGTCAGGAAATTTATGCACACCGCGATTACGTTCCAGAGAATCACCGGACGCGAGGCGATCAACATTCCGTAATAAATCCAAAGCACCTGGAAGGTGCCCATGATGGTGCTCATACGGGGATTCATCCCGATGCTCGACTTGCGCTTCAGCATGGCAAGTAGATCGGGGAACGCGGCAAATGTTGTGCCTAGGCCCGCCAGAAAGCCGATAATTTCAGATAACTCTGTGTTCGGTTTAAACAGCAATTCCAGGTGTTTCGGCGTCAAATCTTGACACGCCGTGCTGTACAGGGTGCAAAACAATAAGACGAAGAGCGCCATTCGCTTGAAACAATGCATACGGGCCTCCCCCGATAAAATCTTTCGGCGATAGAATCTTCGGGCCAAATCGCCCGACAAAGCGAGCGATGAACCGCGTGCTTAGCCCTTCGCAGTTCTGCCTGTCATACACGGTCCCATTCCCAAAATGTTTCCTGAGTGAATCATTAAAGTTGACGCGCGTCCTTGGAACTGTCGGACGTGACAGGTCGGGCAGAACTCCCTCCCCAAGATGCGGAGCTTCAACCGAGGGTTGTAAATAAAGAGGAGGCAGGGGCTGCCGACCCTGGGGTAAGTTCAGGAAGGGCCTTCGCAGGCAGCCCCGGGCGTACCTGCACCGCCACTTTGCACCGTTATGACACTGACCACAACTCGCCCATGTGACAGGTCGCTTTCCGTTCAAATCTCTCGCGATCCGTTTGGGCCTTGCGCCCGCATTACCGTATAATCTTTAGTTTGGTCATCCACTCAGGAGACATCTGGAAATGGCTGGAGCCTTTGACAACCAGAAGACTGGCGTCCGTATTCTCTTCGGCATCATTATCGGCATGCTCGCGCTCAGCATGCTCCTCTACCTTATCCCGCAAGGTCCAGACTCCGCCGCAACCTCTGGCGACGTCGTAGCGCGGGTTGGCGATCAATCCATCACTCTCGCCGACATCAATCAGCGCCTCAGCGAGATTCGCCAAACCAATCAGGTTCCTCGCCAACTCGAAGGTCTTTACGCCAACCAGATTCTCAAACAACTCGTTTTTCAGAAGGAAGTTGAGTACGAAGCCAAGCGCCTCGGCATCACCGTCAGTGACCAGGAGCGTGTCGACCGCATTCGCGAGATTCTCCCGGCCGCCTTTAACGGCGACACCTTTGTCGGCAATGAAGCCTATTCCCAGATGGTCCAGCAGCGCTTCCAGATGACTGTGCCTGCTTTCGAAGAACTCGTTCGCTCCAGCATGATCGAAGAAAAGTTCCATCGTTTGCTTACCGACGGCGTCAGCGTCAGCCCTGCCGAGATTCAGCAAGAGTTCCGTTACGAAAACGAAAAGATCAAGCTCGCCTATGCCGCGGCCAACCCGGAAACCCTGGCGGACAAGATCAATCCCGACGACGCTGAAATTAAGGCTTATTACGATCAGCACAAGTCCGACTTTCAGGTGCCGGAGAAGCGCGTGGTTCGCTACGGCCTTCTCGACCTCAACCAGCTTCGCCAGAACGTTCCGGTTACCGATGATGAGCTCAAGGCCATCTATCAGCAGAACATCCAGCAGTACGAGGTCCCCGACCGCGTCCATGCCGAGCACATTCTCCTGACCACCGTCGGCAAGACCGACGCCGAAGTGGCCGAAATCAAAAAGCAAGCCGAAGACATTCTGGCTCAGGCTCGCAAGGGTGCTAACTTCGAGGAACTCGCCAAGAAATACTCCCAGGATCCCGGTTCCAAGGATAAGGGTGGGGATTTGGGCTGGCTCGTTCACGGCCAGACAGTTCCCGAGTTTGACAAGGCCGTCTTCAGCACTCCCAAGGGACAAATTTCAGACCTCGTCAGAACTCAATATGGCTTTCATATCATTAAGGTCCTCGACAAAGAGACCGCTCACACCAAGCCCTTCGACGAGGTGAAGGAATCCCTCCGCGGGCCCTACGTTCTCCAGAAGGCCGACCAGCAGTCCAACTCCATTGCCGATCAGATGTCCGGCATGATTCGGCAAACGAACAAAACTACCCTCGACCAGCTCGCCCAGAAGTTCCACCTCTCCACGGGTGTAACTCGCCCGCTGGCCCCCACGGACGCGATCCTCGAGTTGGGCAATGGCCAGGACATTAAGGACGAAATCCTCCGCCTGCGCCCCAACGAGCTCAGTCTCCCCATCCGCACCGACCGCGGCTACGTTGTCCTCTCGCTCCAGCAGGTCCTCCCCGCGCATCCCGGTGCCCTCGACGAAGTCCGCGACAAGATCATTGCCCAGCTTCGCCTCACCAAGTCCCAGGCGCTTGCACTTTCCAAAATTGCCGACCTCGCCAAGCGCGTCAAGGCTGGCGAAAAGTTCGATGCTGCCGCGAAAGCCCTCGGTCTCGATCCAAAAACGTCCGATGCGCTGGCTCGGAATAGCAGCATTCCCGGTCTCGGCAACGCCAAACTCATCCTCCCGGCCTTCTCTATGAAGCAAGGTGACGTCGGTGGTCCCGTTGAGATGGGTTCTTCCTGGGTTGCTTATCAAATCGTCGATAAAATCGAACCCAATCCCGCCGATTTTGAGGCGCAGAAGGCGAAAATTACCGACACGCTGCTCCAGTCCAAGCGCAGTATGGCCTTCGATGCCTTCCGTATCGCCTTGGAAGAGCGCCTAAAGCGCGAAGGCAAGCTCAAGATTTCGCCGGACAAACTGCGTAGTTTTGGCGGCAGCAATTTCCCCGTTGATCTACCTAACTCATAGAAAATAAGTTAGTTAGACTATTTTCGCACACCCCCTTGCCGCGTTCCCTGCGAGCCGCTAGGCTATCCTTGTCTGGTTTGGGTCTCCTCAAAGCTACATTTGCAGCCGCTCGCCTTGAGTTTCGGGGGCTGCCTTGCGAGGTTTAGCCCGTCCCAGCTCATTCTCAACGGCATTTCAGGATCGAATCATGGCCAAAGCCTCGTCCCGCCACAACCATATCCGTAACGACTATCGCTGCAGCATCGAGGTCAACCAAACCGGCAAGTACTGTATGCGCATTCGCGTCCAATATCCCCGCCATGCTTGGAACCTCGCGGTATTCTTCCTCGCCTCTTCTTTTGACCGCTCCATGAAGAAACTGGAAGAATCGCTACGTTTCCTTCAACGCAACGAAGAGAAACTTTGGTTCTGGGGCGTAGACCGCTCTGCCGACATCGCCTTCTCCGCGGAATTTCTGAAGGAAGCGGGGCTGTTTCTGGATCGCCGCGTCGAATTCCCGCGTAAGTCTTCCAGTTTGGCTTTGGAGCCCGAACGCGATGTGCCTGCATTCGTTCTCGGTCCGGTCCGCCGCGGCCTCGCCGAATCCGTCGAGTACGGTCGCGTGCGTCTCGCTGGTGACTGATCCTTGGAGTGCGGGAGCTCTGCTCCCGCCGCTCACACCACCAAACGATCAGTGCCAGCCCGGTTGGCATCCCCGAAACGCAATGTCCGGCCTCTCACTCTAGCCCTAGCCAAGCTCCTAACTCCTTCTTCCTCCTTCCTTTCCTCCTTGACATCCCCTCTTTTCTCTTTCATCATTCGCGCAATCCCTTGGGGAAGTCCCGCGAGACTCCGATTCTCGCCTCCTGCTCTCCGCCCGATAGCACACCTGCCCAACGTGTGCAGCCGGGCGGCATGAACAGCTCCGGGCGAAAGGATCTCTCAATCATGGAAATTTCTCGTAGGCCGCTATTTCTCGCTCTTGTTGCGGCCCTGATGCTCCTGTCTGGCAGCTTGACCCTGCGCGCTGCCCACAAGCCTCAGGACGCTCAGTCCACAGACCAGAGCGATTCCACCGCCAAGCCCAACAAAAAGAAGAAGAGCACCGCTTCGGACGATTCCACCGCGGATTCTTCTGCCAAGAAATCCACTTCCAAGAAGTCCCAGACCGCCGACTCGTCGACCGCGGACGCCTCCACCTCTTCCAAGAAGTCCTCGAAGTCCAAGAAGTCCGCCGCTGACGCCGACTCCTCCGCCCCGGCTTCTGACGCTTCCACTAAGAAGTCGACGAAATCCAAAAAGGCCGACACCGCGGACTCTTCAGATACTTCAGCTTCCACCACCAAGAAATCCACCAAGTCCAAGAAGGCGGATACAGCGGACACGTCTACTCCTGGCTCAACGGAAGCCGCGGCTTCCACCACCAAGAAGTCTTCCAAGTCGAAGAAGTCCGCAACGGCGGACACGTCGGCTCCGGCCACCACTTCGACGTCCGCCCCGGCCTCGAAGTCCGCTACTCCTGTGTCCACGGCTCCTGCCGCTGCGCCAGCGCCCGCTGCCAAGTCCACAGCCTCCACGACAACGGCGGCACCTCCCGCGGCGCCCGCAAAATCCACCACGGCCCAACAGACTCCGCCCGCCAATAGCAATGGCATGGTTTGGGTCAACACCGATTCCGGTGTTTACCACAAGCCCGGCTCGCGCTATTACGGCAAGACCAAGCAAGGCAAGTACATGACCGAAGCTGATGCCGTCAAAGCTGGCTATCGCGCCTCGGAGAAAAACTGAGCTTACCAGTTCGTTGTTGTGTTCGGACCAAACCAACTAAGGAGAACCGTACATGAAGAGAAATTCCGTTCGGCTGTTGCTGGTCGCACTCGTGTTACTGCTTGGCGTCAGCGTCGCCGTGTCTCACCCGCAAACCAGCTCAACAGCCAAGCAGTCCACCGCGAGCGCGTCCAATCTCGTCGATATCAACAGTGCCACAAAGGACCAACTCGACGCCCTTCCGGGTATCGGCGCCGCTTATTCCCAAAAGATTATCGACAACCGCCCTTACGCGAAGAAGACCGACTTGGTGAAGAAAAAGGTCATTCCTCAAGCTACCTACAACAAGATCAAGGACATGATCATCGCCAAACAGAAGTAGCTTTCTCGCTTTACGGAGCGGTCGCCTCTGGACCGCTCCGATTTTCCTCTCAGGAGATTCTCATGGGAATTATCGATGAAGTTCTCGCGATGGCAGGCAGTAGCGGCGGGCCGCAACAGGCGCAACATACCACGGCGCTCGCCGCGATTATGAGTTACATCAACAGCCCGCAAGTTGGCGGCATTGCCGGCTTGCAGCGCATGTTCCAGCAGGGCGGCTTGGGCAACGTCGTCAACTCCTGGATCAGCAGCGGCCAGAATCTGCCGGTCTCTGCCAGCCAACTCCAGAATGTGCTGCACGGCGGCGCGTTGCAGCAGGCCGCGCAGCAATCCGGCATGGATCCCTCGCAGCTCACTGGCATGATGGCCTCGCTGCTGCCGCATCTTGTGAACCATCTCACGCCGAATGGCCAAGTTCCCGATGCGAGCGCATTGCAGAAAATGCTCGGCGGGCTAAGCGCCTCGGCGTAGCCTCAGAAGTCGGCAGTGCCCCTGCGCTGCTGAATCCGCCCAAATCCAATCTTGTGCTCGAATCCGCTCGCATAAAGCCGGCCGCAGAGAGGTGTCGATAGCTACTTCTCGCGCACCAGAACTTCCCCGCGTCCTACCATTTGCTCATTCAGAAACAACTTATATTTGTAGCCCCCGCCTTTGGTTCCTACTGTGACGGGACCGCTCAGCAGGCGCGTCCCCTCAGGCGCCTGAAAAATATTCGACGTAAACGGGCAACGATTCGGATCAAACTCCACCTTCAGGTTGCCCGCGTCAGACATCCAGCTCACGGTATCTCCCGGATCTAGCACCACCGCTTGCGGGATCAATCCCACCAATACTGGTCGTTCCGCCATTCCTTCTCCTTCATCTGACTTCCGCGAAAAGTTCTATCGTGCCGAGCAGTTCTTGTTTCTCTCTCCGACGGACACCCGTGTCATTCCGGACGGAGTCTCCGAAGTGAGCAATTCCTCTTAGTCTTACGCAACTACGGCACGATTTCCTCTCGCACGATAGCACATCCGCAAAAATCCGCCCATAAGTCACTTTTATGGAAACGGGTGGCGCTACGATGGTTGACCTATAGCGCAGGCCCCCGTAAACTCATAAAGTGGTCGTGGCAGGAAGCCTGCTCACCTCTTGCGCGCAACCACGACTTGAATTTTATTGCGCAGGAGTTTTGCACGAATGGCTTCCGTAGCACGCCCGCTGTCTATCCCTTTGCCCAACGGGGCACGCATCCAGTTGGTTTCCTCGCTCCCTTTCTTCCTCATTCATCTTGCCGCACTCAGCGTTTTCTTCTTTCCTTTCAAATGGTATTACCCGGCGGTGTGCTTCCTGGCCTACGAAGTGCGCATGTTCTTCGTTACCGCTGGATATCACCGGTATTTCTCGCATCGCTCGTTTAAGACCAGTCGCTGGTTCCAGTTCGTGATCGCCTGGATGGCCATGTCCTCCTCGCAAAAGGGCGTTCTCTGGTGGGCGGCTCACCATCGGCACCATCACCGCTATTCGGACCAGGAAGACGATTTGCACTCGCCGACCTTGTTCGGTTTTTGGTGGTCGCATATCGGCTGGATTCTTTCTGACAAGTACAACGAGACGCGCTTCGATTACATCGGCGACTTCGCTAAATATCCCGAACTGCGGTGGCTGAACAAGTACCACCTTGCGCCGCCGGCGGTCATGGCCGTGGCGATGTTCCTGATCGGTGGCTGGCCATTGCTGGCTTGGGGCTTCTTGCTGAGCACGGTTTTCCTCTGGCACGGCACCTTCACCATCAATTCGCTCTCGCATATTTTTGGCAACCGCCGGTTCCCGACCACCGACACCAGCAAGAATAACTGGCTGCTGGCGCTGGTTACCCTGGGTGAAGGCTGGCACAACAATCACCACTACTACATGGCCAGCGCTCGCCAGGGTTTTTACTGGTGGGAGATCGACATCACCTTCTACACACTGAAGCTGCTGTCATGGTTCCGCCTCGTGAAGGAACTTCGTCGCGTCCCCGAAAAAATCCTAGCCGAGGGC
The DNA here is from genome assembly GCA_035506955.1 of Verrucomicrobiia bacterium. Taxonomy (GTDB): domain Bacteria; phylum Acidobacteriota; class Terriglobia; order Acidiferrales; family UBA7541; genus Acidiferrum. The sequence goes on from DATJOO010000087.1 coordinate 68,178, forward strand.
CAAGCTCTCGACGCCGCTGCTTCCGCTTCGGCCTAGTCCTTTCCGTCAAAGAACAGCCCTCGCGTCTGAAATCCTCATTGAGTCTGTGCCGGTTGCGGAGCGATTCAGTCGTGCCCGGACTAAGGCGCGAGATCCATCCGAGAAGCAACCTTTCCTCTCGAAGGGTGAATCTGAACCAGCACCCGCACGCGCAGAAGACTGCCGAGGAGAATGAGTTCTTTGCGAATCGAGTGTGCACAGGTGGGTCTACGCAGACAAATTGGCATGTAGACGTGAGGACGGTTGGCGAATCAAAATGACAAGCACCCTTTCTCTGCTTTACTTCCCGGGTGCGGTTTTGCGGAACGACCGAAGCATTAATTGGGGAAGCCAAGTGCCGGATACGTGGAAGGACAGAAAAGCGAACGTAGATAGCGCAGCGCAAGCGCATCTGGATGACAGCAAGTTGGTTTCCGATGGCCTGCAAGGGAACGCGGACGCCTTTGAAATTCTGTTTGCCCGCTACCGCCCCATTCTTTACCGGTTGGCCCAACGCGTCCTGCGTAACCACGAAGAAGCTGAAGACGCAGTGCAGAACTGTTCGTTGGCGGCATTCCGCAAGCTGAAGAGCTTTAGGTACGAAGGTGCGTTTCGTAGTTGGTTGGCCAGGATACTGGTCAAGGAGGCGATCACCATTTTTCGCAAGCGCAGGCGCACCTGTTCTTCGGAATACGCGATCCCGGAAGAGCGAGCGGAGGCGGCGGACTCGTTTCCCCACCCAGGACTAAATCCGGAGCAAATCCTTGCGCAGAAGCAAAGTGACCGTGCCTTCATGCGCAAACTCTCGCAATTGAGTGCGGAGCAGCGAACCGCCCTTCTTCTCTGCGAGATTTATGAATACACCACCGAAGAGGCCGGCGCGATGCTGCAAGTGCCTCCGGGCGCCATTCGTTCCAGACTGTTTCGAGCTCGAAAGCAGTTAGCCTCGACGCTTTCCTCGCGCTCCGATACGAGCCTGCCCGCGTAAACAGCCAGTTCGCGTGCCCCATAACTGGGTGGCTGAAAACCCCTTAAGGCGCCTTGCACACAAAGTTTGCTGCGTCGTTCGTGCTGCCCGTCCCGCTGTACTTCGCGACTGCAGCATACGGACAGATTGGGCGCGTCATGTTTACATGGTTTTCGCTGACACGCGACGCTATCAACCGATCCGGAGCGATTCCCAACTCCCGCCAACGCTCTAGCGCCGCCATCCAGTTCACTTGGTTAGGTCCGGGCCCACCTCCACAATGCGCCATGCCCGGTACCATGAAGAGCCGCAGCCAATCCTGCTGCGACGACCCCATTTTTGCCAGCACACTTGCATAGTAATTGACGCTGTTCAGTGGAGAGATGGCCCCGCCGGATCCGGCATCGTTCCAGCCGTGATAGATGAGAAGTTTTCCGCCATGAGCCCGAAAGGCGGAAAGATCAGGATTCACCGCGTCGATGAAGCCGGCTCTCTTGTCGATCAGCAAGGTATCGCGGTCCACATCGAACGTGCGCCAATCCCATGCCGGATCTTCATGAGCGACCAACCGGAACATACCCACGTCGATCGATCCAGGTTCAGCATTCGCGCCTGTCAACATCTCCCAACCTGTTTCGCCGCCCGGCACTAATCCAGGAAAAATCAACTCCCCGTTCTTGCGTCTTGCCGCAGCATATCCCATCTTTACCGCTTCGATTTGTTGCGCGGTCAAGCAATCGTCCCGTTCACCCCCTTGACACAAGAGTGTCGCAGGATCGAACCGGCATTGCCGAGGGTCCGTCAGCAGGCCTTCCTTCACTCCGTCGATTGCGTCACATGCGGCCAGCACGGCGCGATTGACCAGGGCCAGCTTCGCGGGCGGGACAACACTCGCGGGGCTTTGCAGGATCTTTGCTTCCACGTTTATCCGCCAGGCGCTGAGATGCGTCTGATCATTCGCCGGCGCACCGGCGATAATCCCGTCGAAGTCTTCGGGGTAGCGCTGCGCCTCCATTAGACCCTGTCGCCCTCCAGTCGAGCAGCCCGTAAAGTAGGAGAATCGCGGTGCGCGGCCGTAGAACGCCGCAAGAATGGCTTTCGCTTTCGCGGTCATCTCGTGAACGGCGCGATACGCGAAATCGATGACTTTTTCAGGGTGTCCCAGCGCGAAGGACGCATTCGCTTCTGCGTGGCCCGTGTCCGTCGACGCCGTTGCGTAGCCCTCCTGCAGCGCTGCGGCTAGCCAGTCGTAGCTGATTTTGCCCGCCCAGCCCCCGTTGCCGACCACCTCGAACTTTCCATTCCAACCCGCAAGCGGTAGCCACAGCTCAATCTTGATGTCAGAGTCGGGCGTGGGAGATAGCGTAGCTGACACACGACAAAAAGCCGGCAACCGGCTGAATGGCGGCGTTGGGGCGTCTGTGCCCGGCGCAACGAAACTTCCCGCCGGCACAACCTGGGTGCGAGTAATCGAGGTGTCCGCCAGCGCTAAAGCTGACAGGCCCTCGCACGAGGGCCCAGAAGCAAGCGGCTGTCCGGGCGTCGCCAGTGCGAACACAAGCACACACAATCCACCGATGACCATCTTCATTGCACGTTCCTCTGCGGCTCCACGCGAGCGCAACACCAAACGATTCGCGCCTTCTTCGTTGCTCTTTATCTACGACGAATTTTCCACGAGCTGGTTAGCTCGCCCACCGGAAACCCGCAAATGCCGTTATTTTTTGCCCGTCAGGGGAGGCAGCTCGGAAGAACGATCCGGAAAAAAGATCCGCAGCAGAAGAAAAATCACGAACGCGTAACCCAGAACATTCAGCACGAAAAACAACACCAGTTCCGAGATGAGGTTGTCCGCATACTGCCACGGTATCCATTCAAGGAATCTTTGAAAGAAGGTTTGCATCAGGTAAGCGCCCGCATAGGTCAGATAGGGAACTGGCCAGTTGATCCCGGCGAATCGCAGCGCAATCGCCAGCGACGTGACCAATACTCCGCCAAGAATGGAATACCAGATGAGCTTGCGGCGCACCGTGAGCATCTGCACAACAATCCTGAGTGAAACCAAAACAGGATACCCCAGCGTCAATGGAACCGCGAACTGCGAGGCAGTAGTGGGCTTTCCCGAAAAGCAAGTTGCACGGAATTTCTGGTTCTTGGAGAACAACCCGCTCTGGGATTAAGTGAACCGCCGCGATGGGCGCTATTCCGAGATGATGCGATCCGCCCACTCTACAAGAGAAACAAAGTTGCCCGGGTTGCCGAACTTGGCGCCCCAATTCACTAGATCAGTTTCCGAAACCCCACGGGCTCGGGAACATGCTCCTCAAGAAAACACCGGAATGTGTTTGGCGACGACCTTGTCTCGCAATTCACTCAGCGGCGGCCAACCAATGGGAATCACCGCGTCGGTCGTAGCCTTGCGCATCAACGCGGTGGCATCAGCCGTCAGGAAAATCTGCACTTCGTGACCTGCGTCGGACAACGCCAGCGCGTGGGCAAATACAAATGAGGCTCTCGTAGGATCATCGGTGCCCCAGGAACTCCTCATCATGATCTTCAGCGTTTTTTTCGACTCCTGTCCTTTTACGCCTAGTGCCAGAAATGGAAGTGCGACCAACTGTGACAAGAATCTGCGCCTGGCCATGTTTTTTCTCCTGAGCGGAGTCCATTCGAAGGAAAAAGTTCCGCAGAAGATACCTCGCCCCTTTGGTCGGTGTCAATTCGTCCGGGGACACGGCGGATTATTGACTTGTGCTATCTTCCACCGGAGAGCGGTTCCGCTGAACCGGGAGTTCCAGCAGCTTTTCGGATCTTGTACAAAATCAGCGACTGGCCTTTTCACTCGGCGCCCTTCCACCGCATCTGGTAAATCTGCGTCACACTAGAGTCGCTCATGGCCGCCACATTGCCTTCCGGCGTGACCGACAAGAAGTCCTGTGCTCCTTGCAGGACTGGGTTCATTCCAGTGAACTTCGCGTACAGCTCCCATTTCCCATCGGGCACGCTGAGCCGACCGATTCCGGTTTGCGCACCCACTCCCACCTCCGACGGTCCCTGCATATAGAATATCGATTTGGAATCGCGTGCCCAGACGAAAAATCCCCAATCGTGTTCAAACACCTTCAGGCGTTTCCATTTCTTCGTGTTCACAGAGTAGAGCGCGGCACTTTTGGGAGGATTCTCAATTGCCGCGAGGTATTGCCCGTCTGGTGACCACGACGGCGCGTAATAACCTTCCGAGCCGGGCATCGTCGTCACCTTGCCCGTCTCCAGGTCCAACACTCGTATGCGCAAGTGCCCCTGGATCGGATAATCATTAAAGTAGATAGACTTGCCATCCGGCGACCAACTCGGCAGCACTTCCGTGAAACCCTCCGACGTCAGCTTTTGCGGTGATCCTCCATCAACGGTAACTCGGTAAAGTTCATGCCAATCACTATAGGCAATCCATTTGCTATCCGGAGACCACGTGGGCATCTGTGCGAATGAATCCGTGAGCTGCAGCTTTTCGCTGCCGTCTAATTTGCACCGCCACAAATATCCTCGCGGATAGTCCGCGTATACCAGCCATTTTCCGTCAGGAGAGACAACCATTTGCGCTGCGGGAAGGCCGCCCAGATAGGGCAAGAATCGTTTGTCCTTTTCGTCGTAGTAATGTAGCGATCCTTGCGCCGCACGTCCCACGACATACATTCCTTCGCCATCCCGGCTTGGCGCCATCCCGATGACCTCCGGCTGACGCGGCGTCAATTTCACTGCAGAGGGCTTCTTCCAGAGTTCGTACCACCGCGGCTCGATATACTCGTACAAATTGTTCGCGCCACCATCCTTGTCGGACGCGAAAACAAAATGCTTTCCGCCGGGTGTCCAGATTCCGTTGGCGGTGACCGTACCGGCAGGCCAATGGTTCGGCAGAGGCAGAAGATGAGGATTGCTGCCGTCCACGTTCAACTCCCAAATGCGCGTCAGATCATCTTCCAAGTTACTTCTCGACACGGTTACTCGAATTTTCTGTGAGTCCGGCGAAAACGCGGGATTACCCTGCACCATGTGGTGAGTGTTCCAAATTTCCTTTATGTTCTGTCCATCTACGTCGCACAGGAACACCGATTCTTTTTCATTGAAGGTGATCAGCTTCCCGTCTGGCGAGTAGCTTGCCCCGCGCGCCGTGACACTACCCAATCGCCTCGCCGCGCCTCCCAACACCGGCATGGTCCATATTGTGCCCCGCTGCGTTTCGTCATTCAGATTGTTCTGCAGCAACAGAAATTCGGAAGCATCCGGGGAAATGTCCAGGATGTACATGCTGCCGATATCGAGCCGCAGAGGGACCGTGGTGCCCCCCTTTACCGACATTTCGACCGGTTTGCTCTCGCTGACATAGTAAATACGCGATCCATCTGTGAAGATCGGCGGAAATTTCGGTTCACTCGAAAAGGTAATCTGCTCCATCGGCAGCGGTGCAGGGCCAGCAGGCGTGCCGCCCTCAAAAAGAGCCAGGAACACCGCAACGCAGACCGCGACAATAGCTGCGCTGCCCATCCAAATCCATTTCCGGAAAAGGCTCTTTCGCTTTGGCGGCTCAACCGCCATTCCAGCCTGTGACCGTTCCGTTTCTTTCTTCATCAACCGCCGCAAATCCACCTTCAATTCCTGCGCGGTCTGGTAGCGGTCCTCGCGATCTTTCTCCAGGGTTTTTACCACTATTCTTTGCAATTCTTCCGGTATCTGCGGATTCCACTCGCGCATGGGCTTCGGATCCTTGTGGAGGATCTCGCCAATGATCGTGGCCGAAGATTCTCCAGGGAACGCCCGCTTGCCGGTCGCCATTTCGTACAACACAATCCCGAAAGAAAAAATGTCGCTGCGCGCGTCGATATCTTGGTCTTGCGCCTGTTCTGGCGACATATATGCCACTGTTCCGACAATAACGCCTCGTTCGGTAATCGAGTCGGAAATCGTCGGGGCTTCGGCTGTAGGCGTGCTCTCCAATAACACGCGTTTCGCCAGACCAAAATCGGCCAGCTTCAGCTCTCCTCGGCTAGTCACAAAAATATTCGATGGCTTGATATCCCGATGGACTATCCCGTTCTGGTGGGCGATTTCCAGCGCCGCCGCAATCTGCATCGCATAATCCAGCAACGTTTCCAGGGGCAACGGACGAAATCCGATTTTTTGCTTCAGCGTTTGCCCTTCCAGCAGCTCCATGGCAATGAACGTCTGATCGTCCTGCTCGCCGATGTCATACACTGTGCAAATGTTGTGGTGATTCAACGCAGACGCCGCCTGCGCCTCACGCAGAAAGCGGGCCCGCGCATGTGCATCGCGCTGTCCTTCCGGGGGGAGGAATTTCAGAGCCACGAATCGTGCCAGCCGAGTATCCTCGGCTTTGTAAACTACCCCGTTTCCGCCAGCGCCCAACTTCTCGACAATCCTATATCGCGAGAAGCTGTGGCCACTTGGGGGTGTCTGTCGGTCCTCCATGGGTTGCCGTATCTTAGGTTTCCTAATCTGTACAAGTCAATGAACGGAATGAATGCCTCTATTTCGCTCCATGCACTTGGATTTACCACTCGGAATCTCCGTTGCGCCACGCCCGCTGTGGCGAGTCGAGTGCTGCGCTCCGATACTCTGATCTTTCACAAAACCGGGCCAAAACAGGGCCCAAATGCAACGTGTGAACGGATGCGCGCCCCAGCCAAATTGACCGTTGCGCGAGGTGGGTTGGCAGGGCCAAACTAGCCTTATCCTGCGGTACTCCCGCGCTTTCCCCGAGAGCCCGTCGGGATAAACCCGCCCCTACCAAAGCTGGTGCCCCAAGGGCGGGACGTCCTCAATGGTCCGCAAAGGACCCCTGAAAGGGAATTCCCATGACCCAACACATTGGAGAACTTAATCCGCCTACCCGATTGATGATGACGCCGGGCCCTTGCTCGATTGACCCGCGAGTGTATCGCGCCTTGGCTATGCCCATCGTGGGTCATCTGGATCCGTGGTTTCGCGGCTGCATGGAAGAGACGCAAGTGTTGATGCGGCAAGTTTTTCAAACCGAGAATCGCATCACGTTTCCGCTGTCGTCCTCAGGTTCGGGCGGAATCGAAGCATCGGTGCTCAATTCGTTGGAAGCGGGAGACGAGGCCATTTGCTGCGTGAATGGCATGTTTTCCGAGCGCAGTTACATTATTGCCCAGCGCACACCCGCCACCGTGCATCTGGTCGAAGCGCCGCTCGGCAAGCCCATCGATCCGGAAGACATCCGTAAAGTCGCCAAGGGCCGCAACATCAAGATGATCGGATTCGCGCAGGGCGAGACTTCCACGGGTGTGGTGACGGAAATTGACCCGATCCGCAAAGTGGCCGACGAGTGCGGTGCGTTGCTAGTGGTGGATACAGTGGCTTCGCTGGCGGCTCTGCCGGTGCACGTGGACAAACAGAGAATCGACATTTGCTTCAGCGGGTCCCAGAAGGCCATCAGCGCGCCGCCGGGGATGTCGCCCATCACCGTGAGCCCGCGGGCCGAAGAGGTGTTTCGCGCGCGCAAGAGCAAAGTGCAGAGCTGGTATTTCGACTTGACCACGGCCATGAATTTCTGGGGCAAGGACCGCTTGTACCATCACACGCCGCCCATTTCTTTGATTTATGCGTTGCGCGAGGCCATGCGCATCCTTCTGGAAGAGGGCTTGGAAGCGCGTTGGGAGCGGCATCGCGTGAATCAGTTGGCCTTGGTGGCCGGTGTGGAAGCGATGGGACTGGAAATGTTCGTGGAAAAGCCGAAGGATCGGCTCGTGACGGTCACGGCGGTGAAAATTCCCGCGGGCATCGACGATATGAAGGTGCGCAACCAACTGCTGGACGAGTTCAATGTTGAAATTGCCGGCGGTATTGGTGCCACCAAGGGTCAGATCTGGCGCCTCGGTACCATGGGCTATTGCAGCCAGAAGCAATTCATCCTGCAATTGCTCGCTGCGCTGGATAAGGTGCTGATCGATCAGGGACACCGGCACACGCCAGGAGCCTCGCTAGGCGGCGCGATCAAGAGTTACGAGCATACCGCGGCGCCGGTAGCTGTGGCGCGGTGACGCGTAGCAGAGGCTTTACAGTTTGCGGAAAAATGTGTTCGGCACGGGGGGTCGGAGCTTTAGCTCCGACATAACTGCTTGGCAATCAATTGGGCTTCAGCCCCTGAGGAATTGCTTTTCGGCTTTTTCCGCAAGCTGTTTAGCCTGTGCCTGCAAGAATTCTCTGTCATTCCGAGCGAAGCGAGGAATCTCTCTTCGATTCTGCCTCTTGGATGCCTCGGTTTGTGAAGGCGGGACCTGGCGTCTCTCTACAAACTGTTTAACTATGTGTATGTGTCTTGCCAGCCTGTTGCAGTAGCCGCTGCTGACCCAAGGCTCACCAACTACACAAACGGGAATTTAGCGGGATTTGGCTGTGGCTTTCTGGCCTGAAGCAGCGCGCGCGCCCGTCGCGGATTTTTGCGCGGCGTGCTGAAATTCCTCGTAAGTGCCCTTGAAGTCGTCAATTTTCCCCGAATGAAAATGCCAGATTCGAGTGGCCACTTCATCGAGCACGTCTTCGTCGTGAGTGACCAGCAAAACCGTGCCGTCATATTTCTGTAAGGCGATATTAAGCGCGTTGATGGCTTCCAGGTCCAGGTTGTTGGTCGGTTCGTCGAGCACCAGAAAATTCGGTTTCTGAATCATCAGCCGGCAGAAAATCAGGCGCGCCTGCTCGCCTCCAGAAAGACCTGAGGTGGGCTTCAGCGCGTCGTCACCACTGAAGAGCATCTGGCCGAGATATCCGCGGATTTCTTCCTGGGTGGCATCGGGCTTGTATTGCCACAGCCACTCCAGCGCGTTCATACCCTTGCTCTTGTCGATGGTGTACGTGAAATCCTGTGGAAAATAGCCGACAGAAACTTCGTGGCCCCACGCGACGGTTCCATGGTCAATAGTGAACTCGCGCTCGGCATCGCCGATGAATTTACCGGCGTTGCGGATCAGTGATTTGAGCATGGTGGTCTTGCCGGCGCCGTTGCGTCCAGTCAGGGCGATCTTCTCCCCGCGAGTAATGTGCGCGGAGAAATGGTCGAAAACTTTTAAATCGCCGTAGGACTTTCCCAGTTTCTTTACTTCCAGCGGCACGCGCCCGGAAGGCGTCTCAAACTGGAAACGGATGTAGGGTCGCTGAATATTGGATTTGGCCAGGTCGGCAGTTTGCAGGCGCTCGACTTCCTTCTTGCGGGAAGTGGCTTGCGCGGACCGCGTGCCGGCGGAGAACCGCGCGATGAAGTCATTCAGTTGCGCGATCTTCTTTTCGCGGACGGCGTTATCGGCTTCCATGCGCGTGCGGATTTGCGTCTTGGCCAGCACCATGTCGTCGTACCCGCTGGGATACATAATGATCGTTTGGTAGTCGATGTCGGCGGTGTGCGTGCACACGCTGTTCAGGAAATGGCGATCGTGCGAGATGACGATGAGCACGCCGTGATACTCGCAAAGATATTCCTTCAGCCAGTGGACGGAATCGAGGTCCAGGTTGTTAGTGGGCTCGTCGAGCAGCAGTGCCGAAGGATTGCCGAAGAGCGCTTGCGCCAGGAGCACGCGAACCTTTTGTCCGCCTTGTAACTCACCCATTTTGCGCTCGTGCAGCGAAGCGTCGATGCCCAATCCGTCGAGAAGCACGCCAGCGTCGGCTTCGGCGGTATAGCCACCTTCTTCGCCGACAATGCCCTCAAGTTCGCCAAGACGCATGCCGTCTTCGTCGGTCAGTTCTTCGTGAGGCTTGGCGTAGAGGGCGTCGCGCTCTTCAAGCGCCTTCCACAGCGTGGCGTTGCCCATGATAACGGTGTCGATCGCGCGAAACTGATCGTAGGCGAACTGATCCTGGCGAAGGATGCCGATGCGTTTGGGCCGGTTGACATTGCCACTGGTGGGTTCTTGCTCGCCAGTCAGGATTTTCATGAAGGTGGACTTGCCGGCGCCGTTAGGGCCGGAAATGGCATAGCGGCGGCCATCGATGAACGTGGTGGTCACGTTCTCGAACAGGATGCGCGAGCCGAAGCGCATAGTGACGTCGTCGACTGAGATCATATCCTTACAATTTTAGCGTAGATGCCGCGAATCGCGAAAAGTAGCCTTTGTAGCGGCCGGCTTCTCACGCGGGCCTCGCTCGTCCCGTCACGAATTCCCGTTATTCCTGGAACGTCCTTCGCGAAAGATGGTCATTTGGAGGACCCTCTCTTGCCTGCTCCTGCAGGCCAGGCGACCGAGAACCTCACCCCAACGTGTTGGCTATCCTCGCAAAGAAAAATACGTCATTCCGAACGACCTGAGGAATCCCTCTTCGTTCTTAGCGTCGCTCAAGAGAATGAGGCGGAATTGGGCTGGGCTAACTCCCCTTCCCAACGGGCGACTACGGCGCTGGCCAGGCAGTTGCCCGTCACGTTGACCGAGGTGCGCGCCATGTCGATCAGCGCATCGACCCCGAGAATCAGGAAGATGGGCTCGGTGGGCAGGTGCAACGTGCCAGCGGTGGCGAGCAGAACAACCAGCACGGCGCGGGGAACGCCGGCTACACCTTTGCTGGTGAGCATCAGCGTAAAAACCATAAAGAGTTGCTGCGGCCAACTCATCGCGATGCCTGCCGCTTGCGCAACGAAGATAGAAGCCAGGGCCAGATAAAGCGTAGACCCATCCAGGTTGAAGCTGTAACCCGCGGGAATGACGAAGGCTACAATCTCGCGAGGCACTCCAAAGGCTTCCATGGATTCCATAGCGCGAGGCAGCGCCGCCTCCGAGGTGCTCGTCGCAAAGGCGATCGTGGCAGGCTCCGCGACGGCTTTCAGCAGTCGTGGCACAGGCAGACGGGCGAGTAACGCAATGGGTAGAAGGACACAGAGTAGAAACGCCAGCAGCGCTCCATACGCCGTGAGCACCAGTTTGCCGAGCGGCAGAAGAATGTGGATACCCAGGTGGCCCACCGTATAAGCCATGGCGGCGCCTACTCCAATGGGGGCGTAATACATCACGATGTTCGTAAAGCGAAACATGGTTTGTGTCAGGGATTCCGCGAGGCTCAGCATCGGCTGGCGCGTTTTTTCGGGAACAAGGGTCAAGGCGATGCCGAAGAGAATGGCGAACACCGCAACTTGCAGAATCTGGTTGTCGCCGATGGCCTTCACGATGTTTTCGGGGAAAACGTGAAGAATGAAGTCGTCCCATCTCAGCGGAGCAAGATTCGGCGGCACCGGCTCACTGGAGATAGCGGGCAGAGAGAGTCCGACGCCCGCGCGGCTGAGATTGATAGCCGCGACGCCAAGGAACAGCGCGATTGTGGTTACCGCTTCGAAATAGATCAGCGCTTTCAGCCCGATGCGCCCTACTTTGCGAATGTCGCCATGGCCGGCGATTCCTGTAACGAGCGTCCCGAGAATCAACGGGGCCACGATCAACTTGATCAGGCGAAGAAAAATGTCGCTTAGGATGCGGAGATGCGTAGCGAATTGTGGCCAGTCGAGGCCGATTTCGAGCCCGAAAAGCATGGATAGAAAAATCCAAAAGGTGAGCGAACGCTTCTGCCAGCCCGCGTAGGAGAGAAGCAACAGGGCCAGCCAACGCACCAGCGTGATCCACAGATGTTTGGGGAAAAACACCAGAAGCAGTGCGCCCACGGCGAAAAGCAATAACCCGGTAACGATAGAATGGGAATTGGACTTGGAAGAATCGCCCGGCAAAGTTTGGGTCCTCAAACGCGGTGAAGAAGGTGGTGCTGCCGCCATCATAACGTTTCTGGAGAGCGGGGCAAGGGCGCCGGGCCAATCGAGTGTGATGGGGTCACTTGCTGCCGGTTCCGCCGCGCTGCTATCGTGCAGGAATGGCCAAAATCATTCATTTCGAATGTTCCCGTTGTCAGGAGCGCATCTCCCCCGACTCGCCGCAGAACGTTTGCCCAAAGTGTGCCGGGTCGCTCTACGTTCGCTATTACTTCAGCCCGGTGACGGGCACGGAGCACCGGGACGAGGTTGCCCGCACCGCCACGCAAATGTGGCCGGGTATGTGGCGCTATAAAGCCGTGTTACCCGACGCGCCGCCGGTGACCTTGGGCGAAGGCTGGACGCCGTTTCTGCAGAGCCGCCGCCATCGCAACGCGTTTCTAAAAGAAGAAGGCGCCAATCCCACCGGCAGTTTCAAAGCGCGCGGCATGGCCATGGCCGTGACTATGGCTCGGCATTATGGTCTGAAGAAATTGGCCGCGCCGTCCGCGGGAAATGCCGCTGGAGCCCTGGCGGCTTATGCGGCGGCGGCGGGAATGGAAGCGCACATCTTTATGCCGAAGGACGTGCCGTCCGCGAATTATGTGGAAGCGGTACTCTACGGCGCGCACGTCACGTTGGTGGACGGATTGATTTCCGATTGCGGCCGCATCGTCGCGGAACGCAAAGACCAAGAAGGTTGGTTCGACGTATCCACTCTGAAAGAGCCCTTTCGCGTCGAAGGCAAGAAAACCATGGGATACGAACTGGTCGAGCAACTCGGCTGGGAATATCCGGAAGCGGTTTTTTATCCCACCGGCGGCGGAGTGGGATTGATTGGCATGTGGAAGGCCTTCGACGAGATGGAGGAGTTGGGCTGGGTGAAGCCGGGCAAGCGGCCGAAGATGATCGCGGTGCAATCGGCGGGATGTGCTCCGGTGGTGCGCGCGTTTGAGAAACACGAAAAAGTAAGCGAGATGTGGAAGGATGCGGCGACGTTTGCGGCGGGTTTACGCGTGCCGAAGCCCTATGGCGACTACATCATGATGGAGATCTTGCGCGAATCCGGCGGCTTGGCTGTGGCCATTCCGGACGAACAGATTCTGGCGTCGTTGAAGGATTGGGCGCAGAACGAGGGCTTGTTTTTGTGTCCGGAGGGCGCAGCAGCGACGGCGGCGTATGACCAATTGTTGAAGACCGGGTTCCTGAAGCCGACGGATCGCGTGGTCCTGTTCAATACCGGCTCGGGGCTCAAATATACGGACATTACCTCCGCGGAAGCGGGAATACGACGACCTGCGGTCAAGGTGTGACGGCCCTGCCATTGACACGGAGCCAAGCCCAATTGGACACTAACTAGGCTGCCTTTTGCGATCAAGAGAGGAACTTCTGTGCCTTCACTCCCAGTATTAGCCAACAACGGCGCCATGAGTCAGTTTATTGGCGCGTTCGAAGTGACATCGAAACTCAGCGGCCACATCTACGACTGCCGTTTTTCGCATATCTGGAACGCGATTGCTACGCGCCACAGCGACACCATTGATGCCAAATTCGATGTGGATAGCGTGGGCCGGATCGTCGGCCTGGCGCACACCGCGTTCGTGGATTTTCGAGAAAAGACTGGGCGCGATTTAACGGATCGCGAAGCGAGTTTTATCGCCGCGGAATATCTGCGGGAGCGCCTTGAGGAAGAAGACGAGCGGCCGCTGTACGATGTGACGCACGACGAAGTGACCCGCCTGATTGCTGCTACAGGCATTAAGTAGAGCCGGGCGCAGCCAATCGTCACCCGCCGGCGGGCAGCAATAATCACGGGTCATCAAATCCCGGAAGAGTATTGGGCGCGTTTCGCGATGGCCGCGGCTTCATCTTCGGCGCGGAACTGTGCGAGATGCGGATGGTGCAGACCGTCTCGTCGAATAAAGTAGATCACCACCAGCAATAACAGCGCGCCAAAAACCATCACAGCGGTCGCGGCCTGCAGCCCGATCTGCAGGTCGCTCATATCGGAGATTTTGCCAATGAACAACGGGCCAAACCCCCCAAGAATTTGTGTCGCGAACATGTAAACGCCGATGGCTGTCGCGTGTGCTCGCTGTGGCGTCAGATCGTGAATCACCGCAGTGGTTGGCCCGTGATACCAGGACATGAAGAACATCGAGACAAAAAAGCCCGCCAGCACCACGCGCTTGTCATCGGCTTGGATCGCCAGCAACAGAAACGGCGCCGCGGCCAGAAAAGCGAAAGCCATGATCAGCACGCGCCCGTAACTCAGTTTCTTTTGCAAACGGTCGGCAAGGTACCCGGCGGAAATCGCACCCAGGACGGAAGAGAACAGAGCGATCACAGCAAGCGAAAGGGAAGCTTCCTTCGTACTGAAATCCTTGTAGGTTTTGGCGTAGTCGATGCCCCAAGTCACAAAAGATACGCTGGAAAACGTGACGCAGATGCCCGCCACAATCATGGCTACGAATGCAGGGACGCGAAGCAGTTGCACGATCGGCACAACCTCTGAGCGCGGACGTCTTTGAGGTTCCTTCAGCTTCAGCGCGGTCAGGCCCGGAATCACGCCAAGGATTCCCACAACAAAAAACGCATGCTGCCAACCGTGGCGTTCGCCCATGATTCCGCCGAGCGCCAGGCCCGACACGCCACCCAGGATCATACCCGCGGCAAAAATGGATTGCGCGGTCGCCCGGCTTTCTCTCGAAAAGGAGTCGGAGATGAGCGATTGCGCCGCCGGAGCATATGCGGCCTCCCCGATGCCAACCAAGCCGCGAGCCACAAAGAGAAACGCGAACGTAGGCGCCAAACCGCTGGCGATCGCGGCCAGGCTCCAGAACAGTACTCCGACGCAGATGATCTTCGGCTCATTGAAGCGATCGGCGAGCCAGCCCGACGGAATGCTCGCCAGGGCCAGCACCACCAGTAGAATCCATTGCAGCGAGCCAAGCTGCGCGTCGGTGACGTTAAAGTGCTGGCGCAGCAACGGCACCAAAGGATTCAGGACCTGGCGATCCGCGAAGTTGACAAAATTGATTAAAGAAAGTACAGCAAGTAGACGCGCCTGCTCGTATGTGAATGGCATTTTCGGCGAAGGCATGAAGTCGTGGCTTCCCCTGGGCGGCTGGCGCGTCATTACATGGAACGCAGTAGCGTCCACGTGCTTGGACTCGAAGGATTATATAACGCGAATGGAAACTACCAACCGAAACACCACGACCAGTGACAGATTGACAACGGTACTCTCTTACGGCGCGCTGCTCTTGCTGGGCTATCTGGTGTTTCTCATTGCCGCTCCGTTTTTGATTCCTCTGGCATGGTCCGCCGTGCTGGCGATTTTCTTCTATCCGATATATTTGCATTTGGAGAAGCGCTTTTCGCCGACCTGGGCCGCGCTCATCTGCACGCTCGGCGTCATGTTTCTATTGATCGGGCCGGTGCTGACGGTGATGGTGTACGCAACGCGCGAAGCGATTGTGGCGAGTGCGGGAGTGCGGGAGACACTCAGCGCCAACGGCACTGGCGTCATTCAGGATTTTTTCAACGCGATACGGCGACACCTGCCGCAGTCCATGCAGGGCTTTGACCTGGTGACGGCGTTGCGGCAGGGCGCGGAACGCATTGCGTCGTTTATGGCTGGAAGCATCGGATCGCTGGTGAAAAACCTGTTTGCATTCATCGTAAACCTGCTGATTTTGCTGTTCGCTCTATTTTTCATGTTTCGCGACGGACCAGACATCATGCGCGCGGTGCGCCATCTCATTCCGTTTGAACCAGAAATCCAGGAAGACATGTTGAAGGAATCGCAAGACCTGATTTTTGCCAGCGTCGCGGTGGCCTTGTTGATCGCCGCAATCCAGGGAGTCCTCGGCGGCTTGGCTTTCGAAATTACTGGTGTGCCCGGACCAGTGTTTTTGGGCGTGCTGATCGCTTTCTGCTCGATTATTCCCGTGGTGGGTTCTTCCCTGATCTGGATTCCCGCGGGCATCTGGCTCGCCATGAATGGGCACTGGGGAAAGGCGTTGGTCGTTCTGGCGATTTGCGGAGGCGTGGCGGGCTTGGCGGACAATCTGGTAAGGCCGTTACTCTTGCGGAATCGTACCAAGCTGAATGATCTCTTGCTGTTCATCAGCATTCTTGGCGGGCTCAATGTGTTCGGGTTGTTGGGATTGGTTGTCGGGCCGACCGTGGTATCGGCGGCGCTGGGAATTTTGCGAGTGTATATGGACCACCAGGACGAGTTGCAGAAGGAGGTGGCGTAACTGGTTGCGAAAGACGCGGGGTAATTTCCGCGCTGGTGCAGGTGCACTGTGCTACAGTACGCGCGAAATGGCCATCAAGACAGAATCGAGAGTGGAAGAACTTACCGCCGATAAGCTGCGTTGGCGCTGCGATTTATCACGAATTCCTTTTGAGACCACCGCTCAGGCGCAAAAACGCGAAGGGTTCGTCGGACAGGAACGCGCGCTGCGGGCGCTGAAGATGGGCGTCGAACTTTCCGCGCCGGGATATAACGTCTTTGTTTGCGGACTGGCGGGAACCAGCCGTGGCGGCACCATCGCGCAGATGATTGAGGATCTGCATCCCCCAACAAAACTGTCGCTCGACCGCTGCTACGTCAACAATTTTAAAATTCTCGACCGGCCACGACTGCTGATACTGGCCCGCGGCTCGGCCAACAATTTCAAGAAAGACATGCAGGCCGGCATTGATTTTCTACGGCGCCGGATACCCCAGGTATTCGAAGGTGAACCCTTCCAGCGGCAAAAAGGGCGCATTGTGGAACGGTTCTCCGTACGCGAAAAGGATCTGATGGACGATTTCACGCGGCGTATCGCTCGGGAGCAGTTTGCTCTGGGGCATATGCAGGTGGGCGCAGTGGCCCTGCCGGAAATTTTCCCGGTGCTCGAAGGACAGATGGTGCCAATTGAAGACATCACCAAGATGGTACATGAAGGAAAACTGGAATCCGGAGTGGCCGAGGAGATTGAGAGGAAGTACGAGCAGTTCCGCCAGGAATTCACCGTGGTGTACCGGAAGACGCTCACGCTGTCACGCGAACTGGCGAGTGAACTGAGCTACCTGGAGCAGGAAGCGGCTTCGGTCTTGGTGGACGGGGTCATCGAAGAGTTGAAGGAAAAGTATCCAGGCCACAGCGTTACGGAATATCTGGAAGAAGTTCGCCACCACCTATTGGATAATCTGGCGCCGTTCAAGGAACGCGAAGGCGAAGAGGAACACCAGCAGGAGCCGCCGGAACTGGCGCAGAAAGGGCCGATGCCGGAGCGCGATCCCTTCCGGGTCTATGGCGTCAATGTCATCCTGGCGCACAACCACGAAGACACTTCGCCGGTCATTTTCGAAACCACCCCCACACACACCAATCTGTTCGGAACGATTCAACGCGCCTACGATGCCCGGGGCGGTTGGACCAGTGATTTTATGGATTTGCGCGCGGGTTCGCTGCTGCGGGCCGACGGCGGCTTTTTGATTATGTATTCGGTGGAAGCGTTATCGGAGCCGGGCGTATGGCGCGCGCTGAAACGCACGCTGAACCACAACCGCCTGGAGATTCAGCCATTCGAGACGTTTTATCCCTTCACCTCCACGGCGCTGAAGCCCGAGCCGATTGAAATCAACGTGAAAGTGATTTTGATTGGCGACCGCAATCTTTACGAATTGCTATACGAATACGAAGAAGATTTTCGGAAGATTTTCAAGGTGCGCGTGGAATTCGACGAAGAAATGGCCATGAGCGACGGCGTTATCGAGGAGTACGCGGGACGCATTCGCACTCTGAGCGAGAAGGAGAATCTGTTTCCGTTTGACCGCGGGGGCTTTGCGGCGATTCTCGAATATGGAGTGCGCAAGGCGGGGCGCCGGAATAAGGTCACCGCGCGATTTGTGGACATTGCGGATCTGGCCCGCGAAGCCCACTACGCCGCGGCCGCCGCCGGAGAAAACGTAGTGCGCGCGGCGCATGTGCGCAAGGCCATTGCGGCGAAGGTGGAGCGGCACAACCTGGTGGAAACGCGCATTCGCGAAATGATGGAAGAAGGCACGCTACTGGTAAACCTCGGTGGCTCGCATATCGGGCAGGTGAATGGACTGAGCGTGCTGGAGATTGGTGGGTACGCCTTTGGCAAGCCCGTGCGCATTACCGCGAGTGTAGGATTAGGGAAGACCGGGCTCATCAACATTGAGCGCGAATCGAATCTCAGCGGACGCTTCCACGATAAAGGCATGCACATTATTTCGGGCTACTTGCGTTCGGCCTTTGCGCAAGACAAGCCGCTCACGCTCACCGCCAGCATTTGCTTCGAGCAGTCCTATTCGGGAGTGGATGGCGACAGCGCGAGTTCCACGGAAATTTATGCGCTGCTCTCGGCATTGAGCGAATTGCCGCTCCGGCAGGATGTTGCCGTGACCGGTTCGATGAACCAGCGCGGAGATATTCAGGCCATTGGTGGGGTAAACGAGAAGATTGAAGGTTTTTTCGACATCTGCCAGATTCAGGGTCTAACCGGGACGCAAGGTGTAATGATCCCGGCATCCAATGTGGACGACTTGATGCTTCGCGACGATTTGCTGGAAGCGGTAAATGCCGGCAAGTTCCACATCTGGCCCATCGCCCGCGTAGAACAAGGAGTTGAATTGCTTACCGGCACGCCTGCTGGAAGCCGCAACGGCAGCGCACACTTCGAAGATGGCACCGTGTTCGCCCGCGTAGATGAACGCCTGCGCGACATGGCCCGCGTGATGAAAGATTTCGAGTAAGCTCCTACATTTCGATTCACGGCCGGTACCCCAGGTTCGCCGTATGTACCCGGTCTTAGGTGCGTTTTTCTCTCGGCTCCATCACTCCCGTTTTTATTGCACATAGTGAGCGACCGGTGCCGAGCAGCGTATCTCGCTTTTGTAGCGGCCGCCTTCTGAGGCGGGCGTTTTTCACTCATTAGTTCGCTGCGTAGTAGAGTCCTGCCACTGTCCTTCTGGCCCTCGCGCCGATTTCCATTTTCTGTCCCTTAGTGCCGTATCCTCGATCTTCCCATTCACATATCATTTCCCATGTGTTGTTCGGAAACCAACGGTTGGTTCTGCGTCGACTAGCACTTGCATTCATTTACGCCGAGTTCCGAAGCGTATGCTTGAGTGCTCAGCAGCCACTTGGTTTTTTCACGCCGCCCAGCGCCGAGAGCCACTCACTTGCCACTAACTTCGACGAGCCACTGGCGCTACTTGACACTCGAAGGGGCACTCGCCACTGTTCCTGCCCCTCTCTTTTTTTAAATTGTTTAAAAATGTTCCAGCTAACTCCTTTGTTTCTCACTTTTCCAGTTTTTACCCAGGGGGAGGGGGAGTATCTAACTTGCAAACAGAGGGTAAGGGCGAAATCTAAGATGTGCGATGCGCACCTTTATTCGGGCGCTTTGGGGGCGACATAGGCTCGCCGATGATCTACCCGAAAATTGTCGGGATTGTTGCTACCGCTGGAAGGGGAAACCTTTACGTCGATGGTGTGGATCGCCCCATCAGGCTTGGGTGGGGCGAAGGCCAGGCTGTATTCGTGGCGCACCAGTTGTGCGATCTGGCCATAGGTTTCCTGGAAGGCTTTGGCGTTTAAGGGAAAATACGCCCGGCCACCACTGGCTTGCGCAAGCGTCTGTAGCCAAGCGTCGGCTTGCGAGAAAGCCTGCTCCGTCTGGTGCCGCTGCTGCTTGGTGCCCTTCTTGGGATTGCGCAGTGGGCCGTTCATGGAGACACAAAATACACGCACATCCCCGGTTTCTAGGCGCGTGACTAGCGGTTGCAGGACAGAAACGGGAGAAGTGTCGACACCGCTGGAAACCAACACGATCGATTTTTTGCCCGGCACACGCGTAAGCCAATCGAGCACCGTCGAGAGACTTTGCCCTAGATTCAGATCGCCATAGCCCAGTGTGAATTGAATCGTGCTTAACGCTGCTTGGACACTGCCCTTGTCGGTCGTGTAATTCATCACCGTGCTCGGCGCATTGTTGTAGACCACGATGGCCGCGCGGTCCCCAGGAGAAAGCCCACTAAGAAGGGCGCTGGCAACGAACAGGTGCGAATCCGAGAGCATATACACAGCCGGGCCCGCTTCAAGGAGAAGTAAAACTTGTGCGGGCGCATCGACGGGCGCGAAATCCGTGATGGGCTGAGGCGTACCGCCGTCGAAAATCTGGAAATCGTTGCTCTGCAAGCCTTCGACGAAGTTGCCCTTGGCGTCGGTCACGATGACGCCGACGTCCACGCGATTTACCTCAACTTGAATGGCTTGCGCAGATCGAGCAGGTTGTTGTTGGGCAAATGCTGGAACGGTGAGCAGCCCGAGCAAAAGCAGGCCATCGTGGACAAATCGCCACGGAAGCGGTTGCTGGTGAGCGTTAATCCAGCCAGTGGTCAAAGTGAACTCCCTTGGCATCCTTCCAGGAGCCGCCGGACATCGTGTGGAGATGGCGGGAAAAGACCTCCGGATTCGCCTGAGTGAGCCAGTCGGCCATTTTCTTACTGGAATTGCTTTCCTCGGTGCTCTTGGCGGTTTGCACGGCCTTGTTGGCATCGGCCACCCATTTTGCCTGCAAACCAGGCCAGTCGACCTTCTGAAAATCAAAATAGGAGAAGCCATTCAGTTTTTGCGGAAGCAAAGCACGCGCGGCAAGCAATCCCTTGAGTTGTGTTGCATCGGGATCAGCAGGGGTTTGCGTAGCATATTTGCGAAGGGTCTCACTTTTCGAGGCGCCAAAGAGCAGCTTTGGATTCATGGCCAGATAGTAGAAGTGCCACTGCGCGAGGCCCGCGGAGCTTTGTCCACCGTGCGTGGAAATTTTCAAGAATGTAGTATTGCCTTCATTGCGCTCGGAAGTGATCTGATCGCCCATGATGGTGCGAGTCAGCTTCAGAGCATCGGGCTTATTACGCAGTCCGAAGAGATAAACTTTCTGGCTGTCGTCGAGCGTAGGACTGGTTTGAATCCAGGCGATTTCTCCGGTGACGACATTCAGCGCGTCAGGAAGAGGCATGCCCAAACGAGTCTGTGCCATTTGTTCCAGCGCGTTGGTGGTGGAAGCCTGCCCGTTGTTCATGGAACCGAAGGCATGTTTCAAAGTGTTGTAGATGCCCAGCAAGTTGAACTCGGTCTCCCCGTACTGAACAGTGTCTGGCGGGAGATAGCCCGTGGAAACGGGATTGGCCTGACCATCTGACCAAACATCGAAGAGCGTACCCGGCGCGGTGTCACCCAGGATTGCGCCAATTACGTGGGATTTCGGACCTTCGAGAGAAAGGCGTCCAGCGATGGAATGGATGCACTCCAATTTTAGGGCCGAAATGAGTGGCTTGAGTTGATTCACGGTCGCATTGGACGAATCCACGTTGAGCTCGTCGGGGCGAGGGATCGGGAGGAAAAACTCTAAAATGCCGCCCGTGAGTAGTGGGCGAGCTTCCTGATAGCTGGCGGATTCCGCCAAAACCGCCGCAGCGGGCTTGCCATTGACTACGTTCAGAATTTCCTCGAAGACCGGAAGTTCGTTGGCGCTGACGGCATATTTGCCGAACTCCGCCCAATAGGTGATGCCCGATTTGCGCTCGACTTTTAGAGAGGGAACGCCCGCCACGGTAAGTTCCGTAAGTTTTGGAATGTCTTTTTCGGTAGAGCGCATTTGCAGAACCGCTTTGGAGAGCAAAGCTTCTTTCCCGGAGCGATCGTAGATGAGAAACATGCCGTTCCACGCGGCTGGCGCGGGCGTCTTCGAGGCAGAGCCCGATGTCGAGGTGCCGGCTGCTTTGGCGGCCACGTGGGATTCCGGCTGACGGATATAGCCGACTAGGAAGGAATTGTCGAGCAAAGTGACGTATTGCTGTAGCTCTTCGGGGCTAACCCGCGGTTTGTCCTGCGTGTTATTGGAATGATTGGAGCTCACAAAGTTGGTGAACAGCGCAGCGCGCGCGGGTGCGAAATCGGGATCGTCCCAAAGCGCGTAGAGGGAGTTGCTCTTGCGAGTGTCACCCGAGGGACTGCCATGCCAGCACAAATAAAACGAAGTGTGTGCGGGGAGTTTTCCGGGATCGATCGGAGACTGCGCGAAAGCGCTACTCGAGAGGAACAGAACAACAAGAAGCGCCGCGGACAGGTGGCGGCGAGACTTGGAATCGGACATGACGAGGAATCCTCCGTGGGATAGACCTGGCTAAATCGTAGCGTCCGCGACCGCTACAAAGAAGGCTTCTGCAGTTCTGAGTTTCCAGAACCGGTAACGACAACCTGACGGAAATGCAGATGGACTAACGCTCCAAAAAGAAACGGTCCCGCGCAAGCGGGACCGCAGGAATCGTCGTTGGAATGAGCTTACTTGGCCGGGGCGCTCGTGGTGTCTTTCGGCGCCGACAGGTAGCCAGTGATCTGGTTCTTGCCTACTTCGAAGACCACGATCTCGTAGGGAGTCAGTCGCGGGCTACCTTTCATGTAGAACTGCACAGGCTCGCCGGACGTTTTGTCCTTTTTCTCGATGGACTTGTCGTCGGCCAGAACCGTCATCGTATAACGGCTCTTCTTCTGGTCGGCTTTATCGAGCTTAATCTGCACCGGGCCGACACGCTGGGGAGTCTTGGCTTTCTGAATCGTGAATTCGTAATAGTTGCGATCGCCACGGCGCCGGAGTTCTTCGAGGTCGTCGTGGTTCTTGGCGATCAAGCCGCTCATGACGCCCATGTCGCCGGCAGCACGATCCAGCTTGGTCTTGGTGGCTTCCAGGTCCGTGCGGGTATCGGCAATGTCCTTCTTTGCGCCGGTGACATCGGTAGCCACGGCGCCAATCTTCTCGTCGCTCTCTTTTTGAGCGGCGCTGATCTGTTCGCTGAGCTTTTGATCGGACGCGGCTTGCTGTTTCCGGATGGATTCGGCGCGGCTCCGCGCTTCGGCCAATTCAGCCTGGGTCATCCCGACTTTCTGGGAAGTGACCTCGAGCTGGCCCTTCAGATCGGCAATGCGCGTATTGGCCTGCTCGAGTTGTGCGGTGAGAATCTTGTTCTGCTCCTCGTTCCGGGCTAGTTCTTGTTCCACACGCGTCTGCACGGCATGGCCGGCATAGGCAATCAGCCCCAGACCAACGACTAATAAACCAAATAGCACCGCGATCCACCGGGGTGTGCCCACACTCTCATATTGGTAGGATTCGTGGGGGCTGGGCACGTTTGGGGAAATACTCATGTATCTCGCTCCTCCAGAAAAGCAGGTTCGGCTAAGTCCGAAAACCACGCCTGACTCCAGAATTATCCAACGGGGTGGGTTGCAAGTCCAATGGCGTTGCGCGGCGAATGTTCCGTTCGGTTACTTGCGGCGCGGGCTTGGCTTGGACGCGCGGCGCGGCCAGCGGGCAAAGATGGTGGTGTTCAGGCCGCCGCGGGGGGTGAACTCGCCTTTGACGATGCACCATTCGGGCTGTACCGCGTCCACGATATCGTGAAGCATTTTGTTGACGGCGTTTTCGTAGAAGATTCCGAGGCTGCGATAGGCGAGAAGATACATCTTGAGGGACTTGAGTTCGATGCAGGATTTCCGGGGCTTGTATCGAATCGTTATAGTACCGTAATCCGGTAAGCCGGTTTTTGGACAGACGGACGTGTACTCTGGATAGCGGGTGGTAATTACATAGCCCGGGTATTGATTTAGCCAAACTTCCAATTTGGGCAGCTTTGCGTCTATACCTGCTTTGGCGTGCTCGTCTGTATATCCCGGCATTCTTCCTCGCGACAACGGCGAAATTCGCCCTAGGACTATTGTACCGTCGAATCGGTAGTCATGGGTCTTGCCATCAGGGAAGCCTTGGCCTATCCTGTGCGCTGATTAGGCCCCGGCTAGCCAATGAATTGTCCCGTTTGTAAAAGCAAAGACGCGAGACGTTCGCGCCGTCAATACACTGCGGACTACTTGTTCAGCATCGTGGGTGTGTACCCGTGGCGTTGCCGCAAGTGTGAGGCGCGATTTTATGCGCGACTGATGACGCTGACCGAGTTGCTGCATGCGCATTGTCCCGTGTGCGGAAATCCGGATTTGAAGCGCATTGCCGCCGAGCATGTGAATGGCGCTCTTTCGTTTCTGTGGCGATGGATGTCAATTCCGGCGTACCGCTGCGAACCTTGCCGTCACAAATATTTTTCAATTCTGCCGTGCCGCGCAAAAGAACGAGAATTGGTTGAAGTGCCTTCGTCGGATTGACCAACTTGCCGCGTAAATCGCCCGCCGAAACCCCTCTAATTGCATTTCATTGCGTGCAACTGACGGACTTGCCTTGTCGAATCAGGCCGCGATCGTCGCTGAAGACCGCGTAGGAGCATTTGGGATCGTTCACATCTTCCAGGGCAAGGGCGTAAGAGGTCGCGTCTTTCGAAAGAATGAGGCGCAATTTCCACCCGGGAACAATTTCGGGTCCGGGGCCGTACATGGCGTACGAGACCGTCGGAATGGATTGCGGCGCCCATTTGGTCCCGGTTTCGGTGAAGTCCAGGTTGGTGACCAGCGTGCTCCAAGGGACGTAAGTGCCCTGGGTCTTTTTATAGTGTGCCTCGGCAGCATTGATGGCGCGCACCATGTTGATGGCTAAACTGCGCCGCTCATTCTCGCGGTCCTCTAGACCTGGTGAAGTTGCTCGTTGGGCTAGGGTGCGGGACAAGGGAAACAGGCTGAACACTAGAAGAATGCTGGCAACAGTTACTTTCCGTCTCTCCATGAAGATCCCCTTACGCGCCGCATGAAAGGTATCGGCGCCCTCCGTGGGTTGGATGATGGCATTTCCAGAGGCGTTATTCCAGTTGGCACGAGTTTATTCACTGCGCAACGCAGTCATGGGATCGACGCGGGAGGCGCGGCGTGCAGGTATGAAACAGGCGAGGAACCCGGCGACACACAAGGTCATCGAAACCACGAGAAAAGTCAAAACATCAGTGTCCTTGACGCCAAACAGGAAGTTGGCGAAGAGAGAGCCTGCAGTAACAGCACCGAACGTGCCCACAATAACGCCGACAGCGGTCAAACGGAGTCCCTGGCCGACGATCAGACGGAAGATATCGCGTGGACGAGCGCCCAATGCGGTGCGGATGCCAATTTCGCCGGTGCGTCGCGTAACCTCGAACGCGAGCAGACCATAGAGTCCGACACAAGTCAGGGCCAGAGCGAGTAAACCAAGTATGGTGGTGAGTGCGGCGATGAGGCGGTCGGGGCGCAGGGATTCATCAAGGCTTGCGCGGAGGGTTTTCACGCCGGTAACGGCTACCGAGGGATCGAGTGACCGGACGACGTCGCGAACGGCACTGCTCAATGCTCCGGTGGCCAAATTAGCGCGCACTTGAAGATCGCCGTGCGTGCCGGGGATGTAAAAGAACTCAAGCGGGCTTTCCCGCAAATCGTTGTACTTGGAATCGGCGACTACGCCGATGATCTCCAGGGGGCGATTGTTCGCGCCTTCGACGAAGCGAAGGTGCTTTCCGATGGGATTGCTATCACCGAAAAAGCGGCGAGCCATTGTGCGGTTGAGGATGGCCACGTCAGTTACCTGATAAGAGCGCGATTCGAGGTGGATATCCTGTTCAGTGAAATCGCGGCCAGCGAGCAACGGGATGCCCATCGTGGAGAAATAGTCTGGAGAGACGCCGACGAAGCGTTCGTTCGCTGTTTCGCCGGGTTTAAGGGAGTAGCCCTCGACGATGAGGTTGACGCCAACTTCCTTGCCGCTGATCGGAGTGAAGCTGGAATAGGAAACAGAGCGAACGCCCGGCAATCGGCGAACACGCGCGAGGAGTTGATTATAAAACGTGGCTACCTGCTGGCGACTGCGCGAGGCGGCATAGTTGTCAAGAGAGACGAGCAGGACCTGGTCTCGCGCGAAACCGGGATTGAAAGTTTCCAGGTTGATAAGGCTACGCAAGAGCAGACTCGCGCTGACTACGAGGATCATGGAGAGCGCCACCTGGGCAACGACCAGCACGTTGCTCAAACGCGAATGCCGAGAGGAATAGCTCGTAGCGCTGCTTGGGGATTTGAGGTCGTCGGTGAGTTCGCGCCGCGTAACTGAGACGGCGGGAGCAAGTCCACAGATCAAAACAGCGAGCGCCATGAGTAGCGCCGTGAATAGCAGTACCCGCCAGTTCAGGCCGGTGGACAAAGCGATGGGGAGTTGAGGAGTGGAGAGCGAAGCCAGCAACAGTGGACTCAGCCAGAAGCTGGCGGCCAAACCAGCCAGCGTTCCCGCCGCGATTAGCACAAGGCTTTCGGTAAGAAGTTGACGAACCAGCCGGGAAGCGCCGGCACCGAGTGCCAACCGCACCACGATTTCACGTCTGCGGGAAATAGCACGAGCCAGGAATAAGCTTGCGATATTGCCGCAGGCGATCAATAGCAGCAGTGCGACGACCGCTTGAAGGATGCGAGCGGGAAGTGAATATTTGGCGCGGATGGAAGAGAGCCCACGAGCGGCAGGTGTGAGCAACGTTCGAGCAAACGATTCTTTGCGCTCGATGTCCGGTACCGCTGAAACTCGTTCCGATTCTTGCAGCAAGGGATCGAGGCTGGCCTCAGCTTGAGCGAACGAGGTGCCAGGCTTCAGGCGGCCCAGGATGGAAATGCCTTGGATCTGCCAATAATCTTGGGAAGGCAAGTCCGTGGCACCGAGCGGCATATAAAAGTCGGGCGCTTCCTCGATTTGGGTGCCGAAGAATTCTGGTGGTGCGATTCCCACGATGATGTACGAGCGTTGCGGCAGCGAACTGGTGCGAGTGGCGTCGGCCTGGTCTCCGAATTGAATGATTTTCCCGATGGTGCGCGGATCAGAATGAAACTCACGTTTCCAAAAGTCGCAGCTGAGAACGATGACGGCTTGCGCGCGCTCGTCACTTTCGGTGAATAACCGGCCTGAGAACGGGCGCAGACCTAATGCCTCGAAATAATTTCCAGAGACAAGGATGCCTTGGGCCATGACCGTTTTGCCGTTCAGCGTAGTCGTATAAGGGGCGATGCGGGAGAATGCCAGGACTGAGCTGAAGACTGCGGCTTTCTCGCGATAGGTGTAGAAGGTTGCGAGTTCGGAGATTTCTGCCGGGCCCAGAGTGCCGGTGGAGTTAACCCACACAAGTTCGTCGGCATGTTGCACCGGAAGCTTGCGCAGCAGCAGCGGATCGAGCAGCGAAAAGATGGTGGTGTTAGCGCCAATCCCGATAGCAAGCGTGAGGACAGTGACAAGTGTGAAGCCAGGAGATTTGCGGAGTTGGCGGAGGGCGAAGCGGCAATCGGAGTAAATGGAATGGAGCCAGTTGCCGAGGCGTTGCTCGCGGACTTGTTCTTTGACTTGCTCGATGCCGCCGAGTTCGATGCGCGCCGCACGTTGTGCTTCGGCGGAGTTCATGCCGGCGCGAAGATTTTCGTCGGTGAGCATGTCAAGGTGCGCGTGAACCTCCTGGTCGAGATCGGTCTCGATACGGTGGGAGGAGAAGATATTGCGCAGGAAGCTTTGGAGCTTAACGAAGCGTAGCATGCGAACCTCCTTCCGATTTGCTAGGGCCAGTCTAAAGACTGGCCACTACACAAGCACGGACCTTCTAGGAAGCTTCGAGTGCCTGCGCTATGGCCCAGGAGATTCGGCTCCAGCGCTCGGTTTCGAGATCGAGTTGTTTGCGACCGGCTTTGGTCAGGCGATAAAACTTGGCGCGGCGATTGTTTTCGGAATCGCCCCAGAAGGAGGAGATCCAGCCTTCGTCCTCCATGCGATGAAGAGCAGGGAACAGCGAGCCCGGTTTCACGAGAAAGGTGCCGGAAGTAATTTGCTGCACTCTGCGGGAGATGCCAAGGCCGTGTAGTTCACCGGCAATGAGAGATTTCAGAATTAGGAGGTCGAGAGTGCCTTGCAGGAGAGTAGTCGGTTCGGGGCTCATGGAAGGGGCTCCTGGCTCCTATCGAAAGTCTATAGGAAGAATAGGCCAAGACCTATCGAGTGTCAATAGGAAGAGAGGAAGAAATGAGCGCCGGCGAAAACGAGGGCGAATGGCCCTGGGAGGAAGGCTATTGCGCTGAGGGCTAGTAAGAGTATGATTCCGTGCGAACCAGGGTCCCAGGGGGACGAAGGAGGCGCTTATGACGGCTGTCGCTCCCAGCAAAGAAACCGCGCGAGTAGCCGCGTTGAACCGCTATGCGATTTTGGACAGCGAACCCGAGGAATCCTTTGACGACCTGGTGACGCTGGCCGCGCATATTTGCCAAACGCCGATGGCGATGTTGTCCCTGGTCGATGATCACCGGCAATGGTTCAAGTCGAAGTACGGTGTGGAGATCAAGGAAACGCCGAAGGAAATCTCGGTTTGCGCGCACGCCATCCAGCAGGGGAATCTGTTTGTCGTGCCGGACCTCACAAAGGATGAACGATTCCGCGACAATCCATTGGTAACCGGGGATTCGCATCTTCGCTTCTATGCGGGCGCGCCCTTGGTGAATGAAGATGGTTTTGCGCTGGGCACTCTTTGCGTGCTGGATAAAGAGCCGCGGGAATTGAATCCCGAGCAGAAAGACGCGATCAGCGCGCTAGGCCGGTTGGCGCTGCGGCAGATGGAACTGCGCATGCATCTGCAGTTGCTGAAGGATGCGCTGAACGATCGGACACGGGAGGAACACGCGCGCGAGTTGGAGTTGAAGAGGCTGGAGGAGAAGTTGGTGCGCGTGCTGGGGCTGAAGATTTGAAGGGAAAGCCAGGGGCGTAAAGCCGCTGTTACGAGCGTGTGATTCGTGAGTTTAGGGAAACCGGGCTCCGGCGTGAAGGAGCCCGGTTCGCGTTTAGAGTGAATCAGCTTTGTGTCCGGTGGCAGCAGGTGGAATCGCCACCGCAGCAACCTTTGCCATTCTTGGAGCTGTTGCACGCCATAGCGTCCTTACCGCAGCACGATTTCTCGGCCTTGCCGCAGCAGCCCTTACCATCCTTGGCACATTGCTTGGCGTCCTTGCCGGAGCAGCAGTTCATTGCGGACTTACTGTCTTTGTCCTTCTTGCAGCAGGCCATGTCTTTGCCTTGGCAACAAGAGATGCCTTTGCCGGCGTCGGCCTGATCACCCTGAGCCTTCTGATGATCGCAGCACGTACAATTGGATTTCGTCGCCGGAGCGGCGGGTGCTGGCAGGGGAGCCTGTTGAGACATAACCGGCAGCCAGGCGGCCAGAGAGAGAATCGCGAAAATTGCAGTCATTCGAGTTTTCATTTCTTCACCTTTAGGTTTTTCGGTTCGTGTTAGAGGTGGGAAACGCGTCCCACGCGGACACAGGTCAGGTTTCAGAAGAATCAGTAAGAGTAAGGAAAGGAAACCTCAGAGACGAAGAATTGTGAAGAGAGAATCGGGGGTACTTGAGGAATTCGTGCCCCGCAGAGCGACGACGTACTCTACTTTAGCAAGCAGCGGCTGCGCAGAAGCAAGAGAAACGAAAGCGTAATTCGGGTGAGAAAAATCGTTGAGCAGAGAGGGCAGCCCGGCAGCGGTTTCGTGAGAAATCGAGCAGCAATCGGGGAAAGGCAACGGGTGTTGATGACAGAGAGGACAGGGAGACGAAACCGCGCCTGGATGGCTCTCGCGTGGGCAGCAGTTGTGGCGCGTAGGGGAAGGTTCAGGTTGGTAGGCAGGTGAAGCTCCTGCCAGCACCACAACTGCCGCCCGAGAGTGTTGGCTTTCACACCCCATATTGAGCCGGTTGACGGTCCAGCTCAGGAGCGCGACGATCAAGACCACCCCAAAAGATCGTCTGGCCATTACGAGGTCAGTTTGCACCCGGAGGAAAAGGTTGGCTGTGACAAGGGTCACGCTCGGATGTTTAGTAGCGGAATTTTTCAACAGCCGGTGGACCAGGTATGCTAGTTCCGCTATGACGCACAACCATTTAGTGAAAAATGTAGCGGTCCTCGGGTTTCTGGGCTTGGCCACGTGTGCTAACCCATTGAGGACCGTGGCACAGGTGCGCAAGAGCTGTCCTGATGGTGTGACCCTGAAAGCGAGTGCAGGGATGACTGCGCAAGGCTCTTTGATTTTGACTGAGATTGTGGGGCCCAAGACCATGCCGAAATTCACCAGCGAATGGGACAGGCATGACATGCCGTTGTGGCAGGAAGGTCCTGCGACAGCAGCGCCAAGCGCGTTGCACGGATTGCTGGGAATCGATTTGGAGAAAGCTCCAGGAACCTACGAGTGGAAAGCATCGTGGCCGGGCGCGAACGGCGATGCGGAATCGTGCAGTTTGACCATTACGGTTCACGCTGGAAAATTTCCAACCGAACGACTGACCGTGAATCCGCAATTTGTGCAGCCAAATCCGGAACAGGAAAAGCAGGCCGAAGAAGATTCGAAAAAAATGCGCGCGATCTATGACACCGTGACGCCGGAACGTTTGTGGCAAGGAAAGTTCCGGTTGCCACTGAAGAATGTGACCACCGGCGGGAATTTCGGAAGGCGGCGTGTTCTGAACGGAGAGTCGCGGTCGCCGCATGCCGGCGTGGACTTTCCAGCGGCCGCCGGGACGCCCGTTTTCGCATCGCAATCCGGCAGAGTCGTGCTGGCGGAAGGTTTGTACTACTCTGGAAACACGGTGGTGATTGACCACGGCTACGGTATCTACACCATGTACGCGCACTTGTCGAAGATTGGGGTCCAACATGGACAGATGGTGAAGGCGGGCGAGGAACTTGGAAAAGTCGGTGCTACCGGACGGGTCACCGGTCCGCATTTGCACTGGGGTTTGACCATCAACCACGCGCGGGTGAACGCCATGCAAATCGCACAGCGGCAGCCCTGAAAGCCCGGGGAAACAGCGTTTACTTCAAATAGGTGCGTACAATTTCGATCAGATCCTCGGCGGCTTCCGCCGAGGATTTTGTTTTTCGGGGCATGTGGTTGAGGATGTGATCCTCCATCAACTCGCCCATGAGGCCATTGATCGCACCGCGCGCGGCGGCCAAACGCTGCAACACGTCCGCGCAATGAGCGTCCTCTTCGAGAGCGCGCAGCGCGGATTCCAGCTGGCCGATAACCTTTTTCGTGCGGGACACAAGCTCAAGTTTTTCGCGTGAAATGTGTGTCATTTGATTGACTACCCTAGGGGGGTATGGTATCAAGGGAGTTGCTTAGCGGCAAGACCAAAGCTCACCGCCCGTATCGTATGGCAAAAAGCGGCGGCCGCCAAGGAAAAGCCCGAAAAACTGCGAAGGAGAAGGGAGGGGCAATGTTACAGGCCATTCATCAAAAGGAAGGAGCCCCTCGGGCATCCTCGATTTACTGCCGCTGGATTCGCCAGCAAAGGAACGATGGCGAGCATCTTCTGGCTGTGTGGATCGATCAAGAGATGCGCTGTTTCGAACGGGAATTCGCGGCGAATCCGGTCGAGCAGATACTACAAGAAGACGCGCTGGAAGAGCCTGGCGGTCGGATAGTAGTGCGGTCCTCGAGAAACGCGGCATCCGAGTCAATCCGTTAAAGCGGAGATGAAACGCAGTGGTGAAGGCAGGGGCTTACCGCATTTGCGCGTCGATGGCCATATGGCTGTCTGCGTCTGTTTTGCTCGGTTTGCCAGGTTCGCCGTTGGTACGTGCGCAGGAGGACGGTAGCGCACAGACACCATCACAGACACCTGCACCGCCACAAACACCCGCGCAGACGGACGCCCCCGCTCAGGAGGCTCCAGCCGATACCGGGAATACCGGCAGCCACGAATTGCTGACGATGTTCCCGCACACGGAGTGGGATCGCATTTGGCTTTCCGGACAGGCCAACTGGATTTCGCAATATCATCCAACGTTCACGTCCCCGTATCAGGGGCCCCACAGCCTTTCGCCCGAGGCACAGGACGCGACATCGCGCGTGTTGACGCTGTTTACAGGCTTGCGCCTGACGGACACAACGGAGTTTCTGTGCGACGTGCAGGAAACCGGCGGCAACGGACTCGGCGAGGCGCTGGGAGTAGCGGGTTTCTTCAACCTGGACGTGGTGCGTAACCCCACACTGGGTAAAGCACCATACATCGCGCGGTTGATGTGGCACCAGATTATTCCTTTGAGCAGAACGAGAATCGTGGCGGAGCGCAGCCCGTTTTCCCTGTTTCCTCAACTGCCGGAACGGCGTTTGGAACTGCGGTTTGGGAAAATCAGTATGGCCGATTTCTTCGACGTGAACAGCTACGGTAGCGACAGCAATCTTATGTTTATGAACTGGACCGTGGACAATAACGGGGCGTATGACTACGCCGCGGACACCCGCGGGTTCACCTACGCGGCGATGCTGGAGTATCACGACCGCAACTATATTGTGCGGTTCGCGGAGGCCTTGATGCCCAAGGTTGCCAATGGCATCGACCTGGAGGGGAATCTGTCCCTGGCGCGTTCAGAGAACACCGAGTTCGAACTGCACGGCCGTGTGTACAAGAAATTGTTGAAGCAGGAAGGAATCATCCGCGTCCTGAACTTCGTAAACCACGCCAACATGGGCGATTATACGCAGCAAATTAATCAGTGGCTCCAGTATCACAACACGGCGGTTCCCGAGATCACCGACCATCCGTTGCAAACTACAGTGAAATACGGTTTTGGCGTAAATATTGAGCAACCGCTTTCGGACTGGATCGGGCTGTTTGCCCGGTGGGGCTGGAACGAAGGTCAACACGAGTCATTTGCCTACACGGAAGTGGATCAAACCTGGGAAGTGGGCGTGGGGGGAAATGGAGCCCGTTGGGGGCGACCTGCGGATCGCATGGGCTTTGCATTCGTCAGTAACGGGATTAGCCATCCCCATGCGCTTTACCTGGGATATGGAGGGCTGGGCTTTATCCTGGGCGACGGACGCCTGAGTTACGGGCGTGAAAACATTATCGAGACCTATTACACGCTTCACGTCTGGCGCGGTATCTATCCCGCGTTTGACCTGCAATACGCGTCGGATCCGGGCTACAACCGTGCCCGTGGTCCGGTGATCGTGCCGGCCCTGCGGCTACATCTGGAATTTTAGCGGCCTGCCAGTAGGGAAGTAGGAAGGAAGATTAGTGGGTGGCAGCCAGTTGCGCGTGGGCTTCGGCTAAGCGCGCGCGCGTCGTTTTCACAATGCTGGCAAAGCGGCGAGTGAGTTCGCGAATCCGGTCCGACTTATGCAGCAGCATGGACTCATTGGGAATGAGTTCCTTGCCCACACTGAGAGCCGCAGCGCCGGCCAGAAGATAATGCGACGCGTTTTGCTGAGTCACTCCTCCGCCAGGAACCAGCTTGATCTCCGGGAATGGTCGGCGCAAAGAACGGATATAGGCCTCTCCGCCTAGCAGGGAGCAAGGGTAAACCTTTACGAAGTCGGACCCATGGCGCCACGCGGAATAAATTTCGGTCGGCGTCAGAGCGCCGCTCATCATCAGGACGTTCGGAGCTTCCGCTACCAACTGAACCGTGGGCACATCGAGCGCGGGATTGGTGATAAATTTTGCGCCGGCTTTAATACATTCGCGGGCGGTGATGACATCCATAACGGTTCCGGCGCCAATAATCTCGTTGGGCAAGGTTTTGCAGATTTCGCGGATGACCTCGATGGCTCCCGGAACGGTCATGGTGACTTCGATGATCGGAATGCCACCGCGCGCTACTTCCTGAACCGCAAAAAGGGCATCTTCCGCCGAGGAGGTGCGAATGACCGGAATAATCGCAACTTCTTCCACACGGGCCCTTAAATGGTCTTTGTTCATGACCGGAGGACTCCCTGGAGACCAACTCGAAATATCGCCGTGTTCGCCGACATGCGTTGCTGTCAGCATTATAGTGCCCGGGTCAAGAATTACCAGATGCGGCTGGAGTGAACATCAGAAGCACGCAGTGCTAGACTTGGCGAAGAAAGGGGGCTGTCATGCCGAACAAAAAGAAAGCAAGCAAGCGAGACGTGCGCAAAAGCAGCGTGAAAAAAGCAAAAACGGCAACAAGCAAGAATAAAGCCGCTAAGAAAAAGAAAGTTGCGGCAAAAGCAAAAGTGAAAACGGCGCAGCGCAGAGTACGTGGCCGGGCGAACGAAGGAGAGCTTGTGTCGTACGCGCCGCGCGGGTTGGGAGCCCGAACCGGGGGCCAAGCGGGCGATACGCAGGGGCTCGCGAGCGGACCAGACGTGGACTCCGAGAGCGTGGAAGAACTCCTGGAGGAAGGGCAGTCGTTCGAAGCAGAAGTAGTCGAGGCTGTGGAGAACGCCCCCGATCCGGACGAGGGCGAGGTGCGCACCCGCCAGGTCCCGGAGAACGATGTCCCTGAGGAATATCAGGAGGACGAGGACTTTGGGAGGAAGCGCTGAGGGTCCGCCTAGCGCTATATGCGAATTGGGATCATCTCGGACACACACGGACTACTGCGACCGGAGGCCGAGCACGCATTGGCCGGGGTGGGCTTAATTATTCATGCAGGCGACATCGGAAGTCCTGAAGTTTTGACCCGACTCAAGTTGATCGCGCCGGTTTTTGCCGTGCGGGGCAACGTGGATACCGAGGCGTGGGCCCAGGAATTGCCTGCCACGACCGTGGTGGAAGCCAACGGCGCGAGTTTCTACGTGCTACACAACTTGCGAGCATTAGATCTGGGGCCCGCCGGGGCGGGGTTCGACTTCGTCATTAGCGGCCACACGCACCAAGCCGAACAGTTGCAGAAAAATGGAGTGCTGTTCATCAACCCGGGTAGTGCCGGGCCGCGGCGGTTCCATTTGCCGGTGACGCTGGCGCGGCTTGATCTAGGGATGCGCCCCTGGAAAGTGGAGATTGTTGAACTTCTCCGCTGAGTGGAAACGCGCAAAAAGGTTGGTGAGCAGTATCTCCTTGCGAAGTTAGGCGCAATCGCTGGCGGGATTTAACCCGAGTGGCGCATTTCACGCGACACGCGCGGAAAAAACAACCCTATTTACAATTGATTGCGGCGAACGCCTGCATGGCGTATGACGTGCTTTGTTCCTTTTGGGTGCGCGCTCATCCCCATCGAATCGAAAGCGGCCCGCCTCCTATCCCTTGGAGTTCGCGCCACCCAGTTGGGGGGTAAGATGAAGCCCTATCGGGAGATTGCGGCCCTTGCAGTTTTGCAAGTTATTTGTTTTCTGCTCCTTAGTCACTTGGAGCCAGATTTCTTTCTGCTCCATTTCTACGAAACCATTATTTACTTGGCGATTCTGATCATGTTGTTCTACATGGAAGACCGTTGGGCATACATGCTTGGCATCATGGCACCGGCCGCGTGGCTGGCGATGGTCTTCGCGAGTGGGCTCCTCGGGGGAGCTGCACGGCAGGTGTTGCAAGTGACCCTCGGGCATGGCCTGACCAATCCAGTGAGCTTCCTGGCTGCGATTTCGGTGCTGCTCAGTGTCCTCATGATAACGGCGTGCATGCGGCGTTGGATGAGGGAATATGCGGGACTCGGCAAGTCGAGTAGCACCGTCGCGGTGACCTTCGGAATCGTAGCGGTGTATTATGGGATCCTGGTGGCGTGGTTTTGGCACATTATTCCGGCTGCGGCCGCGCAAAATTGAGACGCTTGACCTCGCAAAGTAACGGGCGGTTAACACTCTGAGGCGCCGAAGCGCACTTTTTCGCGCGAAGTACTAGCGTACCGTTCCGTAAGGCTGTAGATTAGTACGGCTCAGCTATTGTCGGGAGCAGAGCTCCCGGCCAAAATGGTTCGTCAAGCTGGTCGCATGAGCGTTGTTTCAGACTTCAGGTACTTGCCCCGTGCCTGACATGCGCAGCGGTAAGCACGGCGGACCCGGATAAGCTGAGGAGAAGGTCCCCATGGGCGTTTTACATTTTCGGTATAGGGAGCGCCGCCGTACGGTACGCGTGCCGTTGGCCCTGCCGATTATTGTGCATGGACAAAATGACGAGGGGGAGAAGTTCTGCGTGCGGGCGACGACACGCTCGATCAATAAACAAGGGGCGCTGCTTGCCATGGACGAGATGGTCGTGCCCGGACAACCGCTGCTGATTGTAAACGAGAATACCAGCCGGTCTGCGGAAGTGCGTGTGGCACACGTCCGGCGCGAGCGCGACGGCAAGCTGTATGTGGGACTTGAGTTTCTGAACCCCGACATGAATTTCTGGATGATGACCTTCCCTTTGCCAGGAGCGCGCCCACTGCGCCGGGTGAATGGCGCCACTGGAACCAAGGGCTAGCCTACCGCTGCGATTTTCTTCCGGATCGACCTTCACTTCCGCTTTTTGCGTTTGGCCACTTTCTTCGTGGCGAGTTTGCGTTTCTTTGTTTTTCGCAGAGAGGCCAAGGATTGACGTTTTCCTGCAGGGAGTTTGGCCGTAACCAGTTCGTAGGACTTGCGAAGAAGGTCTAGCACTTCTGCCTGCGAAAGCGCTTCTGGGGATTCAATGGCAATCCATTTGGCACGCGCCAAATAAGGTGCTGGGATTATGCCCGGGCGCTCGGTAAGTTCGACAAACGCTTCGGGATCAGCTTTGATGGTGAGCCAGACGCGCGCGGGCTCCAGAGGAGCCACGGCAAACATTTTGCCACCCACTTTGAAGACCAAATCATCCGCCCATTGAATCTGCTCGGTGGCGCCTGGAAAAGCGATGCAAATCTGGCGCAGCTGTTCGATATTCATAGTGCAATTCCGTCGTAAGGCGAGAGGACGCAAGTCTAGCGCGGAGTTTTGCGGAGCGGAAGAGAATACGATTAGGATGAGTGGGATGTGACAGCGGAGAGCACATGGAGAGGAATTTGATGACGGTGTTGTCTGCGATGTTGCTGTTGGGTTTTGCGCTGTTGGCGCAGGAACACGCAGCAAAGCACGAGCCGCTCACGTTTCTGATTGATTGCCCAGGGGGGGATTGCCCGTTGCTAAAGGGCGCTCCGCAGACCAGTGGGATGCGCGGAGGTTCAGTGCGCCTGAAACCAGGCGAGAGCGTGGGCTGGCACTCCACGGGCCAGAATGAAGAGGCACTGACGATCTTGCGGGGGAGCGGGGCTGCGAATATCGAGGGCCACGCGGACGTGCCGCTGCACGCCAGTATGATTGCGTATATTCCGCCTGCGACGCGGCACAATGTGACGAACACCGGGCAAGAAGTGCTGGAGTATGTGTGGATCGTGGCGCCCGTAGCTACGAAATAATGGTCACGGTGACGTTGGCGCGCGCTGCGAGGGGGTTGGACGATGCGCGATACGCGAGCTTTTCCGACGAGAAGAAGCTTGCCGACGAGTGCCAGTTCCGTTGGTACCAGACGCTCTGCCAAGTGAGCGGGTCGGCTGCCCTGTTCGTCCAATAACACAACAAACGGATTCCCAGTTGGATCGACGACCAACCCTACACCAAAACGTCAGTATGGAATCGGAGGGATTGGTTGGCCGCGCACCGCCAAGTGTTGTTGACTTTGAAGCAAGTGTCCGTAAACCCGCCTCGGCCGCTGTCTCGTTTGTGCGGCACGCGGGCTATTCGCCTTTTTCGTAAGGCAAACCCCTGCCAGCCCAATCGACCGCGAAACTAGTGGGAAGGATCAAAACGCGCAGTTTGGTAAAGCCCATCTCTTGAAGGGTGGTGAACGCCGGGCGAAGGTTTGGGCAATGATCCAGCGGACAGCAGCCACAGTAGAGGACGAGATTGGTGGAGCGCGGCAGAGGCTCGGCCCATTTCTTGATTTCCGCCAAGCCTTCGGGGCGGCCTCCGGAACCGTGGTATTGTGCACCCTTGATGTGACCTGCGCTGTAAAGGCGCTGGAACCCTACAAACAAGACCGTGAGTTTGGATTTGCTGGCGGCGAGTTCCTTCGCAAAATCCGGCGGTTGCACCGTTTGTGCACTCGTCCAGGGATCG
The DNA here is from genome assembly GCA_035506955.1 of Verrucomicrobiia bacterium. GTDB lineage: Bacteria > Acidobacteriota > Terriglobia > Acidiferrales > UBA7541 > Acidiferrum. Next base: position 105,769 of record DATJOO010000087.1, read on the forward strand.
CCAGGGTTCTGGGCATTTGTGAGCGGCAAAGCGAGCAGAAGTAAAGACAGGCACAGGAAAAACGAAAAAACCAGACCGCGTGAACGCATGGAAACTCTCCGGTGAATCTAATCAAACATATTCTAGCGCGAACGAAATGATTATTTCGGGTGTTCCGCCCCGACTCGGGTAAAACGCAGTGGCTGTTCAAAGCCTTCGGTATAGATCAACAAATACGGATACTGATACGAGAAATGCGTCGCCGCTTGCAGCGCTTTCAGATACGCGTCTTCCTGCTGGCTGATGTTGTTGTCCATGCAAGCCATGCGCGTCGACGCCAGCGCACCCACTTTGATTATGTCGCCCTCGACGCTCACATTGCCGGTGAAGCGATTGCACGAGCCGTTGCCGGCCACGCGGCCCACGTCGGGGAAAGCGAGCGTCGGTTTCGAGTCAGGCACGATAGGAGTTCCTGCAAGATCCACGAGTCGCCACTCCGAACCGGGGAGGGAAAGCGGCTTCCGAGCGGCCTTGGGTATAGTCGTATCTGATCGATGCGAAGCGCACGAGGTCAGGAAGAACAGACTGACACCGAGCAACAAAATCGAGAACAATTTCAATGGACCTTCTCCGTGCCGGCGAGTGGGTTTCAAGCGGTTTTCTTACCGACGATCAAACGGTACACGAAAAGGAGCAACACGGCACCGAGGATCGACATGATGAACCCGGCGGATTGCCCTTCACGATACCAGCCGACCAAGCGGCCCAGATAACTGGCAACGAAAGAACCGGCTACGCCGAGAAGCATGGTGATAATCCAACCGCCAGGATCTTTACCGGGCATCAACAGTTTGGCGATGGCGCCAACCACCAAGCCAATGATCAAGGTCCAAATAAGACTGAACATGAGAAAACTCCTCTCGTAAAAGCGGTTGCAGAATCCGTGAAATGGCAAAGCGTACGCGGCAACATGCCGGAAGAGCTGCAGAAACACGCAGACGGAGAAGCGGTTTCAGATCAAGGCAGGGCGGAAGTTTATGCGTGGCAAAAATATAAGCCAGAGCAAGCGGGAAAGGCAAGAGGATGGCGAGGGCCTTGTTTTAACACCCAGATTCAAAAATCGAACCTGGGGCACGTGCGTGCAAGGAACAATCGAGAATTGCAGTTTCTCTAGACGCATCGGTATTTCGACGGGATCCGGAGTGATCCGCGTTTTGCGGATTTGCTGCGGCGCGTGGGGTTGAGCTAGCGGCCGCAGTGATGCGCGGGAGAACCAATTCGGAACTGGGAGTCGTTACTGGTTGGTACCTCCCCCTCCCCCTATTTTCCCGTAAGAGTGACAAGGAAAGGAGTTAACGGGAAAATTTTTCCGGATTTTCCCGAAGCCTTTCATCCTACATTGCCCGGCCCCCCTCCCCGTTTTTTTTGTAAGTGTTGACTTAGAAGGTGGTTAGCGGAGCGCTAAAGCTAACCGTTGACTCTGAAGCTAGTTAGGTGCAACCGGGTTTCGCGGGAGCAAAGGCGCTTTTGCCATTCGCGGACGTTTCCATTTTCAAAGAACAGCGGGCACAAAGGCCCTAGCCGGCTAGCGGCTATTCACGACAGAATAGTTTTACCATATAATAATCAGAGAAGTCAAGGAGATTGTGAGTAAAGGGTCCGCAGTGTCTTTTTCGAAAAATCGAGTGGTCCCGTCTGTCCCCGGGTTTCGTCGCCGAGTTTCGCATAGCAACACCACCTTTGCACCTCTGATTTACATGACATGGTGTTGCATCGACCTGTCGAATGCACCGCGCTTCGCGAAAAAGTAGGTATCCGTACTGGGGCTTATCGCCAACGAGTGAGTTATGTTTCCAATTCGCGGCAAGTCTTGCCAGGAGTTATCCCAGGTTGGCGGACGTCGAAAGATTCGCTTCTCAGATTCGGTAGTGTCTCAGTTTGCCAGTTGAACGATTTCCTCAAGACTCCAAACGTGATCGGCTAGGCCAGCGGCCATCGCTGGGGTAACCCTGAGAGTCTTGTGTATTCGGCCAAAATTGTAATAAAGGAAATGAATCGCCACCATCGCGGCGTGGTTTTCAACCTTTTTGCTGAATGCATTGGTTAGACGAGTGAATCGCCGTATCCCCATTCGCATTGTTAGGTTCTGGCGCTCCACAAAAGATGTGCTGACGTGTTTTGGGTCGGGGTCGTCACTGACTACCTTCATATCGCAACCCATGCAAACCGCTGGGGAGTAGCGCGTATCCGGCTCTTCTGATACGCCATAAATCTTTTGCAGTTGTGCGTAGTCCACGTCCATGCCGAGAGCCTCTTCTACCGCGTCGAGATAGGCTCTATGGCCATCGGTTGTTAGTTGTAGTGGACTTTTTACGCGAGCGGCGCAATCATTCATAAACTCTCTGGCCCACCAGCCGTCACGACCCCCGACTAAGTAACCGACGACCAGCTTGCTATCTGCGTCTAGTGCTACCCACGTCCATGTATCACCCCAACCTTGCGCCCTACGCTCCGGCGTCACATGCTTTTGCTTAGCGCCTACGAACGCCCATATTTCATCGCATTGCAGACGGCACACCCGCACGTTACGCACCTTTTGATGATGATACTCGGCGCAGCCGGAGCCAAGATCAACCAGCAATTTTGTGACGGTATTAATGGAAAAATCGGCGAGGCGACTCGTAGCCCGAACGCTATTTCCTACGACTAAAAGCCTCAATATTTGCGTGCGCTTCTCAAGTGGCAGGCGATTCATGGGATCAAGATACTGAACTTTGACTTAATGTGTCAAGCATATAGTTCAGTTTAACTACTTGCGCTAATTAGGTCTTGACAACAGGATATCAGTAACTTAGGATGATTTTCGGTGTAACGGACATGCTCAATGAAGGTCGAATTCGCCGACCCGAAACTAGCCCTGATAGAAACCGACGACGCGGCCCAAACAAAGTTGCCGATTGCGGTGATCAATTCGTTTCGCGACAAGTTCGTGGTCATGCGAGCAGCGCCGGACGAGCGAACTTTACGGAACTGGAAAAGTTTGCATTACGAAAAACTCGAAGGATTCAAAGACGAGAGGAGGTCAATTCGGCTGAACAAGCAGTGGCGAGTTGTTTTCACGATCAATACGGAATGCAACCCAAACCAAATCAGGGTGCTGTCAGTCGAGGATTACCACTAGGAGATGACAATGGCTGCTATGACACAAAGTTGGGTAAGGCATCCCGGCCAGTACATCAAGGAAGAGGTGGAAGAGCGCGGCTGGTCTCAGCGTGATTTGGCTTTCATCTTGGGTGTTTCGGAACAAGCTATTAATCCGATTCTGAACGGGAAGAGGGGAATTAGTCCGGAGATGGCGAAGGCACTAGGCGAGGCTTTTGATGTTCCCGCCGAGTTTTTTGCAAATCTCCAGCAGGCATACGATTTAGCTCTAGCTCGTAAGCCAGACGCAAGCGTAAGCATAAGGCGAGACCTACAAAGCATTTTCCCTATACGGGAGATGATAAAGCGCGGTTGGATTGAGCAAACCGACACAAACATGCTTCAGATGCAACTGTCACGGTTTTTCGAGGATGAGAACTTTGCATATGCAGCAAAGAAAGCGCGCGGAGAAGTTTCACCCGCGCAAACTGCATGGCTGTATCGAGTACGTCAGATCGCGAAGTCGATTAGTGTCCCAAAGTATTCCGAGAAGGCTCTGCGTGCTGCGATAGCCAATGATTTTCCATCGTTACTCTATGCGCCGGATGAAGTCCGACAAGTCCCCGGCATTCTTTCGGAATGCGGAATCAAACTAATTTTTGTCGAAAAACTGCCGAACGCCAAAATAGACGGAGTTTGTTTTTGGCTGGACGACGTTCCGGTGATCGGAATGTCCTTGCAGCATGACAGGATCGACAATTTTTGGTTCGTTCTGCGCCATGAATGCGAGCACGTTCTGAATCAACATGGAAAACAACAAGAGATGGTCGATATTGACCTAGATGCATCAGCGGTCTCTATTTCGGAAGAGGAAAGAATTGCTAATGATGCAGCCTCTAACTTCTGTGCGCCATCGCAACGTGTAGATGACTGGCTAAGACGGAAGCAACCTTATTACTATGAGCGAGATGTAGTGGCGTTCTCGCGCACATTGCACAGACACCCAGGAATTGTGATCGGCCAGATTAGGAGAAAACTAAACCGATACGACTACTTAAGCCGATACTTGGTGAAGGTTCGCCATCACATCTTGCCAGTAGCCCTCGCCGATGGGTGGGGGCAGACGGTTCCAGTTTCTTTGTGAAGGGAGGTTAGCAACGGCCAGTAGGACTGAGCGGATGCAAAAAGCTTGGCACAAATATGATGCTAGGTATGACCACAAGCCGACAACTATGCGTCAGGCTTTTGAATGGGCTGTTGCCGATGGCTTATTAGAACTGCCGGAAGTCGATCCTTACGACCTAGGCGCGGAACAAATGGCGAACGCAGTCAGGGCTGAAACTCGGACTGACCCCCAAGGCCGCAGATACCGTGTTAACCATGCAGTTCGGGTAACAAAAAGCGGAGTTCAGTATACATTTTGGGGCACACTGGGATTCGCGCCAGTTACCCATATGCACAAATCATATGGCCAGAGACGCAACATGGTTGTTGATGATCTGTTTCAACTGAAAACAGATGTAGATGTTTTCAATGGCATGGTGGAGGAGAAGCGCCAGCAATATGATCTAGGATTGAACTTTGAGAATGACATTGCGGAACGGGAAGAAATTGAAAGAATGCAGAACCGGCGAAAGGATGTGGCTTAGTCTGTCTTTTTCCAGCGAGCTCGCGCAGCCAATCTAGCTATGTCTTCGCGCTCTTGCGGTGTAAGTGTTCGGGCTCTAGCTTTTCCACCCTTAATGCCACCAGCCCGACCCTTGGGTTTCTTTTTCCGTTTGGATTCGCTAACAGAATCCTCTGTTTCACCTGTCGCAAGATCCACGATCAGCTTGGCTAACTGGTTCGGGTCGCGTGGTCGTTTCGCCATGCGCTCAGTATGCCATAATTAAGGGAGGCTATTTCGGCGTCTCAAATCCAAGCTGAGACACTACCTCAAATTCTTTTTGCTGCCATCCAAGCGGGATGTTTTGCTATAAGCGGGTGATGATCCGCCTATTCGCCGGTTGATTCTCCGGCGAGATTATGTCGAATTGAT
>DATJOO010000088.1:0-198595 GCA_035506955.1 Verrucomicrobiia bacterium
CAAGTCATGAAGCTGGTTGTCGCGTCAGCCGTAAACGAGAACGGCGATCAAATTCATCCTCGGGTGTGGAACAACGATTTCGCCGGAATACCAATCGTTGATAAGACAAAGCAACGCAGACCAACCTTAACGCAGACGGAGCTTGAGGAAATTCTCACGAGCGTCAAAGACCGTTACCGTGTCCTCCTTGCTTTGTTAGCCGGAACTGGCCTACGGATCGGCGAAGCACTCGGCCTAAAGACCACCGACTTTGGACCCGATTGTCGCGTCCTCCACGTTGACCGCAGCGTGTGGGGTGGACAGGAGCAGGCTCCCAAAACATCGAGCGCAATTCGTGTTATAGACCTCCCTCAACCACTGGCCTGGATGGTTCGCGAATTCATCACTAACAAACATGGCTATCTCTTCGCGACGGCGAACGGGAAGCCGCTGCAACAGCGCAACGTTTTACGAGTCTTGCACGCAACTGGTAAGCCGGTTGGCTTTCACGCTTTCCGGCGCTACCGTGCTGCAGTTCTGCGCAAGGCCCAAGTCCCAGAAGACCTCATCGGTCTGTGGCTCGGTCACGCACAAAACTTGACGGACAGGTACGCCAAGCAATTGCGGGAAGACATGGCGTATCGCGGCGAGTGGTGTAAACGTGCGGGGTTGGGCTTCTCAGTTGTTACACTTGTTACACAAAACGTCGTCCAATTCGAAAAAAGGAAGTTTGCGTGAAACTACTGAGGGCAAAGGGTTTTGAAGTGGTCGGGGCGAGTGGATTTGAACCACCGACCTCCTGGTCCCGAACCAGGCGCTCTAGCCAGGCTGAGCCACGCCCCGACGCGCGCCGGAAACCTGCGTTTCTGGCGTAGGAATTAGGTTAGCACAGCTGTTGCACCTGTGCTACCCGCACGATTTTGCCAATTTTCCCTCGCAGTAAAACCGCACCTCGCAGGCGCTCATGCGGTGCGGAGCACCTACAGCCCTTCGGTACCCAGCCAAGCGCATTGCTCATTCCGACCAGCAAATGACCAATCCTTATCCCACATGAACCGCAACTGGCCGTCGCTCGCCACGTCAATAATTATCCGAGGCGGATCAGCTTCGCTTCGGTGATGGCCGGGTGCTCGCAAATTGGCCCCAGGATTTCTTCGGTCACTTTTCCATCGACGCGCACTAGCGACACCGCCTCGGCGCCCACAGTGGCTTCGCGCCGCCCAAGCGCGAACGTGGCAATATTCACACCGTGCTTTCCCAACGTTGTGCCGACGTGGCCGATCACACCGGGTTTATCGGCGTTGCGCAGGTACAACATGGTGCCGTCGAGCTGCGCTTCCAGCGCGATGCCGTCAATATTAATGACGCGCGGCGTACCATCGTGCAGCACGGTGCCTTCCGCGCTAAAGCCTGGAGCCCCGGCCTTGTTGGGCAATGCGGCCACTTCGAGCGTGTGCGGGAAGCCGTGTTCGCGCCGGCGCGTTTCTTCCTCGACGGTCAACCCCCGAGCCGCCGCAACCGCGGGAGCATTCACCACGTTCACTTTTCCGGCAAGCACCGCGTTCAGCAAACCCGCCAAAACCGCGCTGCGTAACAAATGTGTGCCGACCTCCGTCAGCTCACCCGCGTAGCGAATCTTCACCCGCGCGGGCCGCGTGGCCGCCGCCTGCGAAACCAGCGAGCCCAATTGTTCCGCAAGCGCTAGGTACGGACGCACGCGGCGATACTGCTCCGGCGACAACGCCGGCAAATTCACAGCGTTGCGGATCACGCCTTCTACCAAATAATCGCGGACTTGCACCGCAACCTGATTGCCCAACTCCTCCTGCGCCTCCGCAGTCGACCCCGCGACGTGCGGCGTGCAGATCACATTTGGCAATCCGATCAGCGGCGAATTCTTCGGTGGCTCTTCCGCGAACACATCCAAACCCGCGCCCGCTACATGACCGCTCTTCAGCGCCGCCGCTAAATCGGCCTCATTGATCAACTCGCCGCGCGCCGCATTCAGGATGCGTACGCCTTTCTTCATCTTGGCGATGGATTCCGAGTTAATCATGTTTTTGGTCTGCGGGGTTACGGCAGTGTGCAACGAAATGACGTCGCTCTCGGCGAGCAACTTGTCCATGGAAACGCATTCCACATTCAATTCCTGAGCAGCGGCTTCGCTGATATACGGATCGAAGGCCACCACGCGCATGTCGAACGCATCGGCACGAATGGCTACTTCACTCCCAATGCGTCCCAAGCCAACCAGGCCCAGCGTTTTGCCGCGCACTTCCGCACCCGACGACGATTTCTCCCACTTCCCTTCCCGCATCGAAGCGTCAAACTTGGGCACTTGCCGCACTAACGCCAGCAATAACGCAAGGGTATGCTCGGCCACGCTGACCGAACTGCCACCCGGCGTACTCATCACCAAAACGCCCCGCTTCGTGGCTTCGTCCAGATCGATGTTATCGACGCCCACGCCGGCGCGACCAACCACCCGGAGCTTCGGCGCCTTGTCCAGCAATTCCGGCGTCACTTTTGTTGCACTGCGCACGATTAACGCTTCGGCATCCGGCAATTCTCCAGCCAGTGTTTCCTTGGTGGTCTGCACAATGTTCCAGCCGGTTTCTTTCAGCAGTTGCACGCCGCGGTCGCTGATCTTGTCCGCTACGATGACTTTCATCTTTCCTCTTTTCCGGGTAAAAGCCACGTGTTCCTGCGGTCTCTTCCCAGTTTCTTGAAACATTCCAAACTACTGTGCCGCGCGCGTATGTGTCAATGTGGCGGCCGCGACATCTGCTATAGTTTTCTCAAGGGGAGTTCCTACATGACTTTGTCTGAGCAGATCCAGAAGGATATCGTCGGTGCGATGAAGGCGAAGGACGAACTGCGCCTGAGCGTGTTGCGCATGGTGAAATCGGCGTTGCAGCTGAAAGAAGTCGAAAAAATGCGCCCGCTGGATCCCGCCGAGTCCATTCAGTTGCTGCAAACGCTGGCCAAACAGCGCAAAGAGTCCATCGATCAATTCGCAAAAGGCGGGCGTCAGGATTTAGTAGACAAAGAGACCAACGAACTCAAAATTCTGGAATCGTATCTTCCCGCCGGCGCATCGGAAGCGGAAATGGATGCGGCCATCGACAAAGCCATCGCGGATGCCGGTGCCACTTCGATGAAGCAAATGGGTGCGGTAGTGAAGGCTGCGAAAGAAACGCTAACCGGGAAAGCTGTTGACGGCAAGGCTCTGAGCGACCGCGTGCGCGAGCGGCTCAGCAAACTTTCCTAGGATCCACGACGTTCGATTTGATTAGGCTACGTATTTCTCCTTACAGACTTTTTCGTGTAGCACCGATCCGCCTGATTGGCCAAACTAAGGACGCGAGCCGTTGACATGTCTCTGCCTCAACAAATCCCCGTCCGCTATGCCGAGGAAGATGCCGGCTACGTCAGCATGCGGCCGGTCGTGAATCAAACGTTCCGCCTGAACGAACTGACCGACATGGTGGTCAGCGTGGTGGGCAAAGACCCCGAGCGTGTGCAGCAGATCTTTCGCACCGGCGCGGTCATTTATAACGGCTATCACTATTGGTGGGATCCAGTCTTGGCCGATCTCGCAGAAGTGCAACACTTGATCCAGGCGTTCCCCGACGACGATGCCTCTCGCCTGTTCGACCCCGCTGTCATCACCACAATTCTTTGGGAGAGCGGTGGCGGAACGCAGCGGCACACCGCCGAGATTGCCCGCGAGGAAGCCTCCGGGAAAAAGCTATTCGGCAAAACCTCTCCATGGCGTATTTTGACCGCTTTTGCCGGAAATGCTGCTCCGCGCTACGAGAAATACTCCTACTCCCGCCGCGCGGACCAGTTCCGTCTGACGCTTCCGCTCGATCAGGCTCAGGCCCTGCTCCAGGCCATGCTCGATGCCGCCCCAAACGCTCTACGCCATCGCTGGAGCACTCTGCGCCCACCCTCTGCGCTTACTTTCGTCTGCCCGCGTTGAGCGAAACGCCTGCACACAAGGACAGTTAATTCTCTCGACCCGTACTGACCCACGACTGCCGTGGCGCTCCGTCAAGCCCAGCATGAATTAGAGCAGTCTATCGAGTGGATGAAGGCCCACTAAGCACGAAGTGTTTCCCAAGGGCGCATGTGCGATTGCCGCTAGAAGCACACCGGCGGCGATGCCGCGCGCCTTTTCGTTCTATGAACGGTATTCTGCAGGGTTGTTGCGATTAGTGAGCAGCCGGCTTGAGCACCGCAGTTCCGCGCTCGTCGCTCGCGATGATGCGGTAGAACTTCTTCAATTCGTCCATCTGCTCCAGTGGCACACTCACATTCTTAATTTCAAAAGTTCTGGTGTACACCAGGGCATTGCTATGTAATTCGGTTTTGCTGTGATAACTCCCGAACGCATAGTCTACATCGGCGGCAGGAGGCAACTCGTCCACTTGGTAGCCGACCGGCAAAGAAATTTCGATGCGGTCCACATCGCGGCGCGGCCCTTCAAATTCCACCGGATATTTGCGAGCTTCCTTCTTTTCCAACAGGTCGCTGCTCTTTTCACCCAGCACCCGTGGACGCACCAGTAGTAACTCACCGGCTGTCTTCGCATAGTCGGGAGCCACGAAGGTATAACTCAGCTGAAACGGCGCATCGCGGAGGTCGAGATTCCCGATCGAGGCCTTCGCGATTTGATAAGTTCCGACGGAACGGGAAAGCATGGTCTCGATCGGCTTGACTTGGTCTTCTTTCCTGGTCATGTAGCGATAAGTATTCCGCTCAAAATTGGCGAAATCTCCGTAGCGCAGTTCGACGACTTCGCCGCTGAGCGTTCCCGTAGCAGTCAATATGAACTTACCGCCGCGACGAATCCCGCTGTCCTGGGGCGAAAAAATCGGCAGTTCGATCAACTCTCCACTGTCCGCGGTGACCAATAACCCATAACTGCCCTGCAATGCGCCACGCAGATGCCCAAATGGCGTCAGGTCGTCGGTAGGATCGAAAATCAGGAGTCGGCCCGCCGATTTGTCACTGTATATGGCTTCCAGCGCCGCGTCATTTACGTCGTCTGGTAGATGAATCGCCAGAATCGCATGGTTAAACAATCCGTGTATCGGTACCTCCGGGTTGACGGCACCCCGGTGTGTATTCACGACAAGATAATCGGAATCGACACCAATCTCCTTGAGCATGCTGCTCATCAAGGTGGCTTTGTCTTTGCAGTCTCCATATTGATTGCCGTAAATGTCCTTCGCTCCATGTGGCTGCCAACCGCCAATCCCTAATTCAATGGCCACATAACGGATATTGCTCTGCACGTACTCCGCAATAGCTATCATTTTTGTTACCGTCGTTTTCTTATCCGCAGTCAGCTCTGCGACCTTTTGTTTCACTTCCGGCGAAGCATTCCTCTTCCCCTGTGCAAGAGTGGCCGTCCATTTCCCCATCTCGGGCCACGTAACAAATCCTTTTCGGGCTCCATCCGGAGGTATCAGCGAAACGATCATCTGGCCGGCGACCCCGCGCCACGGCGGCATGTCGGTCTCGTGGCGAATCTCCGTTACATCGCTGACCACCCATTGCCACTGGTTAGTGCCGGTCGCGGCAGGCTTGATTTCCGGGGCGTGTACCCACTTCGCCTTGTACTCCCATCCCGCCGGGAGTTGTAGCGTGTAGCGCGCTTCCCGCACCGGCACCCGCTCCTGAAAGTCCCACCCATCCTGCATAACGAACAGCGATTCTTCCTGTTCCACTTCCGATCCCACGATGTTGCCCGGCTCGCTCTCTGGAATCTTGAGGACTTTGGCACGCACCTCGCTGACTAGTTCGCCATGCGCCACTGCAGGTGCCGAACTCTCCACCGCGTCTTTATCCTTTACTTCGATGTCCTTGCCGCTGGCGGGAATGCACCAACCGTGCATGCTCAGCAGCTTCACTTGAGAATTGGAAATGCCCACGACCGTGCCATAGCCCACGCCGCCGGGTCGCAAGATGCGATACGCATTTCGTGTCACGCGATGGATTTTGCCGTTTCCTTGCACCGTCACGATTTCTTCCGAATACAGCAGAATGGCGTCAGTTTTTTCGTCGTGGGCAGGCAGACTCACGCCCGTCAGTACGTGCATCCATTGCGGCGCGTCTGAAGACGCCTTTGCAGGGAGACCGCTCCAGGTCGTGAAACTGGCAGCCAGGAAAAGCGTGCCGGCTAGAAATCGCCGACTTCTCAGCGCTCGCTCAGTTGGCCGCACTGCTCGCTCCTGGCAGAAGCACCGCTTGCGCTCCGTCGCCCGAACGGATCTGCTGATAAAAGTTGTGCAGTGTCGGGTAATACGATGCTTGCAAGAGCAGGATATCGCTCCGCAGTATGCGGGTTACTTGCAACGAATTCCCTTTGTTTTCCACTTGAATGCGATACTCCGCCGCTTTCGCATCAACGTGCGTCTCTTTAGGCAGGCTATCAACCTTCCATCCCGGTGGCAGCGCGATATTTGTTTCGTCCTCGGTCTGAAAGAAGAACGCAAAATAGATGGGGTAGGTGCGTTGCGTATGTTCGAAGGTATGCTTCTGAGCGCCAGAAAACAACCCCAGCGGAATCAGTTCGCGTTTGCCCGCGGGACTCGCCCAGCCGGGAATTTTCACTTCGAACTTCGCCACCAATTTATCATCCGAGCTGTTCCAATCTGGTTGCTGCAGGAGCGTCACTTCCGCCGTCACTGGAATCACGTACTTCAGCTCTTCTTCCAGATTCTGCTTTCTCTGCGTGTCGTCATTTAGCCGCTCATTCAGCCGAAACCGAAGCGCCTCCAACCCGGTATAAGTGACCGTGACAGTGCCTTCTAACCCGCCATCCTCATCCAACTTCAAATCGGCCTGACGGATGACCTTGGTATTTACGCTGGGCGGCACTTCCGTTTTAATCCACGTGCCGTCCTGCTTGTCGATACGCAACCCGGCAACACCGGTTTCATACCAGGGCAAAAGTCCGTAAGGCGCAAACTTACTGGCAGGATCCAGGAACAGCGCTTTGCCATCCGCAATCACCAACACCGCATCGGCATCCAATTCGGTGGCATTCATGCGCTTTGGGTTGAAGAAATATTCACTGCGGCCCGATAGCCTCACGTAATACGCTTCAAACCCGGCGGCCCGCGTTAACGCAAGGAATAAGAGGTTAATGTCCTGGCCATTCGCCACTTGATTTTTCCAAACGTCCGCCACGTTGTTGTTGTGAAGCTTGTCGTAGCTGGCCCGCTCTTCCTTTTTCTCGTAATTCAGATTTTTCACTTGCTGACAGCGCACATAGATCTTGCGCAGTTTTGTTTCCGCAGGGTCCGACGGAGAAACAATCTGGCCTACCGCCTGCTCCATCTCCTTGCGTTTATCCACGAACCTTTCGGTGCTGTCATACCATCTCTTTCCGTATTTCTTCCAGAACCGCTCCGGGTCGCTCTCAAAACCATCTTCGCTGTACACGAAATCGACCCGGTATTTCAGTTCGTGTTCCGGCGGCATGTAATCCTCGGTTTCAAACGCAGGAACGTCTAGGACCGTCATGCGGATAAAGCCATCAGCCTCTTTCTTTGGCGGCGCTGTGCCCGCCGGAAGGCCCGCAGGCATGCTCCATTGCAAGTCATACTTTTCATAAGGTTTCAGCGAGAAAACAGCTCTCTTCGTGAACAGGTCGGAGCTCACCACCCAATTCGACCGAAATAAATAGTAGTCTTCCAGGTCGTACATGAAACGGTACTCGATAACGCTGCCCACCTGGACATCGGGCATCGTAAAAGTTTTCGCCAGATATTTCACAGTCCTCGATTTCACAATGGTGTTGTCAAAGACTTTGCCGTTGAATTCCACAATGCTGCCGTCCGGATGAATCGTCCGTGCGCGAATCCCACTGATCGCTCCCACCGACCGGAAATAGGGGATCTCGATATTCCCGTACTTCCGCCCTTCTTCCGTCAGAATCTTGACCCGCACATAATTCGACTCTGTGTGGTTTCCGCGTCCCGTTTCTTTGCGGTCCACCTGCCGGTACAAATAAATGGCTGGCGCGCCCGGTGCTTTCGGCTCGCTGGTCATCTTCAGTTCGTCGGGATTTACCGGTAGCCAATCGTCACCGGCATGCATTTCTCGCGCGGGGAAATACCATAAACCACAAAGGATAAGAACGAACAGCAGCAGGACACGTCGAAAGAACACGTTGGCTCCCCCTTGCTACGGAACTGCATTCCGCACGGGTTCCGGTCGAAGCCAGGCACCTGCTTGAGCGATTCTCCGACTGGGCGGCGCGGCAATCGTCGCTGTTGGCAACCTGAATAGGTTTATGGATTTGAACTTACGGGCGTTTACCTGCTTTGTCAAGAGTACGCACTTTTATCGTTGCGCAATCTTGCCCGAAAGACGCATCTTCGCGAACGTTATCTATTCACGCGCAGCTTACATGATCGCGGTTGGTGGCGCGGGCTCGTCGGGGCTACCCGCGTTAGCCAGTGGCACCAAAACCATGCCAGCGACAAGCACTCCGAGCGCAATCACAGCCATGATCGGCGAGCCGCCAATCGCCAGATGGTAGAGAGTGGTGTCCGCGTGAGGGTCCCGTGCAAGCCGATGAGCGATGATCGCGGCCACCACAAGACCACAGAGGGCCTCTCCCGCGATGAGTCCCGACGCGGTCAAGACTCCAGCGTTGTCCACACGCGCTTTCTGCGCCTCATTGAGGTTTCGCTTGTCGCGCATCCGATCGGTCAGCCAACGAATTACTCCGCCGACGAACATCGCGGCCGTGGTGCCCAACGGCAGATACATCCCGATCGAGAACAGCATCACGCTCTTTACTTGCACCAGAATTCCTACGATTCCAAACAGCATTCCGACAATAATCAGCGGCCAGGCCATGTCGCCGCCAACGATACCTTTAGAGAGCATAGCCATGAGTCCTGCTTGGGGAGCAGGAAGAGCTGGACTTCCAAAGTGATATACGCGATCCAATACAGCCAGCGGGAAAAACAGCACCAACGAAGCTATCACGATCCCGAGCAAATCACCGATTTGCATCTTCGATGGCGTGCCACCCAGGATGTGCCCGACCTTCAAATCCTGCAGCATCTCGCCTGCAACGGCAGAAGAAACGCAAATCACTGCCGCCACGCCGAGCACCGCCGCAACTCCTCCCGTGCCGGAAACACCCAAAGCCACCATCAACAACGCGGCAATCACCAAGGTGCAGAGGGTCAAACCGGAAACCGGATTGTTCGAGGAACCGATCATGCCGATAAGATTTCCAGAAACGGCTGCAAAAAAGAACCCGATCACAACCATAACTCCGGCCGCGACCAGAGCGCCGACCAGCACCTTCGAAGCTGAGAATGTCCCAGCGCTGCTGATAAAATAGTGATAGAGAAAAATCATGGCCACGAACACTACGGCAATTCCGCCGAGTACCGCCTTCGAGGGCAGGTCACGATCCGTGCGATCGGTGGTCGCATGCGCCGCGGCAGATTTTTTCAAATCGGAGAGTGCACGCGCCATGCCAACGCCCAATTGCTTCCGCATTCGAAACAGCGTATACGTGGCGCCGACAAGCATTCCACCTACGGCGATGGGCCGCACAATCGAGTAGTAAATCGCACCGGCCAGCAGCGTCCAGGAAAGTTGCTGTCCCGCCGGTTGTGCCGCCTGTATATAAGGACCAACGGTGAACGTCAGCAGTGGAACCAGCAAACCCCACGCCAGTACGCCACCCGCGAAGTTCAGCGAGGCGAGCCGCGGCCCGATGATATAGCCCACGCCTAGATACGCGGGGCTGATATCTGGTGCGGAGAAAAACGTCGCGCCGCCCGTCACGGTCGTCGCCACATTTGGGTTTGTGCTGGTGCGCAGCAGCAACTTCTTTCCCAGCGCGCTGATCTTCATCGGGAAAGTATTATTGGGAGAAAACACATTGATCGCGCCCAGCAGATACATCAACGCGCCAAATCCCATATTTGCGAATAAAAGCTTCGCCGCCTTGGCTCCTTGCTGCCCGGCTTTATGAATCTCGGAAGCTGCCACCGACTCCGGATACGGCAGCTCTTCGTCCTCAACCATCACGCGCCGCAACAACGTCACGAACAAAATTCCCAGCGTGCCCCCAATCATCATCAGAGCAACCGCTTTCCAATATTCCTCACCGGTCAGGCCCGGCCACAGTCCAGCCATCACAAACGCCGGTATGGTGAACACTGCGCCGGCCGCCACCGATTCCCCGATGGAACCCACGGTTCGCGCAATGTTTTCTTCCAGCAGCGAACCCTTCATCAGCCGCAGCAGCGCCATGCCAATGACCGCCGCAGGATACGTCGCGGCGATGGTCATGCCGGCTTTCAGCCCCAAGTAGGCGTTCGCTGATCCGAGCACCGCGGTCATCACCAGCCCGATCAGCAAGGCCCGCAGCGTGAACTCTTTCATCTGCCGATCCACCGGCACGTACGGCTGGTGCTTCTTCTTGACAGGTGGCTCCATTGGCTGCGTGCTCATGCCTGCTCCTCAAAAACGGCGGGGTTAGAATTGTTAAAGAATAGTGAACCTTAGCATGCCCCCTGCAGCCTTACAAGGACGCCCGGCCCGCTGCCTGCGTCAGCCTAGAGTCAATTTTGTGGAAACGCTCCGCCCTGTAGCACAGGCTTCCATGGCTGCGGAAAACGGACCTTGGCACCGGTGTCGGAGCTTTAGCTTCGACATGGAGGTCAATAAAATTGGCCTCTAACGAAATGGTTTGGTCTCGCTGATTCTATTTAATGAGGACGAATTCTAACTCAATTGCGCCCGCTCCAGCATCCGCCGGCCCAGTTGCACAAATTCCGCCACTAACCCCGCGGTCTCCTCGCCGCACTCGTTCGCGGCATCAATTTCCGTGGTCAGCAAAATCGAAGTGGCCACGTCGGCGCTGCACTCCAGACAATATTTTTCTTTCCTTCCCGGAAGTTCGAATAACTCCGTGTCTCTACCACAAACGGCACATCGTAACGAAGGCTCTTCACTACCCTTGGGACCGCATGCCATTGTTGTTCCTCCCCATGGCCCGCGTTGGCGGATCGCACTGCTCCACACAAGGCTAGAGCGCCGCCTCCAAATAAGTTCTCAGCCTTCTATTAAGAAACCATAAGCCGCCCAACCCACAGAAAACTCGTCAGTTGCTTCGCTCGCGCAAAGAGTGTAGCGGCGGCTTTACGCCACTGCCGCTTTGTGCAGCAACTTATCGCGCGGTCGGAAACACCAGCGAGCTATCCGCGAACCACTGCACTTCCAGCGGCTCACCCGCATCCTGAACGGTTTCGTCGCTCACGTCTTTGCCCGTACCGTAATTGATCTGCCGACCCGGCTCTTTAATGATGCTAATTATCGCCACCACCCGGCTGCCCTTCTGCAGTTGGCGGCTCATCAGCCGAATGCTGCTCAAATCAAATTGCTCACGCTTCCCCGCCTCCAGCAGCTTGCGTTGGATGTGGTCATTAATATAGCTCGCCCGCGTCCAGTATTCGCTGAGCTGAACATACTTGCCCTGCGGCGTCAGTTCGTACACATCAATCTCGAAATCGAAGTCCTTCTTATTCGCGATGAAATCCAGATGTCCGGAGAACAAACCACTCATCTCCTCCGCGTGCGGTAAAGGGTCGCTCACAAATTGAATGGCGTTGTGCGTGTCTACGGCATCGTCGATCACTCCGCCGCCCACGCCGCGCCGGTCCACGTCACTGCGATCCGCCAAATCCACCGTCAGCGTGGCCGCTACGCCTTCGGAAGCATTGGCCGCCAGCTTTTGCGCGCCCCCGTCTTGTGCTGCGCTGAGGTAAAACCGCGTCGCGCCTTCGCCCATTTCCGCAAATGACGCCGCATGCTTCCAGGTATTCGCCCCGGTCACTTCATAATTGACCTTGCCGCCAAGCAACGCGGGCTTCGGCGCGCCCTTAAAAATGTAATTAAACCATTGGTAGCGCAATTCGGTGATGTCGATCTCCGCCACCGGATCGAGTTGCATCCCCGCCAACGATTCAAACAAGTTTCCCTGAATGCCGATGACCCCATATTGCGCCCCGATATGATGATACGGACCGATCAGCAAATAGTGCTCGCCCCGCGGCGCATATTTGTCGACCTGGCTGAAGTAATAAACCGCTGCGCCCGGACCGCCATAAAAATAGCCGGCGGTCAGCAGAATGGGAATGTTCACCCGCGCAAACTCATCCTGATACGGAATCATGCCTTGCCAGTAAGCGTCGTAACTCGGGTGCGCGATCCACTGATCGAACGTGGGATTCGGCGTGCCGTCAATTTTGTCCAGGTCACGATAAGCGCGCCCGCTCACATACCAGTCGTGATTCAGCTTCTGCCAGCGCTTGGTATCCCCGTAAGTGGCGTCATCATCTCGTTTCTTGTCCAGCGTGTAGAACGGCCAGGGATAAACGAAGTTCCAGAACACATTGTTTTCCATCGGCACATCGACACCCGGCGCAGCCGCAGCCGTCGGCATCATGGCTTTCAGCGCTTTCGGCATGTACTTGGCCGCCGCCCATTGCGTGAAACCCTCGTAGCTGCCGCCATACATGCCCACGCGGCCGTCGCTCCAACTTTGCGCTGCAATCCAGTCGATCAGTGCGGAGGCATCGACGCCATCGTGGAGATACGCCGCCGGTTGATCCGGGCTGCACAGCTTGCCGCGCGGGAAACCCGCTACTCCCGCATAACCATTCGACGCGGACAGCCGCGTCTCTGCTTCAATCGCATCGTCTGTGCCGACGTAAATCGTGAAATTCAGCAGCGCGGGAACGTGGTTCGTTGCCGACACACGAGGTCTCTTCACAAACGCACACACGCTTCCGCCATCCGGCGTCTTTACCAGCACATTCGTTTGTGTGATGTAACGCTGTTCGTCATATTCCTTGATCAGCACCGGATTCAGCGGAATAGATTCGTGGAAAACCTTGTTGGCCAGATAATCGTTCACCAACGCCAGAGCATCCGCGAGCGCGATGCTGTCTTTGTCCTTTTGTTTGTCGAGGTCGCCCTGTAACTGGCTCTGCGTGTCGGCGAGGTCGGTGTACACGTACGTCCGCAGCACCTGTGCCGCGGGCCACTCCTCCAATTGAGCAAAGCGCTTGCGGAATTCTTCCGCGTACGCCTCCGGAAAGGTGATCTTCTTGGTAGCTTGGCCGATCCTGGCGTGTGCGTAAATCTCATATTCGACATTCACCCATGCGGCCCGCGAAGGGATAATGTTCTGCGCCTGAATCGCCTCGCGCAGACTCGCGATCGTAGCCAAAGCTTCTTCATTCTTCCCCGCCACTAGTTGTAGCCGGAACAAGTGGTCCAGATACTTCAGCCGGTCGCTATCCTTATAATTCCCCAGCACCGCCGCTGCCAGCTCCGGCATCGCCTGCTCCAGTTGTGCCGGATCGCCAACCGCCCCTCGCGGAAAATCGAAATTCTGTCCCGCAGTAACGCCCGCCGCAACACACCACACCACAACACAAATCCAAACACGCATGCTCAGCCTCCAACCGGGCCTCCGTTATCTCTGCGGAAGCTCTGCTATCTCTGTGGTGATTGCGAATGGCCCAGCACAGAACCCGCCAAGGTCTCACCCCTACGTACGTCCAGCGATTATAGACGTGCGAACCTGCCTGGGGGTCACTCGCATCCGTCGGCTGTGCCCTCCGCCCGTGCCGATTCTCCCCAATGCAGGTACAATAGACTAGTTTTCCTCAGCAAAATGCCTGCGTTGTACCACGGAGCCTGCCATGATGCCTGCACTTACAAATTTGGAACCTCAACCGTTGTGGAAGCACTTCGACCAAATCGCCGCCATTCCTCGCGCCTCTACCAAGGAGGCGGCCGCGCGCGACTACGTCCGCGGCGTGGCCACGCGACTTGGCCTCGAAGCCAAACAAGATTCCGCCGGCAATTTAATTGTTCGCAAGCCCGCGAAGCCTGGACGCGAAGGCGCGCCGATCACTCTGCTGCAGGGCCATCTCGACATGGTTTGCGAGAAAAATGAAAACACCGTCCACAATTTCGACAAGGATCCCATCAAGGTTGTTCGCGATGGCGACTGGCTCAAGGCCGATGGCACCACCCTCGGCTCCGATAACGGAGTGGGCGTAGCGGCCGCGCTCGCGGTCATGGAGAGCCAGGACATTCCCCACGGGCCACTCGAGTTCGCCTTTACCATCGATGAAGAGACCGGACTCACCGGCGCCTCGCTCTTCGAACCCGGCATCCTGAAAGCCAAATATTTTCTGAATCTCGACACCGAAGAAGAAGGACAGCTCTGCATCGGCTGCGCTGGCGGCGTGAACACCACCATGCGCCGCAAGGTGAAGCTGATTCCCTCCGGCAGCGGTGCCGCCTATCGCGTCAAAGTTACTGGCCTGCACGGCGGACATTCCGGCGTCGACATCCATCAAGGCCGTGGTAATGCCTTGCGGGTGATGGGCAGCGTGCTTCAGCAGTTGCTCGATCGCCTGCCGGTGCAACTGGCGCAGGTGAATGGCGGCAGCGCCCATAACGCGATTCCACGCGAAGCGGTCGCCGTCGTGGTTCTCGACGCGGCCCGCGAAAAAGAAATGAAAGCGCTGGTCTCGTCCGTCGAAGCTGTCTACAAAAGCGAATTGGGTAACTTCGATCCCGGCCTGCAAATCCTCGTCGAACCCACGGAACGCCCCGCCACGATCATGGACGTGGCCGATGCAAAAAGTGTTGCCGCGCTTCTGGTCGGTTTGCCCCACGGCATCTTAGCCATGAGCCCCGACGTGCCCGGGTTGGTGCAGACCTCCACCAATCTCGCCACCGTGAACACCAAAGGCGAGGTCGTGGAGGTGATCACCAGCCAGCGCAGCGCTATCGCTACAAGTAAAGACTCGGCCGCGCGCATGGTCGCCACGGTGGCCCGGCTCGCCGGATTCGAGCCCGAACACGCCGGCAGTTATCCCGGGTGGAAGCCGGAACCGAACAATGATCTCGTGCGGAAGATGCAGGAAGTGCATGAAAAGGTGTTCGGCGAGCCGGCAAAACTCATCGCCATGCATGCGGGACTGGAATGCGGCGTCATCGGCGAAAAATACCCGGGCATGCAGCTGATTTCCTTCGGCCCGACGATCCAGAATCCGCACAGCCCCAACGAACGCGTGCAAATTTCCAGCGTCCAGCACTTCTGGAATTATCTGAAGCAGGTCCTCGCGTCCGTCTAACAGCGCAGCCTTCGAAGTTGCCGAAAAATCTGTGCCGCTCTTCGTAGGGGTCCAGCATGCTGGACCTCATCTCGGTATAAGACCTGGCGCAGATGCCGCGCGTTGCTTTCCAAAGTTGCGGGTTTAAATTCGCTCCGCGCTCATCTCGTTCCTAAGAAGACGCTGTGGTTTCGAGCCTGCCTGCGGCAGGCAGGCGCAGCGAGAAATCTCTCTCCGCCCATGAAGCCCCTGCCCTTTTTGTTCTGGCCCTGTTAAAGACTGAAACTGCCCGTTCGTTCCGTCACGCTTCACCGCCAGAATTCCGCTACTTCACCGCGAATTCTTCCTCGCGCGCTTCCCGCTGCGGCTCGTGCTCGACACTCGAATTGCTCGTCTTGCGCCTTGCGCTATGGCGGCCTTCCTCCAGCTTGAATCGCCCAACCAACCCGCGCAGGTGGGTCGACATCTCCGCCAGGCTCTTTGCGGCCTTCTGCGAATCAGTTGCGCCGTGGGACGTGCTCTGCGCTGCCTCCGCCACGCCTTGGATGTTCTGCGCCACTTCGCCGGCGCCTTTTGCCGCTTCGGACCCGCTGCGCGACATTTCGCTGGTCGTGGCCGATTGCTCCTCCACCGCCGTGGCAATCGTCCCGGAAATATTGTTCACTTGCCCGATCACTCCGCTAATCGAGCCAATCGCTTCCACTGCTCCCTTCGCGTCCGCCTGAATTGCTTCGATCTTCCGGTTGATGTCTTCCGTAGCCGCGGCCGTTTGCTTCGCCCAATTCCTTCACCTCGTTAGCCACTACCGCGACACCCGCTCCCACTTCGCCCGCGCGTGCCGCTTCTACCGTGGCATTCAGTGCCAGCAGGTCGGTCTTCTGCGCGATTGAGGTGATCACCTTAATGACCTGGCCGATTTCCGCGCTCGATTCCCCAAGTTTGCTCACTACCGCGTTGGTCTCCAGCGCCGTCTTCATCGCATGGTCTGCCACTTTTGCCGCTTCGGTGGCATTCTTCGCAATTTCGCGGATGCTCGCCGTCATCTCTTCCGTGGCGCTCGCCACTGTTTGCAGGCCGCGATTGACCTGTTCGGTGGCCGACGAAACGACATTCGCCTGCGCCGACGTTTCCTCGGAATTGGCGCTGATCTGCTGGCTGACCGCGGAGAACTCCTCGCTCGCGTTCGCCTCGTTCACAGATTCTTCACCGATCTGCCGCACTACTTCGGAAATTTTTGCCACCGTCGTGTTCAGGGCCGCAGCCATTTGCCCCACTTCGTCCTCGCTCTGAATTTCGAGCCTCCGGGTCAAGCCCCCCTCCGCTAAGCCCTGCAAAAGCGCCTTTACTCGCAGTAGCGGTTTGATCACCGCACGACGAACCACAAAACGCTCTTCTTCCACCGCAAATGCTCTTGCTTAACTTGTTTCTGCTCTGCACCTCCCGGGTAAACCACGCCTGTCGAAAGGATCCAATAGCGCGGTATACAAACCTCGCATCAATACCTTCATACTCCAATTTTGACCGTGCCTTCGGCGGGGTCGGAGCGCCACGGTTCCAATGACGGATAGCGCGTGCCGCTTCGGTTCAGGTCCAAAAATCGCTCGTCCTTTCAAGCAAACGCAGAAATTACTCTTTTGACGTTCTGCCTTTGCGCGCCGTACACTTTCTCTATGGGCACTCGGTTCGGCGCGCCTCGCATTCGCTTCGACTGGCGTAGTTTCATCACTCCGGCAGTAAAAATTCTCGTTCTTGCCTGCGCCGGGGTTTTCCTCCTTCAGACTCTGATTTCGCTGCTCCTGCCGTTGAGGACTTCCTGGTTCAATCACTGGTTTGGCTTGGTTCCGTCGGGGGTGGTATCCGGCCTGCGCATCTGGCAGCCGTTTACTTACCTGTTTCTCCACGGTGGTCTTTGGCACCTGCTCATCAATATGCTGATGCTCTGGATGTTTGGCCGCGAACTCGAATTGGTCTGGGGCAAGAAGCGCTTCCTCAATTATTTCTTCCTCTGCGGTGTGGGCGCGGGTTTGATCACCGTGTTGGTGAACTATATTCCCTTGTTCTGGGGACGCGGCCCGTCGGATATCCCCACCATCGGTGCTTCGGGAGCGATCTTCGGCATCCTCATTGCCAACGCCATCCTCTTCCCAGACCGCCAGATCTGGCTTTTCCCTCTTCCCATCATGATTCCCATGCGTCCGTTCGTCGGGGTCATGGCGGCGGTTGAATTTTTCTCCACGTTGAGCGCTGGTGGCGACGGTGTCAGCCACTTCTGCCATCTTGGCGGCATGCTCATCGGGTGGCTCTATCTGCGTCGCGGCTCTTTTCTATTTCGCGTGCGTAACGAAATGGCGGATTGGAAGTATCAGCGCAATCGCAAGCGCTTCGAAGTCTACATGAAGAAAACCAAGAACCAGCCGCCTTCCAATCCCGACAACTGGGTGAACTAGCGTCGCGTTCCGGAGTTCCTGTGCTGGTCTTCGGGCATAGCTAGTTCCCGTGCACTTCTCTATGAAAGGTGGCCGCTTCGGCCGCACGTAGCTCGCGCGAAGGAATTGGCTTCAACTCCTGAAGGCAACTTAAAAAACTGTCATTTCGACCGGAGGACGGCGCCTTTTGCCGTCCCGCAGCGGAGAAATCCCTCTTCGAGTTTTGGGAATTCATATTTCGATTGCTTTATAATTATCTTTACTTAGAATATCTTTATGGTATACTTTGTCTACGAAGCATTGTGGCTGATTTCTTCCACCCCATAAATTAACCACGAACGTTTGGGCCGGGATGCTCCCCGGCCTTTTCCATTTATCCACTTCCCTGGCTCGTCCGAAAGAGCACCTAACCGCTTTAGAATACGCACTTACAGGCCATCACCGACGCAAGTCATTTAGAATGAGCCGTTGCGTATGTGTTGACACTAGGCGATTTATAAACCACGCAGAATGAGCACTTACGAGCGTCACAGCTCAAGAAACGGACTTAACTCCCGTGTTCTTCGCAGTTACATCGAAATCAACTATTTTTGATTCAAGCGCTGCCGACCACATGAAACTTCATAATGTTGGTCGTCCCGCGCACGCCCATCGGCGTCCCCGCGACCAGCGCGATCACGTCGCCTTTCCGCACCAGCCGCTCTTCCAACAAGCGCTTCTCCGCCAGTTTCGGCAACGCATCGATCTTCTGGATGTCCACGATGCTCCGGGGCGTCACGCCCCAAAATAACGCCATGCGCCGCCGTGTCGCCGCCTCCGGAGAAAACGCCACGATCGGCACGAGTGGTCTGTAGCGCGAAATCAATCTCGCGGTGAATCCGCTGTGCGTGAACACCGCGATCAATTTCATATGCAGTTCGCGCGAGGCGTGGCACACCAGTTCCGCTACCGTTTCCGCCACTTTTAATTTTTCCGTTCCGCCAGGCCGCGGAAATTCATGTATGCTCGCTTCGGCTTCTCCGATAATGCTCGCCATCATCGCCACCGCCTCCACCGGATACTTGCCGGTGGCGGTTTCGGCGCTCAGCATCACCGCGTCCGAACCGTCGAAAATCGCGTTGGCCACGTCGGAAGCTTCCGCGCGGGTTGGCCGGGGATTCTCGGTCATCGATTCCAGCATTTGTGTTGCGGTGATAACCGGACGCCGGTGTTCCCGAGCTCGCGCAATGACATTTTTCTGCACCACGGGCACGCGCTCCGGATTCATCTCCACGCCCAAATCGCCTCGTGCCACCATCACTCCGTCGGAAACGGCCAAGATTTCCTCGAGGTTCTCGATCGCTTCCGGTTTTTCGAGCTTGGCAATCACCGGCGTGTCTTTTCCGGCGCGCTTCACCAGCGATTTCGCCAGTACTACATCGTCGGGATGGCGTACAAAGCTGACCGCGATATAATCGGCGCCCTTTGCCAGTGCAAAGCGCAGGTCGGCGCGGTCTTTGTCCGTCAGCGCCGGCACATGCAGCGTCACTCCAGGCAGGTTGATGCCCTTGTGCTCGCCCAGGATGCCGCCGTTCACAACTTGGCACACAACTTCTGTACGGTTGGTTGCTTCGACCCGCAGTTCAATCAGGCCGTCGCTCAACAGGACGCGATCGCCCTTTTTCACTTCGCGGGGCATGGGCGTAAAGGTGGTATTGACGCGGGTGGAGTCCCCCAAAACTTTCGCGGTGGTGATTACGAATCGTTGCCCGGCGCGCAGCAGCACCGTGCCACCGCCAGCTAATGCGCCAGTGCGAATTTTCGGACCTTGCAGGTCGGCCAGAATCGCAATCGGCTTCTTCATTTCCATGGCCGCCTCGCGCAACATGGCTATGCTCTGGGCATGTTCGTCGTGCGTGCCGTGCGAGAAGTTCAGCCGGGCCACATCCATTCCTGCCTGCAACAGTTTGCGGATCATCCGTGGCGAGCGCGTGGCGGGGCCGATAGTGCAGACAATTTTCGAATGCCGCGCAATCATTGCGTCGTGTGTCCTTTGGTTCCGAGTATTTTCCGGCGTGCCAGACTTCCGGCCAACTGTTTCGTTGAGATGCACACGGCCTGAAGAAGGCAGCTTGTTAGTGCGCGACGGAAAACTCTGTCACGATCCGGGTCATCAGGTCTACGCCTTTGGCGAAGGATGCCAGCGGAAAGCGTTCATCGTCCCCATGCACGCGCGCCAAATCTTCCTCGCTCAACGGGAATGGCCGCAGACCGTACGCCTGCACGCTATGCAAACGTAGTTGCGCGGAATCCGTAGCGCTGGGAGACAAAAACGGCAGAACCGGTGCGCCGTTGAACTCCTTCGCGCAAACCTTCGTCAGCAAGTTATAAAAATCGTTCTCCATTGAGGAATTCGGCGCCGCCAGGCCCGAGTCAGGCATGACGTCTAGCTTCACCATTGGATCGTTCACCAGCTTGTTCAATTCGTTGACCAGCACGTCGATGGTGTCGCCGGGCAACAGCCGCACGTTCAGCACCGCTTTGGCTTCCGAAGGAATCACGTTGGCGCGTACACCGGCTTGCAGCATTGTCGGCGCAATCGTGTCGCGCATCATCGAATTCCACATCGGATTCATGTCGGAGAGCATCCGTTGCGCGTGATCGCCGCGATCCGGTGTGTCCAGCACGCGCATCCATTTGGCAGTGTCGTCTGGTTCGATCGCGGACAACCCTTCAAAATAGCGCCGTACAATCGAGGTCAAATGCACCGGCGCGGTGTAGTTTCCGATTTTGTCGACCGCTGCAGCCACGTGCACCACCGGATTATCTTTGCCGGGCATGGACGCGTGGCCGCCCTTCCCCTTCGCTGTCACCGAAACGTTGACGGACACTTTCTCCGCCACCTGCAATCCGATGTACTCCACCTTGCCGTTTTTCAGGAAGACGCTGCCGCCCTCGTTCAGCGCGTAACCCGCTGCGATTTGGTCCCAATACTTGGCGATGAGTATCTTCAGACTTGCGTCACCGAACTGTTCTTCATCGGCAGTCGCCAGGAAAATCACGTCGCGGGTTAAATGCACGCTCCCGCGCTTCAGCGCGATGAATGCCGCCAGATTCGCCGCCAGCATGCTCTTGTCGTCAATCGAGCCGCGCCCGTACAAGTAGCCATCCTTGATTACTCCGCCAAAGGGGTCCACCGACCACTTACTGCGGTCTACCCCAACCACATCCATGTGCGCCACCAGCAGTAACGCCTTCGAGGGATCCGGCACCGCGCTGCTCCGTAACCGCGCCACCACTACGCTCCGCCCCGGTGCGAGATCCAGGATTTGCGGCGTAATTCCTTCTTTCGTGAAAACTCCAGCGATGTACTTGGCGGCTTGCTGCTCGTTGCCCGGCGGGTTGGTCGTGTTGATCTTCACTAGGTCCACAAGCCAGTCTTGCGCTTCCCTTGCCAGCGCCGAGGTCTCGCCCACCAGAGACGGGCTCTCCGGGATACCCATGGCGGGGGGATTTTGACGAATTTGTGCGCGGAGCGGCTCGGCCCCGGAACACATCAGCAGAGCTGCGATGAAGAAGCTCGAACGCTTCCAACTCAACAAGTCACCCTCCAGGCTTGAATCCGTTTTGCACCGAGTAAATTCCATACTAACATGCAGGTTTACACCTCCCCGTTGGGGACCTACCATGCGTGCTCAATTTGCACTTGTGCGAGGGGACGGGGCGGACGACGCGGGGTCTGGTACCCGCATCTTAGTTAAATCACGTCTCATGGGCAGTGGCAGGGGGTGAGGAAAATGGAAGTTCGCGTTTCGAGTTTGGTCAGGAGTGCCGCTGTGGCTGCCTTCGCCTTGCTTCTGTCCTTCAGTGCATGGGCGCAGGCCCCCGAAGGCCCCCAGACGGGCGCCCCGCCACCAGCCCCGGCAGCTCCTCCACCCGCTCCGCGACAGAATCCAGACCAACAGAAGCCCCAAGAGTCCGGCGCGACCATTGCGGTGCAAGTACCCGTCGTCACTGTGGACGTCATTGCCGCAACGCAGCACGGGGACTTGCTGAAGGGACTCAAGAAAGAGAACTTCCGCGTCCTGGAAGACGGCCAGCCGCAACCGATCACCAACGTTGGCCCATCCGACGCCCCGATCACCATGGTGATCCTCATGGAGTTCAGCTCGCGAGGCATATATCAATGGTTTGCCTATGAGGCAAGAAACTGGGCCACGGCGCTCTTTCCAAATCTGAACGCCAAGGACTGGGTCGCGCTCGTCACCTTCGACATGAGAACGCACATTGACGTGGATTTCACCCAGAATAAAGAAGAGGTCCTGCAAGCGGTCTACAACCTGTATTTCCCGGGATTCAGCGAATCCAACGTCTTCGATGCGCTTCTGGAGATGACCGACCGGTTGAAGGACGTGAAGGGCAAGAAGTGCATTCTGGTTTTGGCCACTGGCGTCGACACTTTCTCCAAACATACCCTCGATCAAACACTAAAACAGTTGCGCGGCACCGATGTGCCCATCTTCGCGGTCGGTCTCGACAAGCCCTACGTCAACTGGATGCAATTGAATGGATTGATGTCCGTGGGCGGCATGCGCGAGCTCAATTACATTCAGGCGGAAAATCAGCTAAAGACCTTTGCGCAAATGTCCGGGGGCTTTGCCTGGTTCCCGCAATTTGACGGCGAAATTCCCGGTATCTTCCGCACCGTGGCCGAATACCTGCGCAGCCAGTACACCATCACGTACACGCCGACGAATACTGCCGCCGACGGAAAGTTCCGCAAGATTAAGGTCGAGCTTACCGCTCCCGATGGCAGCCCCCTCACGGT
The DNA here is from genome assembly GCA_035506955.1 of Verrucomicrobiia bacterium. Taxonomy (GTDB): domain Bacteria; phylum Acidobacteriota; class Terriglobia; order Acidiferrales; family UBA7541; genus Acidiferrum. Next base: position 22,404 of record DATJOO010000088.1, read on the forward strand.
GACGGATCAAAAAGGCAAGAAGCAGAAGTGGGTGGTCTACGCCAAGGAAGGTTACACCGCACCCAAAGGCGGCGTAGGCGACTAATCACGAATTAGGTTGATTTCAGCCAGCAAGCGTTGACGCCCTGCGACTAACTCTCCGCTTCCTCTGCGCTCCTCGGTGTTCTCTCCGGTGAGATTGTTTGCAGCCGAAGCGTTGCCCTCACTTCGTAGGCACGCGCAAATCCTTGCCAGTCATGTCTGCGGGCGCGGATTCGCCAAGAATGCCGAGCATCGTCGGAGCAATGTCGCGCAGCGCTCCGCCGGGCGCCAACTTCAACTGATCGTTCTCGCTCACGCAAATAAACGGCACAGGATTCGTGGTGTGATAGGTGTGCGGGCCGCCCGTCACTGGATCGATCATGGTTTCCGCGTTGCCGTGATCTGCCGTAATGATCCACGCTCCGCCGCGCGGCTTCAGCGCTTGGTAGATCCGCCCTAAGCCGGCATCGACCGCTTCCACCGCCTTGATTGCCGCTTCCAATTTTCCGGAGTGGCCGACCATATCGGCATTCGCAAAATTCATGATGATGGCGTCGAACTCGCCTTTCTCGATCGCGTTGACCACCGTATCGGTGATGCCACCAGCGGACATTTCCGGCTTCAGGTCGTAGGTAGCGACCTTCGGCGAAGGCACTAGGATTCGCTCTTCCCCACCGAACGGCTTTTCGACGCCGCCATTGAAAAAGTAGGTCACGTGCGCGTACTTCTCGGTTTCCGCGCAACGCAAGTTCTTGTATTGCAGTTCCTGAAACACTTGCGCCAGGATGTGTTCGAGTTTTTCTGGCGTCAGCACGCACTGCAGCCAGGGCCAATTCTTGTCGTACTTGGTCATGCCCACAAAAAACAGATTCTTTGGACGCTTGGGATCCGAGAATTTTTCGAAATCAGGACCAACAAGGGCATAGGTTATCTGGCGGGCGCGGTCGGCGCGGAAATTGTAGAAAATCACGGCATCGTCATCACGTATCAATCCCACTGGTTGCGCCGAAGGGCCGTTGCCGTGAGTCATTACGACCGGCTTAACGAATTCATCGGTCACGCCTTGTTCGTAGCTGGCCTGCAGCGCGGCCACGGGATCATCGCTCTTGTGTTCGGCTTCCCCGTGCACCAGCGCGTTGTAGGCTAACTGCACGCGCTCCCAGCGATTGTCTCGATCCATGGCGTAATACCGCCCAACAACCGTGGCGATTTCCCCAACGCCAAGCTCGCGCATCTTCTGCTGTAATTGCCGCACGTAATCGCGACCGCTGTTCGGCGGCGTATCGCGGCCGTCCATGAAGCAGTGCACGAAAACCTTCTCCACTTTTTCTTTCTTGGCCATTTCGAGTAACGCGAAAAGGTGCTGAATATGCGAGTGCACGCCCCCGTCGCTGAGCAACCCGAGAAAATGCAACTGGCGCTGCCGGCCTCGTTCCATGGCCTGCTGGAACAGCGGCACTTGCTCCAGTTGTTTGTTAGCAATCAGCAAATCGATGCGCGTGATGTCCATGTGCACGACACGTCCCGCGCCGATGTTCATGTGCCCGACTTCGCTGTTGCCCATTTGTCCTTCCGGCAAGCCCACGAACGGCCCGGAAGTCTGGATCAGCGTGTTAGGGAATTTGAGCAGCAATTCGTCATAGTTGGGCTTGCGCGCCAACGCGATCGCATTGCCCTTCGTCTCCGCTCGATAGCCCCATCCATCCAGCACGGTCAACACAATTGGTTTCGGTCGTTTAGCCATGGCTCTCTTTTCTGTATTGCTCCTTATAGAATTGCATCGCATCCGCGGCGAAGGAGCGTTCGCTTGTGTGTCGAAAACTATTTCGTGGCAAATTCCCGCAAGGCACTGAGCACGCGTTCCACTTCTTCCATGGTGTTGTAATGCACCAGGCCGATGCGCAGCATGCCTCCTTGCGACTGCACGCCCAGGCGTTCACTCAGGTTCAGTGCGTAATAGTTGCCGTCCCAGGTGAAGATTCCCCGGTCGCCCAAAAACGCGGCAATCGTTGCCGGATTGTGACTGCCGATGCGCAGAGACAGTGTGGAGCAGCGTTCTTCGTAGCGCTGTGGATCGGTAATTCCATAAATCCGGACGCCGGGAATATCTTGCAGCCCGTCGATAAGCCGCGAAATCAGGCGCCGCTCGTGGGCCACCGTAGTTCGATAGGCCGCCGCCAGCGCTTCGCGTCGAGTATGTACTTGCGGATCGCTGTGCCGGCCGACTCCCGCAAGATATTCGACTGCTGCGCCTATGCCAGCAATCAGTTCGTGGACCTGCGTGCCGCTTTCCCAGCGTTCGGGCACCTGCTCGGTGCAGGGCCGTACCTTATATGGCCGGAATCCTTGCAGGTGTTTACATTTCCCATACAGTGCACCGGTATGCGGGCCAAAAAATTTGTAGGGTGAGCAAACCAAAAAGTCGCAATCGAGTTCCTTCACGTCGATCAGCCCATGAGGCGCGTAGTGCACGGCGTCAACATAGACGAGCGCGCCCGCCGAATGAGCCAGCCGGGTGATCTCCGCGACCGGATTAATCGTCCCAACCGCATTCGAGGCGTAACCGATGGCGACCAGCTTGGTCTTTTCGTTGAGCTTGCTTTTCCAGTCTTCCAGGTTCAGCGTGCAATCTTGTTCTCGAATGTCCGCCTGACGAATTAGCACGCCCTTTTCTTCCAGCGCTTTCCAGGGAGAAAAATTGGCGTCGTGGTCGAGCGTGGTCAGCAGGATTTCATCACCGGCATTCAATTCGCGGCCAATCGAGCGCGAAATCGCGTAGGTAATGGTGGTCATGTTCTGGCTGAACACCACCTCGTCCGGGTCGCAATGGAAAAAATCAGCCATGGCCTCGCGAGCGCCCTTCAGCACCTCATCTGTGCGCCGGCTGGTCAGAAATGCGCCGCCCGTATTCGCGTTGGCGCCCATCAGGTAATTCTGGATCACGTGCATCACCTGAGTCGGCACTTGCGTCCCCGCGGGCCCATCCAGAAAAGCAGCGGGTTGCCCGTTCACTTGCGTCTGTAGTGAAGGAAATTGCGCGCGCACCCAGTTAATGTCCAGTGTGTTTGCGGCGCTCCGATGCAAGGTAGGTGTGCTCATGGTTCCAGTGCTCTCACAAATGAATTCGCTGCGGCATCCCAGTTTCTCACAGACACGGCACGGCGTGTTAGCATGGCTGGGTTGTTCCCACTCATGCCGCGACGGCGCCGGCTATCAACTCTGCGCCGTGTTTCACCCCTGAGGGTTTCTATGGCCGAACTGTTTCCCGTGACTGATCGCACGCGGGTGGTGCGCGAAGCGCATCGTGCGGTCTACGACCGCGAGGCAATTTACAAAATTCTGGATGAAGCCTTCGTTTGCCACGTCGGCTTCGCGATGGAAGGACAACCCTTTGTCATCCCTACTTTGTTCGCACGCATCGGCGATGACCTTTATCTTCACGGTTCGTCCGCCAGCCGCATGTTGCGTGGCCTGAGCGCCGGCTGGCCTGTGTGCGTCACGGTAACGCTGATCGACGGCATGGTGCTGGCGCGTTCCGTGTTCAACCAATCGATGAACTACCGTTCCGTGGTAGCACTGGGCCATGCCACGCTGATCGAAAATGCCAAGGAAAGACTGCGGGCGCTCCAAGCGTTCACGGACAAACTCATTCCGGGGCGCTGGGAAAACGCACGCCAGCCCAACGAAAAAGAGCTGAAGGCGACCAGCATTCTCAAATTGCCCCTGACGGAAGTGTCCGCAAAAGTGCGCACGGGCGGGGTGGAAGATGATGCGGAAGATTACAGCTTTCCAACCTGGGCGGGGATCATCCCTCTGAAGCTCGTCGCGGGCGAGCCCGTGCGGGACGACCGCTGCGATCCAGGACTCCCGGTGCCTGCGTCTGCGTCGCATTTTCGGGGATTGCGATGAGCGAGTTCATGCCAGCACCAGTTAAGCCGGTCGTCCAATTCGGTGCGCTAGAGGCACTCGACATCCGTGCTGGCACCATCGAGTGCGTCGAAGAAGTGGCAAACTCAGAAAAACTCATGCGTCTGACGGTAAATTTTGGCAATCACAGGCGCAACATCCTTGCCAGCATCCGCAAGGAACGACAAAATCCTCAGGAAATCGTTGGAAAACAAGCGCTGTTCGTGGTGAATCTGCAACCACGTAAAATGGCGGGCGAACTATCCGAAGGGATGCTGTTCGACATTGGCTATGCGGACGGCATTACGCCGGCTCTGGCGATGCCTGAACGGACGGTTCCCGATGGCACCCGCGCCGGTTAGTTGACAAAGAGGGGGTTTGCCCCTCCGGACAAAGTGGAGTTTTTCGGGATAAAGAGGATAGATTGCTTCCACATACCCTCTGGCAGTAACAAAGGACGTTCAAATCCGTTGCAGTGCAAACATCCTCATCATTCGCCTAAGCTGCTTACTATCAGCAGCTTATGAATGTTCACTGACCGTAGACGCCAAGATTCCAACTGGTATGAACCGTGCTATGTTCTAAGAAGTACCGCTAGGACCCGTTAACGGGTTGGCGGCGTGCTAGTTTTGCCCAAAGGGAAGGAATCGCATGGTACGGAATGGCGGAATCACCCCCTCCGACGTGAAGCGAATATTTAAGCGCTATTGGTGGGTTATACCTACGTCGATGTTGTTGACCGCGCTTCTGGGGTTTATCGCTACGCTTGTTCTGCCCAAGAAGTACACCTCGCAGACCATGGTCCTTGTGGAACCTCCCGCGGTTTCCCAGGACGTGGTTCCGACGGTGCTGAACGAGGACCTTTATCGACACTTGTCCTCGATGCAAGAGCAGATCCTGAGCCGGTCGAGCCTGCAATCGATCATCAACAAGTTTAATTTGTATCCCGATCAGCGAGTTGGAGCGCAACTCGAAGACGCCATTGACCGCCTGAAGAAAGCGATCGATGTCGAGCTGATTCAGCCGATGCCCGGCTCGGCCAACCGGCAGCCCCCCGGCTTTGACATCAGTGTAACGTTCAGTGATCCGCAGTTGGCTCAGCAGATCTGTACTGAAATTACCTCGATGTTCATAGAGCGCAACACCGCCACACGAATGACGGATTTGAAGAACACAACGGATTTCCTGACTCAACAACTGAACGACGCAAAGACCAACCTGGATGAGCAAGACGCGAAATTAGCCCAGTTTAAACGGCAATATTTGGGTTCGCTCCCTGAAGAGCAGCAGAGCAATCTCAGCCTGCTGACGAGCATGAATTCGCAGCTGGAAGCCACGACGCAAGCGCTGAGCCGGGCGCAACAGGATAAAACCTTCAACGAGTCGTTGCTTGCTTCGCAAGACGCGACTTGGAAAGCACAATCGTCCGGAGCTCCCACGACGGATACTCTGCAAACCCAATTGGACACCCTGCAGGATCACCTGACGGAACTCTTGGCAAAGTACACTCCACAATATCCCGACGTCATCAAGACCAAGACGCAGATTGAGGAAATCAAGCGCAGAATGGCAGCCGCCCCTGACACCAAGAATCCGCCGGCTCAAGCGCCAACTGCTCATGAACCCGTTCAGATGCAGACTCTACGCGCAAAAATTAAGCAGGATGAGCTGAGCATCGCGGATCTGAGCAAACATCAAGCGCAGATTCAAGATCAGATTCGCGGATTGCAGGGCCATGTGCAAGCCAGTCCGATGGTGGAACAACAGCTAAAAGAACTGACCCGGAATTATCAGACCGCACTGGACAATTACAACGACCTACTAAAAAAGCAACAGAAATCGACCATCGCCGGAGACTTGGAACACCAACAGCAAGGCGAGAATTACCGCATCCTGGATGCGCCGAGTTTGCCGGCAAAACCTTCCTTCCCGAAGAAAAGCATCTTCGTTGGGGGCGGCTTTGGGGCGGGCTTGGTGCTGGCGCTTGGGATCATGTACCTTCTGGCCATGAGCGATAAGGCGATGTATTCGGAGCGGGACGTCGAGCATTGCCTGAAGTTACCGGTGTTGACAATGGTGCCTGGTTTTGACGTGGCCATGGTTGAAAAGTCAGGGCATGGATTACGATGAAGGCATTACGGTTTCGCTGGATCTTTGGACGTCGCTTGAAGCATCAATGAGGAAAATAACCGGATGAGCCGCATACACGAGGCGTTGAAAAAGGCTGCGACAGAGCGAGCTGCGCAAATCGGCACCGCGCCCAGCGTCGAACACGTTGAGACGATTGACGACAGCCTCATCGACAGTGTCGACATACCAATGCCAGGCAACGTGCGCCTCCGGAGCGTCGAACTGGAGGAACCCACAGCTACCGGGTGGGAACGATTTATTCAAACCTGCAAAAAGACGGAGTGGAAGATCGACCCGCGTTTCAGCGTCTTTACAGAAGAGAAATCCTTCCCTCATGGGGCAGAGAAATTTCGCACGTTGCGGTCGCGCCTTTACCAGATCGCTGCAGTGCGTCCGTTAAAGCGCATATTGCTGACAAGCAGCGTGCCAGAAGAAGGCAAGACGTTCGTCGCATCGAATCTGGCCCAGTCGATTGCCCGCCACGAAAGCAAAAAGGTATTGCTGATTGACGGTGACTTACGCGCCTCGCGGTTACATCTGACCATGGGGGCTCCCGGAACACCGGGTTTGGCGGATTATCTGGCTGGCGAGGCGGACGAAAGCCAGATCGTCCAGGTGGGAAGTAAAGGCAACTTGTGCTTCCTCCCGGGTGGTTCCAACGTATCCAATCCGGCAGAGCTGTTGCTCTCGGAACGGATGAAGACCTTGTTGGACCGGATGAGTTCGCTCTTTGACTGGATTGTTATCGATTCCACACCCGCCATTGCGGTCCATGACGCGAGCGTTTTGGCGGACTTGTGCGATGGAGTATTGTTCGTGGTGCGCGCAGGGAGTACTGATTTTGAGGTGGCTCAAAGGGCGGCCGGCGAGTTCCGCGCAGAGAACCTGTTAGGCGTGGTTCTGAACCGCGTGGACGACAGCGAAACTTACGGCAATTACTACTACGGATATAATTCGGAATTCGATTCCAAGTAACCGCAATTGCTGGACGTTCAAAGCGTAGAAGTCGATACTTCGTTCGGGTGCAACGCCAGGGTCTTTTCACCTCGTCGAAGTACCCAATACACAGGAATCAATAGCGAAAGTCCTAACAGGAAAAACACTACGCCGCCTTGCCTGTGAAGCCGTCCGTACAGAAAAGCCGGATTGACGTAATTCGCCAGAATCGCCAAAGTTGCAATTCGCACACCATTCTTCACAATCATCATCAGCAGGCCGGCCATCAGGAAAACTACCTTTTTCCAAAACTTTGAGAATGAGAAATGGCAAACCAGAAGCGCAAGGATGAAAAGCGCAATGCTCGAACGGATCCCGCTACATTCTGGGGCTACCTCAATGCTTAACCTGGGTAAGCGAAACACGAAGCCCTCGCGCAAGGCGGGAACGTCTGTCAAATCGAAGACGAATCCGGCCATATCCGCGGATCCCGCCTGCAAGAAATAAACAACGCGATCCAAGAACCGGTCGGGAATAGGAATAAGGAAAACCAGGAAGGCCAAGTCAAACCAGACAGAGCGCAAAGGAGGCACTCCGAACACGGCCAAAAATCCCGCCAGCCAAAGGCAAACAACCGAAAAAACAAGGAACGGAAGGGCATGGTTGCCGGAGAGATAGTAATGAGTTGTCACAGCGATCAGCCCTGCGCAAACTGCAAGAACAGCCGCGGGAGCAATGTGGAAGGAAGTATGTTGGACCTTTTTATGGTCCAAGTAGAGCAACCACGCGACGATGAGAGGGATCATCAGGACGTGCGACGCGTTATCGTTGGCTAAACCATATTCCGCTAAAGCGAACAGGGGTTTCCCAAACAATAGAGAGGAAACAAGCACCCACCCGGCCAAAAACCACCATGGATTGGCGGAGAGTCGGCTCAGCATCAAGAAGCAGCTCCGGCGCGTTTGGCGTAGTTGTCCGGCAGCAAAGACTTATCGGTTGAACGTTTCCGCGCGCCGCACGTAGTGCCGTTCATAATATTTCAGATATTCGCCGGACCTCGCGTGTTCCAGCCAGGTCGAGTTCTGAATGTACCAATCGATTGTCCGGCGAATTCCCCGCTCCAGGGATACCTGCGGTTTCCAGCCGAGTTCGCGTTGCAACTTCGTACTGTCCAAGGCGTAGCGCCGATCGTGTCCGGGCCGGTCTTTTACGAATTTGATTAACGACTCGGGCTTACCAAGGTGAGCAAGAATGGTGCGAACAATTTTCAAATTAGGTTCGGGACTGCCGGCCGAAACGTTATAGGTCGATCCGGCTTTACCTTGGGCCAGAACCACTGCAATCGCCCGGCAATAATCCTCCACGAACAACCAATCTCTTTCTTGCATACCGTCCCCATAAACAGGGAGCTGCTTGTCTTCCCGGGCGTTTGCGATCATCAAAGGAATGAGCTTCTCGGGGAATTGGAACGGTCCGTAATTATTCGTACAGCGCAGGATGATCGCCGAAATTCCGAAAGTGTTCGCATAGGCGGCAACAAAGTGGTCCGCGGAGGCTTTACTGGCGGCATACGGACTGCGCGGATCCAGCTGTGTTTCTTCGGTAAAGTTCGCGCCGGAAGGTGCGCTGCCATAAACCTCGTCGGTGCTGATCTGAATGAAACGGGCAAGCTGAAAGCGGCGGGCTGCCTCTAAAAGCGCCTGCGTTCCGAGAATATTGGTCATTAAGAACGGCGAAGCGTCTTCGATGCTGCGGTCCACGTGTGTTTCAGCGGCGAAGTTGACGACGGCATCCAGCCCTTTCTTGAACACATCCGCGACCGCGCCGGCATCGCAAATATCTCCGCGGACGAACGAGTAGCGCGGATTGGCTGCGATGTCTGCAAGGTTCTCCGGATTCCCTGCGTAGGTCAACTTATCAAAATTGATGACCTCAACGTCGCTGCGAGAGCCGAGGAGATGGCGAATGAAGTTAGAACCAATAAAACCCGCGCCACCCGTAACCAGTAGTCTCAACGGACCGCCCCTTTCCTATGCACTAGACTCCACAGATTGACTATTCCGAGTGTTTACCCATCCGAGGTGGAGTGCCCCGCCCCGGTATTTTATTTGCACCCGTCTTTGCGACCAGGTTTGTGGCATGCAGCAAAGACTCAAAGGTTCCGGCGTCCGTCCACCAACCGTCCAGGACGCTATGCGTAAGAGTGCCTTCGTGAAGATACATATTGTTGACGTCGGTAATTTCCAATTCATTTCGCCAACTTGGTTTCGTTCGGCCGATTTTTTCAAAAACACTTGCGTCATAGAAATAAATGCCGGTCACCGCATAGTTGGACTTTGCAGACTTGGGTTTCTCTTCGATTCCCAGGATCTTTCCATTGGAAATTTCCGGACAACCGAATCGCTCCGGATCCGAAACCTCTTTCAGGATGATATGAGCTCCTTTTTCCTGCCGATCAAACGTGTTTTTCGCGTCAACGATATTAGTCTCGATGATGTTGTCACCAAGGACCACACAGATTCTCTCTCCTTCGACAAATGGCTCGGCTAACCGGAGAGCGTCCGCGATGCCTCCTTCGCCTTCCTGATAAGTGTAGTGGATTCGCCGCAGGTCAAAGTCCTTGCCGTTCGATAGTAGGCGGAGAAAATCGCCGGAATTTTGACCACCGGTAACCACGATAATGTCCCGAATACCCGCGTCCACTAGGGTCTGAATCGGATAAAAGACCATCGGTCGATCGTATACAGGTAGAAGATGCTTATTCGTCACGCGGGTAAGCGGATAAAGCCGAGAACCCTTGCCGCCCGCCAGAACCACACCCTTCATATACCTTGCTCCTTTAAGGCCTTTAGGCTCAACCTCTGTCCTTCATCGCATCGGGGTGCCCCGCATCCAGGGGCCATGCTGGGAAGACCTTGCAGTTTATCTTCCTTCTGTCGCACTTGCGGTTCCTGTGGAGCGGGTTTGTTCTCTCGTAACCACTTATGGCACTTTGGGTTGCGATTATAGGAGGTTTTCCGCTCGTTTGACAACGCTCGCGGTGGAATGATTTTGGAACAATTGGGTAGGTCGCTTCTCCCGTTTGGACTAAGTTAGCCGATTTTAACCCTACGCGGAATTCGTAGGCTCTTCCTGAGACACTGTAATTAGCTCATAATGCTGGCATTGCGAGAAAAGTGGGGTTTCCTGGGCGCGCCTCGCTCTGCCCAAGGGTGGAACCGGAATTGCCCTTAAAAGGGGTGATTGGATGCCGCCAATGGGACTTTAATGGCGGGAGCTTGTCCGGACAGCCTTCGAGATTTGCAGTTCGAACAAATTGAGAGGAAAAGCCAATTTCATCTGCCCTACAACTTCCAGTTGCGTTACCCACGGATGAGCTGTGGCCCTGGTATGCGCTACAAGTCCATTCTCGGAAAGAAGCTCAATCGGCATCTTACTTGGCCGGGAAGGGATACGAAGCTTTCCTTCCCCAGCTCAAATCCACCCGCCAGTGGTCTGACCGGAAAAAGGTGGTCGACCTTCCGCTGTTTCCCGGTTATTTATTCTGTCGATTTGATGTCCTGAAAAAGCTTCCTATTTTGCAGGCACCCGGGGTCATTCAGGTGGTCGGCAACCATCGTCAGCCCGTGCCAGTGGATGAAACGGAGATCAACGCGATCCGGCAACTGGTGGCTTCGGGTATTCCTAACGAGCCGTGGCCTTATCTCGAAGCGGGTGATCGCGTTCGGATATGGACCGGTCCGCTGCAAGGCCTAGAGGGATTGCTGGTGGCGATTAAGGGATCGCATCGATTGGTTCTTGCCGTCACGCTCCTTCAGCGGGCGGTGGCAGTCGAGGTTGACCGAGCTTCTGTCCAGCTTCTTGAGAGTGCGGTGTCAGACCAAGAGAGAACTGCCCGAAAGGCATTGCGCCTCCTATGCGTGACAAATTGAACGATGAGCAATGGCGTCTCACCGACGACCCTTATACGGTCGTCGATCGAAGTGGTGCGCACCAACTGTGATCGTTAACCTTAAGACGGGTGGTGCCGAAATCCCATTGCCCGAGGAAGCTACTCCGGCTCCGGTCCTGGATGCCGGTGCCAGAAGCAATTGGCCATGCCGAGTGTATAAAGTCGATCCTTTATCTGACCCGAGATGGAGTGAGTTTCTTGCTCGAAACGAAGAAGCTTCCCTGTTTCACTCGCCGGGTTGGCTGAGGGCGCTCCACAAGACTTACGGTTACTCTCCAGTTGCCTATACGACCACTCCCCCTGGCGAGCCCATTGCCGACGGGCTGGTGGTTTGCTGCGTAGAGAGCTACTTGACGGGTAAACGGCTGGTTTCGCTGCCCTTTTCTGACTTCTGCCAACCCCTGGCAAGTAGCCCGGAGGGACTGGCGAAGCTCCTGGCCTACATCGAGCAAGAGACACGTCGGGAGGGATGGAATTATTTCGAAGGCCGACCACTCAGTCCCCTGCCAGTGTATGGAGCGAACTGGTGCGTCTCCGAGACCTATCTGCATCATCGCATTGACCTCCGTCCGGACGTGGAACTGCTCTTCAGCAATTTGCACCGGGATTCGATACAACGAAAGATTCGCCGGGCTGAAAGGGAGGGGCTGGAGTATATCGAGGGGACCACAGAAGAGTTGCTGACGCCGTTTTATAAACTTATGGTGCAAACACGGCGCCGCCATGGAGTTCCACCTCAGCCGAAGCGGTGGTATCGCGCGTTGCTGGAGTGCCTCGGGGATGCCATTCAAATCCGAATCGCGCGGAATGGCAATACCCCGGTAGCGGGCATGCTGACGATCCGCTACAAAAACTCGCTCATCTACAAGTACGGGGGCTCCGACACCCGCTTTAATAAATTCGGCGGCATGCACTTGCTCTACTGGAAGTCCATTCAAGACGCGAAGAGATTGGGACTGCAATCGTTTGACTTGGGCCGGACAGACCTTCATCAGTCGGGACTGATAACGTTTAAACGGCGGTGGGGTGCCAGCGAGTCAAAGATCAATTATGTAAGATATGGCGATTCAAACCAGCGTACACACGCCTTCGAGTGGAGCTGGAAGTCACGAACTATGCGATTTGCAGTGTCGCATTTGCCCAAGAGCGTCTTGCCAGTCCTCGGGGACGTTTTGTATAGGCACTGTGGATGACCTAACCGCAACCGCGCGAGGACACAAAAAATCAACGACAAGGAAGGGCTTTGCTTTACGAGAGCAGATGTTTTCCTACGCCACAGTCCTAGGCCACCTTCCGAGCTAATGAGAGACACCCAACCTGGAGTATCGGAGGAGTAAGGCATGTTAAATCTGTCGGTTACGGGCATCTCATTGCGCTTGGCAGCCTTTGGTGATCTCCGAACAATTGGAGAGTGAATTGCATCAGCTAGGGTCGAGGTGGTTGTTCAGCCTGGCACCCCGGTCCCTCTACCGCCTAGATGGCCGAGCGAGGCAGCTCAGCTGGATGTAACTACGAAGCTTCCTGAGAGACGCTTAATGAAGGCAATGAGCGAATCTGGACAGCTTGAGCGGCGCGCTCACAGTGCTGAAGACGAATTGTTCGAACAGGAGCGGCCAAGGGATATATGGCCACAAACAAAAGCGACGCACAGCTGTACAAAGGCTTTCCAATCCCGTCCCCGAAGGTTTCGAAGCGGCGAGCCATCGTAAAGACTTCGGACTTGATGCAACGCATCTTGCCGGAAGAGCTCTTTCTCGGGATTCTTTGCCTGGAGAGGAAACGGGCAGAGCGGTCCAATCGAAAGTTCCTTCTGTTGCTGTTGGAGACCGTCAGCGACTTAGAATCGCCGCGCCTCCGGACGGTGCTGAACGGGATGATACGCGCGGCAAACCAAGCGCGCAGAGAGACAGATCCCGCGGGATGGTACAAAGAGGACTCAGTCTTGGGAGTCATCTTTACGGAGTTGGACTCCCAGCAGGACTCGGAAGTTGCCAGAAAACTCCTGGCCAAGGTGCGCGAAGCGGTTGCGGCTCAACTGAAGCCTCAGGACGCTTCGCTAGTGACCATAAGCGTGCATATTTTTGCCGATGATTCTTCGGCGGATGATACAGACATAAGCGAGAGACCCACTTTCTACCCGGACATTCTCGAACTGCACGAAAACAAGAAAATTGCGCTGCTTGTGAAGAGAGCGATTGATGTTATCGGCAGCCTGACCGCATTGATTTTGTTTTCTCCTCTATTTCTGCTCATCGGGCTGCTGGTGAAGCTTACGTCTAAGGGCCCGGTGTTATTTCAGCAAGAGCGGCTTGGACAGTTTGGCAAGACTTTCCATTGCCTGAAGTTCCGCTCGATGTATGCCAATAATGACCCGAAGATCCACCAGGCGTTCATGAAAAAAGTGATCAATGGACAGCCTGACAGCGACAAAACTGGCACGCCCGTCGTTAAGATGAAGAACGATCCGCGCATCACCAGCATCGGAAAGATTCTTCGCCGCACTAGCCTCGACGAGTTACCTCAGTTCATCAACGTTCTGAGAGGGGAAATGTCTCTGGTGGGACCGCGCCCGCCTCTCCCGTATGAATACCGGGAATACAACGTGTGGCACAGGCGGAGAGTCCTCGAAATCAAGCCTGGAATTACGGGCCTCTGGCAGGTGCGTGGACGCGGCCGCGTTCGATTCGATGAGATGGTACGCCTTGATCTTCAGTATGCGCGCGGCTGGTCTCTTTGGCTTGATGTAGAGATCTTGCTGAAGACCCCTGCTGCTGTCGTTTCTGGCGATGGCGCCTATTAGCCCTAGGAGATAACCGGGCCCGTCGGCGAGCAGGGCCTTTCGAGGCCAGCTCGCCTCTGCAATCTTCCCCCCACCCTGAAGTTTGCTGACACACATTCTGGGAAACTGTTCGGTGAGTGCAACTCCAGAAATAGCCAAGCCTTCGATTAAACGTTTCGCCACTCGTGTGATCAAGCTTGGCCTTAGCAGTCTCTATTTTGTCGGGAGCCGGATATGGTGCCGGCTTTCCGGGAATCGAACCGCAACCTGCGTGATTCTCTACTATCACAGCGTTCCTAAGGAATACCAAGGACGCTTTGCGAAGCAGATGGCGCTGCTCGCGACTCGGAATCTAGCGATCCCGATCACCAGGCTGAATGATCTACCCGCCGCTCGTTCTGTTGTGATTACTTTCGATGACGCCTTAGCTAATGTCGCAGAAAACGCACTTCCCGTACTGATAGACTTGAACATCCCGGCGTCCATTTTTGTGGTTTCGGAGGCATTGGGACGCACGCCAGGATGGGGCGAAGGGTATTACAGCCCAAATGAAAGAACCATGTCGCAAGAGGAGCTGTTGAATCTGCCGGACTTGATCACAGTGGGTTCTCATACATTGACCCACCCGAACTTAACGACTCTTAGCCGGGAGTCCTCGGACGATGAGCTGAGGATTTCCCGCGCAAAACTAGAAGCCATGCTGCGCCAGCCAGTTCTCCTGTTCAGTTTCCCGCACGGAGCCTTGAACGACACACTCGTGGATCAGTGCCGGGAGGTCGGTTATCGGCAAGTGTTCAGCACGGAACCGCGTCTGTTCTTGGCATCGCAAGAACAGTATGTCGTGGGACGGGTGGCGACTGATCCTTGGGACTGGCCGGCGGAGTTTTATCTGAAGATCGCCGGAGCATACTGCTGGCAGCCGTACGCCAAGAGTGTCGTGCGGGAAATTCGAAGGCTGTTCAATTAGAAATGACAAAGTCCGACTACGCGATCGAGATTGACAAAGCAACCGAGGAGCAATGGTCCGAGCTACTTGACCGGTTTGCAGACGGAAGCATCTACCAAACATGGTCTTACGGGACAGTTCGGTGGGGAGAGCGCAACCTCAGTCACGTAGTGCTCAAGAAGGACGGAGAAGTGGTCGCCATTGCGCAGTTACGGATCATCCGGCCCGCGAATCTCAAGGTGGGAGTCGCATATCTGCGATGGGGACCACTGACGGAACTTCGGGGGAAATCGCCGGACCCTGACGTAGTTCGGACGATGGCATCCGTGCTTCGCGAAGAATATGGCAGAAAAAGGGGTTTGTATCTGGAGATTCTGCCTAATGCTTTTTCAGGCACGAGCCGAGCGGAGGCCTTTCAATCCGCTTTCTCGCAATACCAATGCAACGTCCGTCTGAATTCCGGGAGCTACAGGACGCTGGTGCTGGATCTGGAGCCGCCGATCGAAGAGTTGCGCAAGAACCTCGATAAAAAATGGCGAAATCAGTTGAACGCCGGCGAAAGGAACAATCTTTCTGTTATTGCCGGAGAGGGCATGGCGGAATACCGCTCGTTCTGTGACTTGTACTCGCAAATGTGGGAACGAAAACGATTCAAGACGAACGTTAGCGTTGAAGAATTTGGGCAGATTCAGGAGCGCCTGCCAGAGAAACAGCGGATGCGAGTGATGATCTGCTCGCACGAAGGGCAAGCCCTGGCCGGCGTTGTTTGTACCGCGATGGGGGATTCCGCCATCTACCTGCTCGGGGCCACCAACGAGGCCGGGATGAAGCTGAAAGCAGCGTATGTGCTGCACTGGACGGTGATTCGATGGCTGAAAGAACGGGGAATTCGCTATTACGACCTGGGTGGAATTGATCCTGAGGCTAACCCGGGGGTTTATCACTTTAAGCGCGGACTATCCGGTGCCGACCTCTCTCATATCAGTCCGCTCACGACGTGCGACAACTTCGTAAGCCTGGCGCTCATCAAAACAGGGAACGCCGTGCGCAATCGTTGGAAGACCCTCCAGACGACCCAGGAACAGGTGTAGCGGTAGTTTCGCGAACCGAAGATCAGCAAAATGGGCACTAGCAGAGAATATCCGGAGATGGAGTTGGGACAATCGGGGACCGTCGATATCTCTGTTGTGATTGTCAGTTGGAATGCCAGACGTTATCTGCAAGAGTGCCTGAAATCCCTGGAAGATTCGCCTGCGAATCGCAGCATGGAAGTCATTGTCGTGGACAATGCTTCGACCGACGGTTCCCCGGAAATGGTTGAAACGGAATTCCCGTGGGTGAAACTGGTCAAGGCGGATCAAAACCTTGGCTTCGCAAAGGCAAACAACGTAGGGATAAGGTTAAGCAAGGGACGTTATGTCAGTCTGATCAATTCAGACGTCAAGGTCTTACCCGACTGCTTGGGGACTCTGGCAGACTACCTGGATCAGCATCCCGATATAGGAAATGTTGGGCCGCGAGTTCTGAATGGCGATTTGTCCTTGCAAGGTTCGTGCCGCCGATTCCCAACGCTTTGGAACAATGCCTGCATGGCCATTGGACTCTCCGGAGCAAAACACCGGTTCTTCAGCGGCGAGCATATGCAGTATTTCGCACACGACCGGGAAATGGACGTGCAAGTGCTGGTGGGTTGTTTCTGGATGGTGCGAAAGGAAGCATTCGAAAAAGCCGGATTGCTCGATGAGGATTTCTTCATGTATGCCGAGGATGTCGATTGGTGCAAACGCTGCTGGAATGCAGGTTGGCGAGTAGCTTTTAACCCAAGCGCAGAGGCGATTCATTATCGGGGAGGCAGTTCCGTCAATGATCCGGTACGGTTTGCAGTCGAACAGCAGCGCGCGGTTTTGCATTATTGGGCGAAACATCACGGGTGGATGGGGAGATTGGGGATTGGGACGATCCTGTTTTGCAGATCCTTAGCCCGTTACCTTTATGGCGCAACATCGCGTATCGCGAAACTCGCGCCTGCGGAGGAAGGCGATAATCGTATGCGAATAAGCAGTGCCTGCATGCAGGCCCTTGTGACAAATGAGCCGACCAGGAAGAGATAGCTTTCTGGCGCTTCGGACCGCCCTAAACCGGATCTTGCCTCAGGAGAGAGGCCGCGGGAATTGTACCGCGGGCAGTGGACGTATTGGTTCTCCAGTCGCTCCCTTTGGCGCACTGTGTTTGCCAAAGAGTCTAAAACGCATGCGAGGTGATTTCGTAATGAAACGGGACGAGTTCCTTCTGGCCATGGACGATATTTTAGGTTTGCGTCAAGGCACTCTGATTGGCAACGAAAAATTGGAGGATTTGGAGAATTGGGACTCTACCGCCTTAATCAGCCTGATTGCCTTGGCGGAAACAACCAACTCTGTGTGCATTCTCCCGGAAGAAGTTGTGGATTGCTCCACGGTGGCCGACCTTTTGCGCTTGGCCCAGGTGGATAATTAGCGATCCTGGATCCGAGAATAAACTTCGACCACATCCGTTCTAGGTGCTGAAGTCAAGCCGGCTAGCTCATCCACCGGTGCTTGTTCGATCGCGGAGATTTCGATGGCGGACGACGTCAAAACATCGTATGCGGGGGTTCCCAAAGCACTGCGCTTCCCCATAGACGCGGCTCTGATTCTGCGCAAGCGCCGGTCACTGCTGAAAGAGCTTCTCGAACAAACGAACCTGGTACCAACAAAAGTTGCAATCCTCGGTGGGTCGACAACCGCAGAAATCAAGAACATGTTGGAGCTTTTCTTGCTGGCACAAGGGATCCAGCCTTCGTTCTACGAAGCCGGATATAACCGATACCGCGAAGATGTTCTGTTCGAGAACCCGGCACTCTGGAGCTTCAAGCCAGATATCGTTTTTCTGCACACAACCTGGCGCGATGTGTCGGCGTTTCCCGAGCTGATGGAACCAGAGCCTGAGGTTGAAAAACGAGTTCGCAACGAAATGGCGCGGTTTGAAACTATCTGGCAAAAAATTCAGTCGGAACTCGGCTCCATCATCATTCAGAACAATTTTGACCTTCCGCAACTTCGCCCACTGGGGAACCTGGAAGCGTCCGCGGCGTTCGGGCGGGTAAATTTTCTCCAGCGGTTGAATGCGGAGTTCGCAAGTTACGCAAGAAACCATAAGCGTTTCTTTATAAATGACATCCTGTACTTGTCCGCCCAGGTAGGATTGGCCACATGGGTCGGACAAACTTATTGGTACAACTTCCATATGGCGTTAAGCCCAGCCGCTACGATCGCCTTAGCGCAAAACGTTGCGGGCATCGTCAAGTCGGTGTACGGGAAATCGAAAAAGTGTCTTGTGCTGGATTTGGACAATACTCTTTGGGGAGGAGTGATCGGCGATGACGGACTCCAGAATCTGATTCTGGGGCGCGATCATCCGGTCGGCGAAGCTTTCCTCGATTTCCAGCGCTACGTCCGAGAGCTTCGGCAGCGCGGCATAATTCTCGCGGTGTGCTCGAAGAACGATCCAGCCAATGCGAAAGAAGGTTTTTCTCACCCGGACAGTGTTTTGAAGCTGGAAGATTTCAGCTGTTTCAAAGCCAACTGGATTCCGAAGCCACAAAGCATCCGCGAAATTGCCGCCGAATTAAACATTGGTCTAGACAGTGTCGTGTTCGTTGACGATAACCCCGCGGAGAGAGCCCTTGTGGAAGACCAGTTGCCAGAGGTGGCGGTACCCGAAATGGGATCAGATGTATCCCGTTTCGCAGAAGTGTTAGAACAACAGCGTTACTTTGAAGTGCACGCGCTGGTTCAGGACGATCTTAACCGCGCCGACTACTACGCCTCCAATGCCCAGCGCAGCTCTTCCCAGAATAGTTTTCAGGATTACGGCGAGTTCCTCGCCTCGCTCGAAATGACCGCGGAGATTGGACCATTTGCACAGGTTTATCTGGAGCGAATCACACAGCTCATCAATAAGACGAATCAGTTTAACCTGACCACCAGACGCTGCACGGTCGCAGAGATGGAATCGGTCAGCAAAGATCCGAACTACATCGCATTGTGGGGACGCCTCTCTGATAAATTTGGCGACAACGGGCTGGTAACCGTCCTGATCGGTAAGATGGAGAACGGCGTTGTTGAGATTGAGGTCTGGCTGATGAGTTGCCGCGTTTTCCATCGAGAAATGGAGCTTGCGATGTTCGATGCCTTCATCGAGCTGTGCCAAGCGCGGGGAATTAAGAAAATCGTCGGCCAGTACATTCCGACCAAGAAGAACGCTATTGTGGCGGAGCATTATGCCAATCTTGGCTTTACGAGAGTTACGGCAACCGCTGAAAGAGTGGAAAACTGGACCCTAGACGTACCTGGAGACTACGCTCCCAAAGCAAAACACATCCGCAGAAGCTCGGCAGCCGATCTGGTTTCCGAGCGTTGAGCCTGCCGAACTGTCACTCCGATGAGCTTCACTGACTTTATTGATCGAATAAAGGACTACCACTCCCGGCACGGATTGAAAGCAACGTTCCAACGTGCGGGACTGGCTGGCAGGCGAGCCCTGTTTGCCAATCGCATGGTGGTCTACTACTGCGATTTGACCGAGCTAACCAAAGCTCCGGCAAAGAAACCCTCTACTTTGAAATTTGAACGGGTAACGACCTCCGGAGAGCTGGACCGCCAGCGTCGGATTGAAATAGCTACCCAGTGGAATCCGAGAAAGGCCGAGCAAAACATCGAAGAACGATTCGCCAGAAAAGCTTCGCTATGGCTAGTAAGTTCAGGCGATAGACTCGCCGGATTTGGATGGACCATACGAGGGAAGACCATAGCCCCTTATTACTTTCCGATAGGACCAGACGATATCCAGCTTTTCGATTTTTATATATTTCCGAAATTCCGGGGGCGCGCGCTGCACGGGGTGCTGACTTCACACATTCTGCGAGAATTGGCAGCAGAAGGGGCAGTGCGGGCGTTTGCAGACACCGCGGAATGGAATCAGGCGCAGTTATCTTCTTTCAAGATGACACCATTTCGTCAGATAGGTCTGGCGCAAGTACTGAGAATTCCGGGATGCCGGATTGTCAGTTGGGTGGAGTCCGAACACCGCGATGGGATAGAGAAAAAGACGGCAAGCAGGAAACCGATCAAACTAGGAGCGAGTTCGTGAATGAAGCATTGCCAGAGAAGGTTCAGTTGCCGGGTGAAGTCAAACTGCATCACATTGGTTTCGTAGTCGATTCCATCGAAGAAAGTGCCGTTAGTCTCGCGATGTCTCTGGGCGCCAGTTGGGACAAAAATGTAATTTGCGATGCCGTCCAAAAGGTAAAGGTGACTTTCTTGAAGGGGCATTATTCGCCGGAGCCCATGATTGAGTTGGTTGAGCCAGCTGGTCCTGATTCGCCGGTGTCGCGATTTGTGGAACGAGGAGGCGGACTACATCATGTGTGCTACGAGGTAGAAGATCTGGAGGCACATCTTGCCTACTGCAAGAAGGTACGTACGATCTGCATTCGGCAACCGGTGCCCGCCGTGGCTTTCGGAGGGCGACGAATCGCGTGGGCGATCACCCCGAAACGGCTGCTGGTGGAGTTCTTGGAGCGATAGGAATAGCCTTGAGATTAGGCAAGCAACGGCGAAGTTCAGCCCAAAATGGGCAGGCTATTTCCTAGACAGTTTCGCTTGCGCGAAGCGGGAAAGAATGTCTTTACGTCGTCTCTTAAACATCCCCTTTAATTTAAGTGACTTACAGCGATTTCCCTCAGCCGCCCAAAAAACTCAAGCGGCTCGGGTGGCATAAGAATTGCACAATGTGGTACTAATGCAATGGCCCTTGACGAAAGTACCTGTCAGTGTGTAAACACAGCCTTGAACTGACATTCGCTCCAAGCCACATTTCTTGAGGACTACCCGCCCATGTCAATGACGAGTCAAGAACTGCTTGAGGAAGTGAACAAAATCCTCGGCCTGCGCCCCGGCACTCTGCAGGGCCAGGAGAGGCTGGACGAACTGGAGAATTGGGATTCTACGGCGTTGATCAGCTTTGTCGCTCTGGCCGAAGGACACAACGGGGTACAAATCTCTCCTGTGCAGATCGTAGGTTGCTCCACAGTGGAAGACCTTCTCCGCCTGGCCGTTATGGAAGGCAGCCCTATTTGATGGGAGCGGCGATCGACGCCGCTGAAAAGAGCTTCTCGATTCGCGTGCGCCAGGTTTCCCCATCAGGTTCCGTAATTCCATGAGCTTGCTAGTGCAATCGAACTCGATCTAAGGCATCGAACTCATCGAAAAAATCTGAGCTACCATCACATGAGTCTCTTGCAGTTGTCGAACAGGTTTGTAGCTTACTACTCAACTCACGGCATTCTTGCCACCATAAAGCGGATGAAACTGGCTTTAAAGAGAGGAGTCTTTGCCAACAGGATGGTGGTCTTTTATTGTGATTTAAGAAAACCACTAGGGCCAATGACGAATCTTCCCACTTCGATCACTGTGGAGAGGCTATACAGTTATGGACAGTTGCCTGCGGAAGATCTGCAGTTCCTGACCAGCTTTTGGAACCCCAAGCAGGCCCACCAGAACATTCAGGAACGATTTGAAAAAGGAGCGTCTCTCTGGCTGATCAGATGGCAAGGAAACTTAGCGGGCTACGGCTGGACCGTGTTGGGCAAAACCATCACCCCCTACTTTCTTCCTGTGGGTGAGAATGACGTGCAGTTGTTCGACTTCTATGCGTTTCCGAAATTCAGAGGCCGGGGGATTCACCTGCTGCTGATCGCCTACATTTTGCAGACCATGGCAGCGGAAGGGAGAACCAGAGCATTTGGCGACACCGCGGAATGGAATGACGCGCAATTGGCCTCATTTCGGATGACCCCTTTCCGGCCACTGGGCTTGGCAAGATCGTTCGCCATCCGGGGCCACACGTTTGTCACTTGGGACCAGCACAATGCGGAGACCACGCAACAAAGGATTGGTACCGCCAATCGCGAGACGTCGAACGCAACAGGTTCGCCAGTGCCCTAAGAGGAACGGATCCCGCAGGTGCCTGGTTCCCCCTAGACTGGGCCAATAATAAGTCTCTAATTCACAAGGGAGTACCCGTAGGACTTCCCCCCTTACCTGTCCTTTATCTGAACTCGAGACCAGTGGAAGCCTTCCGGGGGAGTGCCTAGACTGGACACTGAAGTTGAAGTCGCATGGGGGATTAAATGTTCGGCACGACGCGCATTATTAAGTTTATGGCACTCGCTATTCTCATCTTCCCGCTTGTAGAGATAGCATCCGCGAGTACCTACTATGTAGCAGCGAATGGTTCCGACTCGAATGCCGGGACCAGCACCTCAACGCCCTGGTTACATGCCCCCGGAATGCCGAATTGCTCAGGCGTTTGTGCGTCGACCACAATCAACGCGGGTGATTCTATTATCCTGCGCGGTGGTGACACATGGCACTTTGGATCTTCGAGCTCGCCTTCCGCAGGTGGGACCTGGAGCCTCTCGCGTTCTGGATCCAGCGGAAGTCCCGTTTACATTGGAGTGGACACCAGTTGGTATTCCGGCTCGTCATTTGCTCGGCCGGTACTGAGCGGCGATAACCCTCTGTTTAACGGCTCCTGGCCGTCATCCTGTGCTTATGATTATGGCTCGCCTTTGCACTCCCTGGCGACGTTTGGGAGTTATGTGACCTTTGACAATATCGAAGTGACCGGAGTGTGCTGGTCAGGAAACCTGGGCGGCGGGAATCCGGCATTCGTTCAAGTGGGCTCGAACAGTTTAGTGGAACATTCCTATTGTCATGGCTGGACGGAGTTAAAAAGCGCTACGGACAACTACAACTGTTTCCAAGTCGGCACCAACAGTACCTACGACGGGGATGTATTCGACGGTTCGGATGCGGTTCACTTCGCGGCCGGATCAAATTGCGCTTTTGACACCGCAGCGCCATGCGCCACCGGTTCAGGGATCTACTGGCACGCCGCAACGATCGAACATTGCGTGTTTCGCTATCTGCATAACATGGTCGTGATCAACGATTCAGTGACCAGTGCCCACGACAACCTATTCGAGTATCTGGAGTTTCCTCCGACAAGCACGATGGTGTCAGGACAACACCCTGACGTGTACATGGTTTATACCGGCTCGACGTCCGGTGCGCATAACACCTTTTACAACAATACGGTGCGGCACACTTACGTTTCTGAAATGATTTACTTGCAAGCGAGCGCCGGTGAGGCTACCTACATCTTCAACAACATCTTTTACGACAATCAGAATTGGGGTGGAGGGAACACGGCCCCGATGGGTTGTATTCAGTTGAACGCCGGAAATTCGGGGACTCAGACGCTGTATGTGTTCAACAACACCTTCGACATGGACACCGACGATGCAACCGGTGGAGGATGCAAAATCGAGTTTTGGGGAACGAGTGGCGGAAATAGCAATGGTGCGCCCTGGAATGGTACGACTTATGCCGCGAACAATCACGTCATTGGACTAACCACGTTCGCGTCCTTATTCTCTAACGCTGGTTCTGGCGCCACCAACTCGGTAAACGACCTTGGCGGAAACATTGCCCAGGCAACGGCAACAGCACGCTCTCAGGGGTACACGCAGTCGACCACACCGGTTGGGGACATCATCACTTCGTCCTCCGGTGCGACTTATCGCGCAGGCACAAACCAATCGTCTTACTGCTCTACTTTTAGTTCTGATAGCGCCTTGTGCAGCAGCACCGGCGGAGGACCGCTCGAGCAGGCCGCGGATGGGGGCCAAATCGCCAATTTCCCGGCACTGCCCATAGAATCGCGTGGATCTGCGTGGGACGCGGGAGCTTATTACTTTGGTGGAGGGACGACCACCGGAGCCGCACCGAACCCGCCCACCGGGTTGAGCGCAACCGTAAACTAGTAAGATTAGCTCTGAGACGCCCGCTTGGGCGTCTTAATCTAGGTGGTCCCCGGCACGCCCGAGGATATTTGCAGCAAAATCAATCTACCCTGTGAGTCGATCGGCCCTGTAAAATAGTGTCCGTGATTGACACTCCGGACGCCCCCACAAAACAAGGTTCGGAAACATCACGCGAGGCCTGATGTTCCGCAGCAATTCACGACGTGCGACTGATCCCGAGATTCCTTCGATTGATTCCATCAAACGAGACAGGCTGGATTCCGGTCTGTTTTTTTGATCGGCAGCTCCAATGAACACGCTCTTCTTGACTCTTGTGTTTCAGGCGATTGAGCCTGAACAAGGGCCCACAAACTTGAGATTTGGGGGCGGAGTCTCCCATGACACGTTCCACCCGCTGGTCCTGCTATTGGTGCTGTTCGCCGGGACACTGATCTTGGTGCTGCCACGAAAGAAGGCTATTTTCCCCTTTCTGGCGACGGCCCTGCTTATTCCTACCGATCAAGTCCTTCTCCTCGGCCACCTGCATTTTCCGATGCTGCGCGTATTGGTGCTATTCGGCCTAGTGCGAATGCTTTGGTCAATCCTGGGCGCGAAAGACCAACTGTTCAGCGGGGGAATCAATCGAATCGATGTCACATTATTGGCATGCGCAGTCGTGACGGCGGTGAACGCTGGACTGTTGTGGCAGTCGTCCGCAGCGCTGGTCAACCAGGCCGGCGTGTTGTATACAATTTTCGGATCGTATTGTCTGATTCGCTTTCTGGTTCGTGACGGAGATGACGTAACGCGATTAATCCGCGGCTACGTATACATCGCGACATTCATTGCCGCGATTATGATCGTGGAGCACGTCACAAAAACAAATCCGGTTTATAGTTTATTTGGTGGAGCGAGAGCGAGTCTGTTTGCCTCGGTCATGGAGCGGGATGGAAAGTACCGGGCTACCGCTTCGTTTGTGCATCCCATTCTGGCTGGCACCTTCGGGGCGGTGCTCTTGCCTCTATTCGTCGGCCTTTGGTGGAAGGACAAAGCAAGCCATGCGCTGGCAGTTCTGGGACTTATTTCGGCCACGGTCATTACTCTCGCCTCCAATTCCAGCACACCGGTATTATCGTACGCAGCGGCATTGTTGGCTCTGGGATTATGGCCGCTTCGAAGGCGCATGCGTCTGATTCGATGGGGGGTCCTAATCACAATCGTTTCGCTCCACCTGGTCATGAAAGCACCCGTGTGGCACTTGATTTCCCGCGTGGATGTGCTGAGCGCGTCTTCCGGCTATCACCGTTATCAACTCGTGAATCAATGCATCCTCCATTTCTGGCAATGGTGCGCAGTGGGAGTGAAAGACACGTCCACGTGGGGTTGGGATATGTGGGACACCGCGAACCAATACGTTGCGATAGCCGACTATTCCGGGCTGATTCCGCTAATTCTGTTCATTGGGGTTTTGGCCTTCGCATTCCAGTTCGTAGGAAGAGGAAGAGCCGCGGCGGACTCCAAAGGCGATCGAACCACAGAACTGTTTCTGTGGGCGCTTGGGGCAACCTTATTTGCAAACGCGGTGGGATTCTTTGGGATTTCCTATGAAGAGCAGACCTTTGTGACCTGGTATGCGCTTCTGGCGGTGATCATTGCGAGTTCGCAGTCTGTCTCTGTCGCGGTACCCGAAACACAAGCAGAACCCGAACCCGTCAGGCTTCCGTGGCGAAAGCTGGCAATAGCACCCGGCGGGACCTCGAGACAGTCTTCTGCGTATGGCGCGATAAAGCGAAATTCCCTGCGGGGCCGTTCATAAGAAAGGTCAGCGACACTCCCTCACCGATGATTTCCGTCATTATTCCCGCTCATAACGAAAGCCTGGTGATCCGGCGGACTTTGCGGGCTATCACGGAACGCGCGCGCCCCCAAGAAATTGAGGTGATCGTCGTCTGCAACGGTTGCACGGACGACACCGCAGCGGTGGCCGCGGAGTTTCGACCTGCCGTGAAAGTCATTCAAACGTCCGAGGGCAGCAAACCGTTGGCGTTGAATCTTGGCGATCAAGCAGCTACCGGCTTTCCCCGGCTCTACGTGGATGCCGATGTTTTACTCACAATCGAAGCCATTCGCAAACTGGCAGCACGACTAGAGGACGGGAGTGTTCTTGCAGCCGCCCCAACAGCGGCACCGGATCTGGCGGGGTGTTCTTGGGCGGTACGCGCGACATACGAAATCCGATCACGCTTGCCTTCCGCTCGGGAAGGTATCGGCGGTTCGGGTGTCTATGGTTTATCAGAGGCTGGGCATCGGCGCATCGGGCAGTTCCCAAGAATTATTGCGGATGACGGCTACGTTCGACTGAGCTTCACACAAAACGAACGGGAAACGCTTGCCGACGTACATTCCACGGTTTTCCCTCCACGAACCATTCGGGATTTGATCGCTACCAAAACTCGGGCACATTACGGCACTTTTGAACTGGCACAAGTCTTCCCCGAACTCTTGAAGCGCCAGGGAAAGACCAATAATGATGCCCTGGTGGGACTGTTCAAATATCCATGGCTCTGGCATAAGTTATTCGTTTATTCCATCGTAACGATGGTCTCCCGCCATCGAGCACGGAAAGCACTTCGCCAGGGGGCACTTTCGTGGCAACGCGATGAGACGTCTCGAGTCGCTGTAGAGCAAAGCCACGCGGCAAGATAGGACCGGCAGATGACGATCGTGTTTGTGACCCTTGCTGTGGTTTTTCTAGGACTTACCGTCTATTTCTCTCCGTGGGTGTGGCGCCAGGTCCGCATGTCGAAGATCCGCCGGGCTATGGTCCGGAATCGCATGCTGGCACTCACGTTTGACGACGGGCCATCCGAAACTATGACCCCGCGCATTCTGGATTTGCTCCGACAGCACGATGTCAAGGCCACGTTTTTCTTACTCGGGGAGCACGCTAAGGAGCACCCGGAGCTCGCTGACCGAATCTTGCGCGAGGGTCATGATATCGGCTGTCACGCGGATCGCCACGTACATGCCTGGAAAGCGGCTCCGTGGAGTGCCATTGCCGACATCGAGGCGGGCTACCTGAGCTTGGCAAAATGGATGGGCGCCCAGGGGATGTTCCGTCCTCCGTGCGGCAAAATGACCTTGCCAACGCTTTTGTCCATTCGGCGCCGCGGAGCCTCGGTGTGGTGGTGGACAGTGGATTCCGGCGATACACATGACGTCCTGCCAATGCCCGAAGATATCGTGGATGCGGTGGTCCGCGAACACGGCGGGATAGTGTTGTTTCATGATTTGGAACGTTCCGAGGAACGGAATGCGTTCGTGCTGCAAACCACTGCTAAGCTGATAGAAGCAGCGAAAACCGCGTCTTTGCGAGTTCAGCCTTTGAGGAAAGTTCTTTCGTGACTTCGTCCACGGGCCAAACAAAAGTCCTGGCGGTTGCCTCCGGCGGAGGACACTGGGTGCAACTGCAGCGACTCGCACCCGCATTTGTCGACGCGGATGTTGCGTATGTGAGCATCACAGAAGCCTATCGACCTCAGGTAGCTCCGCACCGGTTTTATTGTATAAACGACGCCACGCGCTGGAACAAGGCCAGGCTGGTGCAGGCCGCTCTGCAGCTCGTTCCGATCATCGCCAAGGAAAAACCGGACGTGGTCATTTCCACCGGAGCGGCGCCCGGTTATCTCGCGATTTGTTTGGGAAAACTATTTGGCGCGCGAACCGTTTGGTTAGATAGCCTGGCAAACGTGGAACACCTGTCCCTATCAGGACGTCTTGTGAGACCCTTTGCGGATTTGTGGCTGACGCAATGGTCCCATCTGGGTAAGCCGGACGGGCCGCTATTCCGGGGGTCCGTCGTATGATTTTTGTGACCGTCGGATCCTCTGAGCCGTTTGATCGCTTGGTGCATGCCGTGGACGAGTGGGCCGAGCAAAGGGGAAGAACGGATGTATTTGCACAGATTGGGCGGTCAAATTATCAGCCAAAGCACATCGAGTGTTCGCAGTTTCTAGGCCCAAGCGAATTTCGAGAACGGTTTGACGCCGCAGAGTTCGTCGTAGCTCATGCAGGAATGGGCTCGATAATCACCGCATTAGAAATTGGAAAAACAATGGTCGTGATGCCGCGGCGAGCCCATCTTGGAGAAACTCGCAGCGATCACCAAGTGGCCACCGCGGATCGCTTTGGGCAGCAGGGGCACGTTCTGGTCGCGATGGACGAACACGCGCTATCGAACAAGCTGGATGAAGCTCAAACGGTGCTGACGACAAATCAAGTTGGGCCGACAGCATCTCCGTTGCTGATTTCAACCATCCGAAACTTCATCGAAAATCCGGCAGCGCTCGACCTAGAGACACGAAAACAGGGCGCAATTGCCTCGTTTATTCGCAAGATCGGTAAGAATCCGCCGCTGAAGTGAAAGGCCATGCTGCGTGGGCCGAGAAGGGTGTTAAATCCGCAGAATTTCCGGGGTGGCGTTGCTATGACGGACAAGCCTGCAAATACTGATTGGCCTAATAGTGCCGGCGTAGCAAGTGGAGGAAGTGTGTCGTCTGTGAAGACTACAAGCGAGGGTGCCCTCGCGCATACCATCGGGAAAAACACGATATTTGGCGTGCTGGCGCGCGTAACACAAGCCGCAACCCGATTAGTTACCGTGCCAGTAGTTATCGCCCATTTGGGCCTAGGAGGCTACGGCATCTGGGCCATCATCATGACCGCGGCGGCTTACATGCGCTTCGGAAGCATCGGGATCAAATCCGCATTCCAGAAGTATGTAGCGGAAGCAACCGGAAATGGCGACTACGAGCGAGCAAACCAACTACTGAGCACGGGAAGCGCAGCGATGTTGGGGCTCTCGCTCTTGTGCTTGGTGCCGATCTCGCTTTGCTCGCGCGCCTTAGCGCATGCAGTCGGAGTTCCTCCGGAGTTCTTGAGATCGGCGGCCGGGGCCATCTCGATGCTAGCCGTGATCATGGTTTTGTCGAATTTCGGAGCTGCGTTCGAAGCGATTATCATGGGCGGTCATCGCATTGACATCGCGCGAAAATTTACAACGATGTTCACGGTCGGCGAAGCGATAGGGATTATTGCCGTTCTGCACTTTGGATATGGACTGTTCGCCATGGCCGTCGTTATGGGAATTTCGGAAGTGGGATTCGTAGGGTGTTGTTACGTAGAAGCGAAGAAAGTGGTTCCACAGATCCACCTGGCAAGGAAATATGTGACACGGTCAGTCTTTCACGAACTGCTGCGATTCGCCGGTAGCTACCAATTAGTGAATATCATGGAAGTAGTTTATGGGGCGATCGTACCCATCGCGTTTCTGCGTGTATTTGGAGACGAAGCGGCGGGCGTTTATGCACTGGCGTATCGGCTGCAAAACTCCGCGCTGATGTTGCCAGATGCGTTTTTGCTGCCGATCCTATCGAGTGCGGCGTTGCTGTACAGTTCAGGAACAACAGAAAAGTTGTATCGATTGATTACGAAGGCGTTCAAAGTTACGCTGGCGTTGACTTTCTTTCCCCTGGCGTTCCTCGCGGTATTTGGCAATCGGATCGTGCTCGCTTGGACAGGACAAGCACCAGAAAAACTCGGGATTACCCTGCTGTGGCTTTGCGTGACAGGATTTTTCTGGTCATTTTCGATCCTGGCCCTGGTGTTGTACCGCTCGTCCGGACGAGCCCTCCACGACAATATTCGACAAGTGGTGAGAATTGTTATGCTGTTCTGTGTAGCAATCTCGGCCCCTAAATTGGGCTATGACAAAGTGCTGATTGGCCTCGCGTTTACGGAATTCGTAGGCATGGTTCTCATGCTGTTTGCGATCGAAAAAGCGTACCACGGCTTTGACGTGCGATCCCTTCTGCCAGACACCGTTAGACTTGTCACTGCCAGCTTGGTGACGCTCGCGTGTGGCTTCGCGTTGAGCTATTTGCCTGTGCATCTGGCCTCCAGCCATCGAATGCAAGCAACGACGCAACTGGCGCTGGCCGCAATCGGATGCGTTCTGGCGCTAGGACCCGCGCTCTGGTTCACGAAATCGATAACCAAAGAGGAACAAAAAGCGTTGGCGCGCACCTTAGTGCCAGGAAGCTTTCGGGCTGCCTAAGATCAATTCGGCTTCTACAAACTGGTCCCAGGTCTGGCAGCAAGCTAAAGGCGAACCTATGGAAGATCCTCTTCAGTTTTTTCCGCGGCTGCACACATGGCTGCACACCCGCTGGATTGGTTCCACCTATCCGTTTCGGAAATTTGGCCATGGAGTTTCGGTAACGCACTCGTGCGATATCTTGCGATCAATCGCACACGAGATTGCGATAGACGACAAGGTATATCTGGCGCCCGACGTGTGGCTCAATGTGGTTCCGGGTCCCAGCGGCCCAGAGCCCAAGATCACCATCGGCCCGAGGTGTGGCATCGGGCGTCGCTCGATGATCTCGGCTAAAAATCAAATTGTACTGGAGGATTTCGTGCTTTTTGCGCCAGGCGTCCTGGTCATGGATCACAATCACGAGTTTGCAGACATTTCTCAGCCGATTAGTGCTCAAGGTGTGACTGAAGGTGGCAAGATCAGAATCGAGAAGAACTGTTGGCTGGGATTTGGGGCAGTTGTTTTGTGTGGGTCTGGCGAACTGGTGGTTGGACGCAACAGTATAATTGGAGCCAATTCCGTGGTCACGAGGAGTGTTCCTCCGTACAGCATTATGGCTGGAAATCCAGCGAAGCTGGTCAAGCGCTACGACGCCCAAAGTCAAAAATGGGTAAAGGCCAGCGAGTCAGCTCTGAGTTAACCCAACCATTTACGCCCTTCCATTTTGCGGCACCCGCCTGCGAGAATCACGCCTGCTTCCCTTCCCCCAGATGCGACAATTAGAACTCTGATGAACGCGTCAACGGCACCATTTCGCGATCTCGGCTCCTACTTGGCCCGGCTTGAGCAAACCGGGCGTCTGCGCCGTGTCTCCAAGCTTGTAAACAAAGATTGGGAACTCGCATGCGTGGCGCGATGGGCTCTGGAATCAACGCCAGAGCAGAATGCCTATGCGCTCCTGTTTGAGAACGTGCAAGGCCATTCCATGCCTGTGGCAGTAAATCTCTTTTCGACTCCCGACATGTATGCCACGGCTCTGGGAGTCCAGCCGGAAGAACTGCTCGAAACCTGGGCAAGAGCAATGGATCAGCCACGCAAACCCGTGGAAGTAGCGAGTTCACCTGCCTTTGAAGTTCTGCGCATAGGATCGCAGGTGAATCTGTTGGAGTTGCCGGCTCCGATTTGGACTCCAGGCCGCGACGGTGGACCGTATCTCTCCGCGGCTAGTGTCATCACAAAAGACCCCGATACCGGCATTCAAAATGTGGGCATCTATCGAATGCAAGTTCATGACGAAAGGCACGCCGGCCTTTCGTTCAGCGGCCGATTGCAACACGGGGCAATCCATTATGCAAAGTATTCGAAGCGACGAGAGGGCATGCCTGTAGCCGCAGTGATTGGAGCACCGCCGGCAGTGAGCTTTGCAGCCGCGGCAAAAACAGCGTATGGCGTCGATGAAATGGATATTGCAGGAGGACTTGCTGGAATAGCCCAGGAAGTAGTTCGAGGAAAAACCGTGGACCTGCAGGTTCCTGCCCAAGCTGAATGTGTCATTGAAGGATATCTGCGCGCCGGAGAAGAACGCGAGGAAGGCCCATTTGGAGAAGTGTTGGGGTACGTCGCTGGGTCTTCGCCAGCTCCATCGGTCGACATTACGGCGATCTATCACCGCGCGAATGCCATCCATCACGGATATGTACAGCAGATGCCACCTTCGGACGGTCACATGGTGATGGAAATGGGTTTTCTCGGGCCTCTCTGGCACCACATCACACGAAAGCAAAAACTAAAAGGGCTCCGCAATCTGGCGATCGCACGAGGAAGCGCCAGCTTGGCAGTCTTGGTTGCGCAAATAGAGCAATCAGCTACCTCCGAAAGCGGACAGATCGGGCGCGCACTTGCCAAATTCAACCTGGGCCAGAAGTTCATTTATCTGGTGGACGAGGATATTGATATTCGCGACCAGGAGTCGCTGAACTGGGCGTTGAGCACGCGGGTCGATCCCGAGCGAGACATTGAATTCATCAAAGACTTCCCCACTTTCCAGTATGATCCGTCGACGATATCCCGCGCGGCAAAAGACGGCAAACAACTGGCTTCTCCACCTTTTCCTTCGTCCGTTGCTATCGTGAATGCCACCGTTAAATGCCAAGTACCAGAAATCTCGCTGCCGGGGCGATCTGTCATGTATAAGGTGCTCGACAGTTGGAGCGAAACAGGGTTGCCAGCGACAACGCCACGGGAACGGCTCCGAAGATTACTGGAAACGCACGCAGATGCCTCGATAGATAAGCATTCACCCTCAGAAGACCACGTCACGGGAGGGAAGTAACCTTCGTGGCTTCCAGGAGGCTAACATTCACAACACCATGAATACGAACCGCTCTGATCCGAGCCAGATAGCGACAACTGCTGTCCTGCTACAGGATGTGCTGAGAAACGCGTCAGAAAAATGCGGCGAAGAAATAAGATTCGTCAGCGGAACGGAGCGGTTTTCCTATCGCGAAATTGAGGTGCAGTCGGACAGGCTCGCGAAACAGCTGATTGTGCGGGGAATCCAGCCGCGCGACCGCATAATCCTAGGTTTAGCAAACTCGGCAGCGTTCATTGTGGCTTGCTTCGCGATCTGGAAAGCCCGTGGTGTGGTGGTTGCGTTGGACCCCGCGATAAGGTCAACAAATTTGCAAAGCATTCTCGAACGGACCCAGCCCAGCGCACTTATCGCCACGAAAAGCCTGGGAGATCGGGTCCTGGAGATGTCTTCGGTATTGCCCTTCTTCAAAGCTTTCTTCCTTAAGGAAGGAAACAGCACCTCTGCCGAAGCCAATCAAGTCTCTATGGTTGCTCTGCAAGAGGCGCTCGCAAGTGATAGCCCGGAAGTCACGCTGCCATCGGGCGCCAGACCTGACGAAGTTGCAACGATCACATTTACGAGCGGCTCGACCGGTTTGCCAAAGGGCGTAATGCATACGCATGAAAGCACGTTGGCTTGCGCCTCGTTCACGCTGGACTTCTTGAAACTCTCGGAATCGGATGTCATGGTGATTCCACTGCCGTTGCATCACATCCTGGCGTTTCGCCGCTATTTGACGGCGTTCCTCGCCCGTTGCACGTGTTTAATCGCGTCCGATATTTTCGTGGCCCTGGCTCACTTTCCAGAGCTGCGGCCTACCGGGCTTGTGATGGTGCCTGCCGCGTGCAATATGCTAATCGACAGTTTCGCGCCCTTCTTTCGAGAGAACGGCGGTTCCCTGCGATATCTCGAAATTGGATCAGAACCTATGTCACCCGAGAGGCTGAGCGCTCTCCAATCTATTCTGCCTCAAGCGAACCTTCTCCTGACTTATGGCCTTACCGAAGGACGGGTAGGGTATCTCAAAGCCGGACCAAACGGGGTCTACAACCGCGTTCCGAGCGACAACGACGGATTGCATGTGAAGGTAATTGATAGCCAAGGGACGTTGGTGGCTGCGGGAGAGACTGGTGAAATTCTACTGCAGGGTTCCGGGCTGCTGAAAGGCTATTGGGGTGATTCTCAGGAAAACTTGGACCGGATCAAGCGCGATGGATTTCGCACCGGGGATATGGGCTTAAGAGAAGCAAACGGCGATGTCCAACTCATGGGCAGGATCGACGACATCTTGAAAGTGGGAGGGCACAAGATCAATCCACGGGAGGTCGAGGCGGTTTTGCAGCGACACCCGGCAATCGCCGAAGCCGTTCTGGTAGGGCTGGCGGATCCGAAGAAAATCATGGAAGCAAGACTTCACGCGTTTATCGTGCTTCGAACAGAAACGGTTCCGCCAGACGAAGAACTTGTTGCGCATTGCCGGAAACACTTGGAGCCGTATAAGGTCCCTGTCAGCTTCCAGGTTCGCAAATCGTTCCCCAAAACGTCCGTCGGAAAGATTCAACGTCATCTGGTGGCCCAAGAGGCACGAAAACAACAGGCCCCGGATTGACCTCTCTTCCGCAAACTCGTGAAACGGCACGAACGTCAAAACGCGCCGCAGACAATTCACAATCACCAAAAGTTCTGGGCTGATGATTTCGGGGAGCTATGAGGCTTTGCGGCGGGCGGCGGACTGTGCGCAGGAATACTGTGACGAGCCATTCCGGGAGTCTCCGAGAAATTTCTCGATGAGGGATTTGAAATGCTGACGTTCCATCTCCGTCAGGTGCGACATTGCATCGAGATGCCGGTTCAGTAGTGCTTCCCGTTTGTGTTCCGCTACTGCGCGAATCTCCGCGAACGCGGAACAGGCGGCAACGCCAGCTTGCCAGCGCATAAACGCATCAATCTGTTCCTCAACCAATCCCACGGCCCGCGGAATTTCTTCTTCGCGGGCTTTTTTATTGTGTTCCACAATTTCCGTTAGTCCGTCAATATCGCTCAGGTGCACGCCGGGAATGTTTTTCACGTCGGCCGCGACGTTGCGAGGTACACCAAGGTCCATGATGATCAGGGGGCGGCTTTGCCGGGCGGCCATCGCCGCTTCTACGATCGGGCAGGTCAGAATTGGCTCAGGAGCCAGAACAGAAGTAACAATCAAATCAGGCCAATCCATGGATTCCGGCAATTTCTCCCAAGGCAGAACCTCGCCGCCGTACCGGGTCACCAGTGCTTTCGCGTTGGCTAGAGTGCGATTGAGAACACGGAATTGCGGGACGCCGCGATCACACAAGTGTTTCACCACTTGTTCGCTGGTCGCACCCGCGCCAATGATCAGCACGCGTTGGTTTTCCAGATTGCGCAGCAGAGACTCCGCGAGTTTCACGCCGGCGAAGGCGACAGACATGGGGCGGGTGGCGATCTGTGTTTCGGTGCGAATGCGCTTGCCGACTTCGAGTGCCGACTGGAACAAACGGTTGAGCACACGGCCGGTGGAGCCGTGGTCCATGGCCACGCGGTACGCTTCGCGAACCTGTCCCAGGATTTCCGATTCTCCCAGGAGCATGGAATCCAGACCCGCGGCCACACGATAGAGATGGCGAACCGCCTCGCGATCCCCATGGCGATATAGCGAGGAACGCATTTCCTCGGGAGAAATCTGGTGATAGGAGCCCAAAAACAGTTCCATCGCGCAAAGCGTTTCCGCGGCGCGGTCTCGGGTCACACCATAGATTTCGGTGCGGTTGCACGTAGAAAGAACGAGAGTTTCCTTGAGGACGCCTCGGGCACGCAACTGGTCCGCGGCTTCACAGGCCTGATCGACGCGAAACGCCAGGCGTTCGCGCAGTTCGATGCTTGCGGTTCTATGGCTGACTCCAATGAGCGCGATTTCCATGATCGCTAGTGCGTAGCCTTTCCGTCGTTCATCTGGCTGGTTGCTTCGCATAGGGCGTTTCGCCGACGACGATTTTGTTGCCGGGAGACACGCAATGGGCCAGGTCGAATCAGAGCACCGGGGGGACAGCCGGGGCGGATAGACTCCAACTTACTTCAACTCCTTCGCAACATCCTTTGCGAAATAGGTGATGATAATGTCGGCACCCGCTCGCTTCATGGAGGTGAGTGCTTCCATCATGATCAGTCTCTTGTCCAGACGTCCGATGCGCGCAGCCGCATCAATCATGGCGTATTCGCCACTGACGTTGTAGGTGGCCAAGGGCATTTGGAATTCCTTCTTGGCGCGGTAGACGATGTCGAGGTAATAGAGCGCCGGCTTGACCATGACGATGTCAGCGCCTTCCTCGATGTCCAAGGCGATCTCGCGCATGGCTTCATCGGAGTTGGCGGAATCCATCTGGTGAGTTTTCTTATCGCCGTGAGAAAGAGCGGATTGCGTTCCCTCTTTGAAAAACGGATCGTAAAGTTTCGATGCGTATTTTGCCGAGTAGGCCATGATCGGGGTGTTCGTGAAGCCATCGCCGTCGAGCGCCTCACGTAAAGCACGGATCTGCCCGTCCAGCATCGCGGCCGGCGCGACCATGTCACTGCCAGCCTGGACGTGGGAAAGCGCGGTTTTCGCCAGCACTTCCTTGGATTCGTCGTTGATCAGGTAACCGCTCTCGTCCAGGATCCCGCAATGGCAGTGCGGCGTGAACTCGCACAAGCAAACGTCGGTGACCACGAGAAGTTCGGGCACATGTTTCTTCAGAGCGCGCACCGTTTCTTGAACGATCCCATTGGGAGCGTAAGCCCGCGAGGCTTTCAGATCCTTCTCGCTGGCGTCTGGTACACCGAATAACAGGATACCCGGAATGCCCAAATCCCGGATCTCTTTGGCTTCCTCAATCAACTTGTCCACGGAAAGATGATAATTCCCGGGGAGCGAGCTGATTTCGCGCTTGATGCCATGCCCGGGCACGACGAAGAGCGGCAAAATCAAATCGTCAATAACAACAGCGTTTTCCCGCACCAACCGGCGGAACCGGTCGTTCTGGCGCAGACGGCGTAAGCGCCGCGCAGGAAAACCGCCGCTGTTTTGCGCCGGTTGCACCCGCTGCGTGAGTCCATCTTCAACCACAGTTACGACAGTTTTAGTATTCGCAGTCATGTTTTTTAGCTCGCTATTGTTGAAACTGAATTCGAACTTGGTTCGGGTTTTGCAACAAAGAAAGGCAGTATTTTGCCACTCGCCGTGGCGATGGGCAGCTCTCTGACAATCTGCACCATATTCGACTGTTTCCACATTTCGATGCCGGATTGCGACCAGGATTCCGGACTATCTTCCGCTCGCTTCAACAGGTTCAAGAAGCATTCCAACACCTTGGCATTGTCGATAGCGCCGATGCGCGGACTGACCATCATCTGCAGATGCGTCAAACCTCGCGCGTCTTCCTTTTCGACGAGTTGGTAGTCAGTGCTTCGTCCGCCGAACCGTTCCGGGAGTTCCCGCTCGATGATGCGGACAAAGTCCGTGTCCACAAAGGTCACACCCTCGCCAGTCAGCTTTTCATAACTCCGTATTCCACTCAGGTGGGTAGTGAATCCGACTTGGCCGAACATGCAATTGCAACTGCCCTCGCGCAGATTGCCGTAATCACCCATACCCACGTTTAAAAGCAACTTCGGCGATTCGTACAGCAGAGTCGTAAAGAGGTAAGAATCGACGAAGAGATCGGAATGGGGAACACTT
Source organism: Verrucomicrobiia bacterium (assembly GCA_035506955.1). Classification (GTDB taxonomy): domain Bacteria; phylum Acidobacteriota; class Terriglobia; order Acidiferrales; family UBA7541; genus Acidiferrum. The sequence goes on from DATJOO010000088.1 coordinate 59,140, forward strand.
TGCCGGTGCGAAATGATGGCGGTGGTGTCTTTGTAGAGGTGGCAATGGTCGCTTTCCGAATGGATTTGGTCGCAACCTGCCGCGATGACGCCGGCTTCGGAAATCCCATAAACGCAAACCGGCGAAGCTCCCATGTTCTCGATTTCTTTACGCTTTTGCGGCGTGAGCGGTTCGCCGGTGACGAAGAACTTGGTCCCCTTGATATTCAGATTGTTATCTGCGGCGGCGATGCACACTCGGACTGCGGAGGAGGCAAACGTGTAGACCACACATCGTCCATGTTGTTGCACGGCTTCCGCCGCCCACTGTGCAACTTTCAAGGCGTCGTCAAGAGGAACGAATTCAGGCTCAGCCAATGGGCAGCCATGCATCTTGCCCAGTGTGAAGATTAATTTTGTCCCCCACTTCTTTTCCCAGTTCACGTTCAAACGGTCTTCTGGAACCTGGGAGAACCACTTGCGTGCCGGGTTTCCGATTTCGGCAAAGCGTAAACTGGAATTGATGCCGGGTGCACCGGGAAAGATGGGGAACCAGTTGGCAATCGGCGCCTGCAGGCAACCGTGTACGTTCAATAGCACCGCATCATAAAGGGACCGTTGGTATAAATAATCGAAATCTACGCGAACCCGTGTGCCTGCACTGCGGGTAGCCCCACTGCGAACTTCGTAAACGTAGGACAGGAAGGGGTTGTCAAACATGCCTTCTTGGCACCAGAACTCGACTCCATCGCGGACCACCGGCACTTTGCCCTTAAATTCGTCGACGCTGAAGTACACGCCTTCGCTCTCAAGCTTGCCCAGCGAGCCTTCGATACCCTCGTTGGCAACCCATTCCTTTAGGTCGCTAAAAGCGATCTTCTTGGGTTCGAGGAGTTTAAGGTAGGGGCTGGGGCTATAGCGGAAAACTCCCTTTTCCATGAAATTCAGGAAATTCTCGTCTCTTTCGGCCACGCGTTTTTGGATAGAGCCCTGTGCCAGTGCCACAGCCTCGTCGGGTGTCATCCGCTGTTTGGCGAAGCGGCGAAAGCCTTCAATTAAGCGGTGATACTTTTTCATCGAGCTTTGGCCGGAATACTCGCCGGCCGCTCTCCTTCAATTTTCCCGTTTAGGTGCAGTCGTCTCGTTCGTGGCTCTACAACAGGAGGGAGCACCTTTAGGACCAAAGTAGATTTGCAAGAGCCCAGCTAACGTCATAACTTTCAACAGGATAGGCAATAATTAGAACGGTGTCGCGAATGGTACAGGCATTCCACCGGGGAAAAAGTGGAAATATCTTTCCCTACGCTTGGCGCCTACGAGAAAGAGCGAGACCTATGGTTCTTTTTGTAAATATAAGTTTCTAAATAAGTTACGACTAACCAGGCTTCGCCAAAGCCATACACCCAACACCGTTCCAAGCGTATTTGTAATAACGTCCGTTAGCCCGGACACCCGTTGAGGCAGGAATCCCTGCAGGATCTCAATCCCGAAACTTAGGCTGGCACCCGCCAGAATGGTAATCCCTGCAGCCTTCGACGCAAATCGCGTCCAGCTCAAATAGGCATAGCAAACCAAGCCAAAAGGCATAAATCCAACGATGTTTCGGACAACATCGGCGACGTACGATCTGCTCCATTCGAATTCGTTCCAAGGCAGCGTCAGAAAGGCCTGCTGGGGCACTTGAAAATAGTTTGGAATATGCATTTCCGTTCCTGCGGGGACGTCATTGCCAATGACGTTTCCACTGCGTTCGGTAAAGCGGTACCTGGCTATAAGGCCTTGGGGGTCCGACGAGAAACTGCCGCCGATCCAGGAATCAAAACCGTTTTGAACGTCGGTCGAGGTAAACTCTTTCGAGTAAATAGCGAATCCGTAGAGTTCGCCCTCCCAAGGCTCCGGCCACACGGCTGCCGAGCCGATGGCCAGCCGCCCATCCAGATCGCTGGTTGTGAATCGAAAGTCCGGATAAGTTTCCTTCCATTTCCCATTGATATAAACCGCAGTGCCCTGCCTCCCGGAGGAGATCGTGACCAGCGCCCGCACTCCGTGCGACAACCCTCCCTCGAGATCGACCTTTCGATGCTTCAGAATTCCGTCTTCGGTCCGCCATTGGTGGGAAATGATTAAACCTCCATGATATTGGCGAATCCGAAACTGATAGGGCATGTGTGGCTGAAAAAAATCGAGGATGGTATAGGTGCCCCAGGTTTCATAAGGCCTCAAGTACAACTCGAGGGTAACAGGTCGACCCGGATCCGAAACAATGGGGACTGCGGTAAGCACCAAACCATTCCTGGTTATCCTGACGCCGTTGGAGTTGAGTAACCACATCACCCGATTCTGTGGAAAGGGATTGAACGGCCACAGCGTACAAAGCAGGATTCCCAGGGTGACGCAAATTGAAGCAGCGCCGAAAGCGGTTTTGGTCCGATTCTTTATCACACGATCTTCTTCATCTGTAGTTTTAGTGCTTAATCTGAAGCAAATCGCGAAGCGAGTGGCCAGCGCGATCCTTGTCAGACAATATCGGTTCGCCGTTTAGCGGCCAAGCGACGTCGACCTCAGGATCATTCCACACCAAGGTACGTTCTGCTGCTGGAGCGTAGAAATCCGTGACTTTGTAACTGACATCGGCCACTTCCGAACAGGTGTAAAACCCATGGGCAAAACCAGGGGGGATCCAGAGCATCCGCTGCTCTCTGGAAGAAAGCAAAAGGCCGACCCACTTGCCGAACGTGGCTGAACCGATGCGTATATCAACGGCCACGTCGAATATTTCTCCTTGTAGGACCCGAACCAATTTGCCCTGCGGATGTTCGATCTGATAATGCAAGCCGCGCAGTACACCCTTGATCGAGTGAGATTGGTTGTCTTGGACGAAATGCGAGTTCAGGCCCAACTCTGCAAATTTCCTCTCGTGATAGGTCTCCAGAAAAAAACCCCGCGCATCTGCATAGATTGCGGGCTCGATCGTGAGTACCTCGGGAATATTCGTAGATAGGATTCGCATACGGATAGGGTTCTCCAAACAGGTCACGATTTGCTCAATAGTTGCAAAACTTTTCCTTAGCACCAAATTCCACACAGGTAGTTCTTGGAATTTGCGAAGAATGCGAGTATAACTCAGCCAAATACTTGTCCCCAATTTCTTCGGTTCCGAAATTCCAGTTGCAGAGACCTGGCATCACTGTCGGACAGATTTGAGGAATGTCTCAGTAAAATAGCAATGACTTCCTACTCCACTATACGCTCTGAAATCCTCCGCGATTATTACGGCATGAGTCCGGCTCTGGTGAGTCTCCGAGAAGCGCATTTTGATTCGGAATCGCCGGAGGGCTTTTTCCGCTATGGGCCAGAGCTTGTCTGCTATGGAAAATGCGCAAGCGGATGCGCGACCGACATTGCGCTCGCCGGCCGGTATGATGCAGCCAATTCGGTCGGAGTTCGCGATTCGTTAGCGGAAATACCTTTTCAGTTTTCTAGCCTGATCCACAACATGCGGATGGAGCGTTATTTCGGGCAGTTGAAGCAGCGCACCAAGGACATCGCCAAGTATCCCCGGATGCGAAAGTTGTACTACGGGGCGCGGGAGTTTCTTCCGGTCGCGCTCCGCCGCCATCTACAAAAATCCTACTTTAAAGACTGGCAGAAGATCCCCTTCCCAAACTGGCCGGTAGATTTCACGGCGGACCTGTTGCACGAAGAGTTTCTGAAACTGGCAATGAAATCCAACGGTCTGAAACAAATGCCGTTTATTTGGTTTTGGCCGGAGGGCGCGAAATCTTGCCTGATTCTGACGCATGATGTGGAAACCGAGGCGGGCCGGGATTTTTCCTCGAAGCTTATGGATCTCGATCAAGCCCATGGTTTTCGGGCTTCGTTCCAGGTGATCCCCGAGAAACGCTACCAAGTGCCGTGGAAGTATTGGAATGAAATTCGCGGTCGCGGTTTCGAATTCAACATTCATGACCTGAATCACGATCGCTATTTGTTTCAGGACAGGTCGGAATTCCAACGCCGAGCGAAGCTGATCAATGGCTATGCCAAAACCTATGATGCACGCGGGTTCCGAGCGGGAGCCATGTATCGCAACCAGGACTGGTTTAGCTCACTCGATTTTTCTTATGACATGTCCGTGCCGAATGTGGCGCACCTGGAGCCGCAACGAGGCGGATGTTGCACCGTCATGCCGTATTTTGTCGGCAAAATCCTGGAACTACCCCTCACCACCAGCCAGGACTATTCCGTCTTCAACATTCTGGAACAATACAGCACCGCACTATGGGAGAAACAAATTTCACTCATTTTGAAGAGAAATGGGCTGATCACGATGTTGAGTCATCCAGACTATCTGATCGATTTGAAACCGCGCGGGGTTTACGACGGTTTGCTGGGACATCTTCGCAAAATGTGTGATCGCGAGAACGTCTGGCATGCCTTGCCCGGTGAAGTCGATCAGTGGTGGCGAGCACGAAAGCAAATGAAAATCATCGACACGGGCAACGGTTGGAACATTCAAGGGCCAGAATCTCACAGAGCGCGTTTGGCCTTTGCGGTTCTGGACGGGGACCGCCTTACCTATATCATTGCGAGTCCCACTCCCGTTGCACCCGATACCCGCTTGACGGAGACTGGGTCGCCCCTTCATGCCTCATCATCAACGAAGAAGATAGGCGAAGACGAAACGGGCGCGAAGCGGGGTCCCGCGGTCGCGCTTCAACATAAGCGGAGTGGCAGGGTTTTGCACTAGCTCGATTCGAATAATGATAAATCAGTGCTACGGAACGTGCAGAGTCACCGCGTTGGAGTCGCCACTTTCCCGGCCGCTTGCGTCAACCGAGCGGGTCACATATTCATAGGTGATACCGCTTTCCACCGCATCATCGGTGTAAGTCAATCCAGAAATTGTCCCAGAGTTTAATTTCACAAAATCGGCGTTATTCCCGGCCTTGCGGTATACGTTGTATCCAATTACCGCCGAACTGCTGGGCTTCCAGTGCAGTACCACCTGATGCGGTTTGTGGAGCAACTGCAGCAGGCTGGTCTGTCCATTTGTGACCCGAACCCATTCGGTGCCGAGTAAACAAACCGCGATTAGTGCAAAGCTAACCCCTAATTTCGTCCAGGCCGGCGCTCCTCGATCCTTCACCAACAGAACCAGACAAATCAGAATGAAAACGACTGCCACTGCGGCAATCGCAAATGCCAAGAACCAAATTCCGCTTTGCTGCACAGGAATCAGGCTTGGCATTCGGTGCGATTTATTCCGTAACCAAGAATCTATCCAAAGATTTTCAATTAGAAACAACAAAACGAATCCCGCAAGAAGAAAGGCGATCCACACAATAAGCGGAACTTTTCGACGAGGAGGACCGACAGTTCGATTCATGCTTCGCAGTCAAAGACGAAAGTTTGCCAGGCTCTCAACGCTATTCATTATTGCAAATGTACGTTTCAGGGGCCATACGCACCAAACACCCAGAAGCCATATCAAACCGAAGTTTGCGAGGATCGATTGTTTTTGCGCAGCTACATTGGGTACTGCCAAAGAAAATGTGGTTCGCGGGGAAATGGGTCGTCCAGAACGCTGCGCAAACAGCAACGCTCGAGAACAGCAATACCGCTACAACTGTCAGAAGGGGTATTACGATTTCAATTGCTTCCCGTCTTGCGGGCTAGCAGCGTCGCGCGTCGGTCTTGCTGAACGGTCAAAACCCAACAGGCTCAGGGAACTACCGCAGTAGCTTGATTCGAATCGCCACTTTCCTGGCCGCTCGCGTTAACGGCAGTTACCACGTAATAGTAGGTAGTTCCGCTTTGTACTGTGGTGTCGGAGTAGCTGACGCCGCTGACCAGTCCAGAATTCAGTTTGCTGTAACCGGAACCACTGGAAGTGCTGCGATAAACGTTGTAGCCCGAAACTGTAGAGGTCGAAGCCGCCCAGCTCAAGGTAACGGATTGCGGGCTGGTGCCCGACGCGCCCGTACCGGACAGAGTAATCTTTGCGGGCGAACCGTTGGCACTGCTCGTTACGGTCACCGAGCCCGAATCGGTTCCAGCGCTGGTAGGACTGAAGATCACATTAAAGCTGGTGCTTTGGCCGGCACTTAAAGTGACCGGAGTGTTCGCGCTGCTTAACGAAAAGCCCGTTCCGCTGGCAGTGATTTGCGAAATCGCGACACTGGCATTACCGGTGTTGGTCACCGTGACCGGTCGGCTCAGCGACGAACCGGTAGTGACACTTCCAAACGCAATATTGGTGGTACTGAAGCCAAGTGTTTGAGTCGCCGTGACCCCGGTCCCCGACAACGAAATCGTGGCAGGTGAATTGGGAGCATTGCTGACGATCGTAACACTGCCGGCGGCAGAACCCGCCGAGGACGGCGCAAATTGCACATTGAAATTGCTGGACTGGCCTGCGGCAAGGTTGATGGGCAGGGCGACGGTACTTGTGCTGAAGCCGCTGCCCGCCACACTCACTTGCGAGATGTTCAGGGTTCCATTGCCGCTATTCGTCAACTGGATGGTCTGGCTGCTTGGAGAGCCCACGGTGACGTCGCCAAAGTTGGCGCTGACCGGCGCAACCGTCAACGCGGCCTGCACTCCAGTTCCCGACACGGTGACGACGGAACTGGCTCCCTGAGTACTGACCAGCGTGATATTGCCGGTCACATTCTCCGCCGTGGGTGGACTGAATGACACGTTCATGGCGGCGCTCTTTCCAACCGCCAACGTCAGTGGCGTGCTGATTCCGCTGACCGTGAAATTCTTCGCATTCACATTGATTTGCGAAATCGTGAGGCCGGCATTTCCACTGTTCGTGACGGTCACGCTTTTCGAGCTCGAACTGCCCGCGTTCACATTGGAAAAACTGAGCGTGGTCGGACTCGATGACATGCTAACCGAGGCAGCCGTGCTGGTCCCCGTCAGCGCTAAAACGTTTGGCGAGTTGGGAGCATTGCTGGCGATGCTGACCGTAGCAGTGTGAGAACCCGGCGTAGTCGGCGCATAAAGAACAGAAAACTCGCTATTGCCGCCCGCAGGGATTGTCAGAGGTGTCGAAAACCCACTCACGCTAAAGTCCGCACCATTGACGGTCAATCCGGCGATCGTCAGTGCCGCGGTACCTGTATTTGTGATCGTAACGGTCTCGGATTTGGTTTGACCGTCAGTCATGGCTCCAAAACTGTAGGTGCTCGGCGCGAGAGCCAGACCTGGCTGACCACTGGAGCCGGATCCCGAGCCCGTCACCAAAATAGTGAGCGGGGAGTTTCCCGCATTGCTCACGGCGTTGATTGACCCAGAAAAGCTTCCTGATTGCGTGGGATCAAGAGTCACCGTTAAGGTTGCGTTTTGCGACGGGTTGAGGCTCAAGGGTAGGTTGACGCCGCTTACACTGAGACCCGCGCCAGATGCCGTCACGGCAGTAATGTCCACAGCCGCATTGCCGGAGTTGCTCAAAACCACTTGCTTCTTGCTCGAAGTTCCGGTTGCCACAGCGCCGAAACTGAGACTGCTGGGATTGGCACTCAGCTGGCCGGTCGCTTTCGAGCTTCCTGCTCCCGTCAGGGGAACGGTCATCGTTGGATTTACGCTGTCATTACTGGTAATGACTAAGCTGCCCGTTGCATTGCCGGTGGCGGCCGGAGCAAAAGTGATCGCCAGCGTCGCGGATTGCCCTGCGGGAATGGTCTTCGGGGTAGTAATTCCGCTGATAGTGAACTCAGAGCCGGTGAGCGTCAGCAGGGATATGGTCACATTAGTTGCGCCGGTATTGTTCAGAACAAGATTGTCGGTACTCTTCGTCCCGACAGAAACGTTACCGAAACTGAGAGCGGACTGGCTCAAAGACAACTGCGCCTGACCGCTGACAACGGTGGCAGACAGATTAACTACGACGGGCGTGCTGCCGGCATTGCCTTGGAACGTCAGCGTGCCGGTCAAACTGCCAGCCGACGTAGGATTTGCGACAACCGTGAAACTGCTGGACTGCCCGGCTGCTAGCGCCATCGGAGTAGTCATGCCGCTAACGCTAAATTGCGAATTGGAAAGGGTGACCTGCGTGATGCTGACCCCAACGCTTCCCGTATTGGAGATGGAGACCGTTTGGGTGGCCTGTTTGCCGACGGTCACTTGCCCAAAATTCACGGCGGCCGGGTTGACCTGAAAAGAAGCCGTCGAAGTAGTCTGTTTTGCGGCACTCGTAGTCACGCCGGCGCACCCAGTTAGCCAGGCGGAAAGCGAGAGAATCGACGCAATCAGAAGCAGCGTGAACAGGATTTGGAGATATTTGCGCAGGGAAGTGGTGTGGGCCCCCACGGTCTGCGCACGACCGGAATTCATGACAGGTGCCTCCCGCATTTGCCTTGAGGAGACAGAGTAGAGGTGCGGTGTAGGCCTTCGTAACTGGCGAGCGGAACAAAAGAAGTACAGTGCACATTCCCGTTCCAAGTGCTAATTGGGTACTGCCCTTGGGTCTAATGGGCCGGGCGCAATTTCATCGGGATTTAACCTCGCCGTGATGCCCGCTGTGGTAGCCGCGACTTCTCAGGGTGAGGTCGATTGGTGCGCCGAAAAACCTTGCGATTGCCGACTATGTTTGCCCAATTTGTTGCACTTGACCGAACCCAAACTACCCGTTGCCGCCCGACGCTGGGATTCTCGCGAGGGTCCCTCTCTAACCGTGGGACATGTGTTTTCTTTTGAGCGGGATGCAAAATAGAGTAACAGAAGTACTATCGTTATTTTTTGGCAATCCAGTTGCTGCTTATCCGCCAGACCGCATCCTCGGTATAGCTGTTGGCCCCTTAGGTCCTCACATTCTTAGTGCAGTCCATGCCTCTGTAGGCAGGCGTGGTGGTGTGCGCGATGTCGAGTCCGCCCGGGCCACAGCAGAACAGAATTGAAAGGAATGATCGACTCATGCGACGGATCTACGTTCTAGGTGCATGCATCTTGCTGTGCGCCGTAATGACTCTTCCCCTGGCTATCGCACAATCTCCCAGCGCGCCTTCTTTCCCGGCATGGTTGAGTGCGGCGTGGCAACAAGCGCTCAGTGTTCCTCTTCTTCCGACCATCCTGTCCGGCAAAGTGCCCGCGACTTTGCCACAGATGAGTACAACCCTTGATAACACGGGACAAACGACAACCTATTTTCCGGGTGGTGCGGTGACCACTGCAAATGAGGCTTTCTTTCAGTCGTTGGGCACCAATGGCCGGACCTGTTTCAGTTGCCACCAGCCTCAGAACAACTGGTCGATCACACCCACGACGCTGTTGGCGACTTACGTTGCGACACTCGGCAAGGATCCCGTGTTTGCGCCAGTGGATGGAGCGGACTGCCCGAACCGAGGCACGGCGGCAAATAAATTTGGTCTGAACTTTATACAGGCACGCATCGAACTGTTCACCCGCGGCAATTTCCGTATCGCACTTCCGCCGCCAGGGAATCCGCAATGGGCTTCGGTAACGGTGACAAGTGATCCCACGGGGTGCGAGTTGAGCTCGGTCTACGGTATCAATAACCCGGCTAACCCAACCCTTTCCTTTTACCGGAGGCCGTTGCCAGCGACGAATGTCATTTACACATCGCCTGGCGTTCGCAAGGATTCGAACGGTAACCCGATTCCTAACATCATGTGGGATACGCGCGAGGCCAGCCTCGAGAGCCAGTTCGTCGATGCCACTTTGACCCACGCTCAGGCTGCTGTGCCGCCTACACCAGCACAAGCGATGCAAGGCGCCGCTTTCCAAAGCGGTAGCTTCACCGCCCAAACGTACAACTTTGTTGCTGGCGACTTGACCGGCGCAGACGGCAGCGGCGCCACTGGTGGCCCCGTCGCTCTCTACAACTATTCCAACACTACCCTTCCTGGGAAGAACGCGTTCGCCGGTGGATGTGCGCTAAATGTGCTGCCTTGCCCTGGGTCACTGATCTCCAACGCGCCGAACCCCGGATTCCAGGAAACTACAGCATTTACCACTTACAATGGCGGAAACACTACTGCCGCCGAAGCGATGCGCGCTTCAATCAACCGCGGCCAAGTTATCTTCAACACTCGCGCTTTTACGGTGAACGGCGTAACCGGCCTAAATGACATTGGCCGGACCGTGGCAGCATCCCAAGTGGCCACGTGCTCAACGTGTCATGACAACGCCAATGTGGGCAACGACGCGTTCAATGACCCTAAGCATCTCGGCGTGGGTGACAACAGCTACATCAGCGCCGCCCAGGCTTCTGCAAATGGCTCCAGCACGCTTCCGATGACACCAGACAAGCCCGTGTTCACCTTCCTCTGCCCGCAGGGTAGTATCAACTATTTCAGCAACCCTGTGGTGGTTAACGGGGTGACCTACGATGAGTATCAGACTACTGACCCGGGCGTGGGCTGGATTACCGGAAGTTGTAACGATCTCGGAAAATTCAAGGTGACCTCGCTGCGTGGGATCGGGGCGCGGCCGCCGTTTTTCCACGGCGGTGAAGCTGCCACGATGAACGACGTGATCGTCTTCTACAATAACCGCTTCAACATCGGCTTGAGCGCCCAGGATATTCAAGACCTGGTGAACTTCATGAACGCGCAGTAACCACCCGGTTCATCCTAAGTTCGTACGCCGCCAGTCCGCGAAAGCGCGCTGGCGGCGTATGTGTTTCTAAGAGGTGCGGGTCTTTGGTGCGAGCAGTGCTCTGCGAGCGATCGCGCTGCGCGATGGAATAATTAAGGGTGGAGTTACGGAAATTAGTCGTCGCTTCCGCTACCAGGCCGGAATGGTTCCGGCGTTTGCGTATTGCGCGCAGCGGCGCTACGGCGCGACACCAGCCCGGCGTCCTGGATTTTATAAATCAGCGCCCGATAGCTGATCTTCAATTCCTGCGCGGTCTTTCTGCGGTTCCATTGATTAGCTCGCAGCGTTTCCAGAATTACGCTTCGTTCCAGTTCTTTAATGGCATCTTTGGCTACGCGTTTCAGCGCGATTTGCGTCCCATTCTGATCAACGGTGACACGCGTCCGCGGAGGCTTGGGAGATGGCTCCGACTCGATCATGCCGTCCGGGCCGATCAAAACGTAACGGGCAACTACATTGGAAAGTTCTCGAACGTTGCCCGGCCACTTCAAGTTCTGCAAGTAATCGAGCAGTTCCTGCGAAAAACACTCTCGAGCGATGCCAAACTGCGCCTCGAAATGCTGGCGGAAATATTCTGCGAGCATAGGAATGTCTTGGCGGCGATCGCGAAGCGTAGGCAAGGTCAACCGAAATACATGGACGCGATAGAAGAGGTCCTGGCGGAAGCGCCCCGCCACGACTTCCTGCTGCAGATCCTTATTCGTGGCGCACAACAAGCGCACTTCAATCTTACGTTCTGTATGGTCGCCAATTCTGGAGAATGTGCCGTCCTGCAGGAAGTGCAGGAGTTTACTCTGAAGGTGCAAATCCAGATCCGCGATTTCATCAAGGAAAAGCGTGCCGTGGTCAGCAAGTTCTACCCGCCCGGGTTTGCTATAAGTGGCGCCGGTGAAAGCTCCCCGTTCGTATCCGAATAGTTCGCTCTCCAAAAGAGCGGAAGGGATGGCGGCACAATTGACTTTAACGAACTCACCGCCAGCTTGGCGAGAATTGGCGTGGATCCAACGAGCCAGAGCCTCTTTGCCCGTACCGCCTTCGCCGGTTAGCAAAACCGGAATGTTCGCAGAGCAGATGCGCTGCGCGCGATTGCGCAACTCAGCCATCGCCGAGGATTTACCGAACAGCACGCCGTCTGGCGGTGTCGGGTTCCACGGAGTCAGCCTGCCGGTCCTCATTGTCGTATGCGAAACCATCCGTCGGGCGAAGGAGTTGCACACCGTCGTCCAAAGCGCGGATGGCCGGCCGCAATCCGGAAGGAAAACATGAGCGCTAAATGCTTATATTTCTTAAGCTTATACTTGCATTGAGTACTGTTACGGCTTCAGCGCGTTGCGGCTCTCATGCGGCGCGGGAAGGTTTATTCACATTTTAGGACAAAAGTACTACGAACTTACCCCTGAGTCTGTGCGCGGCGCCTTGGCCCGAGTGCCGTCACCACGCATGATGTCGTACCGCTCGATGACCGCTGCCACACCCATGCGGGATTCCCCATCTTCCAGCCGACGCTCTACTCTGACCACTTTCCCCTGCGCCCGAACCAGGACCGCACTGCCGCGGGTGATTTCGGCAGGAAGGGTGAGAGTGATATCCAACTCAGAACCTGCCTGTAAGTCCTGCGAAACTATGAAGTAAAGTCCGCGGGTGGAAATATCCCTGGTGCGGCCATCCTGCCGGTTGATCAAGTTCTCCGCTGCAAAACGGATACTGATCGGCAAAGTAAGATCGTATCTTCGGGCCGTCCGACGTTCTGTCATAACCGACATACTTGCCCTCACTGTGGTGGGTCAGTGCGCAGCGGCAACGTGGGCGCCGTGAATTCGAGGCGAATTTGCGGAACTAGGAAACACACCCACGCGCCAAGCAACCTGGGTTATTGCACACTGCATGCCACTTCTGACCTTGTGCCTTGAGCGAGTCGTTCGTGCTCTCGGCTTTCTTGGAGCATTCGTGCGCACAATAACCTGCGTGGGAGTTTCACGCAAGGTTTCTTTTGCTAGGAGTTCGAAACGCCAACCAGTCCGTACTAGAACGCTTCACCACCCCGGTCTATTGCTGGATAGGCGCTTTCTCTTCGTCTTCCTCCGTCTTTGCGGCCGAATTGCGTCGCGCACGGGGAGTGTCTAGATTGAATTGCCGCATTTTGTAGAGCAACGCCTTATAGCTGATGCCCAGCATCTTGGCGGCGTCTTTGCGGCACCAACGCGTCTTCTCCAGCGCGTCAGCAATCGCTTCCATCTCCGCTTCGTCTTTTAAGCCGCGCACCAAGGCTTTCAGGCCCTGCTCTCGCGGCAGGTTCGGTTCGGGCCGAGGCGCAATACGCTGGCGGGTAGCGGACATCTCTACGAGTTCGCGAAGACTGCCTTCGTCATCCTCCAGGATGACGTAGCGTTTCACAAAGTTTTCCAGTTCGCGCAAATTTCCCGGCCAGGGGTAATTGACCGCAGCGTCCAACAGGTGCTTCGAGGGCGTGGGCACCGGCTTGCCAAACTTGTCGCTATATTTATCGAGAAAATGGCGGAACAGCAGCGGAATTTCCGAAGTTCTCTCGCGAAGAGGTGGAACGTTAATCGAGAGAACATTCAGACGGTAATACAGATCCTCGCGAAAACGACCGGTCTTCATCGCTTCGTGGACGTCCACATTGGTGGCGGCAAGCACTCTCACGTCCGTTTCCACCAGGTGGCGGCCACCCAACCGGGAATACTGGTGGTCCTGCAGGACGTGCAAGAGCTTGGCCTGCAGATGCACGGACATTTCGGCTATTTCATCGAGAAAGATTGTCCCCTTGTTGGCCAACTCGAATTTTCCGGGCTTCGCGCGCACTGCGCCGGTGAAGGCGCCTTGCTCAAATCCGAACAGTTCCGATTCGAGCAACTCGCCGGGGAGTGCCGCGCAGTTGACCTTGACGAAAGCCTGGTTGCGGCGCTTGGACCGCAGATGAATCATTCGGGCCACCACTTCCTTGCCGACACCGCTCTCGCCACAAATGAAGACAGGCACATCCACGGGAGCAATTTGCAGAATTTGCTGCCGGATGCGCACCATCTGCGGGCTCGCGGCAAGGAAGCTCAAATCCTCGGTCACCTGATCGCAATAGTCCTTGAGCGCCTGATTTTCCTGCGCCAGTTCTTTTTTCTGGCGAGACTTCAGCATGGCCGCATCGAGTTCGCTTTTTTCAAATGGCTTGGTCAGATAATCGTGCGCGCCCAAGCGGATCGCTTCCACCACCGTTCCCACTTCGTTCGAACAGGACAGCATGATGACGTTGAGGCTGCGATCGAGATGCATCAACTCCTGTAGCGTGTCAATTCCCCCCATTTCCGGCATCAGTACGTCCAGGATGATGAAGTCGGGGCGCTCGCCACGATTGATTCTGGAGATCGCCTCCTTGCCGCTGCCAACCGCCTCGACATCGAAGCCGTCCACCTCCAGCAGAGTCTGGAGGTACTTGCGGATGCTCGGTTCGTCATCCACCACCAGGATTTTTTCTTTCACGGCCATAACTTTACCCCTCTTCCCGCTCTTGTTAGCTCTGATCCATTGGGAGCAAAAACGCAAACGTGCTTCCTTGTTGCGCTTCGCTTTCCACCCAAATCTTCCCGCGATGCGCTTGGATCAGGCGCTTCGCGATCGCTAAGCCTAGCCCCATTCCGGACGTGTTTTTATCCACGCGCATAAAATCTTCGAAAATCTCTTGATGGTGTTCGGGCGGAATCCCCGCGCCGGAATCGGCGACGGTCACTTCCACACTGTTCGGCCGGGGCAGTCGGAAGCGACGGCGCTCTTCCGCAGGAGCCATCGCGGCTACCCGCCGTTCCCAGAAATGCGGCCGCGCCCGCAAGACCACTTTCCCTCCAAACGGCGTGTGCTTGAGCGCATTGTCCAGCAGGTTCGAAGTCACTTGCTGCACTTTCTGGTAGTCGAACTTGAACGTTGGAATGGAAGGATCCAACTGGTTTTCCAGCTTGACTCCTTTGCGCTGGTAGTCCGCGGACCATCGCGTGGCGACCTCTTGCAGACAATCCCGCAAATCGTTCTCGCGCAGTTGCAAAACCAGTTTTCCGCTCTCTAACGCGGAGTAGTTCAGGAACATGGAAACCAGCCGTACCAGCCGCTCGCAACTCTCTTTCGATTCTTCCAGGATGTCGCGCTGCTTATCGGTTAATTTTCCGAGCGACCCCGTGAGCAGAAGATCGTAGTAACCCTTGATCACCGCAAGAGGCGTTTTCAGTTCGTGCGCAGCCGAAGCCAGAAAAACCGTTTTCTGGCGGTTGACTTCCTGCAGTTTCAAATACGCGGCCAGTAGATTGCGGTAAGTGATTTCCCGTTCCTGGAGCAATTCCTGAACGGTTGGTTGGCTGGTCAACGTCGGTGCGGCTAGATTGCCTTCACTCGCCTCCAGTTCGATCGCCAGCCAATCCGAATCGCGAATCCTGCGCAATTTCGCTTTGTAGGCTTTGTTCGCGTAGAAACCGCTCAACGTGATCTCAGCCTCACCGTCCTGCATTCTCTTCGCGATTTCCGTCGCGGTCACCTGAAGCGGTTCGTTCAGAATGTTCACCGGAAGACGGCCACCATCAAAACCGAATTGTGCAAGGCACTTGCGGGCCAGATCGTTCAAAGTCAGAACCTGGCCGGTGCGGTCCGACAGGATCACGCCACGATCCCAAGTATCGAGGAGCGAACGGACTTGCTGGACAGAAACATTGGACTCGTCGCGTGGGGCCGCGGTGGGGGAATTAAGTTCCATGGTGTCGAATGAGGGGAGGAAAAAATTTTCCCTTCGTCAGTCACACATCCTTCCAGACCCACGCCGAACTGTCAATGGCTAATACGTTCCATTTGCACTTTTTGGGAAAAGCCGTGGGCCAAATGTCTGTGGATTGTCGTTCGGTGCGTCGGACGCATTTCCAATGGCCATCTATGCTATTGATATTAAGGTAGTTACGCCAGGACGAAGAAGCCCTGACTGGCATTTAACCTGCTCAGGTTGTACTAGTTCCAGCGTACTATCACAATGGACTTGGGTCTCCAGCATTTGAATGATAGGCACCACGTCGAGACGTCTCAGACTCGCGCTTCGTCGCGTATTCGGATTCAGGTGCCCGTATTCCTGCGAGCTTCCGATCCCGCCGGGTCCGAATTCATTGAATTGACGAAGACCCTGAATATAAGTGCCCGCGGGGCCTGTATTGCATCATCGCACTTGCTTCGCCTAGGTCAGACCGTACACCTCACCATTCCCGCTCCTTCCGCTTCCTCCTCTAGTTTGGTTCCGAACGAGACCCCGCCCATCACCGCTAGGGTAAGACGCCAGGAAATCCTGGGCGACCTGCGGGTATTCGGACTAGAATTTGTTCGCCCTCTTGAGTAATTACCTTTCCCGCCTGAAAATGTCGGAGCGCCCGCACGAGTGCACAGCCATCCTCGTCGTAGAACTCTTTTCCTCGCACATCCATCCATTTTGTAATAAGATAGCGCGGTCCCCACGGTTCTCGGTCGTAGGCTTTCCCTGACTTATCGCAGTGGTTTGATTGGCACTTGGCATGCTGCCTAAATTCAGCACAGCCTTGTGAGTAGCAAGCCGCCCCCATACCCCGCGGGGACGGCAGAATGTGGGAACACCCGGTCATGCCCAGCTCCGGAGCCCCCGTGGCCCCGCGTTTGCCAGTTGAAGATGCCTATCTCGAACTTCTAGCCGACACGCTAGAAAGTATGGATGTTCCTGCGCGAAGCCACTTCCTGCAGCGCTACTTCCGCACAACCACCCATTTGGATCTGCGTGAAAGTCAAAGCCTGCAGCTCTGGGAAGAAATCCTCACGCGCCGTAAAGAACTGACCGAGCAACTCGGACGTCATGTTTCGCTGAAGACCGTGTTGATGGACGTTCTGTCGGCCGCCGGATTGATTCGCGTGCCCGTGATTCTGGAATACGACGAGTTCAAAAAACTGCAGGTCAACGCGGTCACCGATCCGCTGACTGGCCTTTACAATCGTCGCCTCTTCGCGGAATCCTTCGAGAAAGAACTAAACCGGGCCCGCCGTTACGGACTGCCGCTCGGCATCGTAATTCTGGATCTTCACCGTTTCAAAGAAGTGAATGACAAGTACGGCCATCCGCGGGGCGACGACGTCTTGCGCGCCGCCGCGGCCACCCTGCAAAAAGCCCTGCGTACTTCCGACTCCGCTTTTCGCATTGGCGGCGACGAGTTCGCTTTGCTTTTGCCGCAAACCGATGCGGCCCAAGCGATGGCGCTCGGCCGCCGTATCGAAGCTGTTTTCGCAGAGACTTTGGCGCCTTTGCAATTGTCCTTCTCTGTAACGATGGACCACGGCGTCGCTACGTTTCCCCAGGATGGCGATCAATCGGATCAGTTGATCCACGTGGCGGACGAGCGCCTGTATCGTCTGAAACACGCCAATCACCGGCGCACCGCAGAGCCCAATGGCCGGGCCGCCGCACAGATGCGTGTGACTGCGCCCGCCACCACGGTTTCACCTATTTCGACTGCCGCCCTTCGCGCTCCCGAAAAGCCGGTCTCCGAATTCGACGTGGCATCGTCGGCCGCCGCAAAGTCCATTTCCCAACAAACAACGCCCGAGATCGTGCATTCGTCGGTGTACACCATCCAGCGCAAGTCGGAACGTGTTTCGATGGCGGGCACCAACGCTTATGCGGTAATCGGCGACAAGGGAACACGGCGGGCCCGCGTCCTGGATTTGGGCTTCGGCGGAGTTGCGCTAGAGCTCGAGCAGGCGGAAGAGTTGCCTGACAATCTCCTGGCGGTGTTGCACGTGCCCATTCTGCCGCCGGTGCGCGTTTTTCTTCGGCCGGTATGGACCCGCTCGACGAAGGAAGGCACCTTTCGGCTTGGCTGCCATTTCGTCTCCTGAGTGAACCCCATAGTAAGGCGCTTCTCCTCAGGCACTCCCCAAACATCCTCCCGTTCTCGTCGTTCAGAGCAGAAATTACCTGCTTCCTTCTAACGCGTTCGTGGCTCCTACGGCCATCTTGGCACCTAGTACAGGGCAGTGCAGCTATCAAACCTGTCCTCTTTCTGTCCGAAGGACAGGTTGTGGGTTCCGTTCTGGCACCGCTACCTTAGTACTGCATATTTAGGGGGATTCCTTACCGTGTTCGTCGATTGCTCAAGTTCCAGGGCCACTCGTGCCTTCGCCTCCGCCGCAGTGTGGTTGTCCGTGGCGTTATGGGGTGTTGGCTGCGCCAGTTACAACGCAAAGTCCGGACAGAGTCAAACAACCGCGGGCGCACAGATTTCGGTATCCGCCAGCACGCTGAACTTTCAGTCGGTGGTGGTCGGACAAAAAGCCACGCAAACATTGACGGTTTCGAATACCGGCAACGCCGCTTTGAAGATTTCCGCGCTGTCGCTTTCCAGCAACGAATATTCGTTTTCCGGCCCGAATCTTCCCATCAGCATCCCCACTTCCAGCAGCGCGTCGTACACGGTGACATTTTCCCCGACGGCGGCTGGAAGCTCGCCCGCAACACTGACTATCTCCTCGAACGCAAGCAATACTCTGGGTGCCATTTCGCTGGCGGGCAGCGGCGAAAAGGCGTTCGTTAATTTGATGGTGAGCCCCAGCGTATTGAGTTTCGGCAATGTGAGCCTTGCGTCCACGAGCACTCAGAATGTGACCTTGCAAAACACCGGGGACGTCAGCTTGACCCTTCAAGGCGTGACCGTATCGGGCAAAGGCTTTGGCTACTCAGATCTTTCCCCGGGATACTCGCTGGGGCCGAACCAGACCGTGACTTTTCAGGTGTGGTTCAAGCCCACGGTTGCGGGTGTGGCATCCGGTACGCTCACTTTGTTGAGCGCGAATCTCTCGTCACCGGGTACTCTGAACCTTTCCGGGGACGGCGTGTCGGGCAGCAGTCCGACCCCCCCCTCTTCCAATTCGTCGTCGGTGGTGTTGAACTGGAACGCCAGCACAAGCCAAGTGGTGGGATACAGGGTGTATCGCAGTGCAACCTCGGGCGGTTCCTTTAGCCTGCTGAGCGCTAGTGAGGTTAGCGGGCTCACCTATACTGACACCACAGTCTCTTCCGGTTCGACCTACTACTACGTGGTTACGGCCGTAGATTCCGCGGGAGTAGAGAGCGTACATTCGAACCAAGCGAGCGCGGTGGTTCCCGCGTCCTGATCCGCGTCTGGCGATCCTTTTATTCCAAAGTTACGTCTTATCTATGAGCAGCCTGTCTGCTGCTTGGACTACCCCCGATTTCCAGATTGCGCTCCGGATGCTGCAGATCACTGGCGAGAACCAACCACTATGGAAGCGATCGCAAAAATGTCTGCAGAAAAACGAGCTGACTTCCTCATGGTCCGGACAACCAGCCCGTGTATATCCCATTTCCAGAATGTAGTTGCGGTTCGGCACACTGTGGTAGCGGTAGTAGTCCGCGAACGTCGTTCGCTGCGGTGTAACTCCATAGTAGGTGGGATTACGGCTCATCGGGCTGCCCGGCTCAATTTCAATTAACGAGTGGGCGAAGGACAGCCGCTTGTACTTCTTCTTAAGCGCGCTCTGGTAGCTAGCGATGGCCTCCAGGTCTTCCCGGGTTTCGAACGGCAACCCGCAGGTAAAACACACCTGGAAATTTACCCCCTGCGCTTCCATTAAGTCGCAGCAGTCTTCCAATTCCTGGTTGGAGTAGCGATATAGACCGTTCTTCTTGCGCAACTCCTCGTTGTGCGTGTGAGGGCTCAAGGTGATGAACGAACCTTTTCCGGCTAAACCGCGAAAGCTTTCAATGAACTTCGGCGTCGGCAGGTAATAGCGCTCTACCTCCAGATCCAGGGTTATATTTAACCGCTTCATTTGTTCAATAATAGGTAGATAGAATCTGTCTGCCTCGTCGGGTGGAATCGAGTCCAGAGGTAGTGAGACAAATTCAAATCCGAAGCTCGCCAGTTCCTCGATGGATGCCACTACCTTCTCCGGCGACCGCAACGCAACGCATCGCCGTCCTCCTATCAACATCTGCGATCCCGCGGAGCCCCCACAAAAAAAACAGTTATGATAGCAACCGCGACCTATGTACACCTGGAACCACTTCTTTGCGCCGCGCATCCTTTTCTGTAGGGTTTCAGACAGTTCCGTCGCCCGTCGCGAACATTGCGAAAACGAGTCAATAAAAACCCGGTAATCCTTCATCAATCGGAAGTCCGTGAACCGCAGCCTGTCCAGCATCGCACTGTCTGCTTGATAGGACGTGGGGTTGAGGACGACCTTTGATTCCCGCCGAAATCCCAGGTTTGGCACTTGTTCGTAGCACTGGTCCGATTCAAAGTGCTCCACCAATTGCAGCAGCGGTATTTCCCCATCTCCCCGGATCACGAAGTCCACAAACGGATAGTCGCGCAGAATTTCTTCGGCAAAGATAGACGCCGTGAAGCCTCCCAGCACAATCCCTATCTCTGGCCGGATTTGTTTAATCTTTCGAGCCACTTCAATCACGTCGTAAGACTGAAAATGCCAATGCAGGTCCAGCCCTACGATGGCAGGCTGTTCTTCGGAAAGTATCCTTTCGAAATTCAGACCGTGATGCTGCAGGTCTTCCACGCCCAGATGAATGACCCGCGCGCGGTGATGGTTCTGCCGGAGCAGATCGGCCAAACCCAATATACCCATCGGGGGGTAGACGATAAACGAGTACGACCCGATCGGGCGATAGTAATTCTTAAACTTAGGGGTATGGAGAAAGAGGAAGCGCATCGGGCACCCCAGAGGCGATGAAGTATTGAATTATGAAAGAGCGATCCGTGGTTGCTTCGATTGTACGGCAGATCGGGCCGGGTACGACAAGTACGGAAGTCACGTTGTCCAATCATCCACGGCGACTCGTTGTAGCGGGCTTACAAGCCAGATGGCTTCCTTGACCAATTTTGCGCTATGGGTGATTTAGCTTATAATTATCGTTTGCCTCGTGACCTAGCGACGCGGCTGCTGTCCCCATGCAACCTGGGGTGCCGTGCAGACCGGACACGACAGAATGGAGAATCATGAAACCCGGTATTCATCCCGACTATCACCCCGTGACAGTACACTGCGCCTGCGGGCACACGTTCCAGACCCGCTCGACCATCAAAGGCGATATGCTGCGCGTGGAAATCTGCTCGAGTTGCCATCCCTTCTTCACCGGTAAGCAGAAACTGGTGGACACTGCAGGCCGTGTAGAACGTTTTAACAAGAAATACGCGAACGTTCCTGCTGCTACCGGCAAGAAGTAGAGATTCATTTGCACGTTTTCTAGAGGGCGGACCGGTTAGCCGGTCCGTTTCTTTTTTGCACGCGCTCTTTGTCGCAGCCCGTCCGTCCGTGTAAAATCATTTCCCAACGTGGCTACTCAATCCCGTATGTTCGATGGCGTTCCTGCTCCTGACGGAGTGGAAACCGCGCCACCCCGGGTAACGCTGCGCAACGCTTTCTCGCATCCGTTTGACTCCGCGATTGCGGCGGCGCGCACCTGCTACTCGTCACGACTTATCAATCCCGAAGAAATTACGGATAAGCAGAGGCTGAACATCGGCGCGGCCACCTTTTACAGCGGGCACCACACCGTTTATCAGCATGCCCATTTTGAGTTTGGACTCGAGAACATCAGCCGCCAGTTTGTCTGGTCGTTCCTGCATGCCCATCCCTTTTACAACTCCGAGCAACAGAGCCAGCGGTACGTGCGCATGGAACGGGCGCAGGCTTACGTTCCACAAACCGATTTGTACTTCAACGAGCGAGCGCGCGAAATCTACGAAAATGCCATCGTTCGCGCGTGGGCCTATTACCGGGAGCTTTCCGCGTTGCTGGTCGGGGATGCGCGAACGATCCTGAGCGATATTTGGCACATCGGGCCGATGTCGCACCCCAAACGCGTCCAAAAAATCGAGCGGTCCGCGGAAAAGCGCGCGATTGAAATCGCCCGCTACGTGCTGCCGGTGGCGGCCTTCACCACCATGGTGCACACGGTTTCCGGCATCGTCCTGCATCGCCTGTGGCGCATGTGTTCCGCTTCGGACACACCCAGCGAAGCTCGCGCGGTGATTGGCGAGATGGTGGCCCTGGTGCGCCAGCACGACCCGCAGTTCTTTGATCGTTTCGGCACCGTGCCTTTGGAAGAGTTGCCGGAATGGAAAGAACTTGCGCCGGTGCAGTCGCATGCGGACGGCTTTGTCCGCGAATTCGATGCTCCGCTGCAGGGCAAAACTTCGCGACTGGTGGACTACTCGCCTAACGCGATGCGCGTAATGGCCCAGTCTTATCGGGCCGTGATGGGCTTGCCGGAATCTGCGTGTGCCGATGCGGAAGCCATTGACCGCTTACTGAATCCTGCGCGCAACTTGTACCGGCTCGAAACCATCAATATCGGCGTCCACGCGCCGATGATGCGCGCTCTACAGCATGCTACATACACTTTCGCAAAGAAAATCAGCCATACCGCTGACAGTCAGGACCAGCGGCACCGCATGGTGGCCGGTTCGCGCCCGCTTCTGACGTTGGCCGACACTCGTTCACCGGACTACGTTACGCCGATGCTGCTCCAACAAAACCCTCGCGCCAAAGAGGTGTATGACCGCGCGATGCAAGACGCCTGGGCAGCCAAGAACGAACTGCTTGATCGCGGCGTCTCTCCGGAAATTGTGCTGTACCTGCTGCCAAATGCAAAGTTCATCCGCCTAGTGGAAACAGGATCACTACTCCATTTGCTCCACAAATGGACGATGCGGACCTGCTTTAACGCCCAGGAAGAAATCTACAACGCGTCGATGGATGAGATCGCGCAAGTGCGTCAGGTGCATCCTGAACTGGCCCGTTACATCGGTCCACCGTGCCACCTTCGTGCCGGTATTACCACGCCGATTTGCACAGAGGGCTCGCACTTCTGCGGCGTCAAGGTCTGGCTGGACTTTCCCAATATTCAGCGCCGCATCTGAAACGCTAAATCCCGCGAACACGTCACAAGCCTAAGAGAGGCCACCATGCTCACCCGGTTGCGTTTCCTCGCTTGCCTCGTTGTTTGGTCTTTGTGCTTTCCCTATCCTTCCTTCGCCTTTGACACCCCTTTGTCAGACACCGCTGTGCGCTCTGCCTACTTCCTGGGCCAACGTCACGATGGAACCTACGGCGAATTCCTCAACGGTTATTACGGGCATTTGTCTCCACCGAACAGCGGACCTTATGTTTCGTCTGTCATCTTTCTGACGCCCTTTGCCTTGATGGCGGAGTTATCCAATCAACAAAGGTTCGGTTACACCGCTCAACAGGCAGAGATCGACCATCAACAGATGACCGAGACCGTCAAGGTCATCATAGAAATTCAATTGACGCCCACGTATGGCTCGACAATGCCGAACCCTACGGGTCGCACCACCGGAACTCCAGAGGACACATTGCACAGATCACCCGACTTCTGGAGAGAGTTCGGAATTAAGGTGATGAATGGGGAAAGGCAATGGCTCCGCTCACGTATATCTGAATTGTGGCGGTATCCGCGGTGAAATCCTCGGCTACAAACTCCATCTGAACGGTTGCGCCAGTTAACGAGCAACACTCACAAATCGGTAAGCGTCGATTTTGACCTCTATTCGATGAAGTAGTGCGGTTTGGCCGAGTGTCAAGGTTCGACTCTATTAGCTATTCCAGTGCAGCGTGACCGGGCCACTCATGGGATGAGGCAAGGCAATCCCGGTGCGGCGTTCCTCCATCAGATTCTGCTTCAGCGCGAAGTACCATTTAGCCGGGCGGTCCGCATCGTCGATCAACATCAAGTGCGGATTGTGTTTCAATCCCTCGGATTGTTGAATCATGGTTTCCTGGTCTTGGCGCAGAAACACGTTCGCGAACGCGCGGAAAATGGAAATCGGGAGCGGCAAATTCCAAGCCGCCACAAAATCGATGCGGCAGCAGTCTCGACGAACCGGGGTAACCGTGGCGCGGCTGGAAAACCAATACTTACCGGTGTGAATCTCTTCGAAGCGCATATTCGGCAGAACAAAATCGATGGTCGTGGTCACTGGCTCGCCGGTCATTTTCTTCAGCCACTGATACGGCAGGCTGTTCGTGGACGGCGAATGCTTGCTCATGCGAAAACCGTTGGGGATCGGCTCAAACTGTTTGGATTTTTCGTGAATGCTATTCTTACTGCGCCAGAACCAGGATTGATGCACAAAAGGCCCGTGCGCCGGATCCATCAAGCCGATAATTCCGTGATCGATGTGCGAAGGCAGGTCGCACACGAGATGGATCATTTTGTATTTCTGACTGAATTTTGGAACTTCCGGGGCGGCCGGCACAGCCTCGGGCAAACGCGTTCCGGGTGCATTCACGTAAACCCAAACGTAGCCGTCTCGCTCCTCACACGGAAAATGTCCGGCACTAATTCGATCCACTTTTAGTTTGTTGTAGCGGGTGAGCGAGGGAATGCGCACACAGCGTCCGCTGCACGCATCGAATTCCCATCCGTGGTAACTACACTGCAAATTCTGGCCGTCAAAGTGCCCATAGGACAGCGGAATTCCACGATGCGGGCAAGAATCCCGGAGAGCAAACGCCTTCCCTTCGCGGGTACGGCCCAAAACCAGGGGCACCTCCAAAAGCATGGCTTTCGCAAGATAGCGCCCGGAAATTTCCTCGCTGCGCATCCCCGGATACCAGAAATCCCAAAGGAAACCAAGATCCGTGCGTGGCGATCCTTCCGCTGAACTCTCCGTCAGATTCTCCATTACCGTGCGTGCTGCGTCGCTCATTCTTCAACCCTTCCAACGCTAAACCGCATCGTAGTACAGCCACACGCGGAACCGCAATGCGGGCGTCGCGGTTTACAACCGATGGCTCCTGGCGCTACTCTAATAACTAGAGAAATCGATGTCTGCCGCGTTTTATTAGCTCGCCTCCACTGACACTCCGCTCGGGAGTGCTTTGCGATCTCACGCTATTTTGGCAATGGATTCGGCCTCGCCTAAGGGCGAGTTGGGCGCTTTCACCGCGCAAAGGAATACGCAAATGTCAGTCCTGACTCTCACCGAAAAACTCGACCAACTCGATGCACGCTACCAGGAGATGACTCACGAGCTGTCCACGCCGGAGGTCGTCTCCGATTCCGCGCGGTTTCAGAAGCTGGCGAAGCAGCACGCAGACTTGGAAGAAATTGTCACGAAGCACCGCGAATACAAGCAAATTGAAAAGGATTTAGTAGGCGCACGGCAAATGGTCCTCGAATCGGACGATGCCGAAATGCGTCATCTCGCTCAAGACGAGGAGAAGCAGCTGGCAGAGCGGAAAGAAGCGGTCGAGCATGAATTAAAGTTGTTGCTCCTGCCGAAAGATCCCAACGACGAGAAAAACATCCTGCTGGAAATCCGCGCCGGCACCGGTGGAGACGAAGCCGGCATCTTCGCGGGTGATTTATTCCGCATGTATTCGCGGTACGCCGAATCGCAGGGATGGAAGGTGGAAGTGATGGAAAGCTCGCCGGCTTCCATGGGGGGAGTGAAGGAAATTGTCGCGGCGATCCAAGGAAAGAAGGTTTACTCCAAGCTGAAATATGAAAGTGGCGTACATCGCGTGCAGCGCGTTCCTGCAACAGAAACACAAGGACGCATTCACACATCGGCGGCAACCGTGGCGGTGCTTCCGGAAGCCGACGAAATCGATATCAAGATTGAGGCCAAAGATCTGCGCATCGACACCTTCTGCTCTTCCGGCCCAGGCGGCCAGTCGGTGAATACCACTTATTCCGCCGTGCGTATCACGCATCTTCCTAGTGGCCTGGTGGTCTCGCAGCAGGACGAAAAATCGCAGATCAAAAATCGCGCGAAGGCCATGCGCGTCTTGCGTTCTCGCTTGTACGAACTCGAACTCGAAAAGCAGCAGGCCGCCATCACCGCGGAGCGCCGCGGCCAGATCAAAACAGGGGACCGCTCCGAGAAAATTCGGACGTATAATTACCCGCAGAACCGTGTCACCGACCACCGCATTGGCTTGACTATCCACCAACTCACCGAGGTGATGGACGGCAAGCTCGCTCCCCTCGTCGATGGCCTCGTGACCCACTACGAGGCCGAACGCCTGAAACAGGAATTGGCCGAGGCTTAATCTCCGCAAGGAGGCAGCATGCTGACCCGTCCAGGGAGCAAACCAGGTCCCGCGTGGATGCGGCGCTACAGCGAGCGTTCCGTAGAAGCGAACGAACGCCGCCGCACTCTTCCCTTTTGGCTGTTTTTTGTGATTTACATGGCCTTCATTCTCATCGTGGTCCACCTCGCTACCGCGGTGGTTTTCTCCGGCGAGCGCTCCTACTCTTCGCCCACGCAGATAGCGGGAATGCCCTTGCTTTCCTACGGGAGCACGGCGAGGGGCGTGATTGCTGTCGGAGGACGCGCGACCGGAATCCTTGCGGTCGGTGGACTGGCAATCGGCATCGTTGCCATTGGCGGATTGGCGATCGGCGCAGTCGGATTCGGAGGCGTATCGCTTGCGCTTGTGGCTCTCGCTGGCGTGGCCATAGGCTGGCGCGCGATTGGCGGTCTGGCTATGGGTGATGCCGCGCTCGGTGGACTGGCGATCGGCAAATATGCCTATGCCGGCAACGGCGTAGCGTATGGCTCGCTCGAGGCCAGCGGGCGCCAGAAAGAACAACTAAAGTGACGGTTATCTCGACCGATCGATCCGTGCGCGCCCTGCTGAAGCAAGGCATCGAACAGCTTCGCACCTCGGATGTTCCTTCCTACACGCTGGCTGCCGAACTCTTATTGCTTCACGTGACTTCGCAAAGCCGGACCTGGCTCTATTCGCATCCCGAAGAGGTTCTTTCTGAATCGGTCGCCGAAAATTATTTCCTGCTTTTAGCTCGACGCGGCTCGGGTATACCGACACAGCATCTCACCGGTAAGCAGGAGTTCTGGGGACTGGAGTTCGAGGTTACTCCCGACGTGCTGATTCCTCGCCCAGAGACGGAACATCTGATTGAAGTAGCTCTGGATCGTTTGGCGGTCCGTGAAATACGTGCGGGTCGTCATCAACAGCTGAGCCGAGAAAACGTAACACTGGTGGACATTGGCACTGGCTCCGGCTGTATCGCAATCACTCTGGCAAAAGAGCTCTCCGCCGCCACGGTCTACGCGACGGATATTTCTGAGAGGGCGATAGTGGTGGCCCGCAGAAACGCAGCACGCCACGGATTATCCGACCGGATTCACTTCCTGCAATCCAACCTGCTGGACGCTTTCGCTTCGGCGGCCGCAAACTCCGCGCAACGCTTCGACCTGATCATTTCCAATCCCCCATACGTCAGCCTGCGCGAGGCGGAATCTCTGCCCATCGAAGTGAGGCAGCATGAACCACAAACTGCTCTCTTCGGAGGAGAAGAAGGCTACGAACTCTATGGGGTGCTCATCCCGGAAGCGGCTCAGCACTTGAAGCCCGGAGGTTTGCTGGTGCTGGAGTTGGGTTACAACAGCCTGCCCGCCGTGGAACCGCTGCTGGATCGCTCCGAATGGTCCGGCGTCAGTGTGACCAAGGATTTAGCCGGTATTCCGCGCGTTATTTCGGCGGAGCGATTATTTCGCCCGCACTGAACCCAGAGGCGGCATTATTTCGGTTCGATTACGCTCAGCCGTTTTATTCGAGCAAAGTGCCGTCTGTTAAAAGTCGCTACATGCGAACCTCGTTCTAGCGCGGTCGCTGCAACAATCACGTCATAGTAGCCGATCATAGCCCCAGACGATTCGAGTTCAGCCCAGACGCGTGCATGTTCGTATGCCGTGTGCTCGGTGTACGGGATTATCGGGACCATACCCAGCACCGTCTGCAGGTAGCGCTTCCTAGCCACTCTATGCTCCGGCGTTGCCCATTCCACGCCGTGCCAAAGTTTTGCCACCGTGATGGCCGCAATCTCGAATTGTTCGTTCGGACGGGACTCTACCCAGCCTTGGAGGTCAAACGTGCCTTTCTCGCCTCGAATGATGACATCAGCATCCAAAATTATCGCCATTTGTTAGTAGGGGTCATTCAGGGCCTTGCGGGCAACCTGCAGGTCGCGATGCCATAGTCGGGCTTCATTTTCGGGAAGTTGTGCGTCGGCGAGAGCTCGAGCTAGTTCGCGGCCCGTGCAGATAATTTCTTTGTCCGGGATCAAGCGAGCCACGGCTTTGCCATTCTTTAGCAGCACAAACGAAACATTTTGATAATGGGCGCGATTCACGTTCAATGACAACAGCTCCGCGTTCCTCTCAGCGGCGAGCCATCTCACGAATCTGATTCAGATAGCCGACATAGACGGGAATGGGAATATCCGGAGAGTCGCCATCGTTCAGAAAATGTTCCAGGCGAATCTCCATCGGAATCAGGCTGATGACCTCGCGAAATCGCGCCATCTGCAGGTATTTCACCTTCCAGATTTCCAGCATCTCTGAACGAAATTCTTCGCTGAGGAATCCCATTTTCCGGCCATCGAGATAAACTCCGTCGAAGTGCTGCTGTGCCAGCTTCGCTCGAATGGGATCGTCTGATAGGGAGAACAGATAAACCAGCTGGAAAACGTCCGCCAGGTCGCCCCACAGCACTTTTTCTTCGTAAGCGCTGAAGCGAAACGGTGCTTGTCCCCGTTGTTGCGCCAGGCGTGCGTGCTCGCTCGCCTTCACACCTTGCCGTGCGAGTTCTTCACGGAACCAACGCATGCGTTCGCCGGTAAGATTGTGGCGCAAGAATTCCACCGCGTAAGCATTCGCCAAATAGAATTTAGGATCATCATCCAGACGTTTCAGCCACGCACTCCAATCTGCTTTTTCGAATTGGGCCATTAACTGTTCGACGTCGCCCACAGTAACGTCCGGGTGATACTTCACGCTCTGCCAGAAATGCTCTGTGGAGTCATATGTGCCGCCGTACAGGCGAATGCCTTCTTCGATCGGATACCAATTAGAGAGAACTCGTCCGGCAATGGATGGCGTGGCGCTCCAGCAATTCAATGAATGCTTCCATTTTTCCTGGACGGCCAGAAAATCGTCTACATAACCGGGAGGAATCGGTTCCCGCAGCCGAGTGACCGCTTGCCGCAATTCTTGGCCGGTGTGCGTAACCAGTGCTTCGAGCGGCCTCTCATCTTCCATGGAAACAACGCGGCTTTCGATTGCCTCTCGCAACAATTGAGCAGCCAGGCGTTGTTCTTCTTCGGCGCTGATTTTTCCTTTCCAACGCTGGCGCTGCGCTTCGATATAAGGCAATACCTCCGCAAGCGACTTGAACTCAATAAAACCATGAATGGCAAACGTGACCGGATGGCCATCCTTCAGAATCACCGTGGAAGGCGTAACGACCTGTTGCAGCGACAATGGCTCGCTTCGCACCGGAACGGTAACCAGTGTCAGCAAAACGAACAACCCAATCCATCTCAGTACGGTTGGAAGTTTTTGGATCATTTTTTTCTCGGCATCCCAAAACGCGGCTTCATCTTTCCATGTGCAGTGCCCAACTTCAAACCATTTTCCGCGGCGAACAGATGTTGCCCAAAAAACCGAGCCATTGCCGCGATTCGCACGAAGTCGTAGGCTTAATGCCATGCCTGAGCTGGCTCGTTTCCGCGCCAAACATGATCCTGCCGCGCCGCAGGAAATTCCGCTGCACTCCACGATTCTTCATGTGGATATGGACGCGTTCTTCGTGTCCGTCGAATTGCTCGAGCGCCCAGAGCTACGCGGGCAGCCGGTGGTCGTCGGCGGTAGCCCGGATCAGCGTGGAGTGGTTTCCGCCGCGAGTTATGAAGCCCGCAAATATGGGATTCATTCCGCCATGCCACTGCGCACAGCTGCTCGCCTGTGTCCCCACGCCGTTTTCCTCGATGGCCATCACGCTAAGTACTCGGAATGGAGCGACCGCGTCGCGTCGATCCTGGCAAAATTTTCTCCCATCGTAGAAATGACCTCGATCGACGAAGCCTATCTCGACTTAGCCGGCACAGAACGCCTGCACGGGCCATCACTCGCAGCGGCGGACAAGCTTCTTCGCACCATCACTCGACAAACGGGTCTGCCTTGCTCTGGAGGGTTAGCGACGACGCGCCTGGTTGCCAAAGTGGCGTCCGACCAGGCGAAGCCGCGCGGCCTCGTGTGGGTAGCCCCTGGCATGGAAGCACGATTCCTTGCGCCATTGCCAATTCGCAAGATTCCAGGAATTGGTGAGGTCACCGAGCGGGCGTTGCGAGCGTTGGGAATTGAAACCGTCGAGCAGCTTGCGGTTCACGAGCAGGAAAAACTCGAGAAAATATTCGGCCAGTGGGGCACGGCGCTCTACCGCAAGGCACGCGGCGGCGATTCCTACGAGTTCCTGATCGATGCGGAACCCAAGTCTATTTCCCACAATCATACCTTTGGGGAAGACACCAGCAATGTCGGGGAAATGGAGTCGTTGTTGAGCCATCTATCGCAGAAAGCCTGTAAACGACTGCGCGAAGCCGGCCTTTTTGCGCGCACTCTCACACTCACCATTCGATATGCCGGATTCCAAACGTACTCCCGATCCCGCAGCGTACAAGATCCGGTGCATCTTGACGCAGATGTTCACGCCATTTTCCTTGACCTCTTCCGCGAACATCGCGACCCAAAACGCAAGGTGCGCCTGTTGGGCCTAGCTCTTTCCGGCTTATGCCATGGCGCGAAGCAACTGGATCTGCTGGAAGCCGACCGCCGCGAAAAATTAGACAAACTGACCAAGGCCGCCGACCGCCTTCGCGACAAATTCGGTTTCGATTGCCTGCAGTTCGGCGGTTCCCTTCGCCGCGATGATTCTTAGGCCGTTTTACTTCGCTCTGAATCCACACGAAGAGTGTCCTATACTGAGCAAATCAAGCTATGAGTACTTCCGCCCAACCGACCTCTACACGACGCCACGGCCATTTCCAGCGCGCGCGCAACTTCTGGCAGCGCGTCAGCGAGGGCCTCGATCTCGATGTGCTGTGGTCGCAGTTTGTCAGTGATGCCCGGTCGAGCTATGGGTTTTACGGCAAAGACATCGATTGGGACGAAATTCGCCAACGATCCGCGTGGAAGCGGCCATTCCTGGTCGCGGGACAGTTGTTTTGGGCCATGATGATGAAGTTAGCGCCCGCCCGGCGGGTGCTCTTGCTCATCGCGGTCGTTTTTCTGTGTCTGTCCGGGATCAAAATACAAAGCGACACTTTCAGCACCGATATCAACTTGGAAGCTCTCGCGGCGCTGCTGTTGCTCCTCCTGCTTTCCCTCGAACTCGCCGACAAAGTCGTGATGAAGCGCGACCTCGAAATCGCTCGCGAAATTCAAACTTGGCTTGTGCCTTCCGCGCCACCTTTCATCCCCAACGCGGACATCGCGTTCTCGACGCGCCCGCAAAACTCCGTAGCCGGCGACTACTACGACGCTTTCTATCCGCACGCCGACGCCGTTTCCAATGGCAAATTGATGCTGGTGATGGCCGACGTAGCTGGAAAAAGTGTGCCCGCAGCGCTGCTAATGGCTACGCTGCAAGCCAGTCTTCACACGCTGGCGTCGGAAGGTATGCCGCTGCTGCAACTCGTCGAGCGCCTGAATCGCTATGCGTGTGCCCACAGTTTGGGCGGACAGCGCTTTACCACCGCGGTTCTGGCCGAATATGACCCGGAAACTCGGCGGCTCGAATATGTGAATGCGGGACACAACGCGCCCGTCGTGCGCCGGCCCAATGGCGGCACGGGGCGCCTGGAATCTTCGGGTATGCCTTTGGGAATTAGCCCGGACGCCACTTTTTCTTGCTCTTCCGTCGAACTGCACCCCGGAGACACGCTGGTGCTTTTCACCGACGGCGTGGTGGAAGCTTTCAATGCCAGCGGTGAAGAATTTTCGGATGCGCGTTGGGTGAATGCCATTCGTACTTTGCCGAAACTGCCCGCACAGGAAACTCTGCGCCAGCTCATGAAAATGGTGGAAGACTTCGTCGGCACCACCCGCCAGTCGGACGACATCACCTGCCTTATCCTTCAAAGCAAGTAACTTTCCCGGCCCCAGGCTGCTCTCTTAGGAGGCATGCGCAGCGGGGCTGGCGCATAATCACAGGATGCATCCGCGAGAACTCGCCAATTCGATCTGCGACACGCTCCAACAGAATGGCTACCAAGCGTATCTGGTGGGTGGCTGTGTGCGCGACCTGCTGCTTGGCCGGGAGCCCGCCGACTACGATGTGGCCACCGATGCTGTCCCCGAGCAGGTGTTGCGGATGTTCCCCGAGAGTCTGAAAGTCGGTGCGGAATTTGGCGTCGTGCTGGTTACGCAGAATGGCCACAAGGTGGAAGTCGCCACGTTCCGGCGAGACGTGGGCTATTCCGATGGACGGCATCCCGACGAGGTGGTTTTCACGACCACCATTCAGCAGGACGTTTCGCGCCGCGATTTTACCATCAACGGTCTGGCCATGCGTCACGATAACGGCGAAGTCCTTGATTACGTCGGTGGCCGCGACGACCTCCAGGCTCACCTCATCCGCGCGATCGGCAACCCCGAACTCCGCTTCACCGAAGATAAGCTGCGCATGCTTCGCGCCGTGCGCTTTGCCGCTCGCTTTGGTTACACCATTGAACCCAACACACTCGCGGCCATTCAGAAGCACGCCCGGGAAATTCACGCCGTGTCGGCTGAGCGAATTCACGAGGAACTATCCAAATTGCTGACCGAAGGCGCCGCTCGACGCGGCTTCGAACTGCTCGACGAATCTGGCTTATTGCCGCAGCTCCTCCCGGAGGTGTCCGACCTAAAGGGGGTACCACAGCCGCCGGAATTCCATCCGGAGGGAGACGTGTGGATTCACACCCGCCTGATGCTGGAAAAGCTGCCGCGAGACGCGCCAAGAACTCTGGCCTGGGGGGTACTGCTGCACGACGTCGGCAAGCCGCCTACATTTCGACCCGCCTCTGTCACTGGCGATCGCATCCGCTTCGACGACCATGTCGACGTGGGTGTGCACATTACAGAGGAAATCGCCAAACGGCTGAAATTCTCGAACTACGACGCCGAACAGATCGAAGCACTGGTAGCAAACCACATGAAGTTCAAAGATGTAGCGCAGATGCGCCAGTCCACGCTAAAACGCTTCGTACGCCAACCTCGTTTCGACGAGCACCTCGAGCTTCATCGTCTCGATTGCCTGGCCAGCCATGGGAACCTCGACGCTTACTACATGGTTCAAGATTTCCTCAGCCACACTCCTCCCGCACAGGTTAGGCCAACAAGATTATTGACAGGCGACGATCTTAATGAGATGGGTTATGCTCCCGGACCGGACTACAAGACCATCTTGGGGGCGCTTGAGGATGCCCAATTGGAAGGGTTCTTGTCCACGAAGCCCGAAGCGGAGGCATTTGTCCGGACGAATTATCCTCCGCGAAAAGTTGGCCGATAAGGAAGACAGGGGCACTTGAGATTAGTGACAGTATCCCTGTAAGTCATGTTTATACAGCGATTTATGAAGACGTTGCGTTTCCTTGGAGAACGGCTTATAATCTGAGCGTCATTCACTAAAGGTTGTTGCTCTTGTCCTTTGCAGGTTTGCGCACCCTTTTTGCTCACCCTGCATCTAACGTTTCAAGGCGGCACTGCCCGCCGCCGAGTGTAAGGGGAACCTAATGCCAGACAAAAAACATACTCTGCCGGAGACCCTGCCGATTTTGCCGGTTCGGGATACCGTCCTGTTTCCAGGCGCTGTCCTGCCCCTGACCGTTGGCCGGGAGAGCTCTCTGGCTCTCGTAAATTCATTGACGGGCGAGGAAAAGCTGCTCGGCGTGGTCGCGCAACTCGATCCTCGCGTGGAAGACCCGGCGGCTGCCGATCTCCACAAAGTAGGCACACTCGCAAAAGTGCACAAGACCGTCAAAATGCCAAATGGCAATGTGGTCGTCTTCATGGAGGGGTTGCAAAGGATTCGCGTGGAAGATCTGTTGGGACTGCGTCCATTCCTTCGAGCTCGCGCTATCGCTGAGCCGGACATTGTTGGAGAAAATGACACCGAACTCGAAGCGCTTGAACGCAACGCCCAGGACCTGTTCCGCGATGTAGTCAGCCACTCGCCGCAACTCTCTGACGACCTGCAGAACGTAGCGATGAACATCGACGATCCCTCGCGGCTCTCGGACTTCATTGCCGGCACTTTGCCAAGTCTCTCGACACTGCTGCGCCAGGAATTGCTGGAAACCTCCAACGTGCGTAAGCGCCTGGAGATTCTCATCCGGGAGCTTTCCAAAGAACTGGAAGTGCTCGAACTCCGCAGCAAGATCAACGAACAGGTGCAGGAGCAAGTCAGCCAGAACCAGCGCGAGTATTTGTTGCGCGAGCAGATGAAAGCCATCCAGAAGGAATTGGGCGAAGTTGACGATGCGCAGGCGGAAATCGAGG
The DNA here is from genome assembly GCA_035506955.1 of Verrucomicrobiia bacterium. Lineage (GTDB taxonomy): Bacteria > Acidobacteriota > Terriglobia > Acidiferrales > UBA7541 > Acidiferrum. Next base: position 93,155 of record DATJOO010000088.1, read on the forward strand.
AACTGCGCAATAAGGTCGAACAGGCCGGGATGCCCGCGGAAGCCAAGAAAGAGTGCGAACGCGAGCTCAAGCGCCTCTCCAAAATGACGCCCGCTTCCGCGGAATACATGGTTTCGCGCACTTACCTGGAATGGATGACCTCGCTGCCGTGGAGCAAGTCTTCTGGCGCGACCGAATCGGAAATCGACATTCCGAAGGCGCATGAAATCCTGGATCAGGATCATTACGACCTGCAGAAGGTCAAGGAACGCATTCTTGATTACCTGGCGGTGAAAAAACTGCAGCCGGGAATGAAAGGACCAATCCTCTGCTTCGTCGGACCTCCGGGCGTCGGCAAAACTTCGCTCGGTAAGTCCATCGCACGCGCGTTGGGACGCAAGTTCATCCGCATCTCCCTTGGCGGCATGCATGATGAAGCCGAAATTCGCGGCCACCGGCGCACCTATATCGGTGCCTTGCCTGGCCAGATCATTCAGGGCCTGAAGCGCGCGGAGACCAACGATCCGGTTTGCATGCTCGACGAAGTTGACAAGCTCGGCCGTGACTTTCGCGGCGACCCGTCCGCCGCCTTAATGGAAGTGCTCGATCCAGAGCAGAACGCCACGTTCCGCGATCACTATCTCGACGTGTCGTTCGATCTCTCGAAGATCATCTTTATCGCCACCGCCAACTGGATGGATCCCATTCCAGAACCGCTGCGCGACCGCATGGAGATCATCGAGCTGCCCGGCTACACTGGCGAAGAGAAGATCCACATTGCGCGCAAGTACTTGATCCCCAAGCAAGCGACCGAGCACGGAATCAAGGAAGGCGAGCAACTGGAATTCACCGACGAGGGTTTGCAGGAGATCATCCACAGCTACACGCGGGAAGCTGGCGTGCGCAACCTGGAGCGGGAAATCGCCACTCTGGTGCGCAAGCAAGCGCGGCGCATCGCCGAAGGCAAAACCGAGAAGATGCTCGTAACTCCGGAGGTCGTGCGCGAGTTCCTGGGCGTGCCGAAATACCGCACGGAAAAGGAAGTCGAGGAGCGCGTCAAGCGGCCCGGCGTTGCGGTCGGTCTGGTCTGGACCCCGGTGGGCGGAGACATCGTCTTCATCGAGGCCAGCCGCATGCGCGGTGGGAAGCAGTTCACCATGACCGGCCATCTCGGCGAAGTCATGCAGGAATCGATGACCGCCGCTCTTACTTGGACTCGTGCCAATGCCGAGCGTTACGGAATCGATCCGGACTTCTTCCGCAAGCAGGACATCCACATTCACGTGCCATCCGGCGCAGTGCCGAAGGATGGACCATCGGCCGGTGCGGCCATGGTGACAGCGCTCGTCAGCTTGCTGACAAATCGCCCGGTGAAAAACCGCCTGGCGATGACCGGCGAAATGACGCTATCCGGTGTCGTTCTGCCCATCGGCGGCGTGAAGGAAAAGGTGCTCGGCGCCAAGCGCGCAGGGATCAAGCACGTCCTTCTGCCCGCGGACAACGAACCGAACGCAGTGGCCGATCTACCGCCCGATATTCTGGGCGATCTGACCATCAACTACGTGCGCACTCTCGATGAGGTTCTTGAGCTCGCTCTAGAGAAAGAGCCCATCGCTCCGGTCGTACCCGAACCCGAACCGCAGCAATCCGGCGTCGGCGAATCTCCGCGAGCGGTCCACTAAAAATAAACCGATAACTCCAGTCCAAGGCCCGGCAGTTTTGCCGGGCCTTTTCTTTTGTAGTGATTGGCGCCGGCACACCGCTCACAGTCGGAGCCATTCAAGCCGGCGCGGGCGGAAATCGAGATCGCGTCGCGCCTTCTCGTTAGAGGCACCGCGGAGACGTGTCGCATAGTAGACGCTGTCAGCGCCAGCGGCCACAACGGCGTCCTGCTCGGTGATTCGAGGCGGTTCCGGCGCGCCGCAAGCGCGTGCAAATGCGGGTAGCCAAACGCACTGCGGGCTAGGGTCGTCGTCAACAATGTTGTACGCACCCGGAGCACATTCGAGCGCTGCGACCGTAGCGGATGCAGCATCTTCAATGTGGACAAAGCTCGACACACCTTGGCCTTCTCCGATGATCGGCACCTGCCGCCGCCGCACCTGCTCGCCGATATCCCCGTCGTTGCGGTACCAAGTACCCGGCCCATAAAAAAATCCATAACGCATTGCGACGCAGTCTATATCCGCCGCGCGAAAGGCGGTCGATTCGAGTTCCACATACGTGCGAGCGCTGGCGGAGACCCCGGGTGTAGCGTCAACAGCCAACGGCGTAGTTTCGTCGGCCAACGCGGAACCGGGCGCATACCAGAATCCCGAAGATTGCAGCACATAGCGCCGCACGCCGCCCTCGCGCATGGCTGCTAGAAGGTTGACGTTCCCTTCTCTTCGTACCTTGCTGTCGCGTTCTGCTGCCGCCTTCATCTCCTCAGGCGTGTAGTGGCGGGGCAATGAGGTTAGCTCATTGATGACAGCCTCAGGCCGAACGTGCGCAATCGCGGCCCGCACGGAAGCCGCATCCAGCGCATCTCCGATTACCGCTTCGGCGCCCATCTCAGCCAATACAGGCCTTGCTTCGGCCGAACGCACCAAACCAGTTACACAGTGCCCCTGTTGTTTCAGTCCACGAATCAATGGACGTCCAATGGCGCCCGTCGCTCCTGCCAGTAGAATTCTCATGTCGCCCCCCACCCGCGTCGTTGTCTTCGCTATATGCGACCACGGTACAGTAATGGATGGCTTTCAGAGACGATTGGGTTCAACGCGGATCAAGATTAGAACATCACCGACGGCAGCCATGCACCTGCCGGCTCGTTGTACAGCCCGATGCTCATCAACGTCAACGGCTGCGTGACCTTCAGCCCGTTCGCCAGGCACCAGCGCAATAAATCGTGATTGCGTGACGGCACCAGAACTCCTGCCCCGCCGTAGGATTCCGCCGATGCCAGTAAAGCTTCCAGGTCAGGATTGGTCTCCCCGGTCGCATGGCCCCAATAAGCCAACGCGCTCGCATAACCCGTGATCCGTCCTGCGCGTTCTACCACCATCGCCGTGTTTTCCGTGATGGAATGCGCCAGATCCTCGCCGCGGTCGAAACCGTGCACGCGCCGGGAAAGCTCATTACAAGCAAGCAAATCGTTCATCCCCGCACGCCGCGCCGCACAACCAGCAATCACCCGCTCCCGCGTCCGCCCCTGCACGCACGAGAGCGGCTCGCGCACATCAAAACCCAGATTCGCATACAACGAAAGCGACCGGTTGTGATACGCCGCCTGCACCAGCCGCATTCCCGCCGGACACCGCTCCCGCGCCCGCTCCATCACCGCTTGCATCAACCTCCGTCCGACGCCAGCGTTCTGCGAGCTCGGGTCCACCGTAATCGGCCCGATCCCCCCGATCATCGCCCGTTCATCCAGGCAATTGCTGCCCACGATCCGCCCGTCGCACTCTGCGACCACGCAGTAAAACCCCCGTGCCGAAAACAGGCTCGTGATCACCTCCGTGCTCGCTTCTGGGTTTGGAAAATCGGCAGGGAAACCGTGCTTCGCGCTCAGCGTCGCGAACGCGTCATAACAAATTTTTCCGCAAATTGCGCAGTCCCCCAACTTCGCGAGACGGATCTTCAGTTCCGCTGGTGCTTGGGTCGCCATGAGCGCAATCCTTTGTCTGGACGCGCAAGTATACCAAGAGAACTCATTTCAGAAGCTCGCCTCTCTGACCCTGCCCCAACGCTATCGGCCTGGTCAGGTAAGCGCCATTTCAGACGACTCTCGGTCTTCACGAATTGGGGGTCTCGACGGCCTCTTCCCAGAGCTCGATCGGATTGCCATCGGGATCTTTAAGCCAAGCAAACTTCCCGTAGGGATATTCTTCGGTCTTATCGATCGTCACACCCTTGCTTTTAAGATGGCTGAGAATCTCTCCCATGTTCTTCACTCGATAATTAATCTTGCCCGTGCGCGGCTTGCCCTTAATGTCTTGATCTGTGGGGAGAATCGCCCACGCGGTCGTTCTCTTAATCTTCGAATTTTCCAGATCCCAATACTCATACGTTGCATAAATGGAATTGCACTCAGGATCTTCGCCTGCAGGAATGATTCCGAGACAGTCGCGATACCAGGCAGCCAATCGCTTCACATCGTTAGAAAACAGAAAAGCCCCGCCAATTCCTTCGATCATAAGAGTTCCTCTCGCTCCTGATTTCTGCCTGGTTCCGAATCGGCCAACATAATCCAATTCAAAGTGCGGCCAATCCGTAGATAAGCCAATCTCTGTATAGGTAGTCACACGCCGACAGTTCGGAGTGAATATACCCGAGCCCCGGATGTTCTTCAACGTATGGCGAACAAGCGAAGTCCTCGAGGACACTACACCTGCACCATTTTTGCCCCGTAGGACCGTATCGGTCGGCTCGCCAGGCGGTTATCATTTCTCTGTGCGATTCGAAAACGCGCGCTTTTTGCTCTGCGCCGCGCAAGGGTGACTATTGCGTTGTCGATTGCCATTTTCAGCGATTTACTCGGAACTTCAAGGCGCGTGCTCTGCGCTCTCAAAGAGCTGTGCCCCCGCTCCTCGCGTCGAGCGCCCCTCGCCAATTGCGCCAATCGAAAGCTCACTTGGTCTAGCCACATTGTCCACGCGTCCAGCGGCCAAAGCGGCGGACTGCTGTTACCATGAGAAACTTACGATGGTGGCGACGCGAAAATCCAAAGAGGGCCTATCCGACCGCGCAGGCGTGCTCGCGCAGCGGCTTAGTGAGGGTTTGGTAGAGGGCCGCGTCGTGCCGCGGTTTGTGGACTCGTACGTGGTCGAGCGCGGCCGCTATGCGCTTCAAGTTCATCCCGGGCAATATCGCGACCTGCTGGCCATGTTGCAACGGGAAGCGCTGCTCGCCGTTTCTGCGCAGGCCCTGGAGATGGTCTGCAAAGGTACCGACGCAAAACAAGACCGCCGATTTACGGCACTGTCCCACAAAGACGCGGCATCTTTCCGCCAGAAATTTCTGGCGGCACTCTCGCGTCTGCAACACTGGAATGTGGGAACCGCGCTGGAATTTCAAACGGACCTACAAATGTACGAAAGCATCCTGGCGCGCGCACATCCCGGCAGGCGCAATCGCAAGCCTTTTGAGGCGGCCAACCATCCCTTCGTGGACCGTTGCGCGTTCCTGCTCGATTCGTCATTTTTGGAAGACGCCCGTCTGGCCTCAAGCCGCGCGCTCGTCAATCTGGAAGCTCTCACTACTCAACTCACCAGCGAGGTTTTTCGGGCCAAGCCGAACTCGTGAGCCACCATCGCCCGGCAATCAATTATCGAACAATTCGCCCTTGAACAGCCGCTGTCCCGCCAGCGCGGTGTAAAAACCCCAGCAGGCCAGGACAATGACGCTCAGCACCATGCACGTGGATAGCGGAGCGTACCACGCGGAGGGATCCAAAGTGTAGGGCACATTCAGCAGAATGTTTGCCGTAAACACTGCGGTGGCCAGAACGATTAACCCCCAGCGCACCATGGCAAACGCAGCGATTCCAAAAATGATGATCCAGACGGGGACATCCACGAACGGGTGGTGGCTCTTAAGCGAGTTGAAAGAGGCGTACAGCAACACGAAAGCAATCGCAGCCGCCCACCGGTTGCGCAACACGGCGCGCAGAAATACCAGAACGAAGAAGAAGACAATGACGGAATTGATGCCGCCGACGATGCGCGCCAACCAAATCGCCAACGCACCGCGCATGCTTTCAATCAGATCCGGCAATTGCGGTCGATCTCCCAATCGAATGTTAAGGAGATAACCCACAAAGAACACTACCACCCAGGCAAGGCCGAGGATCGTGCCATATAAAACATCCCGGCCGACCAACGGGTCGCGCCATTTGCCCGTCAGCGCGCGAGACCAGGAAATAATCGTCTGCGGCCAACGTCGTCGAACATATGGTTCCAACGCGAGGTACAGAACCCACATGATCCCGGCCGACAGCAGCGCGGTCGCAATCGCTAGCATCACCAGGAACAGCGTGTCACTGGAGAACTTCAGATGCGCTTTGGCGCAGAAGGTGGCAAGCGATAACACAAACAAGATCGTCGCTACCTTCCAGGCGCCCTGGCGATCGCCTTTCCCGCGAGAGTAGTTGCGGTGAGCCAGCCAAATACCTACGCCGAGCAGGAAAATCGTAAGGCTATTTCCAAGGATCGTACCGATCCTCTGCGAACGCGTGGGCGGAGGCGGGGGCATACGCTCCGGCGTCGTCCAAGGACCGGAAAGTTGGAAAAAGACGGGCACGCCATGCAAAGCAGCGGCTTCAATGTGAAGCGGTCGATTGCTCCCAGGCCATTTGCCGTCCCATGCAACACGGGTATCGGCGGAGGCCAGATCATTCCATTGAGGAGTTACCGCCTGAAAGTCGGCAGGGGACAAGGCTGCCGCGGAAAAGAAGGTCGACCAGTCCGGCTCCTTTGTTGTACGTGGCTGATCCTGTTTTTCGGGAGGGATTGCCTGGAAATATAAGAGCCGTCCCAAAGAATCAAGGCGAACGTTGATCATGCCGGAATAAATCGCCGGGGGATCGGAAAAGGTGACTACGCCAGGCGTGAAATTGTCCGAGAATCCGGTAGAAGTGAGTTCTTGAGAACTTTGACGAAACCAAAACTGCAATAGCGGCGGGCGCTCAGCCAGGACACGATTCCAATGCGAGCCGGGTTTGTCTTTGGTGTCCAAGTAATTCAGGTAATCGTAATCGTAAGTAAAGCCGAAGGCATGGTCTTGGGGAGGATCCGCGTAGCCGAAACCGGCGATCATTTCGCGCGCCTTGTGGGCCAGCACCTCGCTGGAGTATTGAGGACGAATCTGCTTCAGGCCGCTTTCGAGGTGGCCGAGGTAGATCGAAGCGGCGATTAAGAGCAAAACGGCAACCAGACATGCGACGGCGCTCTTGATCGCCATGCCTTCCGTTTCGCCGGCGGCTGCGACCATTTGTGGCGATGGAGTTTCTCCGGCAGCCAGCGCCGCTGCGAGAGGATCACCGCCAGGGAGCGCCGCGGCAACTCGCAGTGCGGAAGCAGGACGCTCGGCGGGATCCTGTTCCAGACAACGCAGAATCACCCGCTCGACGAGGGGATCGAGATCCTTAACGAGAGAAGAAGGATTGGTGATCGGAGTCTCCCTGGTTTTCAGCAATTCTTGTAGGGTGGATGCGTCATAGGCACGCCGGCCGGTGAGCACCTCATACATGACCAGCCCCAGGGAGAAGATATCGCTCTTCGTGGTGACTTCTTTGCCAGCCAATTGTTCGGGTGCCATGTACGCCGGAGTGCCCGCACCAATTTCCGAGCCGGCGATGGTAGCGGCAATACCAGCGAGACCGAAATCCATGACGCGGGCTTTGCCCGAGCCATCGAGCATGATGTTGGCGGGCTTCAGGTCACGATGTACAACACCACGTTCGTGTGCCGCCGCCAACCCAGCACAAATCTGGCGCGAGATTTCGATGGCTTTGTCGGACGGCACGCGACCGATCCTGCGAATCAAACTGGCCAAATCCTCGCCATCGACATACTCCATCGTAAGGAAGGGCATGCCATCGATATCGCCGATGTCAAACACGCGGCAAACGTTGGGATGGGAAACCTGGCGGGCCACGCGAACTTCCGAGTGGAATCGCGCCAACGCCGCTTGATCGTGCGACAGCGCTTCCGGCAGGAATTTGATCGCCAGCACCTGACTCAGGCGCAAATCTTCGGCGCGGTACACTTCGCCCATTCCACCCCGGCCAAGCAAAGCCACGATGCGGTACCGGTCCGCGATGATCGCGCCGGGGGGATACCGGCCTCCGCCGATGGCGTCAGAACTGCTCAGCGTCGGATTCGATGACGACGCAGATCGGGGACGGGAAGATGACGAAACTGGACGAGGCGTCGCGGCAGGCATCCGTGGCAGGTCCGGAGCTAGAGTTTCGAGATTGTCGTCTAAGATGGCGGCATCGCCTAAAACCGTGGCGTCCGGGTCGGTTTGCTCCAGCGCATGGCCACACTTCGAGCAGAAGCGCGCCGAAGCCGGGAGTTTATTGCCGCATGAGATGCAAAACATGGAGGTGGGATTCTACCATTCCCTTTCCCACATCACGAATTTCATCAGCTAACTTTTTCGACTTGAACAGCAGTGCCGTAGGCAAGCACTTCGGTGACCCCTTGCATGACTTCATTCGCGTCATAACGCATGGCCAGAATCGCATTCGCACCGTGTGCCGCGGCATGTTGCAACAATAGCTCATACGCCTCTTCGCGAGCCTTCTCGCACAACTCGGTCAAAACCGTTATATTTCCTCCGACAATGGTCTGAAACCCCGCCGCGAGATTCCCCAGTACACTTCTGGAGCGAACCGTAATGCCACGAACGATACCGAAATTGCGCACCACGCGATATCCCTGAAGTTCGTTTGCGGAAGTTACCATCGAGCTATCTACCCGTCCGGTCATCCTTGTTCCTCCGTGCACAAAGAGATGTTTACCGCTGCGATTCTACCTCTAGACAAGCGCCTACCGACACCTCCGGGCTTTGTTATTCTCGAGTTACATGGAAAGCCTGTTTCAGTTCCTGGCCCTCGTTCAGGTCGCCGCCGGCCTGTACCTGCTCTGGCAAGGGATTGTGTGGCTGGGGTACGTGCGGCGGCGTTTGAAGACCGACCCAGGCTTCTTCGCGCCACGGTCGGCGGTGATTTGCCCGTGCCGGGGTATGGAGCCCGGACTGGAGCGCAACCTGGTATCGTTGTGCGAGTTCGACCACCAGAACTATGAAGTGTTCTTTGTTTTGGCCTCGGAAAGTGACCCCGCGCATAGCATCGTGAAGCGCGTTGCAAGCACTTCGCGGGTAAAGGCTCACGTAGTGATCGCCGGTCCGCCGGAGAATTGCAGCGAAAAAGTAAACAATCTTCGCGTTGCCGTAGAACAACTGCCGGAGGAATTCGAAGTTCTGGTCTTTGTTGATTCCGACGGCCGGCCCGCAAGGAGGTGGTTGCACCACTTGGTAGCTCCGCTGGCCGATTCGCGGATTGGCGCTACGACCACCATGCGATGGTTTTTGCCCAACGACAACTCCATCCCTACCGCCCTTCTGGCAGCGTGGAACGCTTCGGTGGTGACCATGCTTGGCCCTCACAACAAAAACTTCTGTTGGGGCGGCGGTACCGCGATCCGGCGCGCGATCTTCGAGCAAATTGGCATGCTCGATGCCTGGCAATATTCATTCAGCGATGATTATTCCCTCACCATGATGATAGAGCGCAGCCGAAGGCAGATCGTCTTCCTGCCGGAGTGCCTGACACCTTCGTTCGTGCAGACCGATTTCGCGGGACTACTGGAATTTACCGGCCGCCAGATTCGCATCACCCGGACGTATCGGCCGCAAATGTGGGCGACTGCTTTCGTCACACATTTTCTATATTGCCTGACGTTCGTGCTTGGGCTGATTGTGGCGCTGAACCTGACATTCGCGTCACGGCCTGCTTTCCAGGTGATGACGCTTTGGATTCTTCCCTTGGTGCTTGCGGCGATTCGCGGAGCGCTGCGTGTGATTGGCGTCACAGAAGCCTTGCCCGCGCAACGCTCGCAAATCATGTCTCAGTCGTGGATCTACATCGTTCTCGGTACCTTCGTGCCATTCCTGTACCTTGTGAATTTCTGTTCATCCACGGTGGGTCGGCGCATCCGGTGGCGGGGCATCGATTACGAACTTATCTCTCCTGAGCAAACCCGTGTTCTAAGCCGTTAGAGCGGCGAATCGTCGCAATTCGAGAAAAAAATGCGGGCGGTGCGCAATTTCTACCAGGAGGCCGAAGCCAGACCTGTGCAAAAAATTTCCTAACTACTTGAAAATATGTAGGCTGTCAAAAGTAACAGTCCGGCATGTCGCATGCTAAACAGTACAGCGGTCAGGTCTAGCTGTTGCTAGCAAGTCGACAGGGACTCCTTCTCGTTGCCCCGGTGGTGACGTTCGGTAAGGGATTATTGGGGTAGTCACCCCGGCCCGGTATACGCCCTGTTTTCTTGCCGGGTGAGTCCGGCCAGCCTTGTTTGTCGAGGCAATCGCAACTTAAAAATACAAGGAGCGTCTCGTTCCCACCGCGAGGCACCCACGGAGGAGTGCACGTGAAGTTAATCCGCAGAAACATGGCCACGCAGTCGGTCGCTCAACCTCAACCTCAGTCCCAGTCCGCTGCAAGTATTTACCTCTTCTACGAAAAAGCTAGTGGCACCGCCCACTTCCACGTCGAAGCCGGTCCCGGTGGAGAGCTTCCCATTGATCACGCAGCCGGACTGCTCGCTATGCATTGCATGGTGCGCGGCCAATCCCCCAGCGACTACCTCATCATGGTTCCCACGGCCCCTGAAAATCTTGGGGAACTAACCGAAAAGGCCCAACGACTTCTCGACGCCGGTCAAAGCGTCAAGACCAGCGTGAAGTTGACGAGGCGCGAAAAGGAAGTGCTGGACGGCGTTTTGCGCAGTCTGGCGAATAAGGAAATCGCTTCCGAGCTGAACCTCTCGGAGCGCACCGTGAAGTTTCACGTATCTTCCCTGCTCTCGAAATTCAAGGTACACAGCCGTATGGAACTCATGCGCGAAGCCTCTCAGCGCGCCATGAAGCCTGCCAATACAGCGATCGGCTCGCCAGCACCCACGCCGGCTACCGTTCGGCCTTTCTCGCGCAGCACGGAGATGCCTGCAAAGATCGTCAATGCAAACAAAGTCCTGTCTCTCGGCCGCCCACGCTTAATGGCCTAAACGGCGAAACCAATTATTTCAAAACAGAAGCCCGACGCGCGGCATGCGCGTCGGGCTTTTTCTCTTCTTCAACGGCCTGCTCATTTCTTGTTTGCGGCGTATAACTCCGCGGCCTTGTCCCAATTGACGGTATTCCACCACGCCTCAATGTAGTCGGCTCGGCGATTCTGATATTTCAGATAATAGGCGTGCTCCCAGACGTCGACCCCTAACACAGCCTTTGCATGCAACGTATAAGGACTGTCTTGATTGGGCGTCGATTCGATAGCCAGTTTTCCGTCCTGGATCACTAGCCAGGCCCAGCCGGACCCGAACCGTCCCAAGCCCGTGGCTTTGAGCTTATTCTTAAATTCCGCGAACGAACCGAAGGTGGAGTTGATTGCAGTGGCCAAATCGCCTTTGGGTTCTCCGCCGCCGCCCTTTTTCATCAACTGCCAGAACAGCGTATGGTTCCAGTGGCCACCGCCATTGTTGCGAACCGCAGTGCGGATGTTCTCGGGGATGGAGTCGAGATTCCTGAGAATGTCATCGATCGATTTGCTTTGCCAGTCGGGATGGCCTTCCAGCGCTTTATTCAAATTATCTACGTAAGCACCGTGATGCTTGTCGTGATGGATTTCCATCGTTTTAGCGTCAATGTGGGGTTCGAGTGCATCGAAAGGGTACGGCAGGGGGGGAACAGTAAAAGGCACGACTTTTATCCTCCAAAGTGGAATGCGAAGATGAATCCATTTCGGGCCGGGCGGTTTGCAAAATCCCAAGTGCCACCGACCCAGTTCCGCTAAGGCTGGCACCAAATAGCACCACGGGTCAAAGGAGACGTCCGCGTATACTAGCGGAACTCCCGAGCTCCCGTGGGCGCCTGGACTTGCGGGCGGAAGTATAGCGCCAAGGACCCTACCCGCTCAATCACGGCGAAACCGTAGACGAACACCGCAGCTTATCCAAGCTTTTGTTGGATGCGAGAGAGGGCCCATTGGGCAGATTCCGCGATTGTGGATATCCGCGATTCCGCGAGCTGTTTCAACAAGTGTGCGACACGCTGGCGAACGGGGCCCGACTTTGCAGCGCCGGTGTTGCCGAGTACGATGCACGCGTTCCTGACCATACCTGCCCATTTCGTGCGCTTCGCTGCACTGTTTCGAAAGTAGCTGCGGAATTCATGCTCGTCGAGGCCAGCCAGCCATTCGACAGACGGCTCCAGCAGGGTTGCATGGCTGTTCATCCGCCGTGGTTGGAACTCCGAAAATGATGTGACGGGGGCATTCCGATTGTAAGGACAAACGTCCTGGCAAATGTCGCAGCCATAGACCTGCCAGCCAACGCGCTCGCGCAAATCTTCCGGGATACTGCCGCGAAGTTCGATGGTCAGATAGGAAATACACTTCCGCGCGTCCATCACGTAAGCGTCGACCAGCGCTCCAGTAGGACACGCGTCGAGGCACTGCCGGCAGTTCCCGCAGAGATCTGGTGGAGCACTCTCCGTGGGCTCCAGGGAAGGCGTCAGTTCTAAGGAGGTGACAATGACCCCGAGAAAAAGCCAGGAACCATGGATTTCGTTGAGCAGCAGTGTATTTTTCCCGAGCCAGCCGAGCCCCGCGTGTTTCGCAAGAACGCGCTCGGCGATTGGCCCAGTATCGGCATACGCCCGCGCAGTGAAAGGCTGTGCGAACCTTTGTTTTAACGCGATAGCGAGTGTATTGAGCTTCTCCCACATCATTTCGTGGTAGTCGTCACCCCAGGCATAACGGGAAATCCAGCCCCGCGGCGCGTCGTTCGCCTTCGGAGCATGCGCAGCAGCTTCCGTCGAATAGGGGTGAGCGGTGTTGTAATTCAAGGCGCAGACAATCACGCTGCGCGTGCTGGGCATAAGTTGCTCTGGATCGGCTCGACGTGGGTCATGCAAGTACGCCATCTCACCTGCAAATCCCCGCTCCAGCCATTCGCCAAACTTATCCAATTCGGGAAATTGCTGGGGACGCACAATGCCGCAGAGGTCAAAGCCTAATGCTTTGGCGCGGTCCACTACCCAGGCGCTATCCCAAGACGCACTCATCCCTTCGATTGTGCCGTAGTTCGAGGTTTCTGCGTAATGGGTCAGAAGGAAGGACTACGTATAGCTGCGAACCGCCGTGTGTTCATCGTTATACACGTCGAACACCGTGAAAAGCTTGGTGATCTGCAACAAGTCGTGAACTTTCTTGGTCAGATTCAGCAGCTTGAGTTGGCCATCGCGATTGCGTACCGCGGTAAAGCCGCTGACGAGTTCGCCAATGCCCGAACTGTCGATGTAATTGACGTCGCCCAGATTGAGCAGAATCTTCGACTGGCCGGCATCCAACAAGTCACGAATGGTCTTGCGCAAGAGTGCGCTTCCCTCGCCAAGGGAAATGCGGCCACTCAAGTCGACAATGGTCACTGGACCCATTTCTCGTAGTGTCATGTATAGGGCTGGCATGATCGTTCCTATGCTTCGTGTTTAGGCGCCGCGTCTGGGCTTTTCCCGTGGTCGCCATTGGACGAAGGTTTGTCCCCCGTCGGAATCTTCTTAGACATGATGATTTCCGCGCCGCCGGTACGGCCGGAAACCACGTCGAACTCGTCCATGAACGCTTTCATCAAAAAAATACCGCGGCCCGAGGTGCTCAAGAGGTTTTCTTCAGCCAGGGGATCCGGCACATCCGTCAACTTGAAGCCTTTACCTTCGTCCATGACGTGAATGATGAGTTTGTCCTGAGTGAGATCCACACCGAGGTAAATCTTTTTGCTGGGCTTCTCCTGGTTTCCGTAGTGGAAGGCGTTGATAACACCTTCACGAACGGACATACCGATGCGATAACACTCATCTTCGCTGAAGCCGACGGCCTCTGCGACACGAAGACACATCTCCTCGGCGAGATTGACGCTCTCGACGTGAGTGTCCAAGATAACTTCTAGGTGTTTAACCTCTGGCGTCATTCCCGCCTATCGCAGCCGCGGCCCGAATTACACAACAAAAGGCGTAACTACTGGTAACACAGCGGGCAAATGTAAGTCAATGGAGCGGAGTACCCGTTTTTGGCCCACTATGACCAGTAGCTGCGGTCCAGGGTACGGTATTGAATCGCTTCGCTAAGGGGCTTCGGCTGAATATCGGCCGCGGCTTCCAGGTCGGCGATGGTGCGTGCGACCTTCAAGATGCGGTCGTGTGCCTGGGCGGAGAGTCCCAGCCGTGTAACGGCATTTTCCAACAATTGCCCGCCCTCGGGAGTGATGGCGCAGCATTTGCGAATCAGCTTAGACGCCATCTGGGCGTTGCAGTAGGTCTTCCTCTCGCTCTTGAAGCGCTCGCCTTGCCTCTCCCGTGCGGCAATCACGCGCGATCGAACCGCCGCGGAATCCTCCGAGGACGACGGCGCCCGCAGTTCCTTGTACTTCACCGCGGGCACTTCGATGTGGATGTCAATGCCGTCCAACAGCGGACCCGAAATTTTCGACACATAACGCTGGATCATCGGGGGCGTGCAGTGGCATTCGCGCGTCGGACCACCAAAATAACCGCATGGGCAGGGGTTCATCGCCGCCGCCAGCATGAATCGCGAAGGAAATGTCACCGACACCGCCGCTCGGGCGATGGTCACCATTCCGTCTTCCAGGGGCTGGCGCATCACTTCCAACACGTTGCGCTGAAACTCCGGCAACTCGTCGAGAAACAGCACGCCATGGTGACCGAGCGAGACTTCTCCCGGCCGTGGCACCGCCCCGCCGCCGATCAACCCTGCATCGCTAATGGTGTGATGCGGCGACCGAAACGGGCGCGTGCCAATCAGCCCTTGGCTGCCATCCAGGGTGCCGGCCACGCTGTGCATGCGTGTGGTCTCAATCGCTTCTTCCAACGACATCGGTGGCAGGATCGTGGGAATGCGCTTGGCCAGCATGGTTTTTCCGGCACCCGGAGGACCGATGAAAAGGATGTTGTGTCCGCCGGCACAGGCCACTTCGAGAGCGCGCTTTGCGGCTTGCTGGCCGTGGACGTCGCGGAGGTCCACGGAATATTGCGCGCCTTCGCTGAGCATAACCTTCGCGTCCACGTGTACGCGTTGAAAGGACTCGGGAGAATTCACTAAATCCACGGCTTGCGGCAGGGACTTCAGTGCGAACACATCGATTCCTTCGACCACTGCGGCCTCGCGCGCATTATTTTCGGGCACCGCCACGGCCTTCAGGCCCTTCTCGCGAGCGGCGATAGTTGCGGAAAGCGCGCCGCGAACCGGGCGAACGCTGCCGTCAAGCGACAATTCGCCTAGAAACATCATCTGGTCCAACATCTTTCCAAAGAACTGGCCCTGGCAGCCCACGACACCCAGAGCCATGGGCAGATCGAATCCAGAGCCTTTCTTGCGGAGGTCGGCCGGCGCCAGATTAATGGTCACGCCCTGACCGTAGGGAAACTCAAATCCGCAATTGTGCAGCGCCGATTTAATGCGTTCGCGGCTCTCTTTCACCGCATTGTCGGGGAGACCGACGACGTTAAAGTCTTTCATGTAGGCAGAGCCCACGTCCACTTCGACTTCGACAGGGTAAGCGTCGATGCCGTAGACAGACGCACGGATGGCCTTGAATAGCATATTCGTATTGGTATCTATCTACTTAGTATATAACGCAGTGGTGAGCTAGAGGCAAGAAGTAGCTATGGCATGGTATTCTCTGCGTCATGTCCTCCCGGCCAACAGATAGCGTGGTGCGCATTCTGCTGCTACTCGCTGCTTTCTCGCTTTCTGCGCCGGGAACATTGTTGGGTCAAGGTGCGACCGCACAGGTAGCTCAGCTCGTGACCAAGGCGGGAAACCTTTCGCGAGCCGGGGATTTTACGGGAGCTGCTGACCTGTATCGCCAAGCCATCTCTATAAATCCAACTGATCCTATGCTCCACTTCTATCTCGGCCTGGCATACGAGAATAATGGCAGCTACGCGGACGCGGCAAAGGCATACGATGCCGCCATCGCTTCACAGGAACCAAAGAAAACATTGCCCACAGTTTTGCTTGCCAACTTGTATCTGCACTCCGCGATTGCGGCCTTGATGACCAACCAACTGGACAAAGCAAACGCGCAAGTCGACAAAGCCTTGCAGTGGACATCTGACAACGCAGATGCCTTGTCGACCAAAGGCAACATTTTGGACTTGCAGGGACATCTCGACCAGGCGATCGACTATGACCGGAAAGCCTTTGCAAAAAATCCCAAATCTTCAACCACCGCTCAAGGGCTTGCCTCAGTCCTTTTGCGGAAAGGTAATGCCAACGAAGCAGTACAAGTGACAGAAACAGCTCTCTTATGGAACGGCAATGATGCCGACTTGCTTGGCACTTATGCGAACGCGCTTTTGGCCGCCAATCGCCCGGGTGACGCTGAGACCGGCTATAAGCGAAGCTTGGCCGCGAGACCGGACAACGCCCCAGTACTGTACAACCTAGCGGACGCGTTGCGTCGACAGAAGAAATTTTCGGAGGCACTTCCGCTGCTGCAGAAAGCACATACCATTGCGCCGGATGATCCTGACATTACTTTGAGTTTAGGTTCGCTTCTTGTCGAAATGGGACAAACCGCGGAGGCCTATCCCTACCTGACGAGCGCACGCAATTCGGGAAAGTATGATGCCCTTTCTTCTTACGCGATGGCCAATGCGCTTCAGCGCGATGGCCGTCCACAGGAAGCCTTGAACTTTGTTCAGGATGCCTTGCGAAGCAAGCCCGATTTCCCTGCAGCACAGGCGCTCGAGGTGGTTGTGTTATTGGATATGGACCACCTTCAAGAAGCTACCGATATTCTCAATCCTGCGACCACAGCGCACCCAGAAAGTGCCGAATTGAAGAATTCGGCGGGCTTGCTTGCGCTTCGCCAACAAGATTACCGGCAAGCGGAGGTATATTTTCAGCATGCGCTCGCATTGAAGCCAGATTACAACGATGCACTGGTGAATCATGGCATTTCTGTGGTGCTGCTTAAGCGCCCTGCGGACGCGCTTCCCGCATTCAAACAAGCCCTTCAAGCAGACCCAAGGAATCTGAAAGCGCGGGCCAACTACGCACAGTGTCTGTTCGAGCTTCGCCGCTATCCCGAAGCAGCGGATGAATACGCTAACGCGATCCAACTGGCGCCCAATGACGCCAGTTTGCATTCCAACCGTGCATTAGCCCTGGAAAAAGCTGGCCATACCGAGGAAGCGAAAAAAGAGTTTGCGGAAGCGAACCAATTGAATGCTGCCGCAAAAGCGAGTCGAACCTCTTCTTCGAATTGACGTTCGAACCTGGCGAATCGCCTGCTTTACTCACACCATAAAAAACCCGTATAGTCGCTGATAGCATTCATCTGGTCGCTCCGCGGAGGTTGGCCGATGGTAGGTTGGGTCATTCTTGCCATCCTGGTGCTGTTGGTGATTTTTGGCATCGGGATGTACAACGGCTTGGTACGTTTGAAGGTGCAGTGCGATAACGCCTGGGCCGATATCGATGTTCAGCTGAAACGCCGCTACGATTTAATCCCGAATCTGGTGGAAACCGTAAAGGGTTATGCTGGGCATGAAAAGGGCACGCTGGAAGCTGTGGTCAACGCGCGCAACCGGGCCATGTCGGCCACGGGTCCTGCCGACAAGGCACAAGCGGAAAACATGCTTTCGGGAGCGCTGAAGAGCCTGTTTGCATTGTCCGAAGCCTACCCGCAACTGCGCGCGGTGGAAAGCTTCACCTCCCTGCAGAACAGCCTGTCGCAAATCGAAGAAACCGTGCAGAACGCGCGGCGCTATTACAACGCCGTGGTGCGCGACTTCAATACTAAGATCCTGCAATTCCCCACCAACATTTTTGCGGGCATGCTTGGTTTTAAGCAGCGGGAGTTCTTTGAGATAACCGCGCCAGCAGAGCGGGAAGCGCCCAAGGTCAGCTTCGGTAATCCCGCGGCTCCTACGGCCTGATCGACAAAGTGCGCTTCCTCATGCCTGTGCGCCTCAAACCCCGCGACTGGCTCGGCGCAGCGCTCCATTGCCTGGCCGTTCTTCTGTTGCTAGGTCTTCCTGTTTCCGCCAGAGAACTGCGGATCGCCAAATTCCATGCGGATATCGACGTCTTGGCGGATAGTACAGTCGACGTCACGGAAAATATCGAGTTCCAATTCATGGGTGGTCCGTGGCACGGCGTCTACCGCATGATTCCTGTGGAGTATGCGGGCCCTCGCGGATTGAACTATTCCCTGTTTCTGGATGTCAAGCGCATTACGGATGAGAACGGCAACAAGCTCCGCTACGAAACCAGTCGTGAGCGCCAGTATCTTAAGCTGAAGATTTACGTGCCCAATGCCGACAACAGCACCCGCACCATTTCCATTGAGTACACCGTTTCCGATGCGCTGCGCTTTTTCGATGATCACGACGAGTTCTATTGGAATGTCACCGGCGACGAGTGGTCCATGCCCATCGCCGAGGCATCGGCGCACATCACCTTACCCAGCGCCGCTTCCTCTATTCGCGCAAATGCTTTTACCGGTGCCTACCGCTCCGCGGGGCGCAATGCGTCGGCCGAAGTCGAAGGAACGGGGGTCGACGTTCGCACCACTGCTCCGCTCGGAATGCATGAAGGGCTAACCGTGGCGGTGGCTTTCGACAAAGGCGCGGTGCGCGAACCGACGGCTTTCTCTACTTTTTTGCTGTACCTTCGCAGCAACTGGCCACTAGGAATACCGGTGATCGTTCTTCCCGTAATGTTTTGGTGGTGGTGGAAGCGGGGGCGGGATCCGCGTCTCCGGCCGATCGCCACGCAATATGAGCCGCCAGACAAGCTCACTCCGGGAGAAGTGGGCACGCTGATCGACAATTCCGTGGACATGCGCGACATTACCGCTTCCATCGTCGATCTTGCTGTGCGAGGTTACCTGACCATCCAGGAGCACCAAAAGGATCATCTTCTAGGCCTGACACATTCGAAAGAATTCACCTTCCAGCTAAACAAGTCTCAGGCGGATTGGGCGTCTTTGCAGCCACATGAGCAAGACTTGCTGGAAGGTCTGTTTGCCGGCGGGCAAGCGGGCGAGACGGTGGCGCTGGCTGACTTGCAAAATCGTTTCTATCGAACCATTCCCGGAATTAAGAGCGAGATTTTCGGATCGCTTGTCACTCACGGTTACTATGCGCGCCGGCCCGATAGCGTGCGCGCGACTTACCTTGGGATAGCGATTGTGACGGCCTTTGTCGTAATCGGCGCAGGCAGCTGGTTCTCTCGAACCTATGGTATGGCTCCGGCTCCGTTCATTATCTCGGGCATTTTAACGGGGCTAATCATCGGCGCATTCGCATACTTCATGCCGGCGCGGACACAAAGCGGGGCGACCGCACTGGAAAAGATTCTCGGCTTCGAGGATTTCCTCAATCATGTGGAAGCGGACCGTTTTAACCGCATGATCAAGACCCCGGAAATGTTTGAAAAGTTTCTGCCTTTTGCGATGGCCCTGGGCGTGGAGAAGAACTGGAGCAAGGCCTTCCAAAACATTTACACGCAGCCGCCACAGTGGTATCAGGGAGGCAACTATAGCGGCGGGTTTTATCCTTACTTGTTCGTGAACAATCTGAGCGCCATGTCGACTCAAGCTGGCACAACGCTGGCATCCGCACCACGCAGTTCCGGGGGTTCGGGCTTTTCGGGCGGCGGTGGGTTCTCAGGGGGTGGGTTTGGCGGCGGCGGTGGCGGTGGATTCTAGTCTTGCCGAGGGTGCACATTCTTTAGCGATCTCCTCGCCTCTAAATCATGTCGTGTTACGATATATATTAGGTTGAACGGGCCGCTCGTCCTCGCCTGCGTGGCGAGTACTCCGCACGTACCCCGGGGATTGCGTTGAATCTACTCAAACGAGACTACATCATCCGCGAACCGCTGCTTATCAGCATGCTGGTGCTCCTCACGATCCTTTTTTCCGCGCTAACGCATGCCTACAGCGCGGCTTACGACCGCCGCCGTATCTCCCTGGGACAGGAATGGTACGCAAAGGGTAAGCAGGAGTTGAAGAATAGTCGGCCTGCAACCGCCGTGGACGATTTTCGCACCGCGTTGGTCTACGATCCCGGCAGTTGGGACTTCAGTACGCACCTCGCCGACGCTTTGATGCAAGCCGGCCATGATGATCAGGCCGCCAACTACTATCTGGGATTGTGGCAAAGGAGCCCGGGCAATGGTCCCGTAAATCTGCAACTTGCACGGCTTTCTGCCCGGAAGGGCGATACGGTGAGTGCCGAGCGTTATTTTAATGGCGCCATTTTCGGAGACTGGCCCCAGGATTCCGCCACCAACCGCCGCGCGGCCACCTTGGAGTTGATCAATTTTTATCTGGAACGAGGCGACACGGGTCATGCGGAATCTGAGTTGATGATTGTATCGGACAATTTGCCCGAAGACCCGCAGTTGCACAATCTGGTTGCAGGACTCTTTGGTCGCGTTGGCGATCAGCCGCGCGCCCTGGCGCAGTACCGGCAGGTACTTCAGCTTGTCCCGCAAAACCTGCCGGCATTGCTGGGTGCCGGGGAAGCTTCGTTTCGTATCGGTGATTATCGCGCTGCGGAAGGGTATTTAACTCGCGCTCTGCACGTGGATGATTCCAACGATTCCGCAAAAAACCTTTTGGCAGTGGTGCAATCGGTGCTAGCGATCAACCCGTACGAACGAGGCATTTCCGAAGCCGAGAAGATCAAACGGACTCTCCTGCTGTTCGATGTCGCGGGAAAACGACTGCAGTCCTGCGGATCCGGGGCTTCCTCAATCCCACCTTACCTGGAAAGATGGAAACAGCTCACTTCCATGGCAAATCCTCACTTTTTGAAGCAACACCCGGAAGAAACTGAAACGCTGATTGATTTCGCGGTATCGGCCGAGAAAGTCGCTGAATCTCAGTGCAGCGAACCGACGTCGAACGACGCTGCATTGCTCGCGATTGCGCGCCAGCGGGAAATGGAAGCTCGGTGAGCGCGCCGGACATAACTACACCCGGGGATGGAGTGAACGCTGCGAATGCTCCCGTACATCCCTCCTGGGGTGCATTGACCAGCCGCCTTACCGCGCAGTTGGCCTTTAACGAAGATCGTTTTTTCCTAATTCTCGCCGTGTTTATCGGTATTTTTGCGGGACTGGCCGTAGTTTGTTTCCGCATCACCATGGAATGGACCCGCCTCTATTTGCTCGGAAGCGCCCTAACGCCTTCGCCCTGGCGCGCCTTCCTGGCACCCTCGCTGACCGGTCTGGTTATATCCGCTCTCATTTTTACGGTCTTTCGGGGAGCTACCGGCAGCGGACTGAATCAGACCAAAGCGGCGCTCTACATTTCGAATGGGTATATTCCACTTCGCACCGTAATCGGGAAGTTCATCCTTGCAACCCTCGCCATTGGGTCCGGACACTCGTTAGGTCCCGAAGACCCGTCCTTGCAGATTGGGGCCGGGTTGGCTTCCGCCTTGGGCACCCGGCTGAACCTGTCGCGAAAAAAACTGCGGATTCTGGCACCTGTAGGTGCGGCCGCAGGCTTGGCGGCTGCGTTCAACGCGCCGATCTCCGCGGTGCTTTTCGTGATCGAGGAAGTTATTGGGCATTGGAGTGCGGGCATTTTGGCCACGGTGGTTCTGTCCGCGGTTTCCAGCGTCGTGACCATGCGTTTATTTCTCGGTTCTGAACCATTTTTTCGCATCCCGCAGGTTGGTGTAATTCGCTGGGAAGAGCTGCTGGCTTACAGCGTCCTCGGTGTCTTGGGGGGCATCTCGTCGGTTGTGTTTGCACTATTCATCGGGTGGTTGCGGCCAAAAATCAAAGCCAGCCCGAACTATGTACAGTTCCTCTGTCCCGCCATTGCAGGTTTGCTGTTGGGTTTGATTGCTTTCCTGGGTTTCCCGCAAGTGATGGGAGCGGGCTACGACTTCATGGACCAGGCGATGCATAACCAATACACCTGGCAAGTGCTGGGGATCCTCGCCGGCCTGAAAATAGTTGCTACCACCCTGTCGTTTACCAGTGGCACGCCGGGAGGCATGTTTGCGCCTACACTCTTCATCGGTGCGATGCTTGGCGGGGCTGTAGGCACCGTAGAACATTTGTTATTCCCCCATTTGACCGGCTCGGTCGGGACGTACGCCCTGGTCGGCATGGGTGTGTTGTTTGCTGGCTTTTTGCGCGCCCCCATCACTTCGATTTTCATGGTTCTGGAAGTCAGCGGGGACTACACCATCATCCTTGCCGTCCTAGTCGCCAACATGTTTGCTTATTTGATTTCGCGGCGTCTTCAGCCAGTTCCAGCCTTGGAGCAAATTACGCGTCAAGATGGCCTGTATCTACCGGCATTGGAAGAAGAACGCGAACAGGAGGTCCTTACCGTCGAGGACGCCATGCGGCCGAGACCCGCGATCATTCTCGACAGCCAGCGCGCGGTACCGGATGCATGGACGACAGTCCAAGCCACAAACGACGAGTACTTTTTGGTCCGGCGGCCCAGTAATTCCGTAGCGGTCATGGCTCGAGCGGACCTGAAGTCACTGATGGATGCCGAGGATGTTCGGCCGCTCGAGGAGACACAAACGCTGGCGGTGGTGCCCTATCTGCATCCGGATGAGGACCTACAGGTGGCGCTACGTCAGGCCACGAATTATCCGTTGGTGCCGGTACTAAGCCGCGCAAACGTTTCGCGAATCCTCGGAGTGATCGCTTTGGCCGACATCATGGAAACGTACAGGAAATCGAACCGGCCGCCCCAGGGCTGAAGGCCTGTCTTAGGAATTCGTTTTCACGCTGGAGCGCGCCGGTCCAAGATAGGGCAGCCACAGGGTCTGTTCACGGCGTTGTTCCTCTTCCAGGTGGCGTGACCGTGCCTTCAGCAGATCATCCAGTGAGATCAGTCCGAGGAATTTGCCGTTTCCCGGCTGCACCACGGGCATGCGCGTCAAGCCAGTTTCCGCCATGCGATTGACAACCACGCGCAGGGGGTCGTCGGACTCCGCCACAACCGGTCTGGCCCGCATAACCTCGCGCAAGCTGACCGTTTTGCCTGCGGCATGAGCCTCCTTGTATTTCGTCTGCAACTCTCCCCGGGTGATCACGCCTTCCAACAGGCCAAGTTCGTCCACAACGGGCAGCAGGCGCTGATTCCTCGTAGCGTCGGTGCTGGCAATCTCTGCCGCTAAATCGAGAGTGCTATCCGCAGGCAGAATCACCGCAGGAGGTTCCATGACTTCGCGCGCGTAGAGCAGTTCCAAGGGATCGACGGCATACTCGCTGCTCACGTGGTATCCGCGTCGGGCCACTTTTTCGGTCAGGATCGACCGGCGCAGCATAATCGTCGTGACCGCGTATGCCGCCACACACCCCAGCAAAAGGGGAAGCAGCATGTTCCAGTCGTGCGTTTCCTCAACTGTAAAGACAATCGCCGTCATCGGTACGCGCAGCGTTCCGCTTAGCATGGCGCCCAGGCCGATCATGGCCCAGAAGCCCGGCCCCATGTCGGGCAATACGTAGGACATGAGCCCACCCAGCGCGGCGCCAATCATCATGACCGGCGCGAGCACGCCGCCGGACGTACCGGAGCCCAACGCTACAGCCCAGATGAGCCATTTGACGATCAGGATGCCCAGCACCAGATGCAGCATGCGATCGCCCTTCACCAACTCCCCAATGATGTCGTAACCCACTCCCAAGGCTTGCGGGAAAAATAGCCCGCCGATGCCCACAATGACTCCACCCATCGCAGGCCACCACATCCAATGCACCGGAAGCTTGCCGAACAAATCTTCGAAATAGTAGACGGAGTTCGAGAGAGGTATTGACACTAGGCCACAAACGATACCGGCTACCACACTGCCCAGTAGCGCCATCGGCGTGATCAGTTGCGCGTGCGCAATCGCAGGAAAGATGGGGCCTGGCCCCAGTAGGTACTGCCTCAGCAGCGCAGCAGTTGCCGCAGCCACCGCGACCGGGATGATGCTGCGGGGCTTGCGTTCGAACAACAGAAGCTCAATGGCCAAAAGCACGGAAGCGATTGGAGCCGCGAACGTGGCCGCCATGCCTGCCGCCGCGCCCGCGACCAGCAACGTCTTGCGCTCGGCGCTGGTCAGATGGAACATCTGCGCGATCATCGACCCGAAGGCTCCGCCCGTAACAATGATCGGTCCTTCGGCGCCGAACGGCCCTCCGGAACCGATCGAAATTGCGGCCGACAATGGCTTCAACACCGCGACCTTTGGTTCTATGCGGCTGCCACCCAGGAGGATGGACTCAATCGCTTCAGGGATTCCATGCCCCCGGATGCGATCCGACCCATAGCGTGCCATCACGCCAACGATCAGCCCTCCAATGACAGGCGCCAGTATGGCCAACCAACCCAGGTGATTCTGTCCCGGGTCGATTTGCGCGGCAGAAAAGCGTCCAAAATAGAAAATGTTCGTGAAAAGAGCAATCAAACGAAGCAACACCAATGCCGCCAGTGCGGCCAGTGCTCCGATAGGAAAAGCCAGTGCCGTAATCCTCAGAACACTCAACGGTACGTAAAAATCACCGAGCTTTTCCTGAGGTGGCTTGGTACTTCCGGTTGTTTTGTTTCCGTCTCTTTGATCTTCTACGTTATTCAAACCACCGCATTTCCGGTTGCCGCCTGATTACCTGGTTCGGGCCGCAGACCTTCCCCGTCGTCGCCCATGGGATGAAAAAACCCGCTTTCGCGGCTCTAATAAAGAGCCGATGGCCTCTACCAATGCTCTGCCGTTGGCGCGTAATTCGATGATTCTTTGCTCCACCACTTTTTCAAGCAGCTTCATTCCACGTGGTTGCAAGGCGACTAGCACCTGGCGCCGGTCTTCCTTGCTGCGCATGCGTTTCACAAAGCCGTGCGATTCCAGCCGGTCAATCAACTCCACGGTGCTGTGGTGGCGCAAGGACAAGCGCTCGGCCAGCTTGCTGATGGTGGCCTCCTGGCCATTCGGTAAGCCGCGAATGGCCAGCAGGAGCAAATACTGCTGAGGCTCCAGCCCTGCCTGCTTCGCGGTGACATCGCCTTCTTGCACGAATCTACGGATGAGATACCGCAGTTCGCCCAGAGCGCGATACTCGGTTTCGGTGATTTTTTCCGTCATTCCAGCAGTTTATCGTATTACGATATATTCTACCATATGGCCTTCATGTCGTTATGGCTAATCGGAAACCCGTTGATGAAGGGCTATAACGCTTTGCGGAAGGCCTTTTGCGTCTTGTAATGCTCGTACCCATGCCGCAGGTAAAAGCTGTGCGCGCGTTCGCGGATTACGTTGGACCGGACCGACATGCCCACGCAACGCATTTTCTTCGCCCACTTTTCAGCAGCTTCGAGCAAGACCCAGCCAGCCCCTCGGCTGCGAACATTTTCATCGACCACCAAGCCGTTCACCTCGGCGCGCCGCGGCACTTCGAGAAGCGGTGTTACGGTTGCATGCACCCAGCCGATTACCTCGTTTGCTTCGTTCGCCGCCACAAAGCAGGCTCCCTCTTTAGACTTGAGCACATGTCGCAGACGCACTGCCGTCTCGTTGGTTGTTGTGGGATAGCCCAACTGGCCGGATAGCGCCGCAATGCGACCGGCATCTGCCAGTCTGGCTCTGCGAATCTTTAGCTCTTTTGCCATCGCTTTTTAACTTTCTTTTCGAGACAGTCGCCGCTGCACCGCTTCGCTTCTCAATTCGCGAAGAGCATCGGAAGCAATCCAGCGGCCGGCAGGAGTTTTCTTTCGACGAATTCGCTCTGCAGTGGCGATTGCCTGTAGATTTAGCTTGGCGTTGCGCTTGCCGATATTGCGCAAGGCCCAATTGACCGCTTTTCGCACGAAGTTGCGATCATCCCAAGCTTCTCGTTCGATGCTCTTCAAGAATCTGCGAAAAGGAGCATCGCTCGCCTCTTTGTCGTGAATTGCCAAAAATGCGGCGAGCGCAAAGCCGGCGCGCTTCTCGAATTCGTTCCGTCGCCTTGTCCATTCAAACGCCTTTGTCCAGGCCGGCGTTGCGTCTACAAACAAATGGCAACAAGTGCCGTCGCAGACATCCCAGTTAGCAAAATCGCGCACCCAGCGGTCCATCTGGAGGGATGTCACTTGGTAGGAATCGGAGATGAGCATGCCCAACAGCCGGGCGTCGTGAATTCCGGTTTCCCAAAGTTCCCGGCCCAAATCGTGGTTCTTTCCAATGCGCCTTGCGATCTCATCCAACTGTGGCTTGGAAACGCCGCAAATTTTTTTGGCCCGTATGCCGAACCGCGCCATCCCTTCTACGTTGCGGCGGTCGCCGTGGCGCATAAGTTCAGCGACGGCCCGGCGTACCGTCCACACCTCCGAGCCCTTCGCGTTTTCCGGCGGCCGTTTAGAACGTTTTGTCGGAATCGACGAGGATCGTGACTGGGCCTTCATTTACCAACTCCACCGACATCATCGCTTGGAAAATTCCCGTCGCTACGGGGATTCCCAGTTTCTTCATGGCTTCACAGAATTCTTCATATAGCTTTTTCGCCAACTCCGGCGGAGCCGCGGAAATAAAGCTTGGCCTACGCTGGCCCCGCGCATCACCGTACAACGTAAACTGCGACACTACCAGCGCGCTTCCCTTCACATCGAGCAGCGACAAGTTCATCTTGCCCGACGCATCTTCGAAAATCCGCAGGTTCGCCAGCTTTTCGGCCATCGTTGCCGCCACGGCAGGATTGTCTTCCTTGCCCACGCCGAGAAGAATCATTAATCCGGCGCCGATTTCCCCGGTGATTTTCTGCTCTACCGTAACCTTTGCCCGGCTGACCCGCTGCACTACCGCTCGCATTTTCTCTCCAGAGCCCTATGCTTATGCGTTGCTGCGCCTCCGTCGTGATGCCTTCACCCTCTGCGTTTTCCGCCGAGGAGAGGGCTGGCACGTGGAACAAAAGTAGCTGCTGCGCCCCGCCACGATGATGCGTCGGATGGCTGTCTTACACCGCGGGCATGGCTTACCCTCGTGGCCGTACACACGATGATGCTGCTGATATTCCCCCGGGATTCCGCCGGCGTCAACAAAATCGGAAATGGAGGAACCGCGCAACACAATGGCTTTTCGCAAGATCTTCTGCAATGCAACATACAACTGTTTCACCTGTGCCGGTTTCAGCCGAGTGCCCAATCGCGCGGGATGGATTTTGGCTCTCCACAAACTTTCGTCAGCATAAATATTGCCAACACCACGAAGCACACTTTGGTCGAGCAACAGCGCCTTGATCCGCGCTTTCCTCTGCTGGATGCGCCTGGTAAATTCCTGCAAGGCGACATCCAAGGGGTCCGCGCCGAAACGCTGCAGTTCCTGCGCCAGCACATCTCCGGCAAGATAGGCCATGCGCCCAAAGCGCCGGGGATCGACATAGCGCAACTCGCGGCCGTCGCTGAGCGTCATCACCACGTGTGTATGCTTCGCGTGCGGAGCGCGCACAGCTTGTGGCATCAGCGCTCCGGTCATGCCTAGATGCACGAGCAATGCCGTCTTTCCATCATAGGCAGTGCCCTTCCCTGAGCTCAATCGCAGCAATATGAACTTGCCGTAGCGCTCCACACGCACAATCGTGCGCCCGGGCAATTCTCTTTCCAGCGCTTCGGGATTATCGATGAAATCGGTCTTCCCCAAGGTTACGCTCAAAATTTTCTGTCCAGCGATTGTGAGCTGCAAACCGCGCGCGACGGTCTCGACTTCAGGAAGTTCGGGCATAATTTTTTCCTGGCATCAAACTACCACACCCCTTCTTTTCTTGCTGTCGCGGCTCGTGGTACAGTCCGTCGGGAGGTGCATGTGTATTCTCGTTTCCTGGTCGGGCTTTCTGTTTTAACGCTTTCTCTGTTGTTAACTTTAGGCGCCGCGGCACGCACGCAACAAACTGGCTTTCTTGATCGCACCCTGTCACTTCACGGAACGAACTATCGTTATCAAGTCTATTTACCCGATAACTGGGCTCCGGGCCAGAAGTGGCCAATCATTCTTTTTCTTCACGGGTATGGTGAACGCGGCTCCGACGGATTACTGCAGACCGATATTGGTTTGCCACACGCAATTCGACTGGATCGTTCGCATTTTCCCGCGGTGGTGGTAATGCCACAGTGTTTAATGGATCATTGGTGGACGCAACCCCAAATGGAAGAAATGGCACTGGCCACTTTGGCCGCGGCGACGAAAGACTTCAAGGGCGATCCCAAGCGCACCTATCTTACGGGACTATCCATGGGCGGATTTGGCACGTGGGATATTGCCTCACGGTATCCGGGGAAGTTTGCTGCGATCGTACCCGTTTGCGGCGGCATCATTCTGACTGCCGACCTTCTGAAACGGTTCCCAGACTTGGCAAAAGATGCGTACCCGGACGAACCTGGCAGCTACGCGGCTGTGGCCAAGAAAATTGGAAAAACCCCTGTTTGGATTTTCCATGGTGACGCGGATGAAAGAGTCTCAGTAGACAATTCGCGCAAGATGAACGAAGCGCTAAAAGCTGCCGGCGGTGACGTGAAGTACACCGAATATCCTGGTGTTGGCCATAATTCCTGGGACAAGGCTTACACCGAGCCAGAGTTGATGCCCTGGCTACTGTCCAAGTCGCTGCCTTGACCGGTTCAATCGCACCAGCGCAGAACTCAGTCCGCGCTTATTGTCCGCCCGACTTTTTCTGATAGTTGGGATAAGGTGGATGATCCGGCAGCACCACGGGATTTTTCTTCAGCGCATCCATAGTCACTTGCACGGCTTTTTCCAACTGTGGGTCATGGCCCGCGGCAACGGACGCAGGATCGTTCTCCACTTCAATATCCGGTGTTACCCCGTGATTTTCCACTTCCCATTGTCCGTGGAGTCCGTAGATCGCCACGCGTGGCGCCGTGACGTATCCGCCGTCGATGAGCCTTGGATAGTTGTAAATGCCCACGAGGCCGCCCCAAGTACGTGTGCCCACAAGTGGTCCCACCCCGTCCTGTTTGAACATCCAGGGGAGCGCGTCGCCTCCGGAGCCGGACATCTCATTGATGACCATTGTTTTCGGACCGTAGATCTGTGCGAGTGGTGAGCAAAACTTTTCGCCTTCGCGACTGATGGCGCAGTTACGCAGCGGCCGCTTCAGCATGTCAATAACGTAATCGGCGATTTGCCCGCCGTGGTTATATCGTTCGTCAATCACCGCACCGTCTCGGTCCACTTGTGCAAAGTAGAAGCGGTTGAAATTGGTATAGCCTCCGACCGCCGTATCCGGCACGTGGACGTACGCCAACTTTCCACCGCTTAGTTCATTCACTTTGCGGCGATTGTCTTCTTCCCAAGCACGGTTGCGCAGCGCAAACTCGCTATCGACAGGGACAACGGTGACTTCCCGTGATCCGCTGCCGTCAGGATTCGGCCCGACCTTGAGCTTGATTTGTTTTCCAGCGGTCTCTTCGAAGAAACTGTATACTTCGGTGGGCGCCCGCACGTCTCGGCCATTCACTTCCAACAAGTATTCCCCGACCTTGACGTCGACGCCGGGCTGAGTGAGGGGTGCCCGCAAGTCGGGATTCCAGTTTTCGCCGTTATAAATGCGCGCAAAGCGGTACCTGCCGCTCTCGAGTTTATAATCAGCACCCAATAGGCCGCCCTTCACTTGCGGAGGTTGCGGAACATCGCCGCCACCAACGAACATATGGCCGATGGTGATTTCGCCCAGCATCTCCTCGAACAAATGATTCAAATCGCCGCGTCCACCAACTCCCGCAAGATACACGCTGTATTTTTTCTCGGCTGCTGGAATATTCAGTCCGTGGTGGTTGGGGTCGTATAGGAAATCCCGCTCGATGCGCCAAACTTCGTGATACATCTGTTGCCATTCGGCACGTGGGTCGACATACACTTCCATGTTTGCGAGGTTCAGCGCGCCTTCACCTGATTTCGGCGCCGCGGCGGAGGCCGCAATTACCCAGGGGCCGGCAGGGGGCGGGCCCTGGCGGAACAAAACCTTTTCGCCGTTCGCCGAGACGACAAAAGCACTCACGCCCGCAAGGAATGGCTCGGTCTTCCGGGTGCTCAAGTCAAACTTGCTGACCGTGAAACTCGGCGGATCATCGAAGCGCGGCACATCCACCA
Organism: Verrucomicrobiia bacterium; assembly: GCA_035506955.1. Lineage (GTDB taxonomy): Bacteria > Acidobacteriota > Terriglobia > Acidiferrales > UBA7541 > Acidiferrum. The sequence continues at coordinate 123,029 of DATJOO010000088.1, forward strand.
CTTCGGAGAGAAACAAGATCCCCGTCTTCCCTGCGTCAAGTTGAACGTAATTCGCAGCGCGAATCGGCAAAGCCACGATACGCTGTCCGATGCCATCGAAATCGATGGTTACGGACGGAGTTTCCTCTTTCTTTTCTCCTTCTTTGGCTTTGTCCTCTTCTTTGCTTTTGTCTTTGTCCTTGTCCGTGTCCTTGGGCTTCTCTTCCGGCTTGGCGATTTTTTCCTCGTCGCTTTGCGGCTCAACCGGGTTCGGATCGCCTTTTTTCAAAACCACGGCGTATACGGATCGGGTCAGCGGGTGCTGAAAACTGGAAAGGTCCAGCCAACCCACGCTCAATCCCACATCCGTGCTGGCTGTGAAATAGAGCGTTTTGCCGTTCTTATCGAAAACGGGGAAGCGCGTGTCGGCGGTGCCGTCCGTCACTTGCCATTCCTTTCCGGTGTCCGTCGAGTACACGAATACCGCACGCAGGTGGTTAGGCAAATAGCGCGTGTAGGTGAGCCACTTGCTGTCCGGTGACCACGACTCGTTCATCGAATTCGAGGGATCCTCAAATCGCTCGGTGGCCACTTTGACCGGCGTACCCTTTTCCACGTCGACATACCAAAGATTCAAGCGCTTATCCGTATACGCAATTTTCTTGCTGTCGGGCGACCATGTCGGCCCGTAGAAATAGGAGGGCGGATTGCCCAGGTTGATCTTCTTCACCTCCCCCAGTCCGGACTGATCCTCCAGATGCAGCGCGTATTCGCCTGACTCGTCGGAGAAATACGCGATCCACTTTCCGTCCGGAGACCATGCCGGGTCGCGCTCGGCGATACCGGGGGTGCGAGTCAAGTTGCGGATGTCGCCTTTTTCGGCAGGAGCGGTCAAAATTTCGCCGCGCGCTTCGAAAACCGCTCGTGCGCCGGTAGCCGAAATGTTGGCGTTTTGAATCGCGTCCGCTACTTTCGCATAGTGTGGACGCGTAGCCGGCAGGTCGCCGTTCAGACGAATCTCGACTTTCTTCGACTTGCCCGTTTGCGGGTCGAAGACATAAATCCCACCGAATTGTTCATAAACCAAGGCATCCGGCCCCGCGGACACACTCTTCATGTCCAGACCCCTATTCTCGATGACCTGCTTAACGCCTTTGCTCTTGGTGTCATAAGCGAACAGCGTCACCGGGCCGTTTCGGTCCGAAAGGAAATAAACCGTATCGCCAAACCAGGCTGGGCTGAAGTCATTGGAGTTTTGCCGCGGTAGCTTTTCAAGCGAGAGATCGCTCAATTTCACGATATAAATAGGCGTGGTTTGACCGCCGCGGTAACGCTTCCATGCCCTTTGCCACTGAAAGTTCGGGACGTACGCGACCCGCGTGCCATCCGGGGAGTACGAACCCTCGAACGCGCGCCACATCGGCAAAGCTTCGGCTACTCCTCCTTGGGGAGGAACCGTGTAAAGGCGCGTGAAATCGGCATATGCGTCGCGTGTGGACACAAACAAAATGTGCTTGCCATCGGGCGTCCATCCAATCGCACCATCCTGATCCGGGTGCCAAGTCAGCCGCTTGGGTGCTCCGCCCTCGGCAGGTATTACAAATACGTCTGTATTGCCGTCGTACTGGCCAGTGAACGCGATCCAGTTGCCATCGGGGGAAAATACCGGCGAGCTTTCATGGCCGCCGGTAGTCAATTGCCGCGCCTCTCCACCCTCCCGCGGAACACTCCACAAATAGCCACCATAGACGAACACGATCGTCGTTTTGCTGATAGTTGGTTCCTGGGCCAGCAAGGGCGCCTCGTCCGCCGCCTTCAAGGCATTTGCCATCACCAACAGCGTCACTGCCAGCAACCACCACAAGCGTGCGCGCATTTTTCTCTCCTGTTCGACCGACTGAATCCGTGCCTTTAATGCCCAATTGTCATTCGGAATAGCTGAAGGTCCACGCCACTCGGCAACCCTGCATGCTACCAACTGTAAGTGTTAGACGAAAAACTCTCGGAAATGTTCGACCATCTAAGCAGAGCCGCCAGCCTGCGGTATCACTTTGGTCAGGGCAATGGCACACCGGGCATAGCCACGATGCCAGCCATGCGAAGCAGTTCGTGATATTCGGCTTCCGTGAGTGGAGATACAATGCGGCGCACGGCCTTCAGCAATTTTACCTTGCGCAATGCGGGATTGGCCCGCATTTCGACCAAGGTCACCGGCCGCGGTAGCTTTTCGTAAGCGCGCAGATCCGCCACCAGATTTTTACCATCGTAATCGTGCGGATCGGGGTAAGGATCGCGAGTCACTTCCGCGATGGAATAAAGCGAGCGTTCCGGTGCGGAGTGGTAACAGAGCACACGGTCGCCCTTCTTCACCTGTTTCAAGGCCCGCACCGCGTCAGGTTTGGCTCCTGCGCCGTGCCACATCTCCTTCCCTTTTACGAAGAGAGTGTCCCAGTGATAGTGGTGAGGGTCCGCGCTGAAGATCCAGTAGTGTCGTGTTTGAGGGGTCGCAGTCGCCATCGGCTCCGATTCGCGTGCAGAATACACGGACGGAGGGCGAAAACCAAACAAAATGTTAAGGATAGAAGGAAAATTTGCAAAAGGAAATGAACGAAAAGGTACTAAAACTCTTCAGTCTAAGGATAACTCTTTTAAATCGTGTTAATTATGAGGAAAATAGGACTCAAGTTGTCCGATTTCTTCAATTTCCCACATCTACAAATATGTCCTGGCCGCGTACTTCGGTCGCGTAGCAGTCGACCCCTACTGCCGGATTTTGCACGCTCTTGCCCGTCGTCACGTCGTATTGCCAACCATGCCACGGGCAGGTTAAGACTTTCCCCTGCATCGGGCCCTGTCCAAGAGGGCCAGCGCGATGCAGGCAGGTGTTGTTGATCGCGTAAATTTTCCCGTCGACATTGGCCACGGCGATGGCCTTGCCTTCAACATGCAATTCCCTCGCGCTGCCCGGCGGCAGTTCCTCTAGTTTAATTGTTCGCACAAAAGCCATAATCCGCCCTCGTTGGAGAATCCGACTGACTGCGACTTCTTCCTGCCTTGAGACCGCACCGATTATTTTGCCAGCGGTTCGGGGACTTGCGCGACCATCACGTTCTTCGTGAACTCATCCACCATGCCGGGATGCAGCCGGACTTCGGTGGGCCGCTTCGCCAACGTCATCGTGTCGATCTTGTCCTGAAGCTTCAGAAGCGCGTAAAACAGGGCTTCCGGACGAGGAGGACAGCCCACCACATAAACATCTACAGGCACGATGCGATCGACGCCTTGCAGGACCGAGTATGCATTAAACGGTCCGCCAACGCTGGAGCACGCCCCCATGGAGATGCACCACTTGGGATCCGGCATCTGCTGCCACACCCGCTGGATTACCTGCGCCATCTTTAGCGTTACCGTTCCGGAAACGATCATCAAGTCAGCTTGCCGGGGCGACGGCCGAAACACCTCCGCGCCGAATCGAGCCATGTCAAAGCGAGCCGTGGTGGACGCAATCATCTCGATCGCACAGCAAGCCAGCCCGAAGGTGAGCGGCCAGAGCGAACTTTTCCGCGCCCAATTGAAAACGTAATCCACCGAAGTAATCAGGAAGTTTTTTTCAAACCGTTGGTCTATGACACCCACTGGGAACCTCTTCTCCGCCTACTGCAACTGCATGCGTAGCATCGGAGCTATCGTCATACCTATGACATACCATACCCAGCGAGCCCTGTCAGCTATCCGAATCACAGCGTTCCTTTGGAAAGATGGAGCTTATTTCTTGTTCAGTGCCCGGATCTGCTGCAGCAGCGTGTCAATTTCCTCAACGGAGAGTTTGCCGCTGAACTTGGGCATGCGCCCTTTGCCATTGGTGATCATGTTGCGCAAATCGGAGTCAGACGCAGCCGAGACCTTGTCGGACTTCAGTGACGGCCCAGCAAAATGCCGGCCCTCCGCGGACTTGCCATGACAACCCGCACAGTTCTTTTCAAACACTGGGCTAGAGGTTAGTGAGTTATCGCTTGGCGAAGCCTGAGCAATCGCCGAGCTCAGAATCAGGAACGTGGAACAAACAGACAAGGAGGGAAGCAGTATTTTCAAGAAGGCCCTCGCAGAAATAGATTGGCACACTGAAGGTCGATTCAGAACACCCGGTTCCAGATGCCCACCAAGGTTACTTCCGTGTCGTGGCGTGGTAATAGCGGCACTTCCATTGGCCCGCGTGTTTCATCCACACTTCGCCCACTGCGAAAGCGAATCGTTGTGCAGACAGCCCCTGCCGTACTTCGACTTCGGCGTTGTAAGTCGCGATCGCTCCTTCCGTCCCCACTGGCCATGCCTCCATATCCCGCAACCAATAATCCTCAATGGGCGTAGCAGCAATTTCTTGGTTCGTGGGCTTGCCAAGTTGCACGGTTCCGTCGGGATGAACTGCGCGATAATCATCGGCCAGTAACTCGTTGTGTGTCGTTTCATCCGCCACCAGGTACGCATCCCAGATTTTCTGGATACACTCGGCCAGGGCGCGAGTCAGTTCGTTTTCTCTCATTGGGCGGACTCTGCGCAACGAAGTCACCCTCGTTTCAATGCTTTTGTGCCCGGGTCATCAAACTGCTTGGCGATCAGATTCCAGTAACTGGCCGGCTTCAGGCGCTGCCAAATGTCGACAAAATAGGCGTCCACGCCGATCAGAACGCGGGCTTTGCCGAGTTCCACCCCCCGCAGAATCTTCGCAGCGGCGGCAGGAGCATCGGTGCGCGCGACTTTTTCGAAGCGCGTGAGGCTCTGGTCGCGTAAGGCCGCACCGGCGTGGTGGCCAACTTTGGCGTGCTGGGCAATCGCCGTGCGTACAAAGCCGGGATGCACGCAGGTGACACCTACATTCGTGTCCAGCAGTTCGTGATGCAGCGATTCGGTATAGCCACGAACCGCAAACTTACTGGCGCAATACGCGCCCTGTCCCGATGCGCCAAAAAATCCCAACAGGCTGGAAGTATTTATGATGTGCGCGCGCTTTTCTTTTTTCAGCAGCGGCAAAAAAAAGGTCACGCCGTAGACGACACCCCAAAAGTTGATGTCCATCAACCAACGAAAATCCTGCAAAGAAATTTCTTCCAGGAGACCGAGAAGAGCGACGCCTGCATTGTTGAAGAGGAAAGTGGCACGACCATGTTGTGCGGCTACTTCATCGGCAAATGCTTTGACTTGGGGTTCATCGGCTACGTTTACGATGTGCCGGGTGATTTTTCCGGATGCGCCGCCGAGAACCGCGATCGTTTCGGCAAGTCCTTTTTCGCTTACGTCCGCTAATGCCAGTGACGAGCCTTTTGCTGCAAGTTGCTGTGCCAGGCACCGGCCCATTCCCGAACCCGCTCCCGTGATTACCGCAACTCCGTCATCCCAAAAAGCCATACGTGACCTTCTTCGCTCCGGTCCCTCCGGACACACTTATCATCATCGCACTCTTAACACATTTCCCAGCGGGCAGCCAGAGTGGGGGTCACAAGGTGGTGCCAGCAATGCCAGAAACGCGAACCAGGTTGCGGCCGGCACGTTTGGCTTCATACAGGGTCTGATCGGCCCTTCGTAACAAGGTGGAAAAATCGCAGGTCTTCTGCTCCTGAATTCCGGCAATGCCGAAACTGGCGGTCACCTGAAGGCTTTTGCCCTGCAGCGGAAAAGATAGCGCGGCGAACTGCTCGCGAAAGCGATTCACAGTGGATTCGATATAGTCAGCTTCGACGTGAGTGAAAACGAGGATGAATTCGTCTCCACCCAGGCGGCCACAAATGTCGGAAGCCCGTGTATTTTTTCTCAGGACGTCGGCGAACACCTTCAGCACAATGTCGCCAGCGTCGTGTCCCAAAGTGTCATTGATGGCCTTAAAGTTATCGAGATCGCCTAGAACCACCCACAAGGGGAAATTGTGCCTGGCCGCTCCGCGCAGTTGTTTGCTGGCCCAGTCCTCGATGGCTCTGCGATTTGGCAATCCGGTCAGAGGATCAGTTCTCGCGGCTTCTTCGAGCATTCGAGTTTTCGCTGCAAGCTCGCGATTCAGGTCGATGATACGGCGGCCCACACCAATGCGGGCCAACATTTCGCCGGGATCAAAAGGCTTGGCCAGGTAATCGTCCGCGCCCGCCTGAAGGCCTTTCACTACATTGCCTTTCTCGGTGTTGCTGGTCATCACCACGATGTACGTGTACGGACGACTCGGGTCGGACCGAATTTGTTTGCATAGCTCGAGTCCCGAGAAATCGGGCAGGATCCAGTCGGTGACGACAATGCACGGAGAATGCTGCTTGTACAGCTTCATGGCTTCGCTGCCGTCGGCGGCAAACAGCAACTGGTACGATTCCGCCGAGAGTACCTGCTCGACCAGTTTGCGGTACACCGGGGAATCGTCCACGACGAGCACTTGGTATTCGTGCAGTTCTTCATCCATGGGCAGTCACAGAACTACTGATTTGCGTTCTTTTCGACCTGAGAAATAGTAGGAACTTTCAGACACTGTAGCAGAGGTCTCCAGTCGGCCAGGTAGCGACCTCGGGTGCCTAGTGCGAAAGAAGCAATGTGGGCGACGGCGTTGCACTGCTAGCTAATTATCATTTGTGAGCGCGGATCAACAGGGCACCTTCCGCTTTGAATGCTCGCAATTCCGCGGAATCGCGGAACCATTTGCCGGTGTATGTCTCCGGACTGGGAGACGGATCGACGACGCGCTCTGTGGAAACATTTGAGAAACCGGCCCTGCGAAATAGTTCCGCCCATTCCTCTGCCGCTAACAACTGCGTGGGAACCGCCAACAGGCCGCCCCACGGGTGGCAATAAGGGTTGTCTCGATAGTAGTTGATCAAAATCCAGACTGTACCTTGCGGCCGAAGGATGCGGTAAATTTCCCGTGCCCCCGCCGCTGGGTCGGGCCAGTAGTAGGCGGACTCGACAGAGATCGCATGGTTAAAGAAATTTGGTTCCCAGGGAATTTCGGCTACTTCGCCGGTTACAAACAAAATGTTGTGATGTTCCACGCTGTTGCGACGCGCCACACGGATCATTTCATCGGAAATGTCCATACCGACCATGCGGCCTTGGGGCACGAGTTTGCTGATGCGGCGGGCGAGCCACCCGGAGCCACAACCGACATCGAGCACGTTATCCGCTGCAGTCAGCTGCATCTTCTCGAGGACCGGCAGGGTGATCGGCAGGTGGTCTTGCTCCATGCCGTCGCCGCGGCCGGCTTCCGCCCAACGATTGAACTCCTCGCGTAAAGATTGGTTATGGGATTCGCTCATGGTGGAGGAGATAGTTTAAACCAGGCACGGCGGCATAAAGCCGCCGCTACAGGATGTGGGAGCCCCACGTGAACGCCTAAACCGTGCAGCCGCAGGAGGCACAGAAGTGCGCGCCGGGAATAGCGGCCGTGCCGCAACGGCAGCAGAATCTGCTGGCCACCGCAACGGGCACCATTTGGATGCGATAAGGTTCTGCCGAGACGGCCCAAATTAGAGCGATGACCCATCCGATGACGGTCCATCCAAGGAATAGATTCAGCAGAAATATCCCCGCTGCGTCACGTTTATGCCGGCCAATAAACGCAGGTAGAAAGTAAAGAAGAATCAAAACTGCCAGGTGCAGCATAAAGCACCTCTTTGCCCAAACGGGCGCAGGCCACCACGCAGCCTGCGCTCTCTATTGAGTACTACGCATCGGGGCGCCGATTTGTTCCACAGTCGAAGTGGGTACTAGTTCCCGGCACCTTGAACCTTCACGAGCAGGTCGGCGAACTTTTGCTTACGCTCGGCTTGATCCTGGCCGCTTTGCGCTTCGGCGAGTTGCGTAATGTTCATGGAGCAGAACTTTGGGCCGCACATGGAGCAGAACTTCGCTTCCTTGTAGAAATCGTCGGGAAGATTCTCGTCGTGCATAGCTTTGGCCGTGGCCGGGTCGAGCGAAAGTTCGAATTGCTTGTTCCAGTCGAACAGGAACCGGGCATAGCTGATGGCGTCGTCGCGATCCCGAGCACCTGGCCGGTGGCGCGCCACGTCGGCGGCATGCGCCGCAATTTTGTAGGCGATCACACCCTGCTTCACATCTTCAGGGTTCGGCAGGCCGAGGTGCTCCTTCGGCGTTACGTAGCAGAGCATCGACGCGCCATACCAGCCGATCATGGCCGCTCCGATCGCACTGGTGATGTGGTCGTAGCCGGGGGCAATGTCGGTGACCAGCGGGCCCAGCGTATAGAACGGCGCTTCGTAGCACCATTCCAGTTCCTTATCCACCTGTTCCTTGATTTTGTCCATCGGGATGTGGCCCGGGCCTTCGATCATCACTTGGACATCGTGCTCCCAGGCGCGCTTCGTCAACTCGCCCAATACGCGCAATTCGGCATACTGCGCTTCGTCGCTCGCGTCAGCCAAACAGCCGGGGCGCATGCCATCGCCCAGGGAAAAACTGACGTCATGCTTCTTGAAGATTTTGCAAATGTCTTCAAACCGCTCATATAGGAAATTCTGCTTCTTGTGATACTCCATCCAGTGGGCCATCAGCGAGCCGCCGCGGGAAACGATGCCGGTAATACGTTTGCGGACCAGCGGCACATGCTCGCGCAGAACCCCCGCGTGAATGGTCATGTAATCGACACCCTGTTCAGCCTGTTCCTCGATCACCTCCAGCATCAGATCAATCGAGAGATCCTCCGGACGGCGGACGCGGGATATTGCCTCGTACACGGGCACGGTGCCAATCGGGACTGGCGATGCGCCGATAATAGCGCGGCGAATTTCCGGGATATCGCCACCTGTGGACAGATCCATTACCGTGTCCGCGCCATAGTGTACGGCGTGGTGCAGCTTCTTCAGTTCTTCGTGGATCTCGGAGGTAGTGGCGGAGTTGCCGATGTTGGCGTTGATCTTGCAATTGAAGGCCACGCCAATGCCCATAGGCTCCAAATTGCGGTGGTGCGTGTTCGCAGGGATGATAGCGCGACCGCGAGCGACTTCGCTGCGCACATATTCGGCTTCCAGACGCTCCCGCTTCGCCACATATTCCATCTCTTCGGTAATCACACCCTGCCGCGCCAGGTGCATTTGCGACATGTTGCGGCTTCCATTCGCGCCGGCCTGGGCTGCTTCCCGCTTTTCGATCCAAGTATCACGTAGTGCCATGGAACCCCCTTCCCGACAGTGACTCGCTTCTGCGACCAATGGCTGGAACACTCCTGGAAGTCCAGCGCGACGCCACGTGGAACAGAAATTATGGCACCGGGCCGAAGGAAGGACAACCGAGGGAAACCGGGTTGACCGGCCGAAATGGCCGCCTGTGAAAAAACGCTAAGCTGCGAGCATCACTTGAAGTTGTAACACCTCCGTAACTTGGGCGGTGCGTTCTCTTATCCCAAAGTTGACTTTGCCCACCAACTCGATGCAAATAGAACGCTCAGTCTTTCCACAGAAACAGCGGAACCCAGATGAACATCATCGACCTGATTGTTGGGAAGCCCCTGAAAACGAGTGACGAGCGCGCCGAACAAATCGGCGTCTCTTCCGGAATACCCATCTTTGGCCTAGATGCGCTGAGTTCAGCTGCATACGGACCGGAAGCCGCGTTGAGCTTACTGATTCCGCTGGGCTTGCTGGGCGTGCGTTATATCGTGCCGGTCAGTCTGGCGATCATCACACTGCTGGTGATTGTGTACTTTTCCTATCGGCAAACCATTGCGGCTTATCCCATGGGCGGTGGCTCGTATACCGTAGCGCGTTCGAACTTGGGAGCGTTTGCGGGCTTATTGGCGGCGGCGGCATTGTTGACGGATTACATCCTTACAGCGGCTGTGGGGATTTCGGCCGGAGTAGGCGCACTGGTCTCTGCTGTTCCATCGTTGCAGCGACACACGGCGAGTCTGTGCGTTGCGATTTTGCTGGTAATCACGGTGCTGAATTTGCGTGGCATAAAGGAGGTCGGAATCGTTTTCATGATTCCCACTTATGTGTTCATTGCCACGCTGCTCATCATGATCTTCGCTGGAGTGATCCGCGTAATGTTAGCTCACGGGCATCCGCAGCCGGTAACGGCGTTGCCGCCTACAAGCTCGGTGACCAGCGCAGTAAGCTACTGGCTGTTGCTGAAAGCGTTCTCCAGTGGATGCACGGCCCTGACCGGCGTCGAGGCGGTTAGTAATGGCGTACGCGCGTTTCGCGAGCCGGCCGTCAAGAATGCGCAGCGCACGCTCTCGGTCATTATTTTTATCTTGGCCGTCATGCTGGCGGGCATTTCGTACCTTGTGAGGGCGTACCACATCACCGCCACCGATCCGGGCCAACCGGGCTACCAAAGCGTGCTCTCTATGCTGTTGTTGGCAGTGTTCGGCAAGGGTGTTTTTTACTACGTGACCATCGCCGCGATCCTGGTGGTGCTTTCCCTTTCGGCGAACACGGCGTTTGCCGATTTCCCGCGCCTTTGCCGAGCCATCGCGGCGAACAATTATCTGCCGCACGTGCTTGCGTACCGCGGAAGAAGGCTGGTGTATACCTACGGCATCGTGATTCTCGCGGCCTCGACCTGTTTTTTGCTGGTGGTGTTTGGCGGCGTGACGGATCGTTTGATTCCGCTGTATGCCGTGGGCGCATTCCTGGCGTTCACCATGTCGCAGTCCGGCATGGTGGTGCACTGGTACAAAAAGAGGGGACCCCAATGGGCGCGCAACCTCCTGGTCAACGGACTGGGCGCGCTGGTGACGGGAATTACCGTGCTGGTTGTGCTGGTGGCCAAGTTCCGGGATGGTGCCTGGATGACTGTGATTTTTATCCCTTTCCTTATTGTGCTGTTTCGCAGAGTGCGCCACCACTATCACAGGGTAACCGTCGCCATGAATTGCTGCGATCCAGCTGAACCCGCGCTTCACAAGGCTGCACCCATCGCCGTGGTAACGCTGGACCGCTGGAGCCGCATTACCAAACAGGCGTTGGAATTTGCTTCGCGCATTTCTACAGAGATCATTGCGATTCACGTGGAACCCGAGAACCATTCGGAATTACTGCACGATGATTGGGAGCGTTATGTTGTGACGCCGTTTCGCGAAGCCGGTGTAGCAACACCCCAACTGAAGGTGTTACCGTCACCCTATCGATTCGTCATCGTGCCGATCGTGCAGTATGTGCGCAAGCTTTCGCACGAACATCCGGACCGCCGGATTGTGGTAGTGATTCCACAGTTGGTGGAGGATCACTGGTACGAATACTTCTTGCATAACCAGCGCGGGCGATTGCTGGCCTGGGCGCTGTTGGCACAAGGCAATAAGAATATCTACGCGCTATCCTCGCCGACCTACTTGTCAGATCAGAGGAACGTGAAACCCGTAGCAACACCAAGTGGAAAAAGCTAGCTTTTGGGGCTGACTGGCACCTCGCTCAGTATCTGTGGGTTACCCAGCGACGCCGGCGAGGGACAATTTAGCTTGTGCAGTAAGTCTTGGAATTGAGGTTCGTCCTTCAAAAGCTGCAGATCCAAACTCTCGCGAATCATCAAAAACGCAACTTGGTGATGATCGTAATCTTGTTGCAACAATTGCAGAGCTTCCTGCTTTTTGCCCATGCGAGCACAGGTACGGGCCAGCAAGGTGGGCAAAAGCTTCCCGTGCAGATAGAACTCTCTTTGGGACACATACAAATCGTGGAACAAACCACCTTCGCCGTCGCGACGAAAACCAGTGTGAGCGGCCGTTGTAGTGTCCTTGAGCACGGCATCGTGCGTGAGGTCGGCGGTTTTATCGCTCTCGATCAAATAATTGGGATAGTCGCTAAGAGTCAGATACATGCTGGCGAGATAGCGGTGCGGAGAGAGGAAATCCGGGTCGGCATTCTCGACCTGCTGGACCAATTCGAGCCCTTTTTGCCGCTGGCCTGCGTGAAACAGCAATAGTCCCTTATCCGCAAGGATCGCGTGAGAACTCGGATCGAGTTCCTGCGCGCGGTCGATCTCCCGGAGACAAACGGGGTACCATTCGGGCGAAGCGAAGGCGTTTGCGAACCATAGGTGCGTGATCGGGTCGCGTGGATTCAGCTCGATCGCCCGCAGGAATTCCTTTTCTCCCGTTTGGAAATCCCAGTCGCCCCAGATTTCCGCAAAAGCCAATGAGCGGTGCGCCTCGGCGAGCGAATCATCCAGCTCGATCGCTTTCCTAGACGCAGCGATGGAGCGCTGAAGAGCTTCATTTTCAGGCATTACGGAAAATTCACGGAGCAGATTGTAGGTATCGGCCAATCCCACATAGGCCTGCGCGTTACTGGGATCGTGAACGAGGGATTGCGTGAAGTAGTCCAGGGCGCGATTCAGGCTATCGGCGGTCCGCTTGTTCCATTCAAAACGGCCACGAAGGTAAAGTTCGTGAGCCAGTTCCTTCTCGGGAGCAACAGCGGAATGCGAAAATCCTGTTTTTGTGAACAGATTCAACAGAGACGAGGTATGTGCCTTTGCGGTGCGAAGATTGAGGAAGTAGGTGGTGGCCAAGACAATTGCGCCAAGTGCCAAAGGAAAGGCCAAGACATGCCAAATCCCGCCATGGCGCTTCTGGGCCGGCACCGGTGATGGGGGTTCGCGGGCAGGAATAAGATTCGCAGGCCGCTCCGCTTTTCTTTCGCTATCTCCGGTCGCAACGATCGTCTCGCTCTTTTCCGAGAGCAGCCAGTCATCCAGTTCCGCGGTGAAGGCATAGACGCTTCCATGACCACCTCCCGGGACATGATGCACCGGCAGCTTGCGCTCGGCCTGCCAACGCTTTGCGGTTCGCTCACTCCGGCCGAGGTAATCGGCGATTTCTTTCCAGGAGTCCAAGCGTCTGCGCACGGGTTCTTGTTGGGGACTTCGCGGGCCATGAGGTGAGCCTGGCATGAAATGGCCTGAGGATGCTCAAAACGACATTTGTAATGAGGAGCGAAGTGGTTTGAGTATAGCACCAGCCGGAGGAGCCGGCGCGAAATTGAACTCAGCGACCAGCTGGGTTTGCGGCCAAAACTCAAAATTCTCTAACTAAAGGATTGCCGGCATGACTAGCGCCGAAGGGGGGAATCAACGGCCTTGGCGCTATGTAACCAAGGTCCGCTCACAACCGCTCTGAACATTCTCACAAGGAGACTTTGATGAACAAAACGAACTTCGTAGCACAATGCGCAAGCTTTCTACTCGTACTCACGGCGATGGCGGTTCTTTTCACCGCTCCCGTTTCCGTCGCACAGGAATCCAAGACTCCCGCCGTGCTGCCCGCGCCATCAGCGGGCAAAGCCATCGTGTGTATCTACCGTACGTACAGATTTACCGGGTCGGCCACACACGATGAGGTTTATGTCAACGGCATTCATCTCGGGAGACTGCTCAACAGCGAATACGAATTCATGGAAGTGCCCCCGGGAGCGGTGATCATCTCCGGTTTGGCCAAGGTGTACTACGGAAGCATCACCATGTCCGCCGTGGCGGCAATCAATCAAGCCACGCAGAAAGAGAATGAGCGCGCCCACTTCGAAGCCGAGGCCGGCAAAATTTATTACTTCAAATGGACCGCCGGGCCAATGGGAACGGAAGTCAAAGTCACGCCTGAGGATCCCTCGGTTGGCGCTAAAGAGATACGCAAGCTTCATCTCTCCAAACCCGCTGACGACCAGGACCAAGCGAAGCAAGCGGACAAGGACGCGAAACCCGCAGCAGAGTCCGCCAAGGCTGACGACGCTGCCAAACCGGCGGAATCCGCTAAGCCCGCCGACGCAATGCAACCCGACCAGACTCAACCTGCGAAGCCCAACTGATTCGTTGGCACAAGAGCAAGGGCACTTCGGCTCGCCTCGCGGCTCTGCCGTTTGAAGAGTGATGCCTTTACGTAGATTTGCTTCCTCCATCCACACTACGGAAAATAATAAGAAATGCAGTCCGTAGCGATGGTGCAGAAGCAGCTTCCAAAGGAGCCCTGCGATGGGTATTTTGGCAAAGAGAATCGTTTATTTGGTTGTCAGGACGCCAGCGAATAGGCCCCGCACAGCGCTGATTGTTCTGCTAACTCTGTTTGCTTACGCCATGCCGTCGCAAGCACAGAGGCTGCCACCCGGGTGGGGCCAACCGTTTCCACCATTTCACATCGCGGGCAATTTGTACTACGTGGGCGATCAGGATTTGGCTTCGTACATCGTAGTTACCAACCAGGGAATCATTTTGATCAACAGCGGAGTGAAAGAAGACGTTCCGCTTATCGAGAAAGGAGTGGAGCAGCTAGGTTTCCATTACAAGGACATCAAGATTCTGCTGATCAGCCACGCGCACTACGATCATGCGGAAGGCAGCGCCCAAATCATCAAGGATACGCATGCAAGGTATTACGTCATGGAGGCGGACGTTCCCACGGTTGAGTCCGGCGGCAAAGATGATTTTCAGTATGGGCACAACACTCGGTTTCACTTCCCTGCGGCTAAGGTAGACCGCATTCTGCACGATGGGGACAACGTTGAGCTCGGCGGCTCCGTGCTGGTGGCGCATCTCACGGCTGGCCACACGAAGGGAACCACTACTTGGACGACGGAGGTAACCGAAGGCGGCAAAGTTCTCCACGTCGTGATTGTAGGCAGCCCGAATGTGAACCCTGGGTACAAGTTGGTGGGTAACAAGCAGTACCCCCACATAGCCGACGATTACAAGCAGGGTTTTGCGGTAATGAAAAACTTACCCTGCGACATTTTTCTTGGCTCTCACGGTAGTTATTTTGGACTGAAAGAGAAATATGCGAAATGGAGCGCCGGAGATAAGAACGCGTTCATCGATCCCACCGGCTATAGAACTTTTGTGGAGCAGCGCGAAGAACAGTTTGAACTTGCACTGAAGAAGCAGCAGTGAGCAGGTTTCCAGTTCCGCAAGTACCAACATGCCGTCGTCCGAATGATGAGCCGACCCGTTTCGATTAATGGGCCGCCAGAGTTTCCCCCTCGTGATGCGCCGGAGGCTTCTTGATCAGAAACATCAATGGGACCATGCAGAGGCAAACGACCCCGAGAAGCCAGAACACGTCTATAAACGCCAGCATCGCGGCTTGGCGTTGTACTTCGCCGTAGAGCAGCGCGCCGGCCTGATGAATCGCTGTGGAGGCGTCAGAACCCTTTTCCTGCAAATCGACGGCCAGGCCGTGGATGGCGGCGAGATAGCGTGGATTGAGCGGGCTGACGTGGCATACCAGGTCGCTTTGGTGCTTTTGCGTCAGGCGTGCCTGAATCGTGGTAACCATGGAAATGCCCACGCTGCCACCGATGTTTCGCGCCAGATTAATGAGCCCCGTGGCGTTATTCATCTTCTCCTTGGACACGTACGAAAACGCGGTTACGTTGATGGGCACAAAAAGAAATGCCAGGCCGCCGCGTGAAATCATCCACAGGTACACGTAAGTTCGAAAGTCGGTAGTCAAATTAATGTACGCCAACTGGAACATGCCAACCGAAAGCACCGTCAGTCCAAAAATGACCAGCCATCGCGCTTGGAAACGCGCCAACAGCCACCCAACCAGCGGCAAAGAAACCAGCGTGACAATGGCTCCTGGAGAAAGTACCAGACCGCTGAGTTGCGCTGTGTAACCAGCCAGCGTCTGCAGCATGACGGGAAGCAACACTGTGCTGCCGTAAAGAACTACGCCCAGGAGGAACATCAGAAACGTAGCCGTGGCGTAATTCCGATCCTTGAAGAGATGCAGTTCGACCACAGGATCCTTTTGGCGAAGTTCCCAGATTACGGCGCCAATAAGCCCCACAGCGCAAACCACCGAGCACCATACGATGAAGTTCGAGCCGAACCAATCGTCGCGCTGTCCCTTGTCCAGTACCACCTGAAGGAACCCGAGACCAACACTCAGCAGGCCGAGACCGATGTAGTCGATGCGGACAGACTCCCCATTCTCGCTGCGCGTCACGTGGGGCGGATCATGAATGAGAGCGGATGTAAGAAAAATGGAAAGCAAGCCAACCGGAATATTGATAAAGAAAATCCAGCGCCAGGAATAATTATCGGTGAGCCAGCCCCCAAGAGTCGGTCCCACAATGGGCGCGACCACTACTCCCATGCCGTAAACGGCCATCGCCATCCCCTGTTTTTTGCGCGGAAAGCTTTCCACCAAGATCGCTTGCGAGACCGGTTGTAGGCCGCCGCCGCCCGCGCCTTGCAGCACGCGGAAAAATACCAGCAACGGAAGGCTCGTGGCCATCCCGCACAGGAAGGAACTTACGATAAAAATCACCACGCACGACATGTAGAAGGCTTTGCGGCCAAATAGCCGGGAGAACCAGCCGGTCAGAGGAAGCACGATCGCGTTCGAAACGAGGTAGGAAGTCAGCACCCAAGTGCTTTCGTCGACACCCGCGGAAAGGCTTCCAGCGATGTGCGGCAACGCCACATTGGCGATGCTAGTGTCCAGCACTTCCATGAAGGTGGCCAGCATCACCGTAAATGCAATGAGCCAGGGATTTACGCCCGGCCGGGTGAAATCCGTGGCGGAAAGCGTTTCGGTTTGCGCCAACGTGCTCATCGGATGAGCCGTGACCGAAGGCGGCGGGAGCGTTGGCGTTACGGAATTGGCGGCCGTTACACCGGGATGGTCACGCTATCAGGGTAGCGCGTGCGGCCGTAAGGGACAGTGGCATGCATCACAACACATAGAACGACGTGCCATAAGCGGCAAGCAAAGCGCTTATTTGAAGGAAAATAGTTTCAGGAATTCGGGGTCGTTATGCAGGCTCTTCAAGTCAGGGTCTTGGCGTGGCCAGTCGAAATTGGCATAGCCCGCGTCGACCGACCGCCGTAATAAGGCAAGAGCCTCTTGTTTTTTCCCCAACACGGCATAAGTGCACGATGCGTTGTAAAGCACATTCGAATCGTTAGGCCGAAGCGCCACAGTCATTTCCAGATGGCGCACCGCATCGTCCAGCCGGCCCATGTTGGCATAGTCGGCTGCCAGTAAACTGCGCGCGCGAACATCTTCCGGAACCAGTTCGAGTTGCCGCTCGAGCGCATTCATTTCTAATTCCCGAAAGCGCTGAAGTTCCGCGGTCCGGCCCAAGCGCTCCAGCGCGTTCACGATCGGAATAAACACGTTGTAATCGTCACCGTTCGCCTCGATGGCTTTTTCACTGAGCTCCGCGGCTTCCTGAAATCGGCCCGAAGCAAAATACACTCTGCCGAGCACGTTGTAGACCCCTTCGCAGTCGGGCTTGAGCGCGATTGCACGCCTGGCTAAATCGATGGCTTCCTCATGCTTGCGTTGCGAATATGAAATGCGTGCTTGCGCTACAAGGGCTTCGGCGAGGTTCGGGTCAACTTCCAGCGCTTTGCTGCAGGCGGCTTCGCCGCGCACGACCCATTTGGGATTGTGTTCCCGGACTTCGTGAATGATTCCGCAGATGTAGGCAATCCCTGCGTGCGCAAGAGCAAAATTGGGATCCAGTTTGATGGCTTGCTCGTACATTTGCAGCGCGAACTCCAAGCTTTCCCGGCGAGCGTAGCTGCGGCCCCGCAAGTAATAGTCATAGGCGACGGAGTTCTGCGTGGGCTTGCTTGCAATCTTTTGCTCTTCCTGCGGGGAAAGATTAATCCGGAAAGCTTGCGCAATGCTGCGGGCGATTTCGTCTTGTACTTCGAACACGTCATCCATTTCGCGATCGAAGCGTTGCGCCCACAGCGCGTGGCCCGAATGCGTTTCCACGAGTTGCGCGGTAATGCGAAGCCTGTTGCCGGACCGGCGAAGACTGCCACTGAGTACATAGGCGGCATTGAGTTCACGACCCACCTGCGGAGCCGTAACGGGCTTGTCGCGATACGGCAACAGAGCAGGCCGAGGAAATACCTTGAGATTTTTGATGTTGGTCAATTCGGTGATGATGTCCTCGGTCATGCCATCGCGCAGGTATTCATCTTCCTTGGCACTGCTGAGATTTTCGAAGTAGAGGACCGCTACCGAGTTTTGTGAACGCGCGGCGGTTGTGGGTGGTGACGGCGAAACATAGGAAGCTGTTCGCCCGGAGAGGCTGCGTTTGCCGGAATCCAAATCGCGTTTCAGGCGCTTGAAATCGGCACGCAGTTCGGCAGCGGATTGATAGCGCAAGTCCCGATCCTTCTCGAGCGCCTTCAAAATGATCACATCGATAGACTCAGGAATCTCGCCGTTCAAAGTGCTGGGCGGCGCGGGATTGCTGTTGAAAATGGAATTAAAGATTACCGCCGAGGTGGTGCCGCGAAAGGGCTGCGTACCGGTGGCCATTTCGTAAAGGACGGAGCCAAACGAAAAGAGATCGGAGCGGGGATCGAGCGGCTCGCCTCGCGCCTGCTCAGGCGACATATAGGCAACGGTGCCCATGGAGGTACCCGGAGTGGTGAGCGTATCCTCGTGAACGCTCGAACGCCTATTTGTGGAATCTGAGGGTTCCGTCTCTGACGAAACAGCGAGGATGGCACCAAGCTTGGCCAAACCAAAATCGAGGACCTTCGCCTGCCCTCCACGGGTGACAAAGATATTGGCAGGCTTCACGTCGCGATGCGTTATGCCGCGCGCGTGTGCATGGTCCAGAGCGTCGGCCACTTGCGTACCGACGTCCAGCAGGCGGTCGGCGCGCATGGCTCGGGCGCAAATCAGGTTCTTCAGTGTGTCGCCTTCCAGGAACTCCATCACGATAAACGGGTGACCTTGGGCGTCCTCACCGATTTCGTGTACTGTGCAGATGTTGGGATGGTTCAGCGAAGCAGCGGCACGAGCCTCTCGCAGGAAACGTTCCAGAGAAAGTTTGTCGCGCAGTGCCTCTTCCGAGAGAAACTTCAGCGCCACCGAACGGTCGAGCGTCGTGTCGCGGGCGGAATAAACGACACCCATTCCGCCGCCTCCGAGTTTCTGGAGGATTTGATAGTGCGAGATCGTCTGACCAATCATGAGACGGCCGTACCTGAACCTAGCCCCAAGAGGATAGGGGGAATCAGAGCAAGTGTCAAAGAATCGATGCGGCGCGTTGCCAGGGGTAGTTAATTGGAGATGTGGCCACTTAGAGACCGCGCCCCCGCCTACCGAGTGGTAATGTACGAGCGCATTGTCACAAAACGGAAAGGAGCAGCGTTTTTTCTAGTGTGAACCCAGCTACGGAACCGCTCTCGCAAGCGAACTCGAAGCGCGAAACATTCTGCATTGAAGCCATTTTTCGCGAGCAGTACCCGCGGGTGGCGCGCATCATTGCGCGTGTGGTGCGCGATCACGCTCGAGCCGAAGAACTGGCGGTCGAGGTATTTCTGAAGCTGTGGCGAAACCCAAAAGCACAGCGATACCGAGTGGAAGCATGGCTGTACCGCGTCGCGCTTCGAATGGGACTCGACGAATTGCGGAGCCGCAGCCGCCGGTGGCGCTATGAAACGTTTTTTGGGCTGCTCGCAAGAAACGTGTCTCCGGCAACGCCCGAGCAGATTCATCGAGCAAGTGAGGAGCAAGATCGAGTGCGTCTAGTGCTTAGCCTGCTCAAATCACGGCAGGCGGAACTACTGGTTTTGTGCAGTCATGGATCCCGCTATGGGGAGATTGCTTCCATACTCGACTTGAATCCTGCTTCCGTGGGAACTCTTCTGGCCCGGGCGCAGCAGGCGTTTCGAAAGGAGTACACCCGACGCTATGGACTCGAATAAGCACAAAGATATCGGGGAATGGGTAGATGAGCGGATGTCCGCGCTTGCTCCCGAAGATAGTTGGCAACCTGACGCGGCGGCTGGGCTGGCACGGTTCCGCGGAGTTCGGCCTGCCAACAACTGGGCCGGGAAAGCGTTGATCTGGGCCGCGGCTACCGTTGTGGTGATCGTCGTGTTTATGAGTGCGCTCCCTTCGCCCAAAGTGTTGGCCCATAAGTGTCTGGAATGCTCTGTGGCCGTGTGGCAAAGCCTTGCGGCTCCCTACGCCACACAAACAATTCTTCCCGAATCGGATCGCAAGGCTGCTCCCGATTTCCAATTGACCGGCGCAGACGGCAAAGTCGTGCGCCTGTCGGAACTGAAAGGCAAGGTGGTCCTGCTGAATTTCTGGGCCACGTGGTGTTTAGGGTGCCAGGTAGAGATTCCCTGGTTCATCGAATTTCAGAATCGCTACGCGAGTGAAGGCTTAGTCGTCATCGGACTTTCGATGGACGACGACGGGTGGAAGTCCGTTCGGCCATGGATCAAGGAGAAGAACGTGAACTACCCCATCGTCATCAGCGAACCAGAAGTAGCGAAACAATATGCCTTAGAGACCATGCCTCTAACTGTACTCATCGATCGCCAAGGTAGAATCGCCACGACCCATAGCGGCATCGTGAACAAGGCCGAGACAGAAAACAACATCGATGCCTTGCTGAAGGGGCACAAATAACAGCCAAGACAAACCGCTCTGACCCCGTAGTTCCGCGATGCACCAGACGGCGCAGGGTTATGCACAGGGGTTGTGGAATTGTGGATAACTAAACGGCTACGTCAGCAAGCCGTACTTGACAAATGGCGAATAAATGGCGAATATCAACGCTAGCTTGTCTATAGGTTCATCGTGGCGGAAACCGCGAATCCGGTTCTCACAGATCAGTTCTCTGCCGTTCTCAAGCGCTATTGGGGCTACGACGGCTTTCGCCCGCGCCAGGAAGAAGTGGTGCGGGGTTTGGCGTCGGGGCGCGATGTTTGCGTGGTGATGCCCACCGGAGGAGGAAAGTCGCTGTGCTATCAACTTCCGGCAGTCGTCGACGCACGCCGCACGGCGGTGGTGATTTCGCCTCTAATTGCGCTCATGCAGGATCAGGTGGCGCAATTGCGGCAGATGGGCATTCCCGCTGTATTCCTGAACAGTGCCGTCGTGGATGCAGACCGCCAGGAGCTCAGGCGCAAGGCGACGGCTGGCGAATACCGGCTTATTTACGTTTCGCCGGAACGCGTGGCGATGGATGGGACAGCAGAGTGGTTGAAACAAGTGCCGGTTTCCTTCTTCGCGATTGACGAAGCGCATTGCATTTCCGAATGGGGCCATGACTTCCGGCCGGAGTACCGGCAACTCAGCAAATTGCGCGCCATGTTCCCAACGCAACCCATCGCTGCGTTCACCGCCAGCGCTACGCGGCAAGTTCGGCACGACATCGTCGAACAGTTACAGCTTAAGAATCCGCTGAAGTCGGTATCGAGTTTCCGGCGAGAGAACCTCCGCTACGTAATCCGCGAGTGCAAAGGAGAAATGCAGGACCAGCTTCTGTTGGAGGCGGTTTCTCGCGTGAAAGACGGCAACGTGATTGTGTATTCGCCGACGGTGGCGCGCGTTGGCGAAATGATTGATTTACTTGGGGAGAGAGGCATCGCGGCCGTGGGCTATCACGGGCAGATGGATGCTGTTACACGGCGGACCAATCAGGAAAAGTGGATGAACGAGGAAGCGCCGGTGCTGGTCGGCACGATCGCGTTCGGCCTTGGTATCAACAAACCGAACGTGCGCGCGGTAGTGCGTTTGGGCTTACCCGACAGCATCGAGCAACTTTATCAGGAGACCGGGCGCGCAGGACGCGATGGCAGGCCCGCTCATTGTTATCTCTTTTGGGAAAAGCGCGACAACGGTCTGCGCGCTCACTTCATTAATCAAATCAGTGATCCCGAAGAGCGTGAGCGTGCCTGGAGCCGCTATCACCGGATGCAGGAGTTCGTGAAAGGATCGCGATGCCGGCAACGGCAGATTTGCGAATATTTCGGCGAAAACGTGAAGTGGGAAAAATGTGGGATTTGCGACGCCTGCTCTGGTTTTCCGGCTTGGATGAGCAGCGCGAACTCACGCGGCATCGGCAAAGATCGGGCGCCCTGCAATCTCTACACCGTTACCGACAAAACCACGTTTCAACGTGATCCAAACATCACAGTCAATGAGGAACTGCGCGAATTTCTGCGCGAGTGGCGGCGCGTGACCGCGCGCGAAAAAATGATCGCTGCGTTCATCGTACTGCACGACACTGTGCTGGATGAGCTATGCGCGCGAAAACCCCAAAATATGCAGGAACTGCGGCAGATTTCGGGCATGGGAGAAAAGAAATGCCAGATGTACGGAAAAGAAATTCTGGGATTGTTCCCGCGATTCGAAAAGGGTGAACGCGCCAGCGCCGAATGGCGCGCCAAGCCTTCGAACGCGCTAGCGGCAACTCTCGAATTATTGCAGCAGGGACATTCGTTCGAAGAGATAGCGCGAATCCGTGGCCGGAAAGTGGCCTCGGTTGTGGTGCTGGTGGCGGACTTGATCGAGCGCGGCGACCTAAAATTGAACGACGAATGGGTTCGCGCGGGAAGACGCCAGCAAATCCGCGAAGCCTGTACGCGTGCGGGATTGGAGATGATGAAGCCAATCAAAGAGGCGCTACCAGAAGATGTAACTTACGATGAAATCCGTCTCGTGTTGTCGGAAATGCGCTGGGAAAAGAAAGTGGCGAGCAACACATAAGCATCCCGAAGATTGAGATGCGCTGCGATGCTCGCCGATTTGTCGTCGCGAGCTAAATCATGGGTCGCCTGCGTCGGCCTGGGTTAGAGCAACGGGGCGCGGCCGTTAAACCGTGCAGCGGAGCCTAGTTCCTCTTCGATGCGCAGCAATTGGTTGTACTTAGAAATGCGGTCGGTACGCGATGCCGAGCCGGTCTTGATCTGCCCCGCTGCCGTGGCAACGGCGAGATCCGCGATGAAAGTGTCTTCTGTTTCGCCGGACCGGTGCGAAATAACGGATTTGAAGCCGGCCTTGCGCCCCAGCTCGATGCAATCGATGGTTTCGCTCACGCTACCGATCTGGTTCAGCTTGATCAGAATGGAGTTGCCGATGCCTTCATTGATGCCGCGAGAAAGCCGCTCGGTGTTGGTCACGAAAATATCGTCCCCGACGAGCTGAATTCTTTTCTTCGCGGACTTGGAGCTCAGAGAATTCGTCAGCGCCTTCCAGCCAGACCAATCATCTTCGGCCATACCGTCTTCCAGAGAAACGATGGGGTATTTCTCCACCCACTTGGTCCAATAGTCAGCCAGTTCCAGCGAAGAGTGCGTAGATTTATCGGACTTCTTGAAGACATATTTGCCGCTGGCTTTGTCGAAGAACTCGCTGGCCGCCGGGTCGAGGGCGATAGCCACCTGTTCACCCGGTTTGTAGCCTGCAGCGCTAATGGCCTCCAGCACGATCTGGATCGCTTCCTCGTTGGATTTGCAGCTGGGAGCGAATCCACCTTCGTCTCCGACCGCGGTCGAATAACCGTGCTTTTTCAACGAGGATTTGAGGGAATGAAATACTTCGACGCCCCAGCGCAGCGCTTCACTAAACGAGGACGCGCCTACCGGCATGGCCATGAACTCCTGGAAATCCACCGAGCTGTCCGCATGCGCACCGCCATTTAGAATGTTCATCATCGGCACCGGCAGCAGGTTCGCGGAATGATCCGTGGAATAGCGTGCGAGATATTTGTAGAGAGGCTCTTTCGCGGCAGCGGCAGCCGCCCGTGCGGCCGCCATCGAAACCGCCAGAATCGCGTTGGCACCGAGACGTGATTTTGTCGGCGTGCCATCCAGGGAAATCATCTTGTGATCAAGCGCACGCTGATCGCTCGCATCCAGGCCGGTCACGGATTTGGCAAGCTCGCCGTTCACATTGGCAACCGCCTGGAGGACGCCTTTGCCGAGGTATTTGGATTTATCGCCATCGCGCAGTTCGAGAGCCTCGTGCTCGCCCGTCGAGGCGCCGGAAGGAACAATCGCGCGCCCGAAAGCGCCGGACTCCAGCGTGACATCCGCTTCGACGGTGGGGTTACCGCGCGAGTCGAGGACCTGGCGGGCGTGAACCCGAGTGATTTTGGTGGCCATGATTGTGGATTCTCCTGTGTGGTTTACAGAAGGAGAATTGTAGCAGAGCTAGGGAAATGGGCGCGTGACGCAAGGCACAAGGTCCATGCTGACGCACTGCAGACCTAAAATACGCCTGTTGTTAATCCCACCGAAGAAACTTTCGCGACGGTCACTGCGAGTCGGGTTCTTCGATCAGCGATTCCTGTCGCACAACCACTACGATGCCCGATGGGGTCACATGGAATCGCCGCCGATCTGCCTCTAAGTCGAACCCAATCTCCGTATGCTCCGGCAGACTGACGTGGCGATCAATAATGGCCCGGCAGATGCGCGAATGCCGCCCAATGTTCACGTGATTATAGATAATGGAAGCGGTCACCTCGCAAAAGCTATTGACGCGCACATCGTAGCCAATCACACAATTCTGCACTCGGCCACCGGAGAGAATCGAGCCACCGGCAACAATCGAGTCGAGCGCGATACCTTTGCGGTCTTCATCGGCGAATACGAACTTCGCGGGAGGATACTGCTGCTGCCAGGTGCGCAGGGGCCAATTCTTGTCATAAAGGTTGAACACAGGCGAAACACTGACGAGGTCCATGTTGGCCTCGTAGTAAGCGTCAATGGTGCCGACGTCGCGCCAGTAAAGCGACTCCTTGCTGTTCTCGTCGATAAAGTTGTAGGCATACACGCGATGCTTGGCGATGATGCGCGGCAGTATATCTTTGCCGAAATCGTGAGCGGATTTGGGCTCTTCGGAATCGGCGAGCAGAATCGGAATGAGTAACTGGGTATTGAAGATATACACGCCCATGGACGCGTTACAGTGCGTCGGCTTGTGAGGCGAGGTCTTGGGCTTCGCCGGCTTTTCCTCGAATCCGCAAATGCGCCAATTTTTGTCGGTCTCAATCACGCCGAACTGCTTGGACGCTTCGGCAGCAGGAACTTCGATGGTGGCCACCGTGACATCCGCTCCAGAGTCGGCGTGCTGCTGCAGCATCTTGGCATAGTTCATTTTGTAAATGTGGTCGCCGCTAAGGATGAAGGTGTACTTCGAGCGCTCGCTGCCGATGGAGTAGATGTTTTGATACACCGCGTCGGCGGTGCCTTGATACCACTGCTGAGAAACGCGCATCTGCGGCGGAAGCACTTCAATGAAATCGCCCAGTCCCATCAATGGTGACCACCCGGCACGCACGTGGCGGGAAAGACTGAGGGCCTTGTATTGGGTGAGGACGAAAATCCGGCGCAAGCCGGAGTTAATACAATTCGACAGGGTGATGTCGATGATGCGGTACAGCGCCCCAAAGGGAACAGCGGGCTTGGCCCGATCACGCGTCAGCGGCCACAATCGCTCTCCCTGCCCACCGGCAAGCAGCACTCCTATGGCATCGCGCATGTCGGGCATGACGGTCTTCTCCCGAAGCAGGGGTATGAACCATTTCAGTGTACCAGCAGACGCAAGCGGTGCGAGTGATGTTTGGAAGTACAGCAGAATACCTATTGAGACTCAGTTAGTTAACAATTGCGATACGAGTACCTCGAAAGACATGGAATTAGGCTGAGGCTGCAATATCGCAAAGAGTACTTGACTTGGAGCCGGTGAATTGACTACAAGAAGCCAGCAACCTCATGAGATAATATAACCAGGTGTGGCGCTCAACTTTGGGGTGGGCGCTACAGGTTATTAATCCGAACCGGAATAGAGGTGAAGTTCATTGGCAGAGGTAATCATTCAAGAGAATGAGTCTCTTGAAAATGCACTGCGACGCTTTAAGCGCAAAGTGCAACAGGAAGACATCATCAAAGAGATAAAGAAGCACAGTTTCTATATGAAGCCCGGTGAAAAGCGCCGGGCCAAAGAAGCGCTTTCGCGGAAGCGACTGCGCAAGAAGCAGCGTCGCGAACAGGATTAAACCTGCTCACGACAAAGCTCGGCGCCGCACTTCCGGGATCAGGCCCCAGTCAGGCAGCTATGTTGGGAATACGCTCAAGTTCTTCGCCCTTTGGCCCAGAGGGTCCGTTTTTGGTGTATTCGGGAAACGGTTCCAGCGTCGAATCCAGGCCCATGGTGAAAAACCTGCCGGTCCCTTCTGCCCGATCGGGGTCCAGGGGAGCCGGCCATGGAATTCCACGATAAGGTTCTGAAGTGTTCCGAGTGTGGCGCCGAGTTCGTTTTTACTGCTGGCGAACAGATGTTTTTCGCCGACAAGGGTTTCAAAAACGAACCCAAGCGCTGCAAAGCATGCAAAGCCAAGAGGGCCGAAACTGGAGGCACTGGGGGCGGGCAGGTAAGAGCGGAAACCAAGACTACCTGCTCGCAATGCGGTAAAGAAACCACCGTTCCCTTTAAGCCCACGCAAGGACGTCCGGTGTTTTGCCGGGAATGCTTCCAAGCGAGAAGGTCGATGGGCGCAGCGTAGTAATCAGTAGAATTGGCAGACAATTTGCATATACGCGGCAAGGGTCAGGGCCATCGTGTACTGGCCCTTTTTTCATTTCGGGGGGTGCCGCCGCAGCCAGGATTCCAACTCCGCGAGAGCTTCGGGCATGTTCCGGCGCCCATAGCCAAAACGAATGTGGCTCGGCTCATCGTAAAGTGTGCCAGGCAGCAGCAGCACGCCGGCTCGTCGCACCAGGTCTTCGCAAAACACCTCTACGTCCTGTTGAGGCTTGAAACGCGCAAATCCGATCGTACTGGCGTTCGGCGGTGTCCACTCAAATATATCGGTGTGTTGGGAAAAGAAAGCAGAGAGCAGCCGGAGGTTGCGGAGCACGATCTGCAGGTTGCGGTCGATGAACTTTTGACGGTGCCGGAAGGCTAAAGCCGTAAGGAATTCACTCGGGGCGCTCGAACAGATCGTAGTGTAGTGTTTCAACGAGATGATTCTATGCAGAACTTCGCTGTCGCGGCAGGCCAGCCAACCTAAACGCAGGCCCGGCAAACCGTAGGTTTTGCTGACGGAGCCAAGACTTACGACGCGCTCGTGGAAATCGCAGCCGGCCGGGAGACGGGTGCCGGGATCGTGCTCCAGTTCGCGATAAACCTCGTCGCACAGCACATAAATGCCCCGGTAGGCCGCCAATTCAAGAACCTTGCGAAAAATTTGCGGTTGCATCAGCAAACCCGTGGGGTTGTGAGGCGTATTGATGTAGATGGCCCGTGTATTCGGGCGAATCAGCCGTTCCAGTGCCGTAAAATCGTGGGCCCAGCCATCTTCGGGCTTACGCCGCCACTCGCTGACTATCGCTCTGGTGCTTTTAGGTAGGGTGAGAGCACTTTCGTAGCAGGGCGTCTCAACGATCGCGTGATCGCTGGGAGTCAGAAGTGCCTGGTAGAAGAGAAAAATGGCCTCTTCGGCCGCGGCGGTCACCACGATTTGGTCCGGGTGAACCTGCTGGTAGATGGCAGCCAGCACCTCACGCAGATACGGCGCGCCGGGAGATTCCGTGTAGCCGCACCAATGCTTCAAGAAAGCGTCGTGAGCGCCGGATTCCAGCACGAGCAGATCACCGATCGTTTGAGACTCCGCGTCGGATGACGAGAGCAAATACTTAGCCGAGAACTCGTATTTGCCCATGTACTCTTCGAGGCGGAAAGGCGTGATTTGCATGGTCCCTGAGTTTGCCAAGGGGCGCAGGCGGTCGTCTAGCGCCAAATTGAACGCCATATACGATCGAATTCCCCCGGAACCTGGCTATCCTCAACAAACATCGACAGCACAGCAGGTGTGTTTTGCCGCCTGACGGAGTATGATACTCACTCCAAAGAAGTCCCCAGTAGGATCAACGATCCGGAGGGCCGCTCATGGCTCACCGCTTCACCATCGGTGTCGAAGAGGAATTCCAAATTATCGATCCTGATACGTTGGAGTTGCGCTCGCATGTAGTGCAATTGCTTTCGGCGGCAGCTTCGCGCGGTCTCGGCGACCAGGTGAAGCAGGAAATGCATCAGTCCATCGTCGAAACCGGCACGAAAATTTGCGAAAACGTCAGCGAATTGCGCCTGGAAATGCACCGCACGCGCAGCGAATTGGTGTCTGCGGCGGAGAGTACCGGTTTGCAGGTAGCGGCCGCGGGTACGCACCCGTTTTCCAGTTGGATCGATCAAGTGATTTCGCCTGGCGAACGTTACCAGAACATCGTCGAAGAAATGGGGCAATTGGCGCGCTCGCTGCTGATTTTTGGCATGCACATCCATGTCGCCATGCCGGATAAACAGACCACCATCGACATCATGAATATGGTGCGTTATTTCATTCCGCACCTACTGGCGCTGTCGACCAGTTCGCCGTTTTGGATGGGTCGCAACACCGGCTTGAAATCGTTCCGCACCACCGTATTCCGTCGTTTTCCGCGAACTGGCATTCCTGAGCAGTTCGATTCCTGGAGCGCTTACGAGCACTATGTGAATCTGCTCATTCGTTTGAACTGCATTGATAATGGCAAGAAAATCTGGTGGGATGTGCGGCCCCATCCTAGCTACGGAACCCTGGAGTTCCGCATGTTCGACACGGCGACGAAGGTAGAAGAAGCCGTTGCGATTGCCGCACTTACTCAGGCAATCGTCGTGAAACTGCATCGACTCTATACCGGGAATATTAGCTGGCGCACCTATCACCGCGCGCTGATTGAAGAAAACAAGTGGCGCGCCGCGCGTTATGGCATCGAGGGAAAGATGATCGACTTCGGCAAAGAAGAAGAAGTGCCGATGCGTGCGCTCATCCCGGAACTCCTGGAATTAGTGGACGACGTCTTAGACGATCTCGGCAGCCGCGGCGCTGTGGAGTATGTTCATACCATTCTGCACGAAGGCACCAGTGCGGAACGGCAAATGCGCGTTTACCAGCAGACCGGCGATTTGAAGGATGTGGTGCGGCACCTCGTTCGCGAAACTCGCTCGAGTGCCATGGAAACCCATTCGGACTCGGCGGGCACGGTCCACTAAGCTCTTGAATGGGCCACGCAGGAGGAAGCTATGATGAAAGTGGGATTGCTGTGCGGGCGGGAATTCAGTTTTCCTCCGGCTTTTCTCGAACATGTCAACAAGCTTGGCCAAAAAGATGGCGTGACTGCCGAATTTGTAAAGCTGGGCGGCACGAAAATGGGTGAACCTGCGGAATATCGCGTTATTGTCGACCGAATTTCGCATGAGGTCGATTACTACCGAGGTTACTTGAAGCACGCCGTGCTGCAAGGCACCTACGTCATCAACAATCCTTTCTGGTGGACGGCGGACGACAAATATTTCAATTACGCGATGGCCTCGAAGCTGGGTCTCGCGATTCCGAAGACAATTCTACTGCCGCAAAAGGGCTATCCTACCGGCGTCGACATCAATTCCGAGTCATTGCGTAACTTGAAATATCCCGTCGATTGGGTGGCGCTGCTCGATTACGTTGGCAGACCCGCGATACTCAAGCCTTTCTCGGGTGGCGGGTGGAAGCATGTTTATAAGGTAAACAACGAAGAGGAATTGCTGCAGGCCTACGACCAAACCTCGCCCTACTGCATGACGCTGCAAGAGTTCATCGATTTCGAGCAATACGTGCGCTGCTTCACCTTCGGTAAGACGGACATTCTGCCCGTGGCTTACGACCCCAAGGAGCGGCGCTATCTGGTCGAACACTCCTATTTGAAGCCGGAACTGGGCGCGCGGGTAGTGAAAGATGCGCAAACGATCAACCTTGCGCTCGGCTACGAAATGAACACCATCGAGTTCGCAGTCAAGGAGGGGATCCCCTACGCTATCGATTTTCTGAATCCGGCGCCCGATTTCGAACGCGACCGTATCACTGAATTTTACTTTGAGCATGTCGTGGAAAAAATGGCGCGACTCGTCATTGATCGCGCATTGCACGGCAACCCGGCCAACACTTGGCCCCGCTGGGAAGAAATGCTGGGAATCGGCTCACCTGCTGGATTCACAGGCGCTCCACGGACGGTGCAAAGCGCACAGGCCGCGCTGACCTCGCCTTCCGCTGCTACCTACCGATGAAAGCTGCAAAACCACGAACGAGTGGCAATCACCCTCACCCCGTTGAATATTGGGATGAACTGCTGCGTCCACTGCTGAAAAAGTCTCCCGAACTGGCCAAGCATTTTCTAGAGCAAGTTCGCGGGGCTAAACTCACCTTTGCCGATCGCGTTCATTGCCCATTTCTCCGCCCCGTATTTCTTTCGCCCCAAGATGACGAACGCGTGAAAAATGTGGCCGAAACCATCGCAGCCATTGCGGAGCGACTGACTACATCGGCCCTGGAAGACACTTCCCTGTTCGAACAATTTCATTTACGTCCTGACGAGGAGCGGTTAGTACGCATGACCACGGGCTTCGGGCCCGCGAGTACTGCCTCGCGTCTGGACGCGTTTCTGCTGCCCGAATCGCTAAAGTTCACGGAATACAACGGCGAATCTCCCGCAGGTCCGGGCTATTCGGAAACGATGTCGGATATTTTCCGCACCCTGCCGGTAATGGAAGAGTTCAAGAAACGCTTCGAAGTGCATAGTTATCCGCTCACGGCAAA
Source organism: Verrucomicrobiia bacterium (assembly GCA_035506955.1). GTDB lineage: Bacteria > Acidobacteriota > Terriglobia > Acidiferrales > UBA7541 > Acidiferrum. Next base: position 153,373 of record DATJOO010000088.1, read on the forward strand.
ATTACTGGACGCTTTGATTACTACGTATGTCGACTGGGGCGGACAAAACAAGCGGCCCCAGATGGCCATCGTCGACTGGAAAGAGGTGCCAACCTGGAGCGAATTTGAGATTTTACAGGAGCGCTTCGAGCGCATGGGCATCCCTGTGGTGTTGACGGATCCGCGCGATTTGGAATTCGACGGTAAAAAGCTTGTGGCTCATGGCAAAACGATCGAATTGCTATACCGTCGCGTACTCATCAACGATATTGTGGCGCGTCCCAAGGAATGTGAGGCGCTAGTCAAAGCGTACGCGTCTGGCACCGTGTGCGTGGCCAACAATTTCCGCTGCAAAATCCCGCATGTGAAAGCCTTTTTCGCGGTTCTCACAGACGAGCAGAACGCGCGCTATTTCTCCGGTGAAGAGCGCGAATTGATTCAACGGCATGTGCCGTGGACGCGCGTCGTTGCAGATGTAAAAACCGAACACGATGGCGAGCCCATCGAATTGCTGCCATTCATCCGCAAGAACCAGAAGCACTTGGTGATGAAACCGAGTGATGAATACGGCGGAAAAGGCGTGACGCTCGGCTGGGAAGCGGAAAAAAAAGAGTGGGAAAGCACAATCGAACGGGCAATCACCGAGGGAAAAGCAGGAAACGAACAAGGATGTTGGATCGTACAAGAACGCATTCCAATGCGACGCGGTTCATTTCCGACCATTAGTAAGGGCGACAAGGTTGTGTACAAGAATATGCTGGTCGACTTTGCGCCCTATCTGTTCCGCGGGAAAGTCGCGGGCTATTTGACGCGCCTAAGCACCACGAGTCTGGCGAACGTGACCAGCGGCGGCGGCCAAATCCCCTCATTTCGCGTCGAGCTGAAAAGGGCGGAACGCCGTGCCTCGGCGGCCAAACGGTAATTTTCCTGGAATTGGCAGAACATCAAAATCCGGTAAAATAAAAGGATGTTCGGAAACGCACCATATGAGTTGATGTCCGGCGCGAAGAACGCCGTGGAAACATGCCTGGGCGTGCGGCCCAGCGAACAAGTGCTCGTGATCGCGGACGAAGTGAGCCGCAGTGTAGCCGCCAGCCTGGAGGAAGCGCTCCGGGAGCGCGGCGCGAAATTCACGGGGTTACTGCTGGAAGATTTTGGGGCGCGTCCCATGAGTGCCGCGCCGGAACCACTGCTAAACGCATTGGAGCAGACCGACGTTGGCGTGCTGTGCATGACCCCTCAACCGGGCGAGTTAGGTGCGCGCATGGCGATTGTGCGTGTGGTGGAGCGGCGTCAAATTCGTTACGCGCACATGGTGGGTGTCACGCCGGAAATTATGCAACAGGGCATGCGCGCCGACTATCGCAAAGTGGACGAGTTGAGCGATCGCCTGCGAGAACGCATGTTGCGTGCCGAAACTCTCACCGTAAAAACGCAAGCAGGCACCTCTTTTCAAGCGCACTTCAATCCGCAATTGGATTGGGTAAAGACCAGCGGGTTGATCAGTCCCCGCTACTGGTCCAATTTGCCTGCGGGCGAGGTGTTTACGACTCCCGCGGCCGTCGATGGCACCTTCGTTTGCGACGCTACTGCCGGCGATTATTTCAATGGTAAATATGGCGACTTACAGGCCACTCCCATGGTGATGAAAATCGACGGCGGCCGCCTGACCAGCGTCGAATGCTCACGGAAGGACCTGGAAGAGGAGTTTTGGAACTACTGTCACACCGACGAGAACAGCGATCGGGTCGGCGAACTGGCCTTCGGCACCAATTTAGGCTTGTCCCAGATGATCGGCATTCTGCTACAGGACGAGAAGTTTCCCGGCGTCCACATCGCCTTTGGCGATCCTTACGGCAGCCAGACGCACGCCGATTGGAAATCACGCACGCATGTGGACGTACTGACTCGCAAGTGCGACGTCTGGATCGACGAAGATCAGGTGATCGAAAAGGGCTGCTATCAATTGGACCACCTTGGTCTCGGCTGACGCTAAAATCAAAACAATTTCGACAAGTACTCGCGCATCTCCGTCTTCCAGAATGGCCAGTCGTGTCCGCCTTGCGGTCCCCAATTATCCACCGAGTGCCGAATGCCTTTGCTTGATAAAACTTCAGAGAGCCGGTACGTCGGCCCGCTATGCTCCCAAGGCCCCGTTCCGGTGATCAGATGGATGTCGCAGGAGCCGAACTGCTCGTAATGCCAGGGATCCGAAAGGTTAGCCAGATAGTCGACCGGGTTATTGAAATAGAAATTGTTGTCGTACATGCCATCCATAAAATTTTTCAGATCATAAACACCAGACATCGCAAAGCAGCGCTTGAACACGTCGGGATGTTTGAACAGCGAATTCGCCGCGTGGTACGCCCCAAACGATGAACCCATCGTCGAAACAGCCACCTGGGATTGACAACTGTTCCAGATGAATGGAACTACTTCCTCTCGAAGATACGAATCGAAGACCGACTGCACATAACTGCGATGGAAGGGATGCGCGGCCTTATTGTAAAAACTCAAGCCATTGATGGAATTCACGGTGTACAACTTCACTCGGCCCGCATCGATGAAATCCGCGATCGCGCCCACCATTCCCTGGCCTTCGAGTTCCCACTCATCCCCCGCACTCGTGGGAAAACCGAGCAGAGGCGGACCCCAATGCCCATAAACCACGACTCCCAATTCAAGACCGAGACGAGACGAGTACCATCGATGATATTCACGCTTCATGTGTGGAATCCTTCCAAACTGCGGGAAGAAAAGTATGACAGCCGGACCGGCCCGCGAGCAAATGCATTGACCCGAAGCACGGCAGATTGCTGGAGCTGGTGACCGCTCCAACCAACACCCGAGTTGCAACCAATGGGAATTTGAGTAGGATAGAGTGAAGTTTCCTATGGATTTTTGTCGAATTTTTGGCGATTTCTGTATTTGGTGAGGACATGATTCATATTGAGAACGTCAGCCGGCGTGGTTTCTTGAAGGGCCTTGTGGGAGCGGGAGCATTGGTGTTGGGCGCGCAAATTCTGCCCAAAGGGCTGCTCGGCACCACCGTGGGCGCTTCAGAAGATCCGATGACGAAAGCTGTACTGCAGCCAAACGTCTATGTGGCGCTCGATACGGACGGAACTGTTTATATCGTTTGCAGCCGCTCCGAAATGGGCAGCGGAAACCGCACTGGTTTGCCCCGCATTGTGGCGGACGAACTCGACGCCGACTGGAATCGCGTGAAGGTGGTCCAAGCTACTGGCGATGCAAAATACGGCGACCAGGATACCGATGGATCCCACTCCGTGGTGAGTTTCTTCGATCCGCTACGCGAAGCGGGTGCCAGTGCGCGATTGATGCTTGTGCGAGCGGCCGCGCAAAGTTGGGGCGTACCGGAAAAAGAGATCACCACGGAATCCAGCTGCGTGATGCACAAGGCCAGCGGCAAGAAAGCCGGTTATGGCGAACTCGCTGCGGCAGCGGCGAAATTGCCGGTGCCCAAAAAAGGCGAGGTTCAACTGAAGAAGCGCGACCAGTGGTGCTACATCGGAAAGCCCGCGCCAACTTACGATTTGAAAGACATGGTAAGCGGCAAAGCCGGATATGGCCAAGATACCCGCATGGAGGGCATGCTTTACGCTTCCGTGCTGCATCCGCCGGTGTACGGAAGCGCGGTACAAAATGTGGATGATTCCGGGGCACTGAAGGTGCCCGGTGTAAAACAGACTGCAACGCTTGAGCCCTTTAAGCCACCGGTCACCATGCAAGCGTTGGGCGGCGTAGCGGTGATTGCGGATAACACCTACGCCGCGTTTCAAGGCAAGAAAAAGCTAAAAGTGGAATGGACCAAGAGCGAACATTCCGTCTGGAATTCCGACACGTTTCGCAAGCATTTGGAAGCAACGTCTCAGAAGCCCTGCAAAGTTGTGCGTGAAAGCGGGGATGTAGACGAGGTCTTTGCGAAGGGCGGCAAAATCGTGGAAGCGCAGTATTACGCGCCGATGCTCGCACACGCTGCCATGGAGCCGCCCGCGGCGCTCGCCGTCTATCGCGATGGAAAAGTAGAAGCGTGGGCGCCGACACAGAATCCCCAGGGAGCCCAAGAAGCGATTGCTGCCGCGGTGGGAGCCAAGAAGGAAGACGTTACGGTGAACGTTACATTGCTCGGCGGAGCCTTCGGCCGAAAGTCGTTCCCGGACTTTATCGTGGAAGCCGCGGTGCTTTCGAAAAAAACGGGCAAGCCGGTAAAGGTAGTCTGGAGCCGCGAAGACGACATCAAATTTGATACGTTTCACTCCGTCGCTGCGATGTATTTCAAAGCGTCCCTCGGATCGGATGGAAAACCAACCGCATGGCTTCAGCGCAGTGTGTTTCCGCCGATTGCCTCGACTTTCGACGCGTCCGCTCAATACGCAGATGCCGGTGAAATTGGGCTAGGCTTCAGTGACATCCCCTTCGCCTTGGCGAACCAGCGCGCTGAAAACGGTCCTGCGGCGGCGCACACCCGGATTGGATGGCTGCGATCGGTCGCGAATATCTATCATGCCTATGGGATTCATTCGTTTGTCGGAGAACTCGCGCATCAAGCCAGCAAGGACCAGGTCGAGTATCTCTTGGCGCTTCTAGGCCCCGATCGCGTCATGCCAAAGTCTGAGTTGCCGAAGGACTACACCAATTACGACGGCGATTACGAAAAGTATCCCATCGACATCGCGCGCTTCCGCCGCGTGGTGCAGATGGCTGCGGAAAAATCGGGCTGGGGCAAGCAAAAGCTGGGCAACGGCTTCGGCATGGGAATTGCCACGCACCGCAGCTTCCTCACTTACGTGGCGACGGTAGTCCAGGCTGAGGTGAAGGACAATCAGGTAATTCTTCACCGCGTAGACACGGCTCTTGACGCCGGCACGGTAGTCAATCCCACGATTGTGAAGCAACAATTCGAAGGTGCCGCGGTGATGGGCACCAGCATTGCGTTCTATGGCGAAATTAGCGCCACGAATGGTGTGATCAATCAATCGAATTTCGACACTTTCCAGGTAACGCGCATGAATGCGGCTCCACGCGAAACCAACGTCTACATCGTGGACAGCGAAGCACCTCCCGCAGGTGTCGGCGAACCAGGATTACCTCCCGTGGCTCCGGCAATTTACAACGCCATTTTTACCGCGACCGGAAAGCGCTACCGGGAAATGCCGCTGACCAAAGCAGGTCTAGCCTAAAAGACTTGCCGCAATCCATACAATTTTGCGAATGGGGGGCAGCATCCTGCGCCCTTTCCTATTTTTGGCGTACGATGACATCGTGCGGAGGGTCTCTTGAAACAATTCATGGCAATTTGTGTCGCCCTTGCTTCGGCCGTACTTCCCGCTTCTGCACAGCGGCGTCCCGTCCTGCCACAAATTGACGAACCTCATCCTTATTACTACCGCGAACTGTACTTGCCGCAATTGACTAGCGGCCCAAGCAGTCTTACCTGGGCACCGGACTCACAAGAGTTGATCTACTCCATGGCAGGCTCGCTATGGCGGCAGAAACTGGATTCGAAAGAGGCTGTGCAGCTGACCGATGGCGCCGGGTACGACTATCAACCCGACTGGTCGGCGGGTGGTAAGCAAGTGGTTTACGTCTCCTACCAGAAGGACGCCATGGAGTTGTGGTTGCTCGACATTGCCACTGGAAAAACGCAGCCACTCACGACGAGCGGAGCGGTAAACGTTGAACCGCGCTTTTCCCCCGACGGGAAGAAGCTCGTTTGGATTTCTACGCAATACAACAGGCGATTCCACGTATTTATGGCCGATGTGGTCGACAGTCAACTAAGAAATGTCGTTCGCCTCACCGGCGAAACCAAAAGTTCCCTCCCCCGCTACTACTACAGCGCCTACGATATGGAAATCAACCCAACTTGGACTCGCGATGGCAAAGAGATTCTTTTCGTATCCAACAAGGGGCATATTTACGGCACAGGCGGATTCTGGCGCATGAAAGCGGCGCCTGGTGCGGAAGCTCGGGAGATTCACTACGAGGAAACGAGTTGGAAAGCGCGACCCGATTTTTCTCCAGACGGCACCCGCCTCATATACAGCTCCTACCTTGGTCGACAGTGGCAGAACTTGTGGATCCTGCCCGCCAATGGCGGTGATGCGTTTCCTTTGGCCTACGGAAACTGGGATCAAACCAACCCTCGCTGGTCCCCCAACGGAACGAAAATCGCATATATCTCAAATTTCACCGGCAGCACCGCTATCGAAGTGCAAGAGTTCCCACAAGCTGGAATCCGGCAAATCACTGGGTTTGATGCCGCCAACCTGAAATTCCTCAAGCCCGTCGGACTCATTCGCGTCTCTGTGGAAGACGAGAACGGACAGCCCACGCCAGCGCGCGTTTCAATGACAGACCAACAAGGTCGATTCTGCTGGCAAGTCAACCCAGTCCACGCTGACGACGGCTTCGATCGCAATGAGCTACGATTCGAACGGCATTACGTCTATGTCGATGGAAGCGACGATTTCCTGGCTCCTCCAGGGCAAGTCACTCTCGAAGTGAGCAAGGGACTGAATTATAAATTCGAGAAGCAAACGATAACCATCACTCCCGGTGCGACCAAGGTAATTCGGATTACCTTGCGCCCATTGCCCGGTCCGTGGAACTCTGCAGAACATTGGAGCAACGCGGATCTGCACATTCATATGAATTATGGCGGCACCTATCAGAACGACCCTGCTTGGTTGCATGTCATCTCCGACTCGGAAGGCGTGCAATTTGTTCACAACCTGACGGTCAACAAGGAACAACGCTATCCGGATATTGAGTTCGTGGACTTCTCAGCAAATCCTCAGGACAATGGAAGCTCGCAAATCGTCCAAGGGCAGGAATTTCACACCAGTTACTGGGGCCATCGTGGCGTTTTACATTTGAAAGATCATTTGCTGTTGCCGGGATATGCTGGTTATCCGAACACGGCCGCGGCCAGTCTGTATCCCATGAACGCCGACGTGTACGACATGGCCCACGAACAAGGCGCATTAGTCGGGGCGGTGCATCCCTTTGATGACGTGCCCGACCCGTTTGCGAAACCGGCGCAAGCAATCACGGATGAATTGCCGGTCGATGTAGCGCTCGGCAAATTGGATTACATGGAAATTGTGGGATTCAGCGACCACAAGTCCACAGCGACGGTCTGGTACAAGCTGTTGAATCTCGGCTTTAAACTGCCGGCCGGAGGAGGTACCGACGCCACCGCCAATTACGCCGCGCCCATTCGCGGCCAAGTTGGCTTCGATCGAGTTTACGTCCGGACGCCACAATGGCCAACGACACCCGACACGTGGCTCGACAATTTGAAACAGGGCCGGACGTTCGCCACAAACGGGCCACTTCTCGAATTCACGTTGGGCGGAGAGATGGTCGGTAGCGAACTAAAATTCGCCGATCCGCAGGCGGCGATACCCTTCACCGCAAAATTGTCCTCCGTCGTTCCGGTCGATCATCTCGAAGTCGTATGCAATGGGAAAGTCGCGCAAACCTTAAGACTCGAAGGGGCGCGTGATATGGCCGACGACACCGGCAACATCTCAATGAACAACAGTGGTTGGTGTGTTCTGCGGGCCTGGAGCGAGAAAGCAGATTATCCGGTCATGGACAATTACACCTATGCGACCACCAGCCCCGTCTATGTAACAATTGCAGGCAAACGGCCCTATTCCAAGGTCGATGCCGACTATTTCAAAGCTTGGATCGATCGCACCATCGAGATCACCGGAGAGTATCCTTATTGGAATTCGCAGGAAGAAAAGCAAGGTGTGCTCAAGAAGTTGCGCGATGCGCGCGCAGTCTATGACGGGTTGAAATGAGTCGCAAGTCCACAGTTACGGTTGTAGCCTCGCGTTCTGCCGTGGCTTGTGGCCAACGTCAAATTAGCGCTAAAATTCCCCCGTCATTTCAAGACCGTGCTGTTCATGCAGAACACGCAGACGCATGAATGCCAACATTGCCGCGAGGGTCCAACGCTCCGCCCCTCTATTCCGAAAGTGCAATGATCCATGATCGACCGTATGCAACGGCAAGCGCACGCCTGTACGAGCAAGCTAGGCCCGTGCGCCCGAGCCATCCCGACCACAACCCCAAGAGGTAACAACAAGACCAATTTAGGAAGGAGGGTACATGATCGTCGGTGTGCCCAAAGAGATTTACCCGAATGAACGACGCGTAGCATTAGTCCCGGCAGTCATTCCGAATCTGAAAAAGGTTGGCCTGGACGTAACCATTGAAGCCGGTGCTGGCATTGGCGCAGGCTATCCAGATTTTGAGTACACCGAGAAAGGCGCGCGATTGATTGCCAGTCGCGCCGAAATCTTTCAAACGGCCGATATCATCGTGCAGTTTCTGGTTCACGGCGCCAATGACAAGACCGGCGGTGAAGACCTGCCGCTGATGAGAAAAGGGCAGATCGTGATAGGTTTCCTGCGTCCACTTGGAAACGCCAACTCGCTACAGCAGCTTGCCGGGCGAGGTGTGATGGCATTTTCCGTGGAGCTGATGCCACGTACCACGAGGGCACAAAGTATGGATGCTTTGTCCTCAATGGCTACGATTTGCGGTTACAAGGCCGTGGTATTGGCAGCAGACACTCTGCCACGCTTGTTTCCTATGTTGACCACCGCCGCGGGGACGATTGCGCCGGCTCGTGTGCTGATCATTGGCGCTGGCGTTGCCGGATTGCAGGCCATCGCGACCGCACGACGCCTTGGCGCCGTAGCTTCTGCCTACGACATGCGACCCGCTGCTAAAGAACAGGTGCAGAGCTTGGGTGGACGCTTCGTCGAACTTCCCATCGAAGCGAAAGACGCGCAAGATGCGCGCGGTTATGGCAAGGCCCAGGACGAATCGTTCTATCAAAAACAGCGCGAACTCCTTGGAAAAACTGTGGCGGAAAGCGACGTGGTCATCACCGCAGCGGTCATCCCCGGAAAGAAGTCACCAGTGCTGGTAACAAAAGACATGGTGGAAAGGATGGCGCCGGGTTCCGTAATCGTCGACCTGGCAGCCGAGCGCGGTGGCAACTGCGAGTTGACCAAACCCGACGAAATTGTCGTCGAGCACAACGTCACCATCATCGGCGAATTCAATCTGGCCGGCACTGTGCCCTATCACGCGAGTTCGCTCTATGCCCGCAACCTCAGCGCATTTCTGCAGCACTTGGTGAAAGATGGCAAGCTGCAATTGGACATGAACGACGAAATCACCCGCGAAACTATGGTCACGCGCGACGGCGAAATCGTGAACGCTCGGGTGCGTGAATTCTTCGGACTGCCTGCATTGGCAGCCAAGGTTTAAGGAGGAAGCATGCCGGCGGATTTCATATCCAGTTTGTTCGTTTTCGTTCTGGCGGCGTTCTTAGGACTCGAACTAATTAAACGGGTCTCCCCGTTGCTGCACACACCGCTGATGTCGTTGACCAATGCGCTCGACGCCATCGTGGTGGTCGCGGCCATCATCATCGCCGGCCGCCATGAAACGAAGTTCTCCACGATTCTCGGCCTAGTGGCGGTCGCGGCTTCCTTCAGTAACATGGTGGGCGGTTTCCTGATCACTGACCGAATGTTGAGCATGTTTAAGTCGGCAAAGGCCAAGAAGCCATGAATCCTGCCTCGTTGCAGCAACTCATTGACTTCAGTTATATCGCCGCAGTAATCGGCTTCATCCTTGCTCTCAAGTGGCTCAGCTCCCCGGTCACCGCGATGCGCGGTGTACTCATCGGCGAAATTGCCTCGGCTGTGGCGGTAATCGCCACGCTCTTCGATCCGCAGGTGACCAATTATAAGTGGGTGATCATCGCACTCATCATCGGAGCCGCGATCGGCGTTCCGTTGGGCATGGTGAAGATGACCGCCGTCCCGCAGCGAACCGCCTTGAGCCACGCATTTGGGGCAATGTCCGCCGCACTAATCGGCATCGCCGAATACTTCGTCGGCACTCCTAACCTTTCTAAATTTGAAATGGCGGAAATCGGACTGGAAGTGGTGATTGGGTCGCTGACTTTCACCGGCAGCATCATCGCCGCCGGCAAACTGCAGGAGATCCTGCCGCAACGACCGATCACTTACAAAGGGCAGAACATCGTCAGCCTCACGACGTTGGGCGTCGCTGTCGCATTGATCATCATTCTCGTTTTCAATCCCGGCTACACCCACCTATTCATCGGCATGGTGGTTGTGGCCCTCCTGTTTGGGATCATGCTGGTCACGCCTATCGGCGGCGCCGATATGCCCACGGTGATTTCGCTATTGAATTCTTATGCCGGTTTCTCCGCGGCGTTGCTGGGGTTTGTGCTCAACAGCAAAGTACTCGTGGTCGCGGGTGCCCTCGATGGCGCGTCCGGTTTCATCCTCTCGGTGATCATGTGCAAAGCGATGAACCGGTCGTTCACCAACGTTTTGTTTGGTGCGTTCGGGCAGGTACAGGCTTCGGCAGCCAAAGGCACAGAGGAACGCACGGTGCGCAGCGCGTCCGCCGAAGATGCGGCTGGAATTTTGGGTTCCGCCAGCAAGGTGGTAATCGCGCCAGGGTACGGCATGGCGGTCGCCCAGGCACAGCATAAAGTACGCGAGTTGTATGACGCGCTTACCAAACGTGGCGTGGACGTGAAATTTGCCATTCATCCTGTCGCGGGCCGAATGCCAGGACACATGAACGTTCTATTGGCAGAAGCTGACATTCCTTACGACAAGCTCGTCGAGATGGACGAAATCAACGGCGACTTCCCACAGACCGATGTGGCCTTGATCATCGGCGCCAACGACGTAACGAATCCCGCGGCGCGCGAGGACAAAAGCAGCCCCATTTACGGCATGCCTATTCTCGATGTGGACAAGGCCCGCACGGTCATGGTCATTAAACGCAGCATGGCCGCCGGGTTCGCGGGAATCGACAACCCGCTCTACTACATGGATAAAACGCTCATGTTGTTCGGAGACGCCAAAACTTTTGTCGGCGCCATCGTGCGCGAATTGAGCGGCGGCCACGGATAAGATCTTTGCAGATCACGAGCACAGGTGCTAAGCGAGACAAAAAGCAGGTGCAGTCGGCTGGTTGACGCACCGGCTTCTTTGTCTGACTAGCCAATTCACAGCGAACTCAAGGTTGCGACGGGCTCTCCAAAGCCTTGTAGATCCCGACACCAGTACCTACACCTACCCCTACTGCCGTCACCAGTAGAAAACGACTTTGTCCGGCGGCAACAGGCGCGCCCCCATGAGGAATGGCCGCTGCCGCACAGGGAATATGTTCATGGTAATCGTGATAGTTGTCGGCGTCCGGCGAAAGGTATTTGCGGTAACTTAGACGGTTCTCCGCATGGACGCGATATGCCTTGCCCTCTTCAACAGTACGGTTCTCTGAGCCGACCTTCACATTGGCTACGCCGCGCTGGCTTTGGACTGTGACGTTGCAAGGATCATCTACGGTGACGCGGCCGAAATCGGGACTGGAAACAGCGGGCGTCACGCGTACATCAGATGCCACGATTACCAGATTCTGCGCCCCACCCGGAGTGGTGTAGAGCACGGTTCCGCGCTCTAACTCCACAACAGCACCATACGGAGCGCGATAAATGTGCACCGTGGTGGATTTCTGCAGTTCCAGGGAAAGCGCCCCCATGCGAATCAACAGCGAACCTTCCTCTGAAGTGGACAGTTCATCGCCCGAATAGATTGATGCCCCTTCGTCGGCTGCCGCACTCCCAATTTGCGCATCCCACGTCTTAGCAACCAGACCCAATGCAACCGCTTGCTGCGGAGATTGTGCTTTCAACAAAGTAGCGGAACACGAGGCGGCCAATAGCGCCATGGCGGAAAATAAACGAATGAATTTCATTACTCTCTCTCCTTCGGACAAACAAATCCCCGCGAGCAATTCCGTGGTGGACTGGTGGCGGCAACCGCGTCAACGGAAGGCCGGACATTGGGCGTCGTTCCGCCGGACGGTGCGTAGTGTAAGCGCATGCTTGGATCGCCGAACAAGATCCAGGTGCGCCGCACATCGTTGTCGGTGGTAACCTTCTTCGCGCGCAAAATCATCAGCCCAAGTGAATCGTTGGGGCTGGCCGCCATTTGTTGCAGAAGAGCCAGATCCATCGATGCTTGCGGCGGCTCGTTTGTAAATCCAGACGAAGCCCAAACCGCAACTCCTCCACCGTTCGGTGCAAGGATCAACGCTTTGCTGAGACTCTCGGCGTAGACGTCCTGAAATAAGCCGTTCAGGCAATCAATCAGCAAGTAGACCGGTAGCCTCCCGCCATTGCTCAATGCGGCGACATCGTTATTGTCAAACAGGTCGACGAAAGACCATTGCTGTTCCGCGCCGTGTCCGTTGTAGTCCACCAGCAGTGCCCCGTTATTCAAGGCAGTAACAATCTGCGAGTGCACTGTTCCGGGATCGGCTCCGTCGGCCAAAATCTGGTAAATCAGCAAGGATGAAGGCAGCGTCGCGGCGGCGGACGCCGCCGCGGAAGTGAAATTCGCGTCGACGTTCTGATCCGCGATCAAAACTGCCTGTGTGTTCCACGAACCGGCGTATTCGCCCTGTTCGTAGCCGACAATCTTCGACACAAGTACGTCAACATCCGAAGTAGTGCGCGCGGGCAGGCGGCCCGTAGGAATCGTCGCATAGCCATTTTCGAGGAAATCCGTGAACCAGTCGTCAGAGGCGGTCTTCAGTGCCGCAGTCTCGATGATTCGGGTAGGCACGAAATCAAAATCACCAAATCCCAGATAGTTCCGCGGGTCCATGGACGCGTCGCCCACCAGCAACACTGCCTGCGGTTTATGCTGCCAACGAGCCGCGGCATTCTGCAGGAAGCTGCGTATCGCGAATGGACTGCGCTCGCCAAAATTGAAATCGTCAAAGATCTGTTCCGTGGTGACCACCTGCACGCGGTGGCCCTGCGATTCGCGCAGATTCACCAGTGGCGCCAGGTGCGACGCAAACTCTGGATAGCTGATCATCACGATGTCCGCGCCGGTGCGCTCTTGATCCAATAGGGTCGGAGTGTGCGCTTCGATCGAAGCTGGCGACGCAAGCGTGTCCGCGCCCAATGCCAGAATCGTGCGAATTCCCGTGTTAGTTGCGGGCAGCTCGGCGAGGGCGCTGTAGGAGTTCTCCTCCTGCGCGACCTTGGCAGGTAGTTCCACGATGCTCTGCGGATTCGTAATGTCGAACACCCGCACCTGCGCATTCGAGAAGCCCGAAATGTGCACCCCGGTGCCCGCTGGCGCACTAGCCTGTAACCAGTCGGAATTCGCCGCATACGTATGCATGTACTGCAGTTGAATCGATTGCACCGCGCTCACGTCGTAGTCGCCATCGAGAGCAGTGAGTGTCACCGTGTTTGTCCCGTCAACCACTTGCGACGCATCAATCGAAAATGACTGTGTCGTGAGGACTTGGCCGTAGAAATCGACGGTGCCTAGCGACGCTCCGTTGAATTGCACGGTGACGTCGTGTTGTTGCTGGTCCGTCACTCCTTGCAGCGCAATGGTTAGCGTCAGCGGCTGCGACGAAGACGCATCTCGGTGGTCGACGTTCAATGTTTGATCGATGGGTTCGGATGTAACTACGGCGCCGAAGAAATTGTCGCTATTTTCGCCATTCAATAGCGCCGCGAAATACACCGTGCGATCTTCCAGGATCGTCGTGTAGGGGAAGCTAGCCGGACCGGGCGCTTCCGAGAAGCCCGCCCCGGAGGAGAAGATTCGCTTGCCCGCGGAAGTTTCGCTCACCAGCCAGTACACGCGGTTCGCAGAAAACGGAGTGTCGATACCCGTTCCATAGAACTCTATCGCATCCGTCGGCGCCGGAAATCCTACGTTGTGCCCGACAAGCAGAATTGGCTGCTCGATACCTTCCGCATAAAGGTGCAAAGAGCTGAGTTCGGTGCTTGAGGGGAGACCCGCCGCAAAAAGCTGCGAGAACGGGATGTGATACCAACCCTCCTGATTCACCGATATTTTCACTGCCGCCTGATCCGCTGCATTAAACAAACGGATATCCGGCGGAGCGGGCGAAATGGGTCGGGGATGAACCTGGCGCGGAACAAGGAAAGCGTGCGCCGTGCCCCCGACGCTTCGCATTTGTGTATTCAGTTTTGAAAGTGAAGGAGACAAAGGTGCCGCGGTCAAACTCTGTGTGTTGCCTGCCGATTGCAGCTGTTCCGTGGAAACCGCTTCCGGATACGCCGGTCCATGCAGCGTACGCGTGCCGTTGATGTCGACGTCTTCGAGGTAATACACCCCATTGGGAACACCTTGCGCATCAATCGCCGCGTAGGTCTTCGCGGCGTGTTGCGGCTTCGAGCCACGCAGGAGTAACGCCGAACCCGCAATCATCGCGGTGTCGACGCGATGCCGCCCCGCGCCATCCTCGCGATAAACGTGGAATCCCAGGTTGCGCGACTCTTCCTGGGTGTGCCAGACCAGCCGTACCGTGCCATCCGGCAATGCATAAGCGTTGAATGCCGACACATCCACCGCAGTGCTGGCTTGAATGATCGACGTGAACGACGAGCTGTTATTCGAAAGATTCGGATCGGATGTGGTAGCGCTGACCGTTGCGGTATTCGTCGATCCGGAGGTCGCGCTGAATGTGTTGGCGAGGACGTTAATCGTCACCACGGCGGTGCTGTTTACGCTCAGATTGCCCAAGCTGCACGATACGGTCGTAGTCGACGCGGTGTACGTGCAACTTCCATTCGTGGTGCTGGACGAGTTGTACGTCACCTCGCCTGGAATCGGATCCGTCACCACAACGTTCTGCGACACCGCTGGACCGGCGTTAAACACCGTCAACGTATATGTCAAGGTGGTGCCTTGGTTTACTGGATTGGGCGAAGCCGTCTTGACGATACTGACATCAGCCTGCGTTGGAGATGCCACCAACGTTTGCACTGTGGCCGTGTTGTTGGTCGTGTTCGGGTCGGAAACCGAACTCGCAATGTTCGGGGAATTTGTGATGGTCGTACCGGCAGTGCCGGCATTGACTTTCACCACCAACGGGAAATTTACCACCGCGTTTACCGCCAGCGTCTGACCAGAATTCAAGGTGCAGGTAAACGTTCCGGTAGCGCCAACCGCAATGGTGTTACAAGTCCATCCGGCAGGTGCCGTGAAGGTAGACGCGAGAGTCGTGCCAGAGGGAATTGCATCGGTGAATGTGACGGTCGTGGTGCCGGAAGCGGTGATGGCGATCGGGCCATTGTTGATGACCGATTGCGTGTAAGTAATATTGTTGCCGGGTGTAACAGGATTCGGTGTCCCCGTGCTAGTCACGGCCAGATCGTCCTGGCCCGCCGCGGCCACCGTCACGGACGCCGTGGCTAGGTTGTTGCCCGTATTCGGATCTGGAGTGGACGCCGCTATCGAAGCCGCGCCGATAAGCGCTGTGCCCGACGGAGCCGACGCGGGAGCCGCCATCACTACCGCGAATGTCGCTGTACCATTCAGCGCCAAGGAGCTAACCGTGCAGCTGATTGTGCCCGTAGTGCCCGCCGTAGGTGTGCTGCAGGACCACCCGCTCGGCACAACCATGGACACAAAGGTCGCGTTGACGGTTCCTGCGGAATTGCTGGCCGTAGCCTCAGTGAATACCACCGAGGACGCCGTAGCCGGGCCGTTGTTGGTGACCACCGCGGTCATGGTGAAGTTCGTGCCGGCAGTTACTGTTGGCACGGTCACCGTATTCGTGACCGCAAGATCCGCTTGTGTGCCCGTGCTTACGGTATTCACGGCAATCGCGGTGTTGTTTGCCAGATTTGGATCGCTCGTGCCGGATGTCACGTTGTCCACGTCTGTAATTTGTGTACCGCTCGCAGTGCCATTTCCGACGGCCACGACAACCGTGAAGTTTCCCGTTCCGGCATTCCCCAGATCCGGATCCGTGCAGGTGATGTTTCCAGTGCCACCGACTGCCGGCGTAGAACAGGTCCACCCGGCTGGGTAGGTCATCGACTGGTACGTAGTGTTCGCCGGAATTCCTTCGCTGAACACCACATTCACTCCGTCCATTGGCCCATTGTTTGTGACCGTTTGCGTGTAGGTGATGTCCGCGCCAGGCGCCACCAGCAGAGGCGCTCCGGAGTTTGTCACCGATAAATCCGCGCTGGCGCAATACGCTCCGGGTTGCGCACCAGGCGTTTCGGTGATGATGTCCGTGGTGACCACGACCCCTGGCTGGCCCGGCGTAGCTCCGTAAGAATCCTGCACCGTGTCGGTATAGCCGTTATTTCCGCCCGCAACATTGCTACTGGCTGGCGCGGCCGACAGGAAAATCACGCCCCCTCCGCCGCCTCCGCCCGGTCCGTGCCGCTGCCCCGGGAAACCGCCCGGGGCTTCGGTTGGCCAAGCGTTACCACCACTGCCGCCCGTTGCGCTGACGGTCAGGCCACTTAAGCCGCCACTGTTCGCAAAAACGAGAATCGAGCCGCCCGCACCAGCTCCTCCAGTGCCATCGTTCAGCGTGCTGAGTGTAGACTGGCCACTCGAAGTAATCGCGCCGGTGCCGGTTACGCTGCCCGCGTGGATGATGACGATGCCGCCACCCGCGCCGCCGCTGCTGTAAATACCCGTGCAGCTCGTGCCACAATCGGCGCCGTTCGCCCCACCCGCAATGTAGTAGGAACCGTCGTTGGTGGTACCCGCGCCGCCTGCACCGCCCATCACCAAAGCGCTCGTCGAAGCGGGAAAAACCACACCGCCAAAGCCGCCGTCGGTGGAATTCGTGGACGCCATGCTATTCCAGCCGTATCCACCTTGGCCACCGCTGCCGCCGTTACCTCCGGCTCCTCCGCCAGAGTTGTAGTCGTTGTTGGCGGGATCACCGTCGGTGCCGCCGCCTCCCGCGTTGCCCGGTGCACCGCGCGCGTAACTGCCCGCAGGCAAGCCTTCCACCGCGGTTTGACCGCTGCTGACCGCAGTAGTCGTCGCTGTAATTGTGCTCAGAGCCGGTGCAATCCAGTGCGGAGTGCCCGCGATTCCTTCGCCCTTCGAACCATTGGTGCCGCTTCCCGCTGGCGCTTCACCGCCGCTTAGGTTGGGCAGGTTTGCCGGAGACACCGTAACGTAATCCGTATTCGCTCCCGTGCCTCCTCGCGCCACCACGCCGCCTCCACCACGGAATCCCAGCGCGTCGGCAGCAACCGTACCACCCAAGGTAAGTTGCGAAGCGGCGTCAATCGCCAAGACCCCGCCGACCGAACCATTCCATGCCAGAGGCACTAGCCCAGAGCTAAGCGTCGCGGAAGTGTATTGCGGCACGCGAATAATCTGGTACGTCTGCGCGCCCTGTGTGGCTGTGGCAACGTTGTGATAATAATTGTTGAGCAACCCGCCGGTGGTTCCTGTTCCCACAAATTGCAGAGTTCCACCGGTGACGGCAACTGCACTTGTGGCTGTGACGAATTCAAATAATCCCGAGCTGCTTACATTCGTCGAACCCGATCCCGGATCGCCCGGGACACCATCGCCGTAAGAGCTCGTGTTCGCATCGTTGATCGCTGCCGCCTGCATTTGAATGATCAGCAGCAAGTCCCCAACGGCAATAGCCTTCTGCGCTCCGGAAGCGGCTGCGGGTCCCAAAGCAACGGAGGTGGAACCTGCAGCCAGCGTGCCCGTACCCGAGGGCGGATAGTAAGCATTCACCACGCCGGTAAGCGTACCGCCTGCTCCGTCCTTGCCGGGTGTCGCGCATACTAAAGGCTGTACCACCGTGTACGCTGTCGCGGAATTGTTCGCCGAGTTCGGATCGCCGGTAAGAGAAAGCGTAGCCGTGTTCGTCAGTGTGCTTGCAGAGGCTGGCGTAGTCACTGTTATCGCAATAGTTGCGGTCGCGCCCATGGGCATCGCAGCTGTGATCGAGCAGGAAATCGTACTGGTTCCGCTGCAAGACCAGCCCGCGGACGGCGTGACCGAGACAAGGGTCACTCCAGACGGAAGCGTGTCTGTAAGAACATTGGATGTAACAGGCGCGCTCAATTGCCCCAGATTTTGAACCTGCAACGTGTACGTGAGATTCGAAGAAATGAAAACGGGAGTCGGGGCAACCGACATTGTCAGCGCCAAGTCCGAACTGGTTGCCGGCTCCACAACGATGGAGGTAATGCTCGTGTTATTCGCCGGAATTGGGTCCACCAAAGTGGAATTCGTGACAGTTGCCGAGGACTGGATGGTTGTGCCAGCCGCTGTTCCGCTGTTCACCTGAAATGTGATCGCCAGCGCGCTCGCCATGCCCCCGCTGGCCAGCGTTGCACCATAAGTGCAAATGACCGGACCCACACCCCCCGCACCGGGATTCGTCCCGCAAGTCCAATTCGTACCGGTAAAGGACTGATACGTGGTGTTGGGCGGCGTTTGCATGTAAACGGTGACCGTTCCGCTCGCCGCCGCGGTTGGCCCGTTGTCAATCACCGTGTCGGTGTAGACGTAGGTGCCACCAGCCGCCACGGCATTTGCCGAAGCCACTTGAGTCAACTGCAGGTCCGCGGTGCCCGCTGCTTCGACGGTGACCGTAGTCGTGCTGGTGTTATTGGAGGTAATAGGATCCGTCAGCGCAGAATCGTTCACTGTTGCCGAATTTTGGATCAACGTACCATTAGCGGTTCCAGCGTTCACTTGCACCGTAACGGTCAGCGTGTTGGCTGTAGCACCCGCAGCCATTGCGGCGTTGTAGGTACAAACAATGTTTCCGGTGCTACCAACAGCAGGGGTAGTGCAGGTCCAGTTCGTGCCCGCATATGCTTCATAGACCGTATTGGTGGGCGTCTGCGTGCTCACAGTGACTGTTCCGCTCGTTGTGGCTGTTGGCCCGTTGTCCGCCACTATTTCCGAATACACATATTGGCTGCCTGCGGACACCGAGTCGGGCGAAGCAGTTTGTGTGAGTTGCAAGTCTGCAGTGCCAGCCGGAGCCACGGTGATCGAATCCGTGTCGGTGTTATTCGGAGGATATGGATCCGTGAATTGCGTGTCACCCACCGTTGCAGAATTCTGAATCACCGTTCCTGAGGTGGTTCCCGCCGAAACCTGCATCGTGATGGAAAGTGTCGTTGCCGCTGCATTGGCAGCCAATGCAGCATTGTAGGTACAAACGATGTTGCCGGCGCCGCCCACTGCCGGAGTCGTACAGCTCCAATTCGTTCCCGAGTAAGATTGGTAGGTAGCGTTTGTCGGCGTTTGCGTGGAAACAGTCACCGATCCGCTGGCCGCGATCGTCGGGCCATTGTTCCCGACAAACTCCGCATAGGTATAGTTCGTGCTTGGCGCGACCACCGACGGCGTTACTGTTTGGTTCAGATAAAGGTCCGTCGGCGGCACAGTCACCGTCGCGGTACTGCTCACGGTGGAAGTATTCGAACCTTTAGCATTCACCGTATCGGTGATCGTTGTGCCCGCCGTTATTGTAGTGCTCGCAGTCACAGTGATCGTGAACGTCGTCGTACTTCCGCTTGCATAGTTAGCAGCGTCGGTACAGGTAATTACTCCACCGGCCTGCCCGCAGGTCCAAGTGCCAGTGCCCGCATATCCTGCGGAGGCGTATGTCGTACCCGCAGGAACATTTTGCGTAACTGTGACTGCTCCGTTTACGCGCACCCCACTGGTATTGCTCAGGACCTGAGTGTAGGTGATCGTTCCGCCCTGCAGCACAGAAGTTGGACTCGCAGTGTTAGTGATCGTGAGGGCTTGTGCGAAAACCGAAGAACCAGTGAGCAGCCCGACGCAAACCGCAAGCCCACCCAGTACGCTGATCGACCAAACCTGTTTGAACCGCCGGATTGAACTCAGCTTCGCGCGATGTACCAAGATGCGCAGCGAATGCCGCACTCTCGCTCCAAGACCCGCCATTTTCAGGCGCTTCCCACGCCGTTCTGCGGCGATTACTTTGCCTAGAATGTGTTGCGCTGGTGAATCGCTTTTCTGTCCGGAATCCCCGCGCGTAATTACCTGCGCGTTATCGGCACTCACCTGAACAACTCGATGCACCTGAAATCCCATATCATTTCGAGCCAAAACTACATCTCCACGATGTAGGTCCTCTGGTTTCGCAGCCGTCACCAACACATCATCGCCATCCACCAAGTTGGGCTGCATGCTTGCGCCACTCACGCGAAATTGCACCGCGTCTCCACGACGCAATAGTGCTTCGCACAATTCCGCAAACAATCGCGAATCCTTACGGACTTGGAGTTCAGACACGCGCATAGCGAACCGCCTCCACTGCGCCGGCTGTCGGAGTGAAGCGCAGGATGGAACAGGGTACGGAGCGAGTGAGCTGATCCAGAAAACTCAGGCTGAATTGAATCCCGCTTGGCAGGTAATGAGGCACAAAGGCGCGTGCAAACAGTTCGGCTGCGGCTTTGGAGGGAGCGATCGGAGTCACGTCGTTCGTGCCGGCTTGTTCCAGCAGAAAAATGGCAGACAGTTGGGTGCGTCCCGGTGACGCCACTCCAGCATCTCCGTGCCACGGCGTCCCGTACATCCAGAATTTTTCGTCCTGTTTGCGCAGAATAATGCGGTCGTCACTCAGCAGATGGACACCCGATTGCGCCATCCACAGGCGTGCCGTCGTGCTCTTTCCGGCCCCAGAGTGGCCCAAAAATAAATAGCCGCTGCCATCCTGATCGGCCAAACCGAGCGCATGCACTTCCACCCCTTCGCCGAGCGCCAGACGATGCATCATCACCAATTCATCCAGCGGATACTCCAACGGAAACACCGTGCAGCCCTTGGGAAATGCCGCGCGATTCACCACCACATGTCCGCGCTCGAAAAAAGGATCGAACCACGCTGCCTTGTACGGCTCCTGACCGACCGCCGGGCTGGCAAAGTAAAACTTCGTTCCGGTTCCGGATGTATATGCGCTCCACAATCCGCCCGAGGCGAACGACGGATGGCTGGTCGGCCTCGCTAAGTCATCGGTCCACGCAATATCGAGCTCAAAATCGCAACCCTGTTGCACTCCATCGGGAAGCACGAACGGCCAGTGCTCTCGATCGATTGCCGCTGGCAGGTCAGGTGCGCACCATAGCCCAAAGGAAAAGCCACCAATGGCGACAACTAGTCGAGTGGCTTGATTCGGTTTGTTCGGCAAGTTCGCAGTGGCGTCCGTCATGGTCTCTTCTTATTGGCCCAAATCACGACCCGAAGGTTTTGCAGAAGCTGCTTCTGCACGAACCCGAAATCGGGCCGGCATGGCCAGCAACCTTGCAATGTCCGAGGACAGCTTCTTCGGGGCGTAAGCTTACGCGCACTACCTGGGGCGGTTGGTAGGTGAGCTTACCGGCCTTCTCGGGTTTTGGTCCTTCTTTCATTACGCTTCTGTCCTATTGGGGCGGTCTCAGTAATGTGTGCCGCAGGCAGTGCAGCCCCCGGCCGAGCAACCTCCAGACGAATTCAGAACAGGAAGAGAGGAGTTGGAGCTGACCAGCGGCAAAGACACAGAATTTGCTGCTGTGGAGGAATTCCTTTGAATGCGCTCTGCGGCCGCACGGAGTTCATCATGTTGCGATCCTCCCGTGCAGCAGGCACAGTCCCCGTGTTCGGGCACTTGAACATCCAGGGCAAAAGCGCGCAGATGCGCCACCTGGCATAGAAAATCCACCGGCTTCTCCGGATCACCACCTTCCAGTTCGCCATTCGCCGCGCACATGCTGCATAGCGTCCGGATACGGCAGTTGGTGCAAATCGTTTCCCGGGTCGTGTGGGTCGCCCGGATTTGCTTCAGCGTTCCTTCCCAGCCTTCCCGGAAGGAACCTTCGCGCATGTTGTAACCTTCGCGATGCGATAACACGCAAATGGTCATTTTGCCTTTTGGATCTATGGCGCAACCGTTCTGCCCGCCCCCGCAGGTGTAGCGCTTGGTCAGCACCTGTGGGCTGGCCGCAAGCTCCAACTCCAACAAACGCAGATACTCCGACCGGCGAGCCGGATCCTGAAATTCCAGCGCTATCGCCTGCTCGGGAGTCAACCGCACCGCCAACGGGCTCTGCGAGCAATCCGTCCGCGGATTCACCAGCGGGTCAAACTTGAATTCCACGCCGAGGTCCTGCTCGGCGAACCGTTTCATTTCGTACACTTCGTGAACGTTTAGGGAAGTAGGGACGGTTTTGATCTTCAGTGGCAAGCCCCGCTCAAGCAGCAGGGCAATCCCCTTCATGCAACGATCGAACGATCCGGGAATCCTCGTCAGCGCCTCATACGTTTCTCGCGTCGCGCCATAAAGGGTGATTTCGATATTGAAGGGGCGGTACTCCACCAAATGATCTGCGATTTTCGGCGTGATCATCGTGCCGTTGGTGAATAAGGTAACCAGAAATCCGCGCTTCTTCGCTTCGGTGTAAATATCCAGAAAATCCTTGCGCGCAAAAATCTCTCCGCCCGTATACAGCAGCCACAAACAGCCCGCTTCCACGAGTTGGTCCAGCAAGCGAACGTGCTCGTCGAAAGTAAGTTCTGCTTTGCGTGCCGCCCCATCGCTCATCGGCAGGTTGTTGTAGCAATGCTGGCATTCCAGCGGGCAGCGGTGCGTCACCTCGATCGACACTTCCACGGGCACACGTCGGCCCCCAAAGCGCTCGTGAAGGAGGCTCGAAAAATCACCGTATGTCGCGGTCTCTACCACTTCTGTTGCCTTTCTTCTGCGTTTCTTACGCGACCGAAAGCACCAGTTTTTCTTGCAGCAGCGATTCGAGAAATGTCTCAATGTCCTGCTCTGCTTGTGTTTCACTTACTTCAAACTCGTCGCAAACGCGGTTCACCATCTCGTTGACGGTGTGTTTGTCCGACATAAAGTCCCACAGCACCGAACCAACGGGATTCAGGGTGTACAAGGAATTCAAATCGCCCACTCCGCTGCGGATCGGCACGATGATTACTTCGCCTTCGATCTTGCGCGAGACCACTTCCTGGTTCCGGATAAACTGCGCATGATGGTTCTGCATCGCGATTCGCAAACCTCCAATTCGGGCCCTCAACATTTCGGAAAGAGCGCTTAGAGAAAGTCTGCAGTACTATAACCAGGGTGTCATGCAGGGAAACGGGGGGCTGTACCGTAATGGTACCGATTGACCGTTACGACATACGGAGCAGTCAATGTTTATCTAACGCTTTTAAATACAACTACTTACGAAGCTTTTGCCATCGTCACCTAATTACTCAAGCGTAAATGGTTTTAGGTACGGACGGTCAGGGCAGTGTGCCAGAGCTGAACGGATTGCTGGTTCTAGGACTTGTTCGTTCGGGCAAGGCGAACCGCGTCGAGCAGCAATTTTGCCATATCGATAATTTTTGCCGTTTCGTCTCTGCGGATCGCCGCCAAGTCCACCAAATCCGCACCCACGCCCAGCGCGAATGAGCCCGCTGCAAAATATTCCGCCGCATTGTTCGCATTCACGCCGCCCGTAGGAATCAACCGCGTTTCCGGAAAGGGAGCCTTTAGCGCTTTGATGTGTTTTGGTCCGCCGGTACTGCCACAGGGGAAAATCTTGATCAGTTGGGCTCCCGCTTCGATCGCGGCCATCACTTCGGTTGGCGTCAACGCTCCCGGAATTGCAAGCACGCCCCGCCGCGCGGCAGTTTGCAGCACGCCCACCGAAAGCCCTGGACTGACAAGGAACTGCGCTCCTGCGTCGAGGCAAGCCTCGGCTTGCTTCGCCGTCGTCACCGTGCCGGCCCCGGTTAACACCCGGCTTCCATAATGCCGCACCAACTCCTTTATCATCGCCGGCGCGTTCGGCACCGTCATCGTGATTTCAATGATGGATATGCCGCCACTATGAATCGCATCCACTGCTTTCCGCGCCTCATCCACATGTGCGGCTCGAACCACCGGAACAATGCCAATTTCATGGATCTTGCTGATTGCGGCATCAATGTTCACGACCGAACTCCTGAAAGGATCGGAGCGAAAACCTGTAGTAACTCTATTCTTCGTCGAACCGTCGTGCTTGTCACTTGGAAGTTTCCCCGAGTGGCCCAAGACTCCGCGACGGATCGACGGCAAACCATGCCACCGCGCCCAGCGCGCTCAATATTGCGGCGGCAACAAAAGGATACGTCCAACCGACGCGTGACGCGATAAAAGGCGTGAGCAGGGCGGTAACCGCACTACCCAACTGCGCCCCCATATTCATGAAGCCGGACACCGATCCAGCGCTCGGCCCCGCTATGTCGGCGGTAACCGACCAGTAGCTGCTCTGCGCCAAATATAACGCTCCCGCGCCTCCTGCCAGTACAAGGCTCGCTAGAGACCCACTGGCTGCCCGCGAACCGAGAACCAGGAGGATCGCGGCCAAGGTAAGCCCTAACGCGGCGATGCCACACCGACCGACTCGCCTACCATATGCGACGGAAAGCCTGTCGTTTATGACGCCACCCAGCAAACTACAGACAACCATCGCGATCGGAGGCACCATGCTATAGATAGCACTGCTTTTCAGATCCAGGCCGCGTACTTCGAGAAGGTAAATATAGAACCAGGTAAAAAAAATAGCGGCTACGTAACCGTAGCAAAAATAACTCAGCGTCACCGCCCAGACATTTCTGCTTTGAAGAATGCGGGACCACGATACCTCCTTCCTGTCCGAAGCGACCGATCGCGACGGCAAGGAGCGGCCCCGCTGAATGTGCGATAACTCCGCTGGTGAGACCATGCGGTGGCTTTCCGGCGTATCACTAGAAGAAAAATACCAGATGGCACCAACGAGCAGTCCGACCAGCGCGCTAAACCAGAACGACCAGCGCCACCCGTAGTGCAGCATGATGTAGGTCACGATTGCGGGGGCGGAGCCGGCGCCCGCTCCCACCCCGGCAAAAATCAAACCGTTGGCAAAACCCCGCTCTTGCGTGGGAATCCATCGGGAAATGAATTGATTGGACGCCGGAAAAACGACGGCCTCCCCCGCACCCAAAAGAAATCGCACGGCAACAAGGACAAAGATTGCGCCGCCAAGCCGAGGTGAGACCACCGCTGTCAATGAAGTGAAAATCCCCCACCAAACCACACCTGTGGTGAGGACGTTGCGTGAGCCGAAGCGGTCGGCAAGCCACCCACCCAGCGTTTGGAAAAGAGCGTAACCCCAGAAGAACGCGCTGAACACCCAGCCCAATTGCACTTTGGAAAGGTGATAATCTGAAGAAATAAAAGTTCCGGCAATGGAGATGTTGACGCGGTCAAGATAAGAGACGGCACTTAGAATGAATAGCCAAAAAACCAGAAACCAACGCACATGGCTGCGTCGCTTTTCATCCATGGATTTTCAGGTGTGTGAGTTCTCCGCAGCCCAACTTCATGCGGCGTGCGCTTTCAACACTTCATACAGCTTGTCGGCGACGATTTGATCCTCACCCGGCTGCAGCATAAACGAATTCATGGAAAGAGCGCCCCCGCGCTCGTCCGTAGATAACACGATCGACGGTCTGCCATGGAGCAGCGCTGCGTTCACCTCGTTCGGCGTGATTTTCACTCGCTGCGCGTCCCACTTTATTTCCATGTGTGGAACATGATTCGCTATATCCGGCACGAAATACGAAGTCGTCACCGAGCGAATCGTGCAAATTTTCTTGGACACGAGTTCCAGCCGTCCCTGCCATTCCTTGTTGAGCGCCTCGTGGTCCTCATTCAGATACATCTCGAGTGATTTCACCATGCCTACGATTTCTTCTTTGCCGACTTTCTGGCTCCGGCCGATCGTGTCTTCGTGGGGACTATTGTTCAACAACGCGCAGCGGACCAGATCCTCACGTCCCAGCAAAAGCCCGGCGCACTGTGGTCCGCGCATAGCTTTTCCGCCGCTGAACGCGATCAGGTCGTAACCCATGTTGGCGTAATCCCACAGGTGCGTGACCGGCGGCGTGTCCGCAGCGGCATCGATGAACGTTGGTATCTTCAGGTCCTTCGCGCATTTCACCCACTCATCCACTTTGATCTGCCCTTCAGCATTCGCAAAGTTTGAGAAATGCATCATGGCGGTATTGGAATTGACCGCTTTGTGCAACTCGTCTCGCGTTTGAATCTCGATCAACTTCACTCCCGTGTTGCGCAATTGGTGATCGAAGGGATTGCGATGCGACTTCTGAATGATTACTTCTGTCTTCATCCCGGTAAGGTCCGGGATTTGCTTGATGAATTTCGGATTATCGCCGGTCAGAATTCCTGCGAGACCAGACTCCATCGCTGCGGCTGCTCCGGAAGTTACGATCGCGGAATATCCCGCTGGCAACTTCAGCATTTGCGCGATGCGCTTCCCCGCAGCTACTTCCAAGTCCGGGATATTCACAAAATGTTTGGAACCGAGCGCCATAACCGCCTCGACCTCCGGCCGCATCAACGATCCGCCAAGGTAGGTCATCGTGCCTTGGCCGTTGATGACTGTTGTGACGCCAAGTTCTTCGTATACATTTCCCGTCGAGCCAAACCCCGTGATTTTGCTGTCCGCCGGTGCGGATCCATAAGGAGGAGAGGAGAGCAATTTCCGGGGGTTGGCGATCAGCGCGGTCAGTGTCCCGAGGCTGCCCACGAAAGCTCGGCGCGTCCATTTCAAATTCAGTCCCATGATTGTTCTCCTTCTCCCTTATTGTCCTACTTCTTCACAACTGCTGCGATGCAGTTAATCTCCACCAACGATTTACCCGGAAGTGACGCCACCGCCACGCAGGTTCGCGCCGGTCCGCCGTTCGGGAAATACGTTTTGAACACGCTATTCATCGCGTCGTAGAAATCGATGTCGGCCAAGTACACATTGAGTTGCAAGATGCTGTCCATCGTGCCGCCGCCGCGCTCCACCAGCGTTTTCACGTTTTCCATCACTCGCTTGGTGTGTGTTTCCACGTCCATCGGAAAATCGCTGTTGTCGTGCGAGTGTGCGCCCTGGCCAGCAATGTAGATCGTTCCATTGTGAATGACCAGCGGCGTGATAAACCCATTCCCTGCCGTTTTTCCCTCGTAATCCAGTTTCTGCACTCCGCTGGGCGCCTGCGCCGACGCGGGAACGGAGTTCGAAAGCAGGTTTACGGCGCCAACTCCAGTAAACAAGGAAGCAAGGCGAGCGGCAAACCCTCTGCGGGAAGTGAGATTCGATAGCATTTCATTTCTCCTTTACTTGAATTAGATCGTCTTTTGCTACGGCAAAGCAAAACTGAAAATGTCGCTTCCGGAAGCGATGGCAACGTATTGCGTTCCGTTGACTGCATACGACATCGGCGAAGCATGAAAATCCTGCCCGGTAGTGAAATGCCACAGCGGTGCGCCCGTCCCTGCATCTACCGCTTCAAACGACTGTGCGTCATCGCCAAAAAAAACCAGGCCGCCTTTGGTCGTCATGGTTCCTGCGAACGAGTGTCCTGCTCCCACCTGCACGAAACGCCACACCGGTTTATCCGCCTCCAGGTTAAACGCAAGCAGGATCCGCTCCCGGTCATCTCCCGGACTGCGCTTCACTCCAGTGGAATAAAAGGCCTTCCCCTCTTCAAATTTCTCCGCTTGCTTGAAGTACACGTTGCAATTTTCCGTGGCCAGAAAATAAAAAAGGTGCGTCTCCGGATTGAACGAAGGGGCGTACCAGTTCGTCGCTCCGCTGAACCCCGGACACACGCGCGTTCCTTCGGCAGTCGGCATCACTTCCGTGCGAATCGGCCGGCCCTGTTTGTCGATGCCCTTGGCCCAATTCAGTTTTTCGGCAAACGGCACTGCCGAAAGAAATGTGCCGTCGGTGCGATCTAACACATAGAAAAATCCGTTGCGATTCGCTTCCGCAAGCAATTTGCGTGATTGCCCCGAGTAAATCGTATCGATCAACACCGGCGTCTCCGTGGCATCGTAATCAAACAGATCGTGCGGCGTGAACTGGAAATGCCATTTCAATCTGCCGTTATCGGGATCCAGCGCAAGCACAGAATCGGTGTACAGGTCGTCCCCTGGACGAGGATCACCATCAAAGTCCGGACAAGGATTGCTCGTGCCCCAATAAAGCGTGTTGAGTTCCGGGTCGTACGTTCCGGGCATCCAGGTGGTGCCGCACCCGTGCATATACAGGTCGCCAGGCCAACTCGATGCTCCAACTTCGCCCGGAGCGGGAATAGTCCAAAAGCGCCATGCCTCTTTTCCCGTCTGCGCATCATAAGCGGCCAAAAAACCGCGCACGCCATCATCCCCCCCGGATGTGCCCACCAGCACCTTGTCTTTCACGACTAAAGGGGCACTCGTCGCCCCATAATTCTTGTTTCCATCGGTGTACGCCACATCCCACAGCAAGTGGCCACTGCGCGCATCCAGGCACAACAAATGTGCGTTGTCGGTTTCCATAAAAATCCGCGAATGCCAGATGCCCACACCGCGATTGTGATGTTGCGATGCGTCATCGATCAGACCTTCGGTCACGGGACGTGAATAGTGCCAGACGATTCGGCCGGTCTTCGCGTCGAGCGCATACGCGTCATTGGCCGACGTCACGAACATCATCCCATCCACAACAACGGGCGTAACTTCCAAGCTCTCAGAATTAGGCGAATGAAAAACCCAGTCGACCCGCAGCCGTGCCACATTTCTCGCATTAATTTGATCCAGGCCGCTATAGCGCCGGCCCGTGTAATCACCGTTGTACGACAGCCAGTTTGCGCCCACCGGTTTCGACGTCAGTGTTTTGGGCGCCACATCGACGTTCACAGAAATAGAGCCCTTGGCTACCTCTTGCGCCACGGCAGGAGCCAGCATACAGCACCACAAAACAGCCATACTCACCACCAATTGTTCTGCAGTTCGCATCACTCTAGGAACTTTTGTCTTTCGCCAGAATGGGAGCACTACCCAGTTCACCTCGATCCTGGCCACTCGCGTCAATCAAATGAAGAGAAACTCTGGAGGCACGAGCAGCCGCGGAGATCGTCTGGTCCAACTTCACCGGCGCCTCAACACTTACCGATTCCACGACGACGCTCTTGAGCTTTTTCCCCTGCTCATCCAACAAATCCGCTTGTAACTGCCCGGAAAAGAAAACGCCGAAATCTCCCTCCAAGTGGACGCTACCAGCACTGATACGCTTCGCTTGAAAAGCCGTCCCGCATGCCCCCGCATCCATGACGTCCACGATCTCTCTTCCCGTGCGCACCGGGTGCCATTCGGTGTCCATTGCATAGGTTTCTCCCGGTGCCAACTTGGCGATCGGGCTGTTCAACTCCGCTTCCATGTAACGCAAAGGATTACCGTCGTGCATCCCTTTGAGTGTAGGAAACCCTTCGTCATCCAGCGTCAACCCGCTGCCATTTTTAAAGAAGATCACCGTGGCTTTACCGGGATACTCGTCCTTCGCCGAATAATGAAACCTTTCTACCATGCCGTATTTGGCGGCTTCGTCCACAACTGCTACCCAGCCCGCCGTGGAATCAATCCACACCTCATTTTCGAGCGGCAGCCAATGCAAACAGAAAAGGCCATCTTTCATTCCAAACGACGGATCATTGACCAACCCGGCGCGCACATGGAACTTCTCGAGGTATGCACTGCTCGCATTCGTTGGGGTATACGCCCAAAAGTCCCGGTTGTAATCTCCGGGATTCGCTGCGTTCCCTGTGTCGTACTGCGTGACCGATTGCACCGACCAGGCGATGGGATGATTGGCAATGTTTTTCATGATCACGTGGAAGCGAATCTCCGGCGAATCATTCTCCAGCGTAATCTCGCGCGAATATTGCAAGCCGGTTCGCGAGTCCGGCGGACCATCGAGCCTCACTTTGCAACTGGGTGATGTCGACAGCACCCGAAAAGCATAGTCGCCGTCGTCGAGGGCGTCGGAAACCGGGCCGGGCCAGTGGTGGTCGTCTTCATCGCCTTCCGGCATTGGCCAGATCTTGTCCCCGCCATAGTTAAACCAGCGATGTTTTGCGTCCGGCCCCAATGGCGTAAGGTATTGTCCTTTGAATTTGGGATTTACAAACAGGTATGGATGCCCATTGAAGTAGACCTGCATCACTCGCCCGCCGATTCGCGGAACAATCACCAGTTTCACCCAGGCATTCGAAACTTGTTGGGCCTGCCAGCCTTCATAATCCACAGCTTCGACGCGACACAACTGATTACTCTTTTCTTGTGCGAACGACGTCGTCGCATACATGCTAGCGCCTAACGCCACCACAGCAGCAAGCACATACCGCAAGTTCGCGATTTGAATCCCCGAGGGAGATGACATGTGCTACAACCTGCCAAACTTCTTGACCGCCTCCTCAATCGATTTCAATTTCTCGATGTACGCGTACATGGAATGTTCCTTGAAATCCATTTCTTGCGCTAATCCCAACACTTTTGCTGCATCAGTCCGCGGTACCACCACTACACCATCCTGATCCGCCGCCACAATATCGCCTGCCTTCACTTCCACTCCGTCGCAGCTCACCGGAATATTCGCCCCGGCAAACCGGTAATGATGCACCGAGGTGGAAGGAACAATCCCCAGCGCGTACACGGGGAAGCCGATTTTCTTCAGATACGCCGTATCGCGCACTCCGCCATCGATCACTGCTCCGGCAAATTCTCTCGCATACATCGCTGTACCCATCAGCCCGCCCATCCCGGCAATATCCACGCCATCCTCTACCACCATTACATAAACGGAATCCTTGCCTCCCTGATCGATCGCGGCTAGCATCCCATTCAGTGCGTTCGGGTCGTCGTTCGTATCCTTTTTCAGCAGCACCGTGACCGCCAAACCCGCGAACTTTGTCGGGAAAATGGGGCGCATCCGGTGGGTCATGTACACCTTGCGTCCGGTCAATTGCTCCATCGCGTCGGAGACCGAAGCTACCTCCACGTGTCGGTAGCCCTCCAAGAGCGCTGCGCCATCTTCGCTGGCAGGTTTGCCCACACTTGTCTGCGCCCAAGGCCGAGTGGCAAACGTCAACATGCCGACCAACAACAAAACCAGGCCAACCGACACCTTGCCTACAAATCGCAAGGAAATGAACGAATGGCGCTTCAGCATGGCTCCTCCTTCTCCAATCGAACAGGACTTTACCACCACGGAGCCTCCCTACAAAACATTTTTGAATCGATTTAAGCCAATGTAAATACGAAGTTCGTCTTTCAGAATTCGGTTGACACCCTCTGCGCGATAAGGTATTTCAGAACTCCACGGGGCGAGGTGCTTGAACCGGCGGAATCCTTCGCTGTGCTCAATAACGGTGCAACTTAACTAGAGGGGTGTAGCTATGCAGGTTCGCTCGCGTTGCATACTTCTTTTTCTTCTGGCCTTGTTCTTTGGTTCTCTGGCGTGGGCCGCTATCACTGGTAGCATTTCCGGAATCGTAACCGACCCGAGCGGCGCCGTGGTTTCCGGCGCACAAGTCACCGCCATCGAAACGAATACTGGTATTCGTACTGAGACGGTCACGGACTCCAAAGGCTTCTATAACTTCCCCACGCTACCTATTGGCGCCTACGACGTCGAAGTGCACGGCCCAGGTTTCAAGGTATTTCGCCAGACCAATATCACCGTCGACGCTAACTCCACTGTGAAAGTTGATGTCACCCTGCAAGTCGGCTCGGCTTCCGAACATATCGAAGTGAATGCCAATGCCGTGCAAGTGGAGACGCAGAGCACTCAGATGGGCGAAGTCATCAGCGGCAACCGCATGACCAGTGTGCCTTTGAATGGCCGCGCCTATACGGATTTGCTCTCGCTACAGCCCGGCGTGGTGCCTTCCGCTTACGGTTCACAAGCCCCCGGACTCAACGATCGCTCCCCTTCCGGTGCTCCTGGGGCGAGCGGCGGGGCCGGCCTCAATTCCGGCAATCAATCCGTGAATGGCCAGCGGGAAGCCGCAAATGGCTTCATGGTGAACGGAGCAAACGTGGAGGAAGGCAAGAACAACGGCACCTCCATCGTCCCTAACCTTGACGCCATCGCGGAATTCCGCATCATCACCAACAACTTTGACGCCGAGTACGGAAATTTCAGCGGCGGCCAGATCAACGTCGCCACCAAGTCCGGCACTAACGACATTCACGGAAGCGCCTTTGAATTCTTCCGCAATACCGATCTTGATGCCCGCAATTTCTACAACCCCGCCTCCACCGGTCCGAAGGGAAAATTCGACCAGAATCAATTTGGCGGTACGGTAGGCGGACCGATTAAGAAAGATAAACTTTTCTTCTTCTTTGATTACCAGGGCACCCGGCAGACCACCGGAAGCACCATCAACGCGTTAGTCCCTTCCGACGCGGACCGCACCGGTAACGTCCTTGATCTTTTTCAGTCCTTAGTGGCACAAGGGCAGACGGTCGGCAATGTGAGCAGCAGTTATTGGGCCGGTATCCTTCAGAATCGCTTGCAAGCCAGCAGTCCTGGCCAACAGGTTGTCGCCGGAGAGCCGTATTGGTCTCCGCAATGCACCTCAACAAATCCGAACGCGGCGAATAACACAGGATGCGTATTCCCCACTGGCGTCATACCGCAAAGCGCCTGGTCGCCCGTCAGTGCCAACTTATTGCCGTACATCCCCACGGCCAACACTTCCGCCGGTTACTATTCCACCTCGGCGTTCAACAACACCTTGAACGACAACAAAGGCGGAGCTCGTATCGACTACAACACGCGATTCGGCATGCTTTCCGGCTATTACTTTATTGATGACTATCTCGAAAACGATGCTTATCCCAACGGCGGTGCAACGGTCCCCGGCTTCAATTCGCTCTCGACTGGACGCGCACAACTTATCCAACTCAGCGACACCAAGAATTTCGGCGCTACCAGCGTCAACGTATTTACCTTCAGCTATACCCGAAACGCTGTCAATCTCTTCCAGCCCCAAGGCGGCTTGGGTCCTTCCCTCCAATCGCTGGGCTTTACCGTCCCGAACTGCCCTGCGAACAATGCCCCTCCGGGATGTTCCTTTAACGGTGGCGTGGGACCAGTGTATCCAGCGTTTGAAGGCATTCCGTCAGTTTCCTTCAATAACTTCAGCATCGGCATTCCCGATGACACCGTCGGTCAGTACAACAACACTTTTCAGTGGCAGGATGTGTTCACCAAGATCGTGGGAACTCACACTTTCAAATTCGGCGGCGGTTATCACTACGACCAAATCAACGAACGCAATCTCAACAGCGAAAACGGGTTGTACCAATTTAATGGCACCGAATCCGGCTCCGATTTCGCTGACTTCTTACTCGGTGCGCCCGCTTCGTTTACTCAGGCCAGCCGTCAAATACTGGACTCCCGCACGCAATATCTTGGCCTTTTCGTGCAAGACAGCTGGCGCGTCAAACCCAGTCTCACTTTGAATCTTGGCTTGCGCTACGAAATCAGCACACCCTATTACGACACTCAGAACAAGACCGAAACCATCATTCCCGGTGTCCAATCTGTGGTCTTTCCTGGCGCTCCCGAAGGCTGGTTGGTTCCCGGCGATCCCGGCGTGCCTCGCACCCTCGCTCCTGTTTACTACGGCGCCGTCTCCCCGCGGCTCGGCTTAGCTTATTCTCCAACCGCCACCGACGGTTTGCTCGGCTCGATTTTCGGCGGACCAGGCAAGACCAGTATTCGCGCTGGCTGGGGCATGTACTACACGTCCGTCGAGGATCTGAGCCAATTTCTCGAAGTGGGCGACCCACCGTACGGAATCTATTGGGGCTCCGTCTCCCCACCAGTTTTTGAATCTCCGTATTTGTCGCTTAGCAACGGGCAAGTTGAAACCGTTTCCGGTGGCAATCCTTTCCCGTTTGTTTTTCCTCCCACCAATGTCGGGCCCAAAAATCCCGACACCACTTTTCCGTGGGAAAACGTCGAGCCTATTTCGTACGGCTGGGTTTTCTATCACAAGAACCAACTCCCTTACTCGGAGCACTATGAACTGTCCGTGCAGAGACAGTTTGGCGCCGATACGGTCTTGACCACCAGCTATGTCGGCAACCAAGGCCATCGCCTGATCACCGCTGTGGAAGCCAATCCCGGCAGTCCTGCCCTTTGCCAGTTCTTGAGCAATCCGGCGAATCTGGCGCCCGGCGTGAGTCCCTGCGGTCCGTATGGAGAAAATAACCAATACCAGCTCGCTGCTGGTGTCACGCCTCCCGCAGGTATTCCAGTTTTTTATGCGCCCGGAACCAACAACGTGCTCACCGGTACTCGCACCGTACTTAATCCTTTCTACTTCGGCAGCAATCCTTATGAACAGGAATCAGCCAATTCGGCTTACAACTCACTGCAAATCAATGTGCGCCACAACAGCGCTCGCGCTGACCTGCTCGTCGGCTACACCTTCTCCAAATGCATGGACAATTCTTCCGGCTTGCAGGTCTCGACCAATCCAATCGATCCCAGAATTAGCCGCTCGCTCTGCTTGTACGACACCACTAATAACTTCGTAGCTAGCTATACCTTTAACCTCTTACTCGACAAAGCCTTCCATGCCGGGGGTCCCGTGAGCACTCGCTTACTCGGCGGTTGGTCTGTCTCCGGCATCACCACTTACGCGACGGGCTTACCCATCGCACTCTCAGAAAACGATGACAACTCCTTACTTGGTGTTCAGGCCGCTCCGCTCGATACGCCGGAGCTTGTCCCAAACAGCGGCGGAGTTTACGGAAACAAGAATCCTCGTTCTGGCCTGCCGTACATCAATCCGAATGCCTTCACGTTCGAACAGGTCGGTCAACTTGGCAACGCCAATCGCCAATTCTTTCACGGTCCGGGCTTGAACAACTGGGACATGGCCCTGCTCAAAAACACCAACATCACCGAAAGCAAATCCCTTCAGCTGCGCTTCGAGGCCTTCAACATCTGGAATCACGCGCAGTTCTTCAATCCGAGCGGCCTGATCAATGCCGGGTTACCAGTGATTGTCGACGGGGCTAATGAGGGCGGCAACTTCGGCGTGGTTACCGGCGCGCGCAACCCGCGCATCATCCAAATCGCCGCGAAGTTCCTGTTTTAGCCAAGCCCCCGCGCCCGCACCGGCACACCTCAATCAACTGCCGGTGCTGTGGCCCGGTTGATCACATGACTCTTTCATTCGCTCGACAATCCGTGCTCCCAGCGCAACGACCAAAACCCCGCAATTCTCTCCTGCTCCCACTTTTTTGCCTCCTGGCATGTTGTTTCCTGCAGATCGCTTTCGCGCAGGCCTCAACTGATCCCGGGCAAACCCAGACCACCATCCCAACAACAAACGAAGCACGCCAAATTTTTGAATCCGTCTGCGCTGGCTGCCATGGCCTCGACGGCCGCGGAGGCGAACGTGGCCCAGACATCTCTACGCGCCCGCAAATCGTTCAACTCTCCGACGCCGACCTTCTGCAGATTCTTCGGGGAGGTAGACCAACCGCGGGAATGCCTCCTTTCGAATCCTTTGGCACCACAAAGCTGCAAGGATTGGTCGCTTATCTCCGCGCGTTGCAAGGCAAGAGTACCGCCGCTGCGCTGCCTGGCGACCCTCGTAATGGCAAAACTCTTTTCTTCGGCAAGGCACGCTGTTCGGAGTGTCACACCATGC
The DNA here is from genome assembly GCA_035506955.1 of Verrucomicrobiia bacterium. Classification (GTDB taxonomy): domain Bacteria; phylum Acidobacteriota; class Terriglobia; order Acidiferrales; family UBA7541; genus Acidiferrum. The sequence goes on from DATJOO010000088.1 coordinate 188,856, forward strand.
AGGGTGCGGGCGGTTTCCTGGGCCGGGATCTTTCCACTTATGGCGCCACTCTATCTCCGCTGGAAATTCGCAGCAGCATCCTGCACCCTGATCCCGCCAGCAAATCCAACAAAACCGCGGTGATTACCATGCGCGATTCACAACAATTCGCCGGTATTATTCGCAACGAAGATAATTTCTCCATCCAGCTGCAATCCCGCGACGGCACCTTTCATTTTCTGACCAGATTCGACGTCGCCAAAAAGGAATTCCTTCCGCAACCCATCATGCCAACCGATTACGCTGCGACTCTAAAACCTGCGGAATTGGACGACCTCGTAAATTTCATCATCACCGTTGCAAAAACAGGCAAAACCAACCTGAAAGACGAGGACGACGAATAGGACCTTACAGATGACACAAATCCTTCGCATAGCCGCCGCATTGCTCATCGCCGGAATCTGCATTCCGGGAAACGGAGCGCAAGAAACGAGACCCGCCCGCGAGTTTCAGTTGCGCCCGGAGACTTCGCAATTTTGGAATCTTTTCGCGCGAGATGCCAAACTGCAAACTCTCGCCACCGGTTTCGGCTTCACCGAGGGTCCCGTGTGGGACAAAGCCGGATTCGTTTACGTCTCCGACGAAGAGATCAACAAGATCTATCGAGTCTATCCCGACGGCCATAAGCAAGAGTTGATTGCTCTCGGCGATCCCGATGGAAATACTTACGACCGCAGCCAGAACCTGATTGACTGCGCAAGCGTACTCCGCGCTATCATTCGCATCGCGCCCGACGGCACGTACAAAGTCTTAGCCGATCGCTTCGAAGGCAAGCGCTTCAACAGCCCCAATGATGTGGTCATCGGTCCTGATGGCGCCATTTATTTTACGGATCCCACACTCGATCTGCCACAAGGCGAGAAACAGGAAATTCCTTTTCAGGGCGTCTACCGCCTCGATGCCAACGGCGAGGTTCGTTTGCTCACGAAAGAGCTCTCCCAACCCAATGGCTTGGCCTTCGCTCCCGATGGCAAGAAATTCTATGTAGACGACAGCGAGCAGCGGAATATTCGCGTTTACGATTTTCAACCCGATGGCACGATCAGCAATGGGCGGATTTTCGCGAGCGAGGCTGGCCCCAAAAAGGGTGGCGTGCCCGACGGCATGAAGCTCGATCGCAGCGGAAATCTATTCGTCACCGGTCCCGAAGGACTTTGGGTATGGTCGCCCGACGGCACTCATCTCGGCACCATTGTTATGCCGGAACAGCCCGCCAATCTGGCCTGGGGAGATCCGGACTACGGCACTCTCTACATCACTGCAACAAAATCCGTTTATAAACTACGTACCAAGACACTCGGATTTGTGCCTTATCTCTCGACGGCCAAGTAGAGCAACACTCCAATAGCGAAAATTCTAGTCGGTGACTTTTTTCCACGAAGAGTCCGGATTGTATTCGGTCATGGCTTTGGCCACGTCCGCGGTGCTCTCGCCCAAGTCTTTCTGATAGACAATGCCAGTCTGATTGATGATGAACGTCATTACCCCGCTGCTTCGGTATTGCGCCGGATACGCCACGAGAGCGACGCCACCTTTTAACACATCGCCGTCCAGGTAACTCTTCGCCCCTCCCGGTGCCGCCGAACCTTGCGCCTTCAAGATGCGGTAATAGTAGCCGTGATAAGGATCTTTCCGATTCGAATAGCCTTCATCGCTCGCCTCGGCCATAAACGGACCTAGTGGACTCTCCGCCTCACCTTCTTTCGCTTCCCAATACAATCCGTTCTGCTTTCCGGGTTCGCTGACGATCCTGCGCGCATAGATCCCCGCCGGCAGACCATCGTGTCCGACCGAGGCATAATCCGTTTGCGCGGCAATAAATCCGCGGCAAGCGGCGATCGCTCCCAATTCATTAGACCCAATCCGCCGGTACAGCAATTCTTGTTTTCCCGCCGCTGTGTCGAAGCGCCATTTTCCGTCTTGCTGCACAATGGGGATCGGCAGTTGCCAGTCCTTCGCCCCGACTTGCAACGTGCGGGTATTTTCGTCCACCCTTACGATCGCGTGTTTCGTCTTGTACGCCTTTACGAACGCCTCGCGCCCAGCTTTGTCCTGAACCGCATCGCCCGAATCGACAAGCTCCTTGCCGTCGTCGCCGAAAATCGCCAGCAAGGCATCCTGGTCGCCCGCCTCTGTCGCCGCCATGAGGGCATGCACCGCTTCTGCGGGCGTCGCGAACGTCTTTTGTTCGGTTGCCCAACACGCCGCGCCAGCTAGCATCAGCCAAATTCCGAGCACCGTTCCAATTTTCGCGATTTTCATGGCTACTTTTTCCTCGCTGGCGCCTGTCTATTGCCGCCGTTGTGTTGTTGAGGCGCTCCCATGCTGGCTCGACCACGATTCCCCGCTGCGCGGTCCGCACTGGGGTTGCTTGCTCCTCCAAATGCTCCTCCGCCTTGGTGTTGCGTTTGCGGCCGGTTCGTTTGTTGCGGCGCGGGACGTGTGGCGGGTTGCGTCGTCGGTGTTGGCCGGCTCCCCGAAGCATTCCCAGAAGCCGGACGCGTTGTTGCTGCAGTGCCGGGCGCTGGTCTCGAAGTATTGCCAGCACCGGGCGATGGCCGCGTCGCGGGATTCGTGTTGTTCACGTTTTGCCGGCCCGTTGTCGCTTGTCCGTAGCCGCGATCAACAGGCCGATTCCCAAACTGATTGTTTCCGCCCGGAGCCGGCCGCGTGGTCGCTCCAGTATTCGCGCCTCCTCCAGGCCGCCCTTGCATGTTGCCGGTATTCGGACGATTCTGCGTGTTACTCGTTCCAGGTTGACGGCCCTGGTAAGTCGTTTGCCCTTTCCAATTATTATTGTTGTTCGGCGCGTTTCCCCCGGGCCGTTGCTGCGGCGTCCCCGGACGTGGCTGCACATTGTTGTTGCCAGCGTAATTGTTTCCCGGCCGGTTCGGCGGATTCGCCGGACGTGTGTAGTTCACCCCCTTGTCGGCTCCCGGACGATTGCCCATGCTGTTCGCATACACTCCGTTGGGCCTGTTGTTATAGTGCACCGGCATTGGTTTGTAGTTCGGACGCAGGTTCGCGTTATTGTTGAAGCGGTTGTAGTAATTATTGTTGTTAATGTAGATGTTGTTGTTGCCGTAGTGGACCGGCCGGTTATAGCCGTATGCGGGTCCCCAACCTGGACCGTAATGCGGATAGTAAGGCGGTGGATAATAAGGACGCCCGCCGTAATACACCCCGCCATATCCCCATGCCGGATAGTAATAATTGTTATTATTGATCGCCGCTCCCAGCGCGATGCCTGCTCCGAACGAGAGCAATCCGATCATCACCGCCGTACCTGTGCTGACCCCCGACTGCTGCTGTGGCTGCTGCTGCACCACCACGGTATTGCTGGAACTCGTTGCTGGTGCATTTGTGGTTGTCGTGGTAGTGGTCGTTCCGTTGGCATTGGTGGTTGTCGTTGTGGTACTAAATACTTGCTGCGGATCGTATTGCGGTACATACACTACCTTCGGATTCGTTGGTTCCAGTTGCACCACTTGTTGCCCCTGCTGTTGCGTGACGTCCACTTTCATTTGCGACGAGCTTTTCAGCGCGCCATTATCCACTGCCACCGCGCGCAACCGCTGCACCGAATCCAGCACCGCTCGTGGATCGGCCTCATATGCGGCGCCCAACTGTTTAGTCCAGTCGAACTGAGTGCACATCATGTCCACTACTGTGGGGTAGTGCAGCAGCGCCTGCATCACCGGTGTAAACCCGGCCGCCTTCGAAGCTTGGTCCAGCGCAGCTTCTTTCAAATTCTGATTTTGATCTAATGCCAGCCAGTTGCCGCCATCCATGACTTGTTGCGGATCGACCGCCGCCTGCAGCATCACCGCCACTACCGGGTCGGGATAGAGCGCGATCGGCGCCAGCAACTCGTCTAACCCTGCGGGGGTCAGGTTTACATCTGGCAATTGGGCAGGTTGTTGTCCTTGGCTTTGATCTGCAGGCTGTTGTGGATTGCTGTACGATGCCGTCGATGCTTGCTGCGCCGATCCTTGGTCCGGCGCCTGTCCTTGTGCTTGTCCCCCGGTTGGCTGCGCTGCATCCGGGCCGACGGTTACTCCTTGACTCCCCTTTGAGCTGCAGCCTTCCATGCCGAGCGGTGCAAGCAGCATCGAGAAGGAGCACAGCCACGCAAAAGACGTTCGAACGTATTTCATGATTCCTCACATCCCTTTGTTCAGTCAGGAACGTACACTTTCGCGCTGATTTATTTTAATTATTGATCCGGGCGAATGCCTGGGCGGGCCCTGACCTGGGAGGCAAAACTGTCCGACAACAGCGCTGAGCATAACACACTTCTTTAGCTGGTGGCGCCCCGCCCTCCTGCCTTGCCCGGGCCTACCCGGCCACGGCCCTATCCATTCTTATCGCCCAGCCCCTACGCCGTTTACCGTATGGTCTCGTTTTATTCCTCCACCTAGCCTTGGATGTGGAAACGCATTGCTCGTCGTCCTGACACCCGCGGGCGCCGGGAAAGAAAGCTCACGAGAGGAGTAGCAACATGGATGCTAATAACCGAGAATCTGCTGCGGACACTTCGAATCCTTCTTCAGGTTCCGCAACTGCCGCCCGCATGAAGAGGACACTCGCAGAGAAGGCTGCCGACGCAAAGGATGCCCTCGATGAATTCGGCCGCAAGGCGGCTAACAAATTGGATACGAGTCGCGAGTCAACTGCGGGCGCGCTTCACCGCACCGCCAATACCGTGGATTCCGGGGTTGATCAATTCTCCGAATACGGTCACATCGCCGCGGACAAGCTTCACGCTACCGCCGATTATGTGCTCGAAACCGATCTCGATAGCGCCGTACGCGATGTACAAGGGCTGATTAAGCGCTATCCCGTCCAATCTCTGGTCGTTGCGGCCGTTTTGGGTTTCATCGCCGGTCGCGGTCTACGCCGTTAGGGTTGTCTCAGGAGTTGTCATGGGCACCGTGCCAAGCCAACGCTCGGTGGCCGATGTGTTACAAGACATTGTCGGCAACCTCCAACAGATCATTCGCTCCGAATTTCGCCTCGCGCGCGCGGAACTGAAAGAAAAAGCCGACCGCGCCGCAAAGCCTGCGACCACCTTAGCCGCTGGAGCCATCCTCGGTTTTTACGGAATTGGTTTCCTGCTCCTGGCGATCGTTTATGCTCTTTCGCTCGCACTGTCCGTTTGGTTGGCGGCGTTGATTGTTTCCGCAGTTTTAATTGTCGCTGCTGCCATCTTGGTCGCTACCGGACGCAACAAATTGAAACAGATTCAACCCGTCCCCGAGAAAACTGTGGAGACCATGAAGGAGAACGTGCAATGGGCGAAAGACCAGATCAGATAAAACAGCAGATCGATGAGACCCGCGAGAATCTGAACGAAAACTTTAGCGAACTCCAGGACAAGGTCAAAAGCGTCTTCGACTGGCGCGCACAGTTTGACGAGCGTCCCATGACCATGCTGGCCGTCGCTTTTGGTGGGGGTTTGTTTGCCTCTGCACTGATTTCTTCGGGCCGTTCCCGGCGCCGGCATTACCGCGATAACGGAGGTCGCGATGATTTAGCCGACAAGAGCCCCAACACAGAACGAATCAATGCCGCGAGCTCGTCGCCGGTCGATGGCGATGGTGGCCGTCGTTATGACGCCTTGAAAGGTGCGCTTATGACCGTGGTCGCCACTCGGCTCGGCGGTGTCGTCGGCGAGATTCTGTCTGGCTACCGCAATGAACTGCGACGTGTGCGGCACCGGCCCTACGTTTAATTTCCAGCGTTTGTCTTAAAGAGGTTTCAATTCATCGAGCAGTGTAGGGATCAATTCCGATACCGTGGGATGAATGTGCATAGCTCGCTGCAGTACCGTATATGGCGCCCGCGCGTACATCATATCCAGCACGCAATGAATTACCTCATCCCCGCCGGTTCCCAGAATGGTCGCCCCCAGGATCTCTTTCGAATCTCCGTCCACCAACACTTTCATGAATCCCTGAGTCTCACCCTTTTCGACAGCCCGGCCTACTCGCGTCATCGGTCGCATGCCTCTTAGCACGCGCCGTCCAGACGCGCGCGCCTCCCGCTCCGTCATCCCGCACCGGCCCAGCGGCGGATCGACATAGAGGTTATACGCTTTGATTCGGTCCGACACCCTGCGCGTTTCGTGATCCAACAGGTTGCCCGCAACGATCTCAAAATCGTTGTACGACGTATGTGTGAATCCGCCCCGCCCATTACAATCCCCCAGCGCCCAGATCCCCTCAACATTGGTCCGTAGTTGATCGTCCACCACAATGTAGCCATGCGCATCCCGCGCCACTCCTGCCTTTTCCAATCCAAGATCCGACGTGTTCGGCGTCCGTCCCATCGCCAACAATAAATGCGAACCCATGATCTCCGGCGCCCCTTCCAGGCAGTCCATGTGCGCTCCGACTTCTTCGCCACGCTTCAGCAATTCGATGCACTCTGCCTTGACCCGCACGTGGATGCCTTCGCGCTCCAATATCGCCTGTACTTCCGTGGACACATCCTCGTCTTCATGGCCGACAAGACGCGCCGCCCTTTCGATAATGCTCACCTCACTTCCAAATCTCCGGAAAATCTGCCCGAATTCCAACCCAACGTAGCCGCCGCCGACAATCACAAGGTGCCGCGGTAGAGTCTCCAGTTCCAAAAGGCTGGAATTTGTCAGATAGGGCGTGTCCTTCACTCCCGGCAGGGTCGGTATGGTTGCACGGGCTCCCACGTTGATGAAAATTTGCGGCGCCGACAATAACTCTTCGCCCACTCGGATTTCGTGCCGCGATTCGAATCTCGCCTGCCCCTGATAAACCGTGCAATTCTCCGTGCCCCTCAGCCACGATTCCAATCCAGTCCTGGATTCCCCCGTAATTTCATCCTTGCGCGCTTTAACTCGCTTCATGTCGACGCCTATGCGCCCCGCCACTTCCACTCCAAATTCTCCTGCTCGCCGCGCCTGATGTGCGACTTCCGCTGACGCGACCAGTGTCTTGGTGGGGATGCACCCGGTGTTCACACACGTTCCCCCGAATCGGCCTCTTTCCACAATCGCGACCCGTTTCCCGCTGTTCGCTATCCGCACAGCCAAAAATGGTCCCGATTGTCCGCATCCAATCACAACCGCATCGAACGTTTTCTTCATAACTCGAACCACCCTCGCCGTCCTCGACCACCGGCCTCCCGCTGCAACGCTTTGATGCGGCGTTAGATTCGACCGTCAACTTTTTCTACCGCTCTTTCGCGCTACTTTCACCGCTTCCCCTCCAGCACATTGACATTCCTTTGAGCGATAACCAAAATAGAGCCTCCGCTTGTTGCGCAATAATAGCTATCCACGCAAATCCTGCCGTTGAAATGCCTTACGACTCTAGGTATGACTCTCAAAGGGCCTACGATCCCACCCTACGCCACTTCGTTTTGTTGATCGGGCGGTCCTCAGGCGCGCCCAGTTTCTTGCCAAAGGACACTTCGCGGTAATGCCCAGTTCCTTCGACTCCCCTGGCGCCAGCACCGGCTTTTCAGAAATGCCCCGCCCACCGAGCACCGCGTATGTAGCAGCGACTTCGAGCCCCGTTCACGTCCGAGGGACTCTCGCACTTGCAACGGTCGTATTTGTGCTGTCCTATCTGTTCCTATTTTTGTTTATGACTCGGTATCCGGGGTGGTACGACGAAGGCATTATCGTGACAGATGCCATGAGGGTGGCCTCCGGACAAATCCCGCGCCGGGATTTCTACGTGAATTACGGGCCGGCTCAATTCTACCTACTTGCCGGATTGTTTAAGGCCTTTGGGCAATCGCTTCTTGTGGAGCGTCTCTACGACATTTCATCAAGTCGCTCATCGTTTCATTCATGTTTGCAGCTACTGCGTTGTATTGCCGCAGATTGCTCGCTCTCTGCGGCGCTTTTTTGGCGCTGATGTGGGTATTCAGCATCGATGTAACCGCAGCCGCGATCGTACCGGCTTTGCTGCTTGGATTAATCGTCTCTGCTTTCCTCGTTCCCGTTTTTACCAGGGAGGTGTCCTCCAATCGGTTGTTCGCCGCCGGAGTTCTCGCTGGGATTGCCGGCGTGTTTCGCTACGATATCGGCATCGGTCTTCTGGGCTTGAACCTTGTTCTCATCGCGATTCGCGAATTTGCCCGACATAGGGGCGAGCCCAACCGCCTACGCCCTCTGCTCAAAAACTGTTGCCGTTACTTGCTTGGTTTTGCTCTGGTAGTTCTCCCACTATCGCTCTGGTACCTGTCGGTTGCCGCGATCCACCCATTCGTGAACGACGTCATTATTTATTCGGCGAAGTATTACCCACACACTCGAAATCTGCCCTTCCCAAAGATTCGCTGGAGTCGGTTGGATAACTTGGAAATCTATCTTCCCGCCGCGATTGCTGCCGTTTCGCTTTATGCGGTTGCTGCTCATTTCTGGCGCATCCGGCGCGACGAGAAATTGGAAGAATGGAACGCGTTTTTGCTGACCTTTGCCGGGCTCACCGCGCTCATGTACTCCAAGGGGCTGATTCGGGTGCACCCGACACACATGTACGCTGCCATCGTCTCATCCGCACCGTTGCTTGCCGTACTCTACGAGTACCGTTCCCAGTTGAACCGCGCGGCCAGAGCGCTAGCGCTGCTTCTCGCGTTGTTTTTCTTTCTGACCGCGGGGCGTTCAGCTTTGCGCCAGACCAGACTGCTCTATACGCAACGGCTATCCGTGCTACAGAGCATAGTAATGGGCTCGCGGGCAAGTAACGATCCTGGCTGGTGCAAGTTCCGAAGTCCCCTCACGGTAGGAGTTTGTTTCTTGCCGGAAGACTATCGCATCCGCACCATCGAGTTCATTATCGACCACACCCGACCAGATCAAACCCTTTTTAGCGGCGTTCCCGAACATGACCGCATTTATGCGAATGACATGCTTATCTACTTCGCTACTCAGCGAATGCCTGCAACCCGCTGGGCTCACTTCGACCCCGGATTACAAAACAGTTATGCAGTGCAGGCTGAAATGACCCGAGAGCTGGACGCGAGCGCACCGCCCTATATCGTCTTGTCGCGAGAGACCGAATTGACGCGCGAGCCAAACGACAGCTCTAAAAGCACAGGCGTGAAGCTGCTAGATGATTACATCGCCAACAAATATGAACCCGTATTGAAGTTCCGCATGATCTCGATTTGGCAGCGACGGCCTTAGAGTTTTGGTGGGCCCGGTAGGATTTGAACCTACGACCAACGGATTATGAGTCCGCCAGTCAGTTTACAAATGAGCCTTATTTTAAGCTATTATTGGTGTACTGTGGGTCCCGATTGAATTGGTTTCGGGACCTAGAGGAGCTTAAATAATGCGCCCAAGAAATCAGGAAGGCCAAATAGCCCACAAGGGACCCAATTGGGTCCTACGCATCTACGAAGACCGCAACGGTAAGCGGGTACGGGTGCCAAAAATCCTATGCCGATATGACGAGCACCCACTACGCGGTACAGCAGCCGACCTCGAATTTCTCCGTAAGAAATATGCAAATAAGATTGCGCAGTATCTTGCGCCTGTCAATCAGCAGCATGCTATCACAACAGGCACAATCGGTTTGGGCGTGTTCATCGAACAGCAGTATTGGCAGCGCTGCCAACAACGGATACAGATTCCGGCTGGCAACGAATTGCACATGGAACAATCTACCGTTGACGGCTATCGCGATATCTACAAGAAGCACATCGAA